>CAZBBK010000046.1:0-43856 GCA_964490075.1 uncultured Gemmatimonadota bacterium | reverse complement strand
ACCCGGAAATCCGTCGCCACCGACCCGGTGCGGCCGAGCGGAGTGACGCGACCCTGACACGGTCCGCGCCATCGAGCTGGAACTTGGAGAGCCCGAGGCACTCTTGCTCGCCGCGCGTCCGGAGGGATCGGGGCGGCGCTCGGCGATCGAGGAGGCCCGGCGCCTGAGGGAGCTGCACGAGAGCTGATGAAGGCCTTTGCCGATCGGTTCGACTTCGTGTTTCGGGCTCATGAAGTTGGCGATGCAAACCGTTCGGCTCGTATCGAGCGGCCTTCTCACTACATCGAGAACGACTTCTACGCCGGTCGTACCTTCGACGATCCCGCCGATCTCCATCGACAGCTCGCCACGTGGTGCAACCAGGTCAACGGAAGATACAAGCGACACCTGCACGCCAAACCGATTGGGCTCTACCCCGCCGAGAAACCGACACTCAAGCCGCTTCTCTTCTACATCCCCGAGGTCTACCGGCTCCACCACCACCGGTGTCCCACGATTCGCATCGATGGACCCTCACTACGGGACCCGACCGGCCAATGCCTGAACCCCGCCGCAACCGTCCCCACCGCGGACCCGTTCTACCCGAGCGGGTGCGTAGAATCGAAGGTGGATTCTGCTTCGTGCCCAACAGATTCCTGCACGGCGGCTTCCCATAATCCGCCACCCAATTCGCGATTCGCTATGCGCCTCTTGGCCTTGTCCTTCGTTGATCGCACCGATCTGATGCTCAACGTAGCTCTACTGCGCCTACGCTCAAGACGCCAGATGGCGGCCCTTCGGCCGCCCCCTGGGCGCCGATTGCGGCAGACGAGCGACTCGGAGTCGCTCGCAGCTGAATCGGCGCGGCGCGGCGCCTCGACTGGGGCCAAGATCCGCACGACCCGGTCACGAATTGGGTGGCGGATTATGGGGAAGTCGCCCCTTCTACTTGGGCGCCGCGCTCACCTGCTGCAGAAAGGCGACCAGATCGCAGAGCTGCTGCACCGTCATCACCGAGCGGTAGTCGCGCATCCGCGATCGCTCCATCTCCGCGTCGAGCGCACCGCCGTCGAACTGGTGCCCCGGTCCCAGCCAAACGCGTTGTCGATCCGACCAGTCGGTCCACAGTTCGACGACCTCCGCGTTGACGTGGGCGGGCGCGATCAGTGCGGTCGCCAGAGCACCGCGGGAGAGGCCCGCCATCTCGCTGCCCCCGAGCATCGGGCCCGGCTGTCCCTTCGAGAGCTCGGCAAGCGCATCCTCTCCGCGAACCGTGTGACAGGCGACACATCGCAGGTCCGCGAGCGCCTTGCGGCCAGCCTCGGCATTGCCTTCCGGCAGCAACAGATGCACCATGTCGGGATCGGAGGCACCCGGCGGTGCGCACGCCGCGAAACAGAGCGGAACCAGCAGCATCAGTCTTGCGAGTGGCGATCTGTTGCTCATGATCCCTCGCTCAAATCTCTTCAGAGAACGCATCTTTCGGCTCCTCGAGTGCGATCCAGCAGTAGATCAGGCTCAAAAACGCGCCCACGGCAATGGCGTAGAAGAAGGTCTTGGCGTCCACCAGAGAGTAGAGCACCAGGTAGCAAACAGCACCCACGTTTCCGTAGGCTCCGGCCATGCCAGCGATCTGTCCCGTCATTTCCTTCTTCACCATCGGGATGATCGCGAAGGTCGCTCCCTCGGCTCCTTGCACAAAGACCGAGCAGAGAATCGTGATGGCCACGGCGACTCCGAGCCACCAGAATCCATCGAACATCGGCACGATGGTGGCCGCATCGGCGGCAGCGCCATCGGCATAGGTGCCGATGTTGGCCATGCCCAGGAAGCCCAGAGTGATGCCGGCCATGTACACCAGCATGGTCGCTTTTCTGTTCTTCATGGTGTCTGAGAGCAAGCCGCCCAGAGGTCGCGCAAAGAGATTGACGAAGGCGAAAGACGATGCGATCAACCCCGCCAAGGTCGCCGTCATGAGGTAGCTACCGTCTGCTCCGCGCAGCGATGCGAAAGTGGTCTCGAAGAACATCGGCAGCATCGATACCACAGCCAGCTCGGCCCCGAAGTTGGCGAAGTAGGTGCTGTTCAGTGCGGCCACACTTCCCCAGTGGTAGCGTTCGCTCTCCGGAACGCCGGCCTTGAGGATCGGCAGGTTTACCTGCAATGTCTTGGCGACGTGGGCCACGTAGACGGCCGCCAGGATCGCGTAGATCGCGTACAAGGGAGCGCCCGAGAGCAGCGGCTGGTCTGCGACCATCACGTTGCTGATTCGCCAGGTGAGCACCGCCATGGCGCCGACCAGGGGGAACGACCAGGCCAGGTAGCGAACCAGGTCGGCTTGCGAGCTCACGGTCATCGGCTCGGTCTTCTCGGTGCCGCGGAACTTCTCTCCACCGGGAAGGTCGCGCACCAGAAAGGGATAAGCGATGCCGTAGACCAGGGAGATCAGTCCGTTGAAGGCCAGCGCCCAACGCCATCCATCCTCGCCGAGTCCGAGCTGATCGGCGAAGAAGGTCAAGCCGATCCATGGCAGCGTCATCGCCGCTGCAGCCGATCCGAAGTTCCCCCAGCCGGCGTAGAAGCCCTCGGCACGCCCGACCATGCTCTTGGGAAACCACTGCGCCACCATCCGAATGCCGATCACGAAACCGGCGCCGATCGATCCCAGCACCAGCCGCGAGATCAAGAGCTGAATGAAGCTGTTTCCAAAGGCGAAGAAGAGCGCCGGTATCGACATGCTGATCATCAGAGAAGAAAAGACGATGCGCGGTCCATAGCGATCGATCAGCGCCCCGATCACGATGCGCGCAGGAATCGTCAAGGCCACGTTGCAGATGGCCAGTACCTTGATGTGCTCCCTGGTCAGCCACTCCATGCTGCTGAGCATGGTGGTGGCCAGAGGAGCCATGTTGAACCACACATAGAAGGTCACGAAGAAGGCGATCCACGTGTAGTGCAAAGTGCGGATGCGTTCTTGTCTGACGTCGATCAGATCCGGTACGGCCATCGATCTTTCTCCATAGGGCGGCAGTGAGCTCGGGGAATCACTGATGATGGTGGAGACTCTCCCGCAGATAGGCGTCACCTCTCGGCAGCAGGTCGGTCGCCGCCAGACCTCGCCGAAAGACCAGCAGAAACACCGCGATGCCTCCGGCGATCGTCACCAGCTCCCAGATCCCTAGCGCAGGCGCCGCGGGTGAGAGCGCGCCCTGGACGGCGAGGTACAGATCGACCCAATGGCCGACCAGGAGCAGTCCGGAGACCTTCAGCAACAGACTTTCGCTGCGCTTCGCCGCCATGGGCAGCAACATCAAGAAAGGGATGACCCATCCGATGATCACATTCGCCGCGGCGACGACCGCCCAGGCGCCCTCGTGACGCGTTTGGTAGTGGCTAACCTCTTCCGGGAGATTCCCATACCAGATCAGCATGTACTGGCTGAACCAGAGATAGGCCCAGAACGAGGTGAACCCGAACATCAGCTTCCCCAGATCGTGGAGATGCTCGTCACTCACGACCCCCCGCAGCACTCCTTCCCGGCGCAGCAGAATCACCGCAATGGTGATCGTCGCCAGACCGCAGATCAGGGTGCGCGCGAAGTGATATCCGGCATAGAGCGTGCTGAACCAATGCGCTTCGAGCGACATCAGCCAGTCGAAGGCGGCCATCGAGAAGGTCGGCGCGATGAGCACCAGAGAGAGCCCCCCCAGTATCACCGTGCGGCGATTGCCCGCGTGCGAGCCTTCCGCGTCCTGCCGTCGCGACACCCTGCCCAACGCCAGCGCCAGGGCGGTCCAGATCGCGAGCACCAACACCGTCCGGCCGAGGAAGAAGGGCACGTTGAGCCAGGCGCTCTTGTTTCCGAGCAGGGGATCGGCAGCCATCACATCGGCATGTGACCATTCGTAGAGAGTTCCCATACCACCGGCGATGGTCAGCAGCAAAATGCCGCCGGCGTAGGGGAGGGTCGCGGCGAGCGCTTCCGGTACGCGTTTGAAACAGACGTACCAGCCGCCGCTGGCGACCGCCTGGGTAGCCAGAAAGAGCAACGCGCCGAGCCCGATCTCGGCCATGTAGACCGCTGCCACCAGAAGCCCTGGCCAGGTGCGCTCCGGCGCCGCGAGGATCCCGGTCAGCGCCGCCAGCGCGGCCAGGACCGCCGCGATCGTCAGGCGCCTGGTGAGCGCCGGCGCCGGGACGAAGTGTCGCTGGATCGTCTCGGGCTCGATCACCGTCGGTGTCACGCTCATCTCGCCACCGTGGCCTGCTGCAACGATCTGACATGGCTCACGACCTTCCATCGATCGTGCCTCTCGATCTGCGCCGCGTAGCCAGCCATGTTGCGCCGGCCGACGCTGATGATGTGGTAGAGGTAGCCGTCGGCCATCGCTCGTGCGTGGTCGCTCAGGAGCGAGGGTGGCGGGGGGACTCCGCGGCGCGTCACCGGTCCGTCACCGGTCCCCGATGCGCCATGGCAAGTCGCGCAGAAGTTCGCGAACACCGCCGCGCCGCGCGCCAACACTGCCGGATCGCCGGCCGCCTCCGGATTCGTCAGCTCCACTCCGGCGCGCTGCGCGTCCTGCTCCGTCGCCCGGTAGGGAAAGGGCGGATAGCCCCGTGCCACGCTGCCCTCGGGCGGCCTCAGATCGACCCGCCCACCGCCAGGCAGCGCGGGTGCCGGCGCCTGCGCCTCGTACGCCGGCGAGTCCACCATCTCCGGCATGAAATGCAGGTTGCGCCTGGTCGGATCGCTGGGCATGGCGCGGTGCGCCGCCACCAGCAGTACCAGCACAGCGAAGAGCACCATGTTCCTTGCGCTGGCCCCTCTCATAGCCCTTCCTCCTGCGGCACCTCTCGAACCTCCAGCGCTCCGTGGGCCTCGAACAGCTCCTTCGCCATATCCGGATGCAGGTCGGCATCGGTCTGTCGAATGGCGACCAGAAAGTGGTCATCGCTCAAGCGCGCGTCGTCGTGCTCCACGCGCCGAAAGGGATGCAGCCGGCAGACCATGAGCAGCACCAGGATGGTGCCGAGGCCGGCGCACAGGACTCCGGTTTCGAAAGTCACCGGCACGAAGGCCGGCGCCGAGTTGAGCGGCTTGCCTCCGATGTTCGCCGGCCAGTCGATCGCCGACGCCCAGACCTGGAACCAGAACATCGCCGCGGCGCCCGCCATCCCCAGCAGAAAACACGCCACCGGGATTCGCGATCGCTCCAGCCCCATGGCGGCGTCCAAGCCATGGACCGGATAGGGAGCATAGACGTCGATGATCTCGTAGCCGCGTTCCCGGCACGCCCTGGTCACCGAGAGCACTGCGCCTTCGTTCTGGAAGACCGCGTCCAGTCTTCGGTTCATGCCTCTCCTCCAGTCTTGCTCGACCGCCCAAAGCTGAGCACCCCCTTGATCTCCGCGATGGCGACGACCGGCAGGAAGCGACAGAAGATCAGGAACAGGCTAAAGAAGAGCCCAAAGCTCCCCACCAGCGTCGCGATCTCGATCTTGGTCGGCACGTAGTAGGTCCAGCTCGACGGCAGGAAGTCCCGGTGCAGTGAGGTGACGATGATTACGAATCGCTCGAACCACATCCCGATGTTGATGAAGATCGACAGGACCCAAACCAACATCAGGTTCCCACGCACCGCTTTGAACCAGAACAGCTGCGGCACCAGCACATTGCAGGAGACCATCGTCCAGTAGGCCCAGGCATAGGGACCGAGCGCTCGATTCAGGAACACGAAGAGCTCGTAGTCGTTCCCCGAGTACCAGGCGATGAAGAACTCCGTCCCGTAGGCCGTCGCGACGATCCCGCCGGTCGCGATGATCAGTTTGCACATCGCCGACACGTGGCGTGTGGTGATGTAGTCCTCCAGATGCATCGTCTTGCGCGCGATCAGCATCAGAGTCAGCACCATCGCCAGGCCGGAGAAGATCGCGCCCGACACGAAGTAGGGCGGGAAGATCGTGGTGTGCCAGCCGGGAATCACCGAAGTGGCGAAGTCCATGCTGACGATGGTGTGGACCGAGAACACCAGCGGCGTCGCCAGTCCCGCCAGCAGCAGGTAGACGGTTTCGTAGCGCAGCCAGGTTCTGGTCGATCCGTTCCAGCCCAGCGAGAAGAATCCGCACAGCGCGCGCTTCAGCTTGGATGCCGCGCGGTCTCTGAGTGTCGCCAGATCGGGAACCAGGCCGATGTACCAGAACCCGAGCGAAATCAAGAAGTAGGTAGAAATCGCGAACACATCCCAGCACAGGGCGGAGCGGAAGTTGATCCACAGGGGGCCCCGAGTGTTCGGATAGGGGAAGACGAAGAAGGCGAGCCAGGGGCGTCCCATGTGGATCAAAGGAAAGAGCCCGGCGCACATCACCGCGAAAATCGTCATCGCCTCCGCGGAGCGGTTGACGGCAGTCCTCCAGCGCTGGCGGAAGAGAAAGAGTACCGCGGAGATCAACGTGCCGGCGTGGCCGATGCCGACCCAGAAGACGAAATTGGTGATGTCGAATCCCCAGCCCACGGTGCGGTTCAGCCCCCACACGCCGACACCGGTGGCAAAGAGATAGGCGACCGCCGCGACGCCGACGGCGAGCACCGACGCAGCAATCACGAAAGCGATCCACCACAGGGCACCCGCGCGGCCCTCCAGCGGCCGGCAGATATCCTCGGTGACCGCGGCCGGCGACTTGTTGCCGTCGACCAGCGGACGGCGCAGCTCGCTGCTTGCTTCAGACATGGTTCACGGTTCCCACCGGCTCGGTCCGATTCCTCACCTTGGCCAGATACCCAACGACCGGCTTGATCCCGAGCTCATCGAGAACCGCGTAGTGTCGCGGATCCTGTTTGAGACGGGAGAGGCGGCTCTCGGGATCGTTCATATCTCCGAATACTATCGCGCCCGCAGGGCAGGATTGCCCGCAGGCCGGTGTGATGTCGCCATCATCGAGAGCCTTGCCGGCGATCTTCGCCGCCGCCTTGGCCTCCTGAATGCGCTGCACGCACAGGCTGCACTTCTCCATGACGCCGCGCGATCGAACCGTCACATCCGGGTTCAGCACCAGATTCTGCAGACGATCCTGGCGCGGGTAGTCGAACCAGTTGAAACGCCGCACCTTGTAGGGGCAGTTGTTGGCGCAGTAGCGGGTCCCTACGCAGCGGTTGTAGACCTGTTGATTCAGCCCTTCGGCGCTCTGCACGGTGGCCTGCACCGGGCAGACGTTTTCACAGGGAGCGTTGTCGCAGTGCTGGCAGAGCATCGGCATGTGCACCACTTCGACCTCGTCGCCGTCTCCAGAGTAGTAGCGATCGATGCGCATCCAGTGCATCTCGCGCGAGCGGAACACTTCGTCGCGACCGACCACAGGAATGTTGTTCTCGGCCTGGCACGACACCACGCAGGCCGAGCAGCCAGTGCAGCGGCTCAGATCGATCGCCATGCCCCAGTGATGGGGCGACTTGGGATGCTCCGCATAGAGGCTGGGATGTTCATGGTGAGTGTGCTCCGCGGCACCGTGAACGGCGTGACGCAGTTCGCCGAGGGTAGTCTCACGCACGATCGGGCGCCGCTCGTGGCCGGCCCGCGCGAGGCCTGCGGGAACGAAAAGCGTATGGTGTCGCTGGGTGGTAGCGAGGGAACGCTTGACTCCGGTCGCGCGCACCTTGACTCGAAGTCCGCTGTAGGCGATTCCGTCGGTCCCGGCCACCATCAAGGGTGCCGCGTTGGTCCCTACGCGCTCGCCGGGAGCCACCGTCGCCTCGCCCTCCAGCCACTGCGGTCCCACGCCGGCGAAGCGCTCTGTGCCTGCGCGCCCCCATCCGAGCGCCACCGAGACCGCGCTGACATGTTGGCCGGGCTGCACCACGACCGGCAGCAGCAGTTTCGCGCCCCCGTCGGCCTCGATCTCCAGCTCGTCTCCGGTCGCCACGCCCAGCGACCGAGCGGTGGCGGGCGCCAACGCTGCGCAGTTGCTCCAGGTCGTCTTGGCGATTGGATCGGGAAGCTCGAGGAGCCAGGGATTGTGGCCGTGCCTGCCGTCGAGCACCTGCGGCGACGAGTAGACCTCGGCTACCAGCTCCGCCGGCAGCGCCGGGGCATCGGGCGCAGCGGAGGGCGAAGGGCTCAGAGCCGATTTCCTGAATTCTCCAGCGAGCTCGTCCGTCGCTTCGGACTCGGCGCAGCCGTCGTGCAGGGTCTGGTTCCAGAACGCCTCGAAGCCCGCCGCATCGCGTGCCCCTCGATACACCTCCGCGAACCATCTGTCGCGGATCTGGTCGCGCGCGCTGCGTCGCTCACCGCGCCACGCGGCCAGGCTCTCGAGCAGCGGTCGGGTGGCACCCATCGAGCGCAACACCGGCTGGCGCAGCGCGACGACGCCGGCCGCGGGCTCCGAGTCTCCCCAGCTCTCCAGAAAGTGTGGCTCCGGGCAGACGAAGTGTGCGTGCTGGGCGGTCTCGTCAACGCGTTCGCCGATGCTGACCACCAACGAGAGGTTCCGCAGCCGCTCGGCGAAGACGGGGCCGAAGGGAAGGTCGAAGACCGGGTTGGCGCCGCGCACGACCAACGCGTCGACCGCTCCCTCTTCGAGCTCGGTCATGAGCGTCAGTAGATCGGCATCGGAGCCGATCCTCTGGCGCGAAGGCCGCGCCAGGTCGATCAGCGCTCGTCCATGGCCGGAGTCGTAGCCACCCAGCATTTCGTTGAGACAGTTCGTCAGACGCTGTGCGTCGGAATCGTTGTCTCCGCAGAGAACCACGGCGTGGCCGCGGTGCGCACTCAGCAAGGCTCGAGCCAGGTCCTCGATCAACCTGCCCTCGATCGGCGCGGCGGGGAGTGCCTGCCAGGGAGGCGCCGTTCCGGCGTGGCGGGCCACACGGTCTACCAGGTGGGCCAGGATTGTCGCGCTCGTGCCCGGCGGGATCGAAATCCGCCGATCGGCGTTGCTGCCGCTCAGCGACATTCTCGATTCGAGCTGGATGTGCTGCGAAAAGTCCCCCTCGTGGCGGTCGAGACGGCGTCCCGCCTGGTAGGCCTTGGTGTGCTCGACCGGAGAGATCCAACCCCCGAGGAAGTCGGCGCCGAGGGATACGATGACCTCTGCCCGCTCCAGGCGGAAGCGCGGCAATGCTCGGAGACCGTGTGTCTCCTGGTGGGCATCCGCGATCGCCGACAGCGAGATCGGATCGTAGGTGACCATCCGTGCGTCGGAGAAGCGCGCCAGAAAACGCTCGATCGCCTTGCGCTCGGTCGGACCGGTCGTGGAATCGACCAGGAAACGCACCCGACCAGAGCCCTGCGCCAGGCGCTCGAAGGCCGCGCTCAGCTCGGCGTCGACCGACGGCCAATCGCTCGCGTTGCCGTCGCGGAGCGGTGCCAACAGTCGCTGAGAATCGTAGAGGGAGAGCACGCTGGCCTGCCCGATGGGGCACATGCCGCCCGCCGAAAGAGGGTGCTGCGGATTGCCTTCCAGCTTCACCGGACGACCGTCAAGCGCTTTGGCCAGCACGCCGCAGCCCGCCGGACACGCCCCGCACACGGTCGCGTACCAGTAGGCGCGCCCGGGAACCACCTCCTCAGGGGCGACCAGGTAGGGAGCGACTTCGCGCTCCTTGCCACGGCTGCAACCGATCAGCGAGGTCGCGCCCACGGCGAATCCGGCCAGACGCAGGAAGTCGCGCCGCGGCAAGGCCGGCAGGTCGCCCACCGACATCACCGAGAACTCTCCCGACGCCGGGCTCACGCCGCCGTCCGCCGCCCCGCGCCGGTCCGGTGAGGTCCAGTACCCTTTGCTGCCTTGACTCATCGTCGCTTCCAATCGATCAGTAGTGGCATGTGACGCAGTCGAGCGGGGGATCCACCGGCCTGCCGGCCTCGGTGCGGGGAGTCGTCTCGCGATGGCAGCGAACACACCACCCCATGCTCAGCGTCGCCTCCTGGCGCACTCGGTCCATGGTCTCGATCGGGCCGTGGCAGCTCATGCATGAGATCTCCGCCGCAACGTGTGGCCGATGATCGAAGGCCGCAAAATCCGGCAGGCTGTGAACGCGCTTCCAGGCGATCGGCATCGCCTCCAGCCCCGGGTCGGGCTGCAGGCTCTCGGTGAGTCCATGGGCCTGGTAGAGCTTCGCCAGCTCGGGCGAGACCAAGCTCCGCGGCTCGCGCCCCTCTTCGTCAGCCGCCTTCTCCTCGGCGCGCACTGCACCCATCGTCGCGCTCACGAAGCGGTGACAGTTCATGCAGATGCTGGCCGCGGGAATCCCCGCCCGGCGGCTCTTCTCGGCGCCGCTGTGGCAGTAGAGACAGGGAATGGCCAGCTCGCCTGCGTGCAGTCGATGGGAATAGGCGATCGGCTGCACCGGTTGATAGCCCTGATCGATTCCAGCCAGCTGCAGGCGACCGCCGGCGCGCACCAGCGAGATCCCCGCCAACACGATGCCGCAGATCAGCAGAGTCGAGAACAGACGACCGTTCATCCGGCGACCTCAACCATCTCTCAGCAAGGGGTTTCGGCGTTCTTGCGGGCGTAGAACCACCAGTTCACGATCAGACAGCTGGCGTAGTATCCGGCGAAGCCGTAGAGCGCGTACTCTGGCGTGCCGCTCTTGATCTGCTCTCCGAAAATCCTCGGGATCAGATAGGCGCCGTAAGCGGCGATCGCCGAAGTCCAGCCGAGCACCGGTCCCGCCTGCTCCTTCTCGAAGATGATCGGAATCATGCGGAAGGTCGAACCGTTGCCGATGCCGGTGGTGGCGAAGAGCAGGATGAACAAGAACAGGAAAGGCAAGAAGTACTGCTCGGGCGTCGCTGAGCGGTTGGCCAGCGCCACGAAATAGCCGGCTCCGATCGTTGCCGCGATCATCACCACGGTGTCCCACTGAGTCACTCGCGCGCCCCCGAGCTTGTCCGAGAGCCAGCCTCCCAGGGGCCGGATCAACGCGCCGACACCAGCGCCGATCCAGATATAGGACGCCGACAGAGGTGCATTCGGATTGATCATCGCCTCGGCCAAAGGCGAACCATCGGCACCGACCCTGATCACGCCGAACACGTCATCGATCAGCTTCGGAAAAGCGTTCGCGTAGCCGATGAACGACCCGAAGGTCATGGTGTAGAGCCAGGTCATGATCCAGTTGTGCTTGTTGTCGAAAATGGCGAACTGCGCATCGAGCTTCCCCTTGACCGCGCTCGGTGTGAGCTTCTTCATGGCCAGCAGCGTCACAACCACCGCGACCACCAGAATCACGAAGATCTTCAGCAGCGCCGGAAAGCCGCCCCAGGGCACGATCAGCAGAGTCACACCGACACCGGCTCCGATGAACCCGAGCAAGGTCAGCCACAGGTACTTGCCGACCGCCGCCGCGGTCGGCCCGCAGTCGTGCTGCGGCATGTTGTTCATGAACAGAAACGCCAGGATCATCAGGAAGCCCGTGATCGGCACCCACACCAGTCCCGCGTTCTGAATCCACAGCGCGCTGTCGCCGACCTGATAGGGCTCGCCGCCGAATCCACCGAAGGCGCCAAAAGTGATGATCCAGGGCAGCAGAAACTGCATCACCGAGACCCCGGCGTTGCCGAGACCGGCATTCAGGCCCAGGGCCAGTCCCTGCATCCGCTTGGGGAAGAAGAAGCTGATGTTGGACATCGACGAGGCGAAGGCTCCACCTCCCACTCCGGACAGCGCCGCCAACAACACATAGGTCGAGAAGGGTGTCGCCGGGTTTTGCAGGGCGATGCCGGCTCCCAGAGCCGGCAGCATCAAGAGCATGGTGGTCATGAACTTGACATTGCGACCCCCGCAAATCGAGATCATGAATGAGTTGGGAATGCGCAGCGTCGCTCCCGCCAGACCGGCTACCGCCGGCAGCGTGAAGAGCAGGTTGCGATAGGCGTCGCCTTCATACGGTTGACCGCCGTTCATGAAGGTGAAATCGAAGAGCTCGGTATTGGCGAAGTGGGCCCTCTGAATAAACTTCGCCACCATGCCCCAGTACAGCCACACCGCGAAACCGCAGAGCAGATTGGGGATCGAAATCCACAAATTGCGATTGGCGATGCCCTTGCCTTCGGATTCCCAGAAGCCGTCGTCCTCGACGTCCCAGTAGGAGAGGCGGACAGCCCGCGTGTTCTTGGTTGCGCTCGTCATGTTGCTTTTCCTCGAGTGGCTCCGCGAAATCCGTACCAGCGGACGATCTGTGTCCTGCGCCACAAGTACTGATTTGGAATCACCAGCAGGTGCACCAGCCGGGTGAAGGGGAAGAATCCGATCAGCACGAACGCCGAAACGATGTGCAGCTTCACCAGCCACGGCATGCCGACGATGAAGCTCCAGTCCGGTTGGAATTTCACCAGAGACCAGAGGTAGGGAGAGACCGCCGCGGCGAACCAGGAAGACCCCCAGCCCACGAAGACCGCCACCAGAACCCCGGTGATGATCTGAAACAGGAGCATGGCGAAGAGCACCCAGTCCGAGGCGGTAGTCACGCCGCGAACTCTGGTGTTGTTCAAGCGCCTGGCGATCGCCATCACCAGTCCCGTCACCGTCAGCAGCCCACAGATCAGCGCGCTCACTTCCAGCACGTAGAGACGAAGCGGCACCCCATTCCAAGCCAGAATCGCGCGTGGAATCAGGAAAGCGACGACGTGTCCGGCCAACACCGTGAGCAAGCCGTAGTGAAAGGGCACCAGGCCCCAGAAGTGCTGGCGGTTCTCCAGGAACTGCGACGACAGGCTAGAGTAGGTGAAAGTGTCTTGGCGGTAGCGCTGGATGGTCACGACCAGGAAGATCGTGATCGACAGATAGGGCAGCGCCCCGAACAAGAAGGTGTCGAGGTGGTGCAGGATGTCGTTGCTCAGACTCATGAGCATCCTCCCGTCGGGCCGCAAGCAGGGCCCTCGGACCGATGTCGAGTCATTGGGAAGGGCAGCAGCGAGCCCGGCGGATCACTGCGCCTTCGTTGCGGCGCGATCTCGATCGCGTCGTGCTCGGCGTCGACAATCTCGTGCGCGGTCTGCAGCAGCCCTTCGTAGGGGCATTCCTTGCCGGACAGCGCATCGATCATCTTGCTGAGGGAGGGCAACACATAACGACCCGCCAGATCGTCCGCCAGTGCCGAATCCAGTCGGCCCAGGAGGCGCAAGACGTGCGTCAGATGGTCGGGCAGCTCGTTGCCCTCGGCGACATCGTGCCGGCGCAGCTCCTGGCGCAGCCGCACCATCAGCGCCCCGCGCTCGTACTCCTCGCCGTAGACATGCCAGCCGACCTCCAGCGCACAGACCGGGTTGATCTCGAAGGTGCGAGTGAACATCTCCTCGACCTCGCCGCGGCTCATGCCCCTCGCCCGCCGCTCCAGATCCGCCAGGCGGTCTCCGGAGCCAGGGCGCCGCCCGTCGGCGATCGCACGGAAGGCGGCCACCGCGTCCGCGAAACCCTCACCGGGGTACTCGAAGAGCTCGGAGAGCGCGTCCAGCAGGGCAATCTTGTCGTTCATCATGCCCCCCGCTGCGGTCCACGCAGGAAGCCGAAGCCGACGGCCTGCTTGTGCTCCAAGGGATCGGCGAGCATCTCGATCGCCTGCTCGCGCTGCGCCGGCGCGAAGACGAAGCGGTCGCGAAGCGTCGCCATCGTACTGAGGCGGTAGATCTGCTCCGCCTGCTCCGCTGTGCAGTCGGCTTCGCGCAGCACCCGCTCGACCACCTCCGGTGCGATGTCGCCGACAGTCAGGGCCCGGCGGTGATAGCGAACCGCCATCAACTTGCGCAGCGCATAGCTCACCACGCCGCTGTTGCCCGCCCCCAGCAGGTTGCCCAGATACTCCACCGGCACCCTGGCCTTGTCGACGGCGTGAAAGAAGTCATCGGAGTCGGTGCAGACCGTGCCCTCTTCTTCGCTGCTGGTCACCGGCAGCAAGGGCGGCACATAAAAGAGCATCGGCAGGGTTCGGAACTCCAAGTGCGGGGGCAGTGCCAGCCCCCACTCCTTGACGAACTTGTAGACCGGCGAGCGGCGCGCCGCATCGAGCACCGCGTCCGACATCCCCTGCGCGCGCGCCGCCTGCTGCACCTCGTCGTCGTGGGGATTCAGAATCATCGAGCGATGCGCTTCGACCAACCCCTGGTCGTCGCTCCGCGCCACATCCTGAAGTCGGTCGGCGTCGTAGAGCAGCACGCCCAGGTAGCGAATCCGCCCCACGCAGGAATGGAAGCAGGCCGGAGCCTGGCCGGTCTCCACGCGCGGGAAGCAGAGAATGCACTTCTCCGACTTGCCGGTCTGCCAATTGAAGTAGGTCTTCTTGTAGGGGCAAGCCGCCACGCACGAGCGCCACGCTCGACAGACCTTCTGATCGATCAGCACGATCCCGTCTTCACCGCGCTTGTAGAGCGCGCCCGAGGGGCACGAGGCGACACATGCCGGATTGAGACAGTGATTACAGATGCGCGGGAAGTAGAAGAAGACCAGGCGCTCGATGGCGAAGAGCTGAGCTCGCTGCTCGGGAGTCAGCGCCGTCAAGTTGGGATCGTTCTCGGCATAGATCGGGGATCCGCTCAGGTCGTCGTCCCAGTTCGGACCGGCCTCGATGTCGATCGGTCTGCCGTCGACCATCGAGATCGGCCGTGCGGTCGGCTGGTCGTCGCCTTCGGGCGCGTTGAACAGATTTTGATAGTCGTAGGTCCAGGGTTCGTAGTAGTCGTCGAGACTGGGCATCGAGGGGTTGTGGAAGATGTTGGGAACGATGCGTGCCTTGCTGGTCGAGCGCAGTTGCAGATCGGGATTGCGCACCCACCCGCCGCGGTACTTCTCCTGGTCCTCCCACTTGGTCGGATAGCCGGTGCCCGGCTTGGTCTCGACGTTGTTCCACCACATGTACTCGGTGCCCTTGCGGTCGGTCCACACGTTCTTGCAGGCGACGCTGCACGTGTGGCAACCGATGCACTTGTCGAGGTGGAACACCATGGAAACCTGAGAGCGAACGTCCATGTCTCTGTCCTTCCTTGCTTCGCCAATCGTTACCAGCGCAGCTCGGGCAACTTGCGCACATAGACGTGCGTGTCACGGTTGCAGCCGATCGGGCCCCAGTAGTTGAAGTGGTAGGTGAACTGCCCGTAGCCCCCGATCATCAGGTTGGGCTTGAGACGGGTTCGCGTAAGACTGTTGTGGCCGCCGCCGCGGCGGTTCGCCCTGAGCGGCGACTTCGGCACACCGTAGGTGCGCTCGGGCGAGTGGTAGATGATGCAGATTCCACGCGGAATGCGCGCGCTGACGCAGGCCCGAGTGACCACCACGCCGTGGTCGTTGTGCACTTCGACCCAGTCGTTGTCGACGATCCCCACCTGCTCCGCATCCTTGTCGTTCATCCAGAAGGGCTCGCAACCTCGCGACAGAGTCGTCATTCGGTGGTTGTCGCCGTAGGTCGAGTGGATGTGCCACTTGCCGTGGGGCGTGAGGTAGTTGAGCATCATGGTCTCGCCGACCGCGTCCGAGACCCGTAGATCGGCATACTGATGCGGCGTCGGCTTGGGCTTGTAGGTGGGCAGATGCTCACCGAACTGCAAGTAGCCAGGATGATCGAGGTAGAGATGCTGGCGACCGGTCAGAGTGCGCCAGGGGACCAGCGCATCGTGGTTGTAGGTGTATGGGGAGTAGGCGCGCCCGTACTCGATCAGGCCGGACCACATGGGGCTGCTCAGGTAGCGATGCGGGCGGGTCTGGAGGTCGTCGTAGGACATTCGCACCGAGCGCGACTTCTCGGCCAGGTGCGCCAAGGGCAGTCCCACGCGCTCTTCCATGTTCTTGTAGGAGCGGAACGCCAGCTCGCCGTTCGACACCGTCGCCAGCCGCAGCACCGCGTCGCAAACGTCAGCGTCGCGCTCGATCGAAGGGTAGGTGTTGCCGTCCCAGGTCGTGGAGCAACGCGCGCTGAGCTCGTCGTAGAACTCCTCGCAGTGGTAGTGGGTGCCGTGGGCGCCGAGCCCATTGCTACGCACAAGTGGCCCAAGAGAGGTGAACTGTCGATAGAGATTCTTGTAGTCGCGGCGGACCACCTTGAGGCCCGGCATCGTTTTGCCCGGGATCGCCTCGACTTCGCCCTTCGCCCAATCCCTGATCTGCGGTTGCGCGATCTCCGCGGGCGTATCGTGTGCCAGGGGCACCGCCACCAGGTCGTCGACCTGCTCCGGAAAGTGACGCTCGGCGAGCTTCGAGAAGCGCTCGGCCACGGCGCGGAAGATCGCCCAGTCGCTCTTCGCCTCCCAGCAGGGCGGCACCGCTTCGGAGAGCGGGTGCACGAAGCTGTGCATATCGGTCGAGTTGAGGTCGGCTTTCTCGTACCAGGTGGCCGCCGGCAGCACGATGTCGGAGTAGAGCGCCGAAGTATCCATGCGGAAGTTGAGGTCGATCACCAGGTCCATCTTGCCTTCCGGCGCGATGTCTCTATAGGTGACCTCTTCGACCGCATCGCCGGCGATCTCGTCGGCGATCGCGTTGTGGTGCGTACCGAGATAGTGCTTCAGGAAGTACTCGTGCCCCTTGGAGCTCGACATCAGCGCGTTGCCGCGCCAGATGAACCAGACCCGCGGCCAGCATTCGGGCGCGTCGGGATCCTCGATCGCGAATTTCAGATCGCCGTTCTTGATGCGCGCCAGCGCGTGCTGCACCACCGCGGCGTCGTCCGCCGCCCCGTCCGCTTTGGCCTTGGCGACGATTTCCAGGCTGCTCTCGGTGAACTGCGGGTAGAAGGGCAGCCAGCCGTTCTTCACCGCGCGCACCTGAGCATCCATGGTGTGGCCTCGAGCCAGCGATCCTTCCTTCTGGTTCGGCGGAACCGTGTGGTAGTCGGTGAACGACTTCTCATAACGCCACTGGTCGGTGTGGACGTAGTGCCAGCTCGGCGCGTTCTGAACCCGCGCCGCCGGGTACCAGTCCTTGCCCAACGCGATCGCGCCCCACGACTCGGCCGGCGCCAGCTTTTCCTGGCCCACGTAATGCGCCAGCCCGCCGCCGTTCTTGCCGACGCAGCCGCAGAGCACCAGCGCATGAATGCCGGCTCGATACATCAAATTGGCGTGGTACCAGTGGTTGATCCCGGCGCCGATGATGATGGTGCACTTGCCGCCGGTGTGCTCGGCGGTCCCTGCCCACTCGCGCGCGAACTGGATCAGGTCTTTGCGATCGAGTCCGGTGTAGCGCTCCTGCCAGGCCGGCGTATAGGGCGCGTCGGCGTCATCGTAGCCCTCGCCGTAAGCGCCGCCGAGCCCGCGCGGCACTCCGTACTGCGCCATCAACAGATCGTAGATCGTCGCCACCAGCACCTGCTCGCCCGCGGCGGTGGTGATGCGCCGCGCCGGAACACCGCGCTGCAGGGGGCGCGCCTGAGCGAAGTCGTCGAAGGTGACCAGGCACTCCTGGTCCGCCGCCCCCAGGAAGGTCAGCACCGGATCGATGGGCGATCCGTCGCGGATATCCTCGAGCTTCAGATTCCACTTGCCCTTGTTCTGCTCCGCCCAACGCGAGCCGACCGCGCCGCTAGGCACCTTGGGACGATCGTCGCCGCGATCCCAGAACAAGAACTGCCAGTCACCGTTCTCGACCTCCTCGCAGCCCTCCATCCGGCCGGCCCGCAGCATCTGACCGGGGCGCAGCACCCCCTCCTCCTCCACCAGTTCCACCAGGTGCGGAGCGTCGCTGTACTGCTTCAAGTAGCTCTGGAAGGACTCGACCTCGCGCTCGTGGTGGAACTCCTTCAGAATGACGTGATTGACCGCCATCCACCAGGCGCCGTCCTGTCCGGCGTTGACGCTCAGCCAGGTGTCGGCGTACTTCGCGACCTGGTTGAAGTCCGGCGCGAACACGTACATCTTGGTGCCGTTGTGGCGCGCCTCCGCCGCGAAGTGACAGTCCGGCGTGCGCGTCATGTTCAAGTTCGACCCCATGACCGCCAACAGCTTGGCGTTGTACCAGTCCGCCGATTCGTTGACGTCGGTCTGCTCGCCCCAGGTTTCCGGCGAGGCCGAGGGCAGGTCGCAATACCAGTCGTAGAACGAGAGCGCCACGCCCCCCATCAACTGCAGCATCCGCGCACCCGATGCGTAGCTGATCATCGACATCGCGGGGATCGGCGAGAAGCCGGCGATGCGATCCGGACCGTGCGTCTTGATCGTGTGGATCATCGATGCCGCGATCAGCTCCAGCACCTCGTCCCAGCTGGTGCGGCGGAATCCCCCCTTGCCGCGCGCCCGATGCCAGCGGGCCCGCGCCGATCCGTCGCTCACCAGAGAAGTCCAGGCCTCGACCGGATCGGCGTGGGCGGCGCGCGCCTTTCGCCACAGGTCCACCAGAGCACCGCGAATGTACGGGTACTTCACGCGCAAGGGACTGTAGAGGTACCACGAATAAGAGATGCCCCGCTGGCAACCGCGCGGCTCGTAGGGTGGAATCTCCGGATCGATCTCCGGGTAGTCCAGCCCCTGCATTTCCCAGGTGACGATTCCGTCCTTGACGTGAATCTGCCAGGTACAACCGCCGGTGCAGTTCACGCCGTGGGTGCTGCGCACGATCTTGTCGTGCTGCCAGCGGTTGCGGTAGAACTCCTCCCAAGATCGACTCTCGGGATCAACGCTGTCTTGAATCCAAGGATTGTTGCTCATGGCTACCTGGTCTCCACCGGTGCGCCGCTCTGCGCGATGAGTGCCTTCCGCACGCCTCTGAAGCGTCCCTTCCATGCCCCGTCGAAGATCATCAAGGCGGCCGCCGTTCCCCCAAGGCCGAGCAGTATGAAAATCAACGTGGCCGCCTGGCTGCTTTCCGGCGGATCCTGCGCCAGATCGGCAAAGTAGGCGAGCAAGGGGAGGATTTCGTTGTCACCATCCAGCGGGCGCGATGCGAAGATCGACTGCATGGTGCTGGTCGCGGGCGCCGAGAGCCAGGTCCCGAGGCCCTTGCGTCCGTTCAGCCGACCGTAGACGTCGTTCAGATCCGGTCCCAGCTTGCCTCCCGCCAACACGCCGATGCCGTTGACCGAGTGGCAAGAGACACACGCCGCGCCGCCTTTGGCCAGGGACTGAGTCCCGAGGAAGATCTCTCTGCCCATACGCACGTCGACTTCCGTGAAGGCTCGCTCGCTCATCTGGATGCCCGCGAACTTCGAGCGCTCCTGCGCCGACTCTTCCTCGATCAGATCGAGCAGCGCCTTGGCGCGCTCCAGGGTCATTCCGGGAACCGCGGGCATCACGACTCCGCGCGCCTCGTTGCGCAGCTCCAGCGCATAGGCATCGCCGCTGTCGAGCACGGTCTGAGGGTCGAGAATGAAGCGCGCCAGCCACGCCCGGTCCTGGCGCTCGAATACGCCTTTCAGGTCCGGACCCGTCAGACGGCCGCCGCCGATGGTGTGGCAGCTCATGCAGTGGTTCTCGAAATCCTCCACCGCGCTCTCGGCCCGCGCGCGCGGGAGGAGCGACAGAGCCACGACCAGTAGAACGCCGACGATCCGCGCCGCTCGGGCACCGGGGCCTGTGACCGACCGTCTGATTCCGGCCGCTGTCTCGACACGTTGGACACGCATGCGAATCTCCTCGGAACTGGTAACGCTTTGTCAAGTTAGGCAAGGAAATACGCCGCTTCAACGTCGAATCAACGGCTCCGAACCCCTTCCCCCCGGCCAAAACTGTGTTGGGTGCATACTCGACTAGGCGGCGCCCCTGGTACACTGCCGCGAGCGCGTCCGTGTCGCCAGCTCCGAGGTGCATAGCCCGCTATGCAGCGCAGGCGATACTCGGCAATGCGCCGCACGGAAAAATCCTCAATCGTCGGCGGCGAACTCGTGGCGATCGAGGTCGAGAGTGCGCATGATGCGCTGAAAGGCCGCCCGCGTCAGACCGCAGGCGTCGGCGGCCCGGGTCACGTTTCCCCGCGTGCTGCGCAGCGCCCGCTCCACGATGCTGCGCTGGAAGGCCTGCAACACCCGCTGCTTGCCGTCCTCGTAGCTGAGATCGTCGCCGCCGCCGATCGCCAGCGGATCGGCCTCCTCCACCAGGCGCAGATGCTGGGCGCGAATCTCCCCGCCCCTGGCCAGCAGCAGCGCCCGCTGGATCCCGTTCTCGAGCTCGCGCACGTTGCCTGGCCAGTCGTGGTCGCGCAGCGCCGCCCGCGCGCCTTCGGTCAGCTCGGGCACCCCAGCACGGCCACGCTCGATCTGGCCGGCGTAGAGCGCCAGAAAATGCTCCGCCAGCGGCAGAATGTCGGCACGCCGCTCGCGCAGCGCCGGCACGTCGATCGTCACCACCCGCAGCCGATAGTAGAGGTCCTTGCGGAACTCCCCCTTCGCCATCCGCTCGTGCAACAAGTCGCGGCTGGTCGCCGCCACCATCCGAAACTCGACCGGCACCGCCGCCGTCGCGCCGAGCGGCGTCGCCCGCCCCTCGTGCAAAGCGTGCAGCAGCTTCCCCTGCGCCAGCGGCGGCAGCAGCGCCACCTCTTCCAGGTAAACCGTCCCGCCGCGCGCCGCCACCAGCGCCCCGTCGCGATCCTGGTCCGCGCCCGGAATGGCCCCCCGAACGTGGCCAAAGAGCTCCGACTCGAGCTGCGTCTCCGAGAGCGCCGCCACCCGAACCCGCGCCCAGGGCACCGCCGGATCCCGCCCGTGCTCGTGGATCACACGAGCCACCAACGACTTGCCGACTCCGCTCTGGCCGCGAATCAGCACCGGCAGATCGGTCGGCCCCACCTGCCGCGCCAGCTCCAGCACCTCGAGCATCCGCGGATCCCGCGCCACGATCACCGGCGCCCCCCCGTCCCCCGCCGTCTCCATACGCCGCACCCGCTGCGCCAGCAGGGCCTCGCAACCGTGGCGCTCCACCTCCGCCAGAATCTCCCGGTTGTCGAAAGGCTTGGTGATGAAATGCACCGCCCCGCGCCGCATCGCCTCGACCGCCAGCTCGATCGTTCCGTAGCCGGTGATCATCAGCACCCGAATCTCGGGCCGGTCGCGGCGCACCCTCCCCAGGAGCTCCATCCCCGACATCTCGCCCATGGTGATGTCCGAGAGCAGCAGATGCGGCGTCCAGTCGCCGGTCACCTCCAGCGCCATCTCGCCGCTCGCCGCCTCGCGCACCTCCGCCCCAAGGCTTTTGATCAGCATCCGCAACCCGAGCCGCACGTCGGCCTCGTCGTCGACGATCAGCACCCGCAACCGATCGAATCCCCGTTCCTGCGAGCACTCCGCCAGGCTCCTCACGACGCCCCTCTCCCCGCCGCACCGCCCCCCGCACTGCCCGCGGCCGCCCTCGGAAACACCATCTCGAGCTCCGTCCCCCGCTCCCCCTCGACCAGCGTCAGGCGCCCCCCCTGCGCCGCGATGATGCGCCGCGAGGTCGGCAGTCCCAGCCCGGTCCCTTCCCCCGGCGCCTTGGTCGTGAAGAAGGGCTCGAACACCCTCTCGCGCAGCTCCGCCGGGATTCCCGGCCCGTCGTCCCGCACCCGGATCGCCAACTCCCCCGCGCGCTCCACCGTCGCCACCCGCACCGCGCCCCGCTTCGCCTCCGCCAGCGCCTGAATCCCGTTCATCACCAGGTTGACCAGCGCCTGGCGCACCTGCAGCTCGTCGCCGTGCACCCGTCCATCCCCGGCCCGCCCGTCGACCTCGAGCGTCACCCCGCCGCGCTCCGCCACCGGCCGCAGCAGCTCCACCACCTCGTCCACCAGGTCGCGGGCATCGAACTCCTCCGGATCGGCCGATGGCGTCGTCGCCATATCGAGCAACGAGCGGATCGTCCGCTTGCAGCTCAGCGTGTTGCGGTGCACCACCTCGGCGTGCGTGCGCAGCGGCGACTCCCCGTCCAGCCCGTCGAGCAGCATCTGGCTGAACATCGAAATCGCCGCCAGCGGGTTGTTCATCTCGTGCGCCATCACCGCCGCCACCTCCCCCAGCACCGTCATCCGCTCCTGGTGCGCCTGCCGGTCGGCCTGTCGCAGCCGCTCGGTCACATCCCGGCTGACAAAGATCCGCCCGCTCTCCTCCCCCTCCGGCCCGCGCAGCGGCGTCGCCTGGATGTCATAGACCCGGGTCCCGATCGACATCACGCAGCCCGCCGCGCTGCGCCCCGGGTCCGCCAGGCAGGCCAGACAGCTCCCCAGCGCGCGCCCCGCTCCCTTGCACAGGCTCGGGTCGAGGCCGCGATGCCCCCTGCCGAGCTCGTCCAGCACCGCCCGCGCCGCGCCGTTGGCCAGGGTCAGATCGCCCCGGCGATCCAGCATGAAGAGCCCGTCCTCCATCGAGTGGATCACCGTGTTGAGGCGGTCGCGCTCGAAGCGGATCTCCGCTTCGCGGTACTCCAGATCCTGGGCCGCCCGCGCCAGCCGCTGGGTGCGCTCCTGGACCGCCGCCGCCATCACGTCGAAGGCCTGCGAAAGATGCCCCACCTCGTCGTCCGAGCGATAGCCCACCCGCGCCGCGAAGTCCCCCTCGGTAATCCTGCGAGCGGCGCTCTCCAGCTCCGCCAGCGGTTTCAGCAGGAACTGCCGCGAGGGCAGCAGCAGCAAGGCCGCCAGCAGCACCAGCGCGATCCCCACGTAGACGAAGGTCGAGACCATGGTCTCGATCGGCAGCGTCAGCGCCCGCCGGTCGACCGCCAGGTCGACGTTCCAGCCGCTGCGCTGGTTGGTGCTGGAGAAGGCCAGCGGCCCCGCCTCGTCCTCTCCCGCGGCCCCCTCCGGCGCCTCCTCCGCGGCAGTCGGGATCAAGGGCAGCCGGTAGCCGCCCGGCACGCTCAGGCCCAGCCGCAAACCCTCCAGCGGCGAAGCCGCCACCACGTTGCGCAGGCGCCCCGCCCACAAGTCGGCCCGCACCACCAGCTGCAGAAAGCCGAGCTGGCGCGTCCCGTCGATCGCCATCACCGGGGTCGAGAGCACGAAGCTCGGGTAGGGATGGTCGCTGCCGGGCGCCGTCAAGGGCCCATACCAGAAGCCCTCGCGGTCGAATCCGGCCGGCGGGTCGGCGCTCCGCGAGTAGGCGCGCACCAGCACCGCTCCCTCGTCGTCCAGCACGTAGGCGTCGACGAACTCAACCACCAGCGGCAGCTTGTTGGTGCGCAGGTGGCGCACCAGGTCGCGCCCTTCGGCGGCGCCGCCCCCCGCCTCCCGCAGCCGCTCCAGCTCCAGTCGGATGTGCCCATCCGAGGCGAAATCCTCCACCCGCCGCCCCAGCAGCTCCAGGTTGCGGTCGACCGCCAGGTTGGTGTTGGCCGCCAGGTCGTCGAGGCGCAGCCGAATCTGCCTCTCCAGCGCCTGCCGGGCGGTCGTGGTCACCATGTAGCCGCCCAGACCGAAGGCCACCACGCACAGAAAGGCGAAGGTCATCGGCAGCTTGTAGCGGACCGGAACGAGCTTGAGGGGATCGCGGATCATGGCGGGCAGCAATCGACATCGACCACCGCCCCAGTGTAGTGTAAAAGTCGCAATCGAAGTCTAATCGGCGCGGACTGCGAGGCGACCGCTGGCGCGAGATGGCAAGCGGACCGAACCACTCTCCCTATCAAGACGCCCGCGGAGGCTCCTTCCATGAAAGCGATCGACACACTGGCGACCGAGCACGGTCTGATCCGCAGATTCCTCGACACCCTGGCCGGCGCCCTCGACAAGATCGAGCACGGCGAGAAGGTCCCCAAGACCTTCTTCCAGCACGCGGTCCTCTTCTCGCGCGAGTTCGTCGACAAGTATCACCACTTCAAAGAAGAGCTGCAGATGTTCACGCTGCTGGCTCAGAAGCACGCCGGCCAGTTCGACGCGCCGATCGAGGCGCTGCGCAACCAGCACGAGACCGGCCGCAACCATGTCGCCGCCATCGACTACGCCAAGGAAGGCTACGAAAGCGGGCAAGAGGCAGCGACAAACGACCTGCTGGAGCACCTGGCCAGCTACATTTCGATGCTGCGCCAACACATCAACCGCGAAGACCATCGCTTCTACCCGCTGGCCTTCCAGCTCCTGGACGAAGACGACACCGCGCGCCTGATGGTCGAGTTCGAGCGCGTCAACGAGAAGTTCGGAGCCGACTTCCTCGACAAGAGCCGCGACCGCGTGGCCAAAATGGCGGCGCTGGTCAGCGACGACTGAGCCGGAGGATTTGGATAGAGACGTGGGGGGCGCTTGAGGCAAGGGGTCGGTCTACGTCCCGCTGCCGATCTGGAGTGCGCCGGCCCCACCTCGAACCGAGGCGACTCGATACCGTGGCGCTCTCAGACGTCGACAGTGCGAGTCGTGCTTCCGCATCGTCGCGTCGTTGCTCCGGGCCGAAACGCGGTGGGAGCATGTTGCTGGAGACCGCGCTTGACCTTCGGCAATGTCGAGCCCCACACAATTCCGCCCCCCCCATCCCGCGCTCTCCCGTCACGGATCTGCGTGATCACACCGGTCCCGGTTGACCTTGCGCGACACCTGCATGCGCATCATGTCGTCCAGGTTGTCCGGCGCGGGACGGATCAGGGCGTTGTCCTCCAGGAAGCGATCCAGCGGTGTCTGTCCGCCGATGCCGCGACGCGAGGTCTGGTGGTACTCCGCCTTGAGCCAGCTCCACCACACCCGATTCAGTGTCGCCAGATCCGTGCGATGGTCCGGCGTCACGTGAGGCAGGAAGGCCGATCGGACCGTCCCAAAGAAGCGCTCGACCTTCCCTCGACCCCGGGGCCGACGTGGCCGTCTTCTCGCGCAGTGTCTCATTCATCATCGGTTCTTCTTGGCAGACTCCGCGAGGTCCGCCGAAGAAGACGGCGAACCGGGCCATGAGCCAGCGCCGCAACCGCACGAGCGCTCCGGGCAATCCAGCTCCGGCCACTGCTCTGCCCTCCGGTGCACCTCCCAATAGTCGTTGGTCCGAATGCCCGTCGCCGCTATCATGGAGAACCTCCGGCCCGCCGGAACCTCCGAGGTTTGCCACCATGTAGGGGTTTCGGTGGGTTGGTCTGTTCAGCCCGACCACCGGACTGTCCCGTCGACGGATCTACACAAGAGCGGGGCTATGCGGCAAGAGGAGCGACGGCGGTGGCGGATGGGAGGGGGCGGCTACACCCGGAGCGCAAACGCCCCACAGTGCGAGGCTTCAAGATCTCCCATGCAGAGCTGGGACGAGAGATCAAGAAGCTCCGCTCGGAGTGCACACGGCTCGAAGCCGATCTGAAGGCACTGCCCGCCCGCGTGCCAGTCCGCGAGGTAATGGACGGCCAGCCGGTGGTTCGGCTCGAGCGCGAGCGCAAGATCATCACCGACACCATCAAGATGGTCGCCCATCGCGCCGAGACGCAACTCGCAAACCTGGTGGGGCGATTGCTTCCTTTTCGGGACGACGAGGCCCGCAAATCCATGCGACAGGTGTTCGAGCTTCCGGCAGATCTACTTCCAGGCCACGAGCAGGCCACGCTGACCCTGCGCCTGCACAGCATGGCTACACCCCGCGACAACCGCGCCCTGGCAGCGCTGTGCCACGTGCTCAACGACCTGAAGGTCTACTACCCCGACACCAGTCTGCGACTCGTGTTCGAGCCGACGCAAATCGCTCCATTGTCGCGACACTTTCTGGACCATGTCCGGGGCTCTGCATTGTCTCTGTCGTCTCGAACGCTCGTCCTGACACGAGGCGGAACTCGAGCGCCATTGTCTTCCTCTCCGCGTGTCGAGCATCGGTCCGCATGTCGCGCCTGGGTCCCGCTTGTCCAGCCATCGTGATATCTCGAATATCGAGTATCGACGCTCCGAAGCCGGCCGATTCCAGGGGCCAGCCGCGCTGTTTTCCGACGCCTTCCTCGCGCCATGCCGGCGTTCGCCGCGAGATGGCCGGCGGCCGAGTGTTCCCCATGCCCAGCTCGGTCCCGGCCAAGTGCTCCTGGTAGGCAGCGGCGCGGAGGAATCACAGGCAAGCGAAGGCACGGAGAAGTCGTGCCGCGGCTCCGGAGCCACGCTCGTCGCGTCATTCGAATGGCGGCGCCAGCTCGGGATCCGGGACGTACTCCGCCAGGCCGGTGCCCGTGTAGTACGGCCTCAATACACCGCCCGTGAGATCCATGCGATAACCGAAGACGCAGGGCATGTCGATCGGGGGCAAGAACTCTCCGTTCACCAAGGGGTAGCTACGCAGTTGGTAGTCGGCGCGTGACACCAGGAGCTGATTGGCGAGCGGGATCGCGTCCGCGAGGTAGTAGATCCCCTGCTCGATGCGATCGACGGAAGAAGGGGACGCGGGATCCGACCAGTCGATCAGGTGCAGATCGTACACTTCCCGGTCGCCGGCCACGACCAGCCCATCGCGATAAGCAACATAATCGAACCCGGTGCCCTCGCCATAGGTCGCAACGATTTCGTTCTCGCCGCCCTCCAGACAGGCGATGTCGACCAGTCCGGTGGTATCGGCGAAGATCACGTGCGGCACTCCGAGATGAACCCGCAGGGCCGGAGAGTAGGCGTTGGGACGGAAAGGCCATTCCACGATCGTACGCAGATCGAGGTGCGCCGGATCGGAAGCATCGACGACGACGATCCGCCGATCGCTCCAGCGTCCCGCCTCGAAGGCCAGCCAGGGGCCGTCGGAGAGCAGGTAGTAGCGCTCGAGAAGGTCCTTCCCCTTCACCCGGATCTCGTCGAGCGGCTCCAGATCGGGCAAGGAGTAGGTCGCTACCATCGACGAATCGGACCAGAGCGCCGAGTGCACGGCCAGTGCGCCCGGCACGGTGGCGATGTCCTTGTGGACCGGGCCTTCGGGAAGATCGAGCCAGGCCGGGGGGGGGCGCTCATCGCCTTGTGCGGGGAAGACGCCGACCGCCTCGTAGGCAAATGCATAGATCCGGTCGTCCTGGACCGCCAGGCCGGGACCGTAGCCTCCAGTCGGCGGCGCCACGAGCGTGTCCAAGACGGTAGGGCTGTACGGATCGCTGATATCAAAGGCAAGCAGACCAGAAAAACGCCGCCGCTGGGCATAGAGACGGGAGGCACCGATCACGCCGGCGCGGAGATCTTCGACACGGCTTGCGAGACGCAGATCGGTCGGATCGGAGGCATCGTACAGATTCGACCCTCCCCCGTGCAGGAGGTGGACGACGCTTCCGAAGGCGCTCAGGAAACCGGCGGTGGGACCCACGGAGAGCACCGACAGCTCATGCGGGCGGCCTTGATCGTCGAGGCCGAAGACGTGGAGAAGTGCGTCGTGTCCGCCGGCGCCGAGCATGTACAGGCGTCGCCCCGACCGCGCCAGTTGACGCCCTGGCCACTCGGTGTAGTGCCCGACCAGCGCGGGCCGCCGCGCATCGCGTGCATCGACGATTCCGAGCCCGGTCGTGGAGCTGCACATGACGATGAAGGGGCCGACGGCGAGCATGTCGTCAGGCGAGTCGGCGAGCTCGATGCTCCCGAGGCGAGACGCTCCGGTCGGCCGATCGGGAGCGTGGAGCTCGAGCTTGCCATCCATGATGAGCGCCAGATTGGAGCCGATCGGTGCCAGCGTGCTCCCCACACCGGAGTCGGCGAAGAAACGCCAGTGGGGCGGAGCATCCATCGCGTCCGACACATCGGCGGCGCTGACTGTCTCCTTCGAATCGGTCCTGGTGAACAGAATCGAGCCATCTACCGCCAACCTCTCGCCGAGTCCGGTGGGCCGGACTCCGTTTCCGAGGTAGTGGTGCCTCTTGCCGTTCCATTCCCAGCCATGGAGACCGGTACCACCCGCGAAACTATAGACACGGTTTCCGGATACGGCGACTTGCCCTCGGTAGATGCCCCCGACCGTACCACCCAACGATCCCCGAACCGGCCACGGCGGCCGGTATCCGATCTCGGTGGTCCGAGCATGCACGACGCCCGCATCCCAATCCTCGCAACGAGCGGGTGAAGAAGCGAACCATGCCGACACCAACACGAAACCCACCAGGTTGATCGAGCGATTCGCGATCATGACGATTCTCCTCACTGCTGCGCCGAGCGGCGAATACGAAAGACGACGACCGGTGAATCGCCGGGCATTCGCTCCCAGGCCAAGCGGCAGAACAGATCGTTGTCCGGCGTCCCTCCGACCAGGGCTTCTTCGCCGCCCCAGACGCGGTCGGATCCACCGTAGCGCATGTCACGCTGGGTCGTGAGCTCTTTGGTCCACGGCTCCCACGGAATCCCGCCAAGAACCAGTTCCTCTCCCGTTCCCGGGTCGTAGACCGCCGCCGGGACGGCGTATCGATGTCGGTGGCGGGGGAGCCGAGCCACCAGGTATCGCAAGTGGTGAAGGGATCGAGATTGGCCTCCACCGCGAGCACGTAGGCATCGCCTCCGATGTCGGGCGCCAGGGCGCGGGTCACCACCGACTGCTCGGTGGAGACATCGTGAACGGCGAAGGGGCGGCGATAGAGCGCGTCGGTGTCGGTGTAGTAGACGATGTTGGGAACGGCGCCGGGCTCAATCACGTCTCCATCGCCGCGGTCCGACGAGAAAAGATGGATCGCCATCTCGAAGCCGTCCCACCACTCGTGATGGGACCCCTCGGTTTGCTTCAGCACAGCCGTGGGGTGAAGCGCGCCCTTTCGGTGCCCGGCGGTGTAGCGGAAGGGCGCGAGCATCAGGCCGTTGTTGAAATGCGCGGTGGGATTCCCTTTGGCGGCCAGCCACTCACGCATCGCTTCGGTGATGTCCAGCTCGATCGACTGGTGTCGATTGAACGCCATCTCCGATTCCAGGCCCGCGCGCATCGGCACCTCGTAAGCGTCGAGAAGCTGGCCGCAAGGGGATGAAACCGGGAGCGTACAGGTTGTTGTTCTCCGTGCGGCCCATCCACTGAATCCAGTCGAGCTCCGGCAACGCCGGCGGATCTCCATAAGGCGGAGCGGATTCGTCCCAATCGAAGGCCTCTGGCCTCTCCGGTATTCGATAGGCCCCGACTCGCAACGGGCCCGGGGCATTGAAGTTCTCCTGATAGGGTTCGCCACCCGCATCGTCATCCCGGAAGTACTGCTTCTGCACCAGCAGGCGCAGATAGGCCCGCTCCAAATCGGTGCTCTGCACGTCGGGCAATGCCGAGGGCTCGATGCGGATCAAAGCACGGTTGGTTGCGATGTGGGGGAGTTTGCCATCCGTGTAGTTCCGCTGGCCCACGGCCAGCAATGTGTCGGTGCCGTGTGTGGCCCACCCGGACCGCTGCTGCACGTAGGTGTCGGTCACTCCAGCGCGGATCTCGTCCCCGTCGTCGGGGCCGAAGAGCATGTGTCTCGTTCCCAGAGGTCGATCGGTGCGAGCAAGATCAGCCATCTCGTGCAACGCCTCGTTGATCTCCGGAAGGGCCTGCCAAAGACCCTCGATCGGCTCTTGCCCCTGCTGCGCCGGGCAGGTCTGCTCTGCATCCCAGTCGGCTCGAGCCGCCGGATCGAGCAGGTCATACGGTCGGCCCGACTGAGGCAGCTCGTGCCCATCCGCGTCGCCGGTACGCCAGAAGAACACCGCCTTCGCTCCCAGGGCCACCGCCTGACCGGCCATCGATAGAACATCCTCGGCGTTGGGCATCTTGCGGTCTTTCAGATTCCACGGGAAGATCTGGATGTAGGGAGCGACCATCTTCGGCTCCCAGACATCTCCCTCGGGCAGGCCTGGCCAGCAGTTCGACGGATCGCCCTCGCAGTAGCGGATCGCCGTTCGCACGCCCGCCGTAACCGTCGCCACATCGAAACGCGGGTAGTCGATGAGGTTCTGGTCACAGGTATGAAGCGGATAGGTGTTCGGCGCGAGAATGTCTCCGATGTGTACCTGGTCGTTGATGCAGTGTAAAAGGCGAAGATTATCGATTCTACTGGTGGAAGGATCCGGCGGCTCTTCGAAGCCGTGCAGCAGCAAGCACGCGTCTTCCAGGTCCCACGCCGCGGGTCCCCGAGAGACATCGCCGTTGATGTTGGCGATCACCGGATGCCAACGGACCGGCGGTTCCGCACGTTCGGCATCGTGAATCCACTTTCGAACCGGATGGCTGTCCGCCTTGCTGTGCACGTCGCCAGTGCTCATCTCGTCCGAGACGACCCAGCCGCCGAGAGCGGGGTGGAGCTCGAAAAAAGCGGCCCACTCCTGGATTTGCTGGGCCATAAGGGGGAACTTCTGGTTCTGTTGTCCATGGAAGGGATACAGAGGCACGTACGGGATCCCACGCATACCGGTACACTGGGCGCTCTTCAACGCCACCAGCAGGGAGCGCTTGGTGTGGTACACGCGCTTGTTGTCCGGCCGAATCACGACGGCATCGAAACCCCGTCCGTCGATCGCCTCGACCACCTCTCCTTCGCCGAGATCCTCGCAGGGGAGCAGGGGCTCGGCGTTGTAGTGGGGACCGAGCAGGTAGAAACGCCTCAGCTGCTCACAGGGACTGACCTTGCCGGACGGAGAATCGAAGACCGCAGTGGGCATGACGGGAGTATTGGCGATCTCGAGCCAACCGTCGCGTGCGATCCGCATGGGAAGGGCAGCACGAATCGCCTCATCCGTGGTCTCGGGATCGCAGGGCAGCCACTCCAACTCGTCGGTCAACGAGAGGTCGTCGACCAGCACCTCGACATCGGTTGGCTTCGAGATTAGCCCAAGCCTGATATCGACCGTGAAGATCGGCTCCGATACCCCGACGGTGGGGATCTCGAACCACTCCCACTCGACCTCCGAGCTGATGGCAATGTCGTAGGAGAGCGGCTCTCCGATCACCGAGCCGAGTTCATCGTTGGCGACCATCGACACCAAGTCGACGCGCATCGTGGCGGGCGCGGACGGTGGTCCCCCGCCGGGCACATAGAGCTTGGCCCAGAACCCGAAATCGACCGAGCTCGGCTCCCACTGATCAAGCGGAGGGGGCGTGTTTGGGGGACTCAGAGCGGGGTTGGTGACCGGATCTCTGCGATACACAACGAACTTGGTCAGGAGGCCGTCAGAAGTGGGCGACTCGCGCGTGAAACGGATGCAGGGCGAGGGGTTCCCCAAGTCCTCACGTCCGCGAGATGGATCTCTGAGCGCCGGCCGCCCGATGTCGCTGTCGGTGACAGGTTCGTAGTGGAAGCCCCCGCCATGATAATCGGCTGTCCACCACAACGGGACCGGAGGGGGCGCATCCCCAGGATCGAACAGCCAGTTCAGGTGGCCGTCCTCCAAGAGGTTGACGGCTCCGTGCGCTTCACCAGGAGCGCAGCAGACGCTCAGGAATGCGCCAGAGAGCGCGACGAGCGACGAGCGATCATGAGTCCCTCCCTGGGTGGTCGCAAGCTGTTTCTCTCAGATCGCCCTAGCGTGACAGATTGTCGACAGGGATGTCAAGTGAGTCGTCCGGCTTCCGGTTGATCGGCATGAGGTCGTGCCTCCGGTACTGTCTCACTCCCCCACCACCTCCACCCCCTCCAAGCCGAGATGCGCGGCGACCGCCTTCCCCTCCCGCCGCAACGCCGCCCCGTGCTTCGAGCGGCGCCAGGCGCCGAGCGGGCGCAGCTCGATCTTCAGGCGGCGGGCCCGCCGGCGCATGCGCCAGGTCGCCACCACCCGGCCCCGGGCCAGGGCCACCGCGGCTACCTGGGCGGCCTTGCCCCAGACCTGCTTGCGCTCGCTCGCATCGGGCATCGTCCAGCTCTTGTCGGCATGGGCCATCAGCATCGACTCCCACATGGGTAGCAGGCGCAAGGGCCAATCGCGCTCCGCCCGCGGCGCGGCGCTCCGCAGCTCGTCGAGATCGGCCGCCAGCGCGAGCAGACCGCGACGGGCACCGCAAACCACGCCAGCCAGCTCCGGCTCCAGCGCCCTCAGCCAGTCTCGCGCACTGGACACCCGAGCACCAAAGAAATGGGCCAGGTCGGTCGCCGTCGCCGGTCCGTGCAGCGCCAGGTAGCGCCGTGCCAGCGCCGTCTCGGACCGCACCGCACCGTCCCGCTCCGCCGCCCAGGGCAGATCGGAGAACCAGTCCGAGCGCGCCGCGTAGGCCTGCTCGGCACCGATCTTCTGCGCCATGCTGGCATCGCCGCGCTGCGAGAGCCGCCAGAGCAGCCGAGCCGCCGCCAGGCGCCGCGCGTCCATTCCGGCCATCTCCGCCCGCTCCCGCAGCGCCTCGACGTAGCCGGCCGGAACCATCTCGACCAGGTCGGCTCTGGTGATCGGCCCCGGCGCCTTGTGCATCACGGCCAACGCCCGGTCGACCGCATCCTCGGGCGGCAAGGGTCCCCCGCGCCCGCCGGGGGACCAGCTCTCGCGCGCCGCCACCACCGCCCGCCAGTCGCTCCGCGCGTCGTAGAGATGCAGCGTGTCGCGCTGTCCCCAGGTGCGCACCAGGCTCCGCGACGCGCCGAAGATCCGCTGCTCGAGCTCGTCGCTCGTCGGCCGTCCCCGAGTGCGCAGGCTGAGCGCCAGCAAGGCCGGCGCCAGCTGCTGCGCCTGCGCCCCGATGATCGCCCGCGCCGACGCCGCGGCATCGGCCGCGCCGGGTCCCGCCAGGTGGCCGCGCCGGGCACGGAAGTAGAGCACCTGCTCTTCCGAAAGCTCGATCGACTCCATCCCGTCATCATAAGTGCTGCGCTGACCACGCCGGACCCCTCAGGCGCTACCATGGGAGTTTCCGAATCGGCTCAAGCAAAACCAGGAGAACCCCATGGCTACCCATTCCGACGCCCCGATCTTCGTGCTCGGCGGAGCCCACTCCCCCTACCTTGGGAAGTTCCACCCCGACTTCATCTGGAAAGGCCACCCCGACTTCGGCAAACGCGAGAACCCGACCCTCGACGAGCACCTGGAGCGCTCGATCGGCGGCGCCCTGGAGCACGCCGGCGTCGCCGCGCGCGAGATCGAGACCGGCCTGGTCGCCAACTTCGTCGGCGAGTGCTTCGTCAACCAGGGCCACCTCGGCTCCCTCGCCGCCGGCGCCCATGCCGATCTCGCTGACAAGCCCTGGACCCGAGTCGAAGGAGCCTGCGCGTCGGGTGGCCTGGCGGTGGTCCAGGCGCTTCATGCCCTGCGCTCGGCTTACGACGTGGCCATCGTCGCCGGCGGCGAGGTGCAGACCACGGTCAACGCCATGGTCGGCGCCGACTACCTGGCTCGCGCCGCCCACTACGCCACCGAGCACGAAATCGACTCTTTCCCCTTCCCCTCGCTCTTCGCGCGCCGCATCCGCGCCTATATGGAGGCCTACGACCTCAATTTCGACGACCTCGCCTTGATCTCGGCGAAGGCCTACGCCAACGCCAACCGCAATCCGAACGCCCACATGAAGGCCCACACCCTGACCTTCGAGCAAGCCCGCGAGGCGAGCAAGGCGAACCCCACCTTCCTGTCGACCGAGGAGCTCCATCCCTACCTGAAGGTCTCCGACTGCTCCCAGGTCTCCGACGGCGCGTCGGCGATCGTGCTGGCCACCGAGGCGGGCGCCCGCCGGCTCGGCAAGAACCCGGCCGACCTGGTGCGCATCTCCGGCTTCGGTCACGTGGTGGCGCCGCTGCGCGGCGAGCGCGAGCTCAGCGCCGCCACCACCACCGCCAAGGCGGCGGAGGCCGCCTACGGGCGCGCCGGCATCGCCGCCGGCGACATCCAGGTGGCCGAGCTCCACGACTGCTTCACCATCAACGAGATCCTGCTCTACGAGGCGTGCGGTTTCGCGGCTACGGGCAAGGGGGCCGAGCTGGTGCGCGAGGGCGTCACCAATCTCGATGGATCGCTGCCGGTCAACACCGGCGGGGGACTGATCGGATTCGGCCACCCGGTCGGCGCCACCGGTGTCAAGCAGGCCCTCGAGATCACCCGCCAGCTCCAGGGCGAGTGCGGCGACTACCAGGTCGACCGCGAGCTGCACACTGGGCTGGCGGCCAACATCGGGGGCGACGACCGCACCGCGGTGGTGACGATCTACCAGCGTGGGTGATCCGCGCCCGATCGCCCTCGGCTCCCGTCTGGTCGCCCTGGCCCTGGCAGCGCTCAGCTGCCTGGGCCAGGCCCGCGGCCACGACTTCGGGGTCTCCTACTCGCGCATCGAGCTCTCGGCGCAAGCGGTCGAGATCGCCATCTCGATCAACGCCGACGAGCTCCCCCCCGCGGTCGCCCTGGACGACAACGGCGACGGATTCATCGCCGAGGCCGAGGTGCTGGCCCATGACGCCGACATCCGCCGCTTCTTCGAGGCCCAGACGATCCTGACCAAGGACGAGCGTCCCTGCCGGGCGCGGGCCGGAGCGGTGCGCTATGCGCCGCTGACCACCGCCGCCGAGACCACGCTCCGCTTCGCCTGCCCCGCGGGTCCGGGCGCGGTCGCCATCGAGCTCGCTTTCGTGCCCGCCTTCTACCATCCGCACCGCAACGTGGCGACCGTGGTGCTGGGCAGCCAGGAACGCACCTTCCTGTTCTCCGCGCAGCGCTCGAAGATGACCGCACGCCTGGTCGGCGACGAGATCGCCACGGCCGCAACGCCCGCGCAAGGGCCGGGCTCGCTGGCCCGGGCCGGCCTGTGGAGCGTTCTGGGGCGCCCCGACGTCCTGGCGCTGGCGCTCTGCTTCGTCTCCGCCTCGATGGCGGCCATCGCCGCGCTCGCCGCCGGTAGCCTCGGCGGCGTGCTGCTCGCCACGGCCGGCATCATCGCCGTCCAGCCGGTCGCGCTGGCGGCCGCTCTGGCTCTGGCCGTCGCTTACCTGGCGGGCGACAACGCGATCGGCGGAGGCGCCGCCCGTGGACGCGCGGCAGTCGCGGCGGTGGCCGGTCTGCTGCAGGGCGCGCTCGCCGCGGCCCTGCTCTCCCAGCGCCTCGATCCGCGACTGCTGCCGGCGGCCGCTCTGCTCGCCTACGGCGCCGCCGCCGCCGCCGCCTTGGCCGCCGTCGCCCTGCTGATCCGGCGCGCGCTCGCCACCCGCCCCTGGGCGCCCGGCCGCAAGCTCTGGCTTACCATCACGGCAATCGGCCTCTGGTGGTTCGCCGTGCGGGCCTTCGGTTTCGATCTCCCGCTGCTGCCCTTCTGGGGCCCCTCGATCGCCGAGACGGCGGTGGCGGCGCCGCGATGAGCTCCCCGATCGACGCCCAGCGCCCCAACCTGGTCGGCCAGCCCCAGGCCGCGCTCGAGGCATGGCTCGCCGAGCTCGGCGAGAAGCCGTACCGGGCGCGACAGATCATGCGCTGGATCTACCAGCGCGATGTCCGCGGCTTCGACGGCATGACCGATCTGTCGCTCGATTTACGCCGTCTCCTCCAGCAGCGCGCCCGCATCGACATCCCCGACCCGGTCGCGGTCCAGCGCTCCGCCGACGACACATCCAAGCTGCTCTTTCGCTTCGCCAGCACCGCGAGCGCCGAAGCGGTGCTGATCCCGGACGACGAACGCACCACGCTCTGCATCTCCTCCCAGGCCGGCTGCGCCCTGGCCTGCACCTTCTGCCAGACCGGCGCATTCGGCGCCGGCCGCGACCTTAGCTCGGCCGAAATCCTCGGCCAGGTGCTCTGCGCCCGCGCCCGCGCCGCGCCGCGGCGCATCTCCAACCTGGTCTTCATGGGGATGGGCGAGCCGCTGTTGAACCTCGACCAGGTGCTGCCGGCGATCGAAGTCATCACTTCGGAGCTGGGACTCGGACTCGGCGCCCCGCGCATCACTCTTTCCACGGCCGGCGTGATCCCCGGCATTCGCCGCCTGGCGGACGCCGCCCCCAACATCGGCCTGGCGATCTCGCTCAACGCCGCTAGCGACGAATTGCGCGAGATGCTCATGCCGATCAACCGTCGCTACCCGATCGCCCCACTGCTCGATGCCGTGCGCGACTACCGCCGTCGCGCCGCGGGCCGCAGAGCCGTCACATTCGAATATGTGTTGCTAGAGAAAGTCAACGACAACCTGGATCAGGCCGCCGCACTGGGCCGGCTGCTGGCGCCGCTCGGTTGCAAGATCAACCTCATCCCCCACAACCCCATCCCGGACATCCCCTACCGGCCGCCCGCGGACGACCAGGTGCTGCGCTTTCAAGAGCGCGTGCGCCGCTGGGTGCCGAACGTCACCCTACGCTGGAACCGCGGCGCCGACATCGCCGCAGCCTGCGGTCAATTGGGGGCTCGCTGCGCCGGCAGTGAATCCGCTGTGCCACTGCCGAGGTCCGAAGAGATCTAAACGCAGAGACCGCGGAGGCCTCTGAGGCCTCTGCGCTTCCTCTCCAGCTGGCCGACGAAGCCGACATCAGTAGAACTAACCAGCAGTAACCAGCTCGCGGATCCGCGTCCGCAGCTCGTCGGGGCTCAGCGCCATCTCGGCCGCCCCGCGATGCGCCAGCGCAATCCGCCGTGTCTCCTCCGACACCACCACCACCAATGCGTCGGTCTCTTCCGAGATCCCGAGCGCAGCCCGGTGGCGGGTGCCGAGCGACTTCTCCACCACCGGGTTCTGAGTCAACGGCAAGATGCAGGCCGCCGCCACGATCTGGTCGCCGCGCACCACCACCGCCCCGTCGTGCAAGGGCGTATTGGGCGTAAAAATCGTCGTCAGCAGGTCGGCGGAAACGTCGGCGCGAATCGGCGCCCCGGTCTCCACGATGCTGCGAAAACCGACCTCCTGCTCGATCACGATCAGCGCACCGAGCGACAATTCCGACAGCCGTTGTGCCCCCAGCACCACCTCGTCCACCGCATCGTGGCGTTCGATCGCGAAGTAGCGCGCCAACAGCCGGCTCTCCCCGAGCCGCGTCAGCACTCGGCGCAGCTCCGGCTGAAACACGATTACGAAGGCCACCAGAAAAACCGTTCGCACATGCGAGACCAGGTAGTTCAGACCGTCGAGCCGCAACGCGTCGGCCAGCACCGACACGATGACGATCAAGAACAGGCCGATGAACATCGGCACCGCGCGCGTGCCGCGAATCAGGCTGAAGAGCTTGTAGGTGAGAAAGCTCACCACCACCACGTCGACCACGTCGGTGGGTCGGATCGACAAGAAACCGATCCACAACGCCCCCTCGTCGAGTCGGATCATGGCGTCACCTTCTCTTCCGTCCTCGCCCCCTTCAACATCCGCCGCGCCCGAATCGAAGCCGCGATCCGCACCGCATCGACCGCCGCCGCCACCTCGTGCACCCTCACCGCCGCCGCCCCGCGCAGCACCGCCGCGCCCACGCTGGCGGTGGTTCCTGCCTCGCGCTCCTCCACACCACGCCCCGTGATCGCACCGATGAACGACTTGCGCGAGGGGCCGACCAGCACCGGGAAGCCCAGTTCGGCCAGCTCCCCCAGCCGGTCGAGCAGCACCAGGTTGTGCTCCACCGTCTTGCCGAAGCCGATCCCGGGATCGACCGCGATCGCCGTGCGCTTGATTCCCGCCGCCAGCGCCCGCTTGCTCGCCTCACCCAGAAAGGTCCGCACCTCGCCGACTACGTCGTGGTAGCGCGGCGCGCGCTGCATGGTGCGCGGCTCGCCCTGCATGTGCATCAACACCGCTCCCGCTCCCGACGCCGCGATCACCTCCGCCATCTCCGGATCACGCAACGCGCAGACGTCGTTGATCGCGTGGCAGCCGAGCTCCAGCACCACCCGCGCCACCCCCGCCTTGCTGGTGTCGACCGAGATCGGCACCGGCAGCTCGGCGACCAGGCGCTCGCACACCGGCAGCAGGCGCTCCAGCTCTTCGGCGGTCGTCACCGCCCGCGCGCCGGGCCGCGTCGATTCCGCCCCCACGTCGACCGCGTCGGCCCCCGCCGCCACCATCGCCGCCGCGTGCGCAAGCGCCCGCTCCGGCTCCACGAAACACCCGCCGTCCGAGAACGAGTCCGGCGTCAAGTTGAGAATCCCGACCACGGCGGGCCGGTCGGGCCAGGGCAGCGCGCGAGACCGCCACTCCCAGCGCACTTCCCCCCGCGCCTGCGTCGAGCTCATTCGTCCTTCGGTTCTCCGTCGGTTGGCCTCGACGACGCCGTGGCCGGGGGATGTTGGGCCTGCTCATCGGCGTGGGCCTCATCGCCAGGGGTGCCTTCCGCGCCGCCCGCACCCGCCTCCGCCGGAGCCTCTCCGCCGTCCGCCGCGGCGCCCTCGGCTTGTTCCGCATCCGTCTGCGCCGCCGCCGCCTCGACATCCGCCGCGGTCGCCCCATTGACCCGAGTGTCGCCGCCGCGCCCCCGCCCGCGCTCGTCCGGCTCCAGGGGTGGTAGATCCCCGCCCTCGATGATGATCTGCACCTCCGCCGCGTCCAAGGTCTCACGCTCCAGCAGGTACTCCGCGACCAGCTTGAGCGTGTCCAGGTTCTCTGTCAGCAGCTCGGTCGCCCGCCCCTCCTGCTCGTCGACGATCTTGCGCACCTCTTCGTCGATCGCCACCGCGGTCTGCTCCGAGTAGTCGCGGCGCTTGCTGATCTCGCGCCCCAGGAAGATCTCCTCCTGCCCCTGGCCGTAGGTCAGTGGTCCCACCCGCTCGCTCATCCCCCAATCACAGACCATGCGCCGCGCATGCTCCGAGACGTTCACCAGGTCGTTGCCCGCGCCCGTCGTGATCTCGCCGAACACGATCCGTTCCGCGACCCGTCCGCCCAGCGCCGCCGCGATCGCGTCCTCGCACTGCGCCTTCGACAGGCCGTGGCGGTCGTCCTCCGGCACGAACCAGGTCACGCCGAGCGCCCGGCCGCGCGGGATGATCGTCACCTTGTGCAGCAGGTCGGCGTGCGGCAGCATGCAGCCGACCAGGGTATGTCCCGCCTCGTGGATCGCCGTGCGGCGCCGCTCCTCGTCGCTGAGCAGGATCGAACGCCGCTCGGCCCCCATCATCACCTTGTCACGCGCCTCCTCGAGATGGCGCATGCGCACCTTCTCGTCGTCGAAGCGGGCCGCCAGCAGCGCCGCCTCGTTCACCATGTTGGCCAGATCGGCGCCGCTGAAACCGGGCGTGGCGCGCGCCGTACGCCGCAGGTCGACCTCGTCGGCGAGCGGGATCTTGCGGCAGTGGATCTTCAAGATCGCCTCGCGCCCCCGCACATCCGGCCGGTCGACCACGATCTGGCGGTCGAAGCGCCCCGGCCGCAGCAGCGCCGGGTCGAGTACGTCGGAACGGTTGGTCGCCGCCACCAGAATCACACCCTCGTTCGACTCGAATCCGTCCATCTCCACCAGCAGCTGGTTCAATGTCTGTTCGCGCTCGTCGTGGCCGCCTCCCAGCCCCGCTCCGCGGTGTCGCCCCACCGCATCGATCTCGTCGATGAAGATGATGCAGGGCGCGTTCTTCTTGCCCTGCTCGAACAGATCGCGCACCCGCGACGCCCCCACGCCGACGAACATCTCGACGAAATCCGAGCCCGACATCGAGAAGAAAGGCACGTCCGCCTCGCCCGCGATGGCCCGCGCCAGCAGTGTCTTGCCGGTCCCCGGCGGCCCCAGCAGCAGCGCCCCCTTGGGGATCTTCCCCCCCAGGCGCTGGAACTTCGCGGGATCCCGCAGAAACTCCACCACCTCTTGCAGCTCGACCTTGGCCTCCTCGACTCCGGCCACGTCGTTGAAGGTCACCTTCGGCTTGTTGTCGGTCAACAACTTCGCCTTGCTCTTGCCGAAGCTGAAGGCCCGGTTGCCCCCGGTCTGCATCTGGCGCATCAGGTAGAGCCAGAAGAAGAGGATCAGCAGGATCGGCAGCCAGGTGATCAGCGTCGCGCCCCACGACATCCGCGGCTCGCGCGAGCGGATCACCACCCCGTGCGTCTCCAGCTCCGGGATCAGCCCTTCGTCGTTGGGCGGCGCGTAGGTCTCGAAACGGTCGTAGACCTGCTCGTAGCGCTCCCGAAAGCGCCCGCTGATCGAGCTCTCCACGATCAGCACCGACTCCACGTTGCCGGCCTTCACCAAGGTCTTGAACTCGCTGTAGGGCAGCTTCGCCACGGTGCCCGGCTGCGCGTTCATCAGACGCGTCGCCGTCACGATCAAGAGAACGATCACCAGCCAGAACGCCATGGTCCGCGACGGGCCGTTCAGTTTCGGAATTCGGCTTTGGGGCCCTTGCCCTTCCGGGCTCTCAGCGGCCATGAGCTTCCTCTCGTGTATCAGCAACCCTGCGATACGCGATACGCGGCAATGGAAACGCGGTTCCCCGGATGCCGCGCCGGAGATCCGCTCAGCCTACTCCTCGGTAGTCGGCGCCATTTCAAGGATCGCGATTTCCGGCAGATTCCGGTAGATCTCTTCGAAGTCGAGCCCATACCCCACCACGAACTCGTCCGGGATCTCGAAGCCGACGTAGTCCAGCTCGACCCCGGCGTGCTCGGGTCGCTCCTTGCGCAGCAAGGTGCAGATCGAGAGGCTCGCCGGCTCGCGCAACTGCAAGTGGTTCTTGAGGTAGCGCAGTGTCAGCCCGGTGTCGTAAATATCCTCGATCAGGATCACGTGGCGCCCCTTGATGCTCTGCGAGAGGTCGCTCAGGATGCGCACCGACCCGGTCGAGATCTTGCCCCCGGCGTAGCTCGACACCGCCATGAAGTCGACTTCGTGGTCCTCTCGCACGGCACGGCTCAGGTCGGCCAGGAACATGAAGCCCCCTTTCAGAATGCTGATCAGGAGCGGACGTTTGCCACTGAAATCCCCGGCGATCTGTGCGCCCAGCTCGGCGACGCGCCGGCGCAGCTGCTCTTCGGGGATCAGGGTTCGAAAGCTATGGGACGGGCTCAAGCGCGGTCACTCCTCATCGGTTTGCGGGTCCATGCGCGGCGGGGTGGCGACGACTCGCAGTATTTCGCGTGCTCCCGGCCCCGGCACGGCACGCTCGTCGAGCCGATGCCCGATCACCCAGAGGATACCGCTGCGATCCGCCAGCAGCGGCACGCCGCATCTCTCGGGCTCCGGAATCCCGCGGTCGATCATGTAGTCGGAGAGCTTACGCCCACCGGGTCCGCCGGCCGGTCGAAAGCGATCGCCCGGCCGGCGCGAGCGGATCACCAAGGGCTCCCGCGGCGCGGCGAGCTCCGCCACCCAGCGCCCGCGACGCGCGGGATCCGGACGTGCGCGCTCGGCGCGAAACGACCAGCCGCCGATCTCGATCGTGCTCCCGATGGCCAGCGTCGTCTCCGGCAAAGGCTCGGCACGACGCCGCGAATCGGTGACCACGATCCAGTCGTCGAGCAGTCGCAGCCGAACTCCCGGAGCCAGCTCGCCGCCTCGGTCGCGCCGCAGCGCTGCATCGATTCGGCCCACTGCCACCGGCGACGCATCCCCGATCAGCTCTCGAGCAGCGCCGGCCACGATCATGCATCTCAAGGCGGGATGATAGGTTTCGAGCCGACGCCGATCAAGCCGAGCAGTCCCGGAGGGTGCCGGCAGCCGGGCCCGCTCGAGCCCCGCCCGCGCCGCCTCCTCCATCACCTGCGCCGCCCCGTCCAAAGTCCGCGCGCACGCCGCCAGCCCTTCCACCACCCGCGGATTCAGCTCATCCTCCAACCAGGGAATCAGCTCGCGCCGCACCCGCACCCGCCGGAACCCCTGGTCCTCGTTGCTCGAATCCTCGCGCCAACCGATGCCCTGTCCCCGCAGCCAGTCCCGCAGCGCCTCGCGCCGCATCTCGATCAGGGGCCGCGCCACTCCGTCCGCGCGCTTTGGCCGCAGCCCTGCCAGGCCGCGCGGCCCCGTCCCCCGCACCAGGTTCAGCAGCAGGGTCTCAGCCCGGTCGTCGGCGCTGTGCCCCGTGGCCACCCACGCCGCCCCGACCTCGTCCGCCATCTCCCGAAGCGCCGCGTAGCGCAGCCGCCGTCCGGCCGCCTGCACGCCTCCCCCACGCGCTCCCCGCGCCCCCTCCACGTCGACCCTTCGCGCCGCGAACCCGAACCCCAGCTCCCCGGCCAGCCGCCGCACCGCCGACTCGTCCTGGTCCGCCTCCTCCCCACGCAGCCCATGGTGCACATGCCCCACCACCGGCTCCACCCCCAGCTCCCCAGCCAATCGCGCCACGAGCGCCACCAGCGCCACCGAATCCCCGCCCCCCGAGCACGCCAGCAGCACCGGTCCCCCGCTCGCGAAGAGCCCCTCGCGCGCGATCACCGCGCGCAACTCCTCGACCAGGTCGGGCTCCGTTCGATCACGCATCAGCGGCAAATCAGCAAGGGGCCCCCTGGTCGACCCAAGGAGCCCCGACCCGTTGGCGGGTGAATTCTGGTAGCGGCGCAGGGACTCGAACCCCGGACACGCGGATTATGATTCCGCTGCTCTAACCAACTGAGCTACGCCGCCAGGGAAACGCAAAAGCTAGCCAATGGCGCGCCGGCTCGTCAATGTCAATTGGTCGCGCCGGAGGCTCCCCCCCACCGCAGCGCCGCGCCCGGCCCCCGTAGGCCCCCATGTCGGCCCGCCCCGGATCGTTGCCATACCAGGGTGGCCAGGGCACGTCATCCGCCCACAAGGGGGCCCCGCGTCGATGCACTCCGAAGCCGGCCCAGCAAGAAGTCCACTCCCCGAAACGACACGAATCGCGGATCGACATCCAGATTGCCCCGCCCCGGCCAGCCGCCGCCCACATCGGAGTAGAGAGCCACGATTCCCTCGCCCGCGAGCTCATCGGGCCGATTGTCCCAGAAGATCGAGCCGAGCGCCGCCACCGGTGCGGAGTCGCTCGCGCTTCGCCACCCACCGGCGCCGATCGCCACCGCCCCACCCGCAAGCGCCGACTCGTTCTCCGCAAAAGTGCAGCTTGCGAGCTGCAGCGCCGAAGTATCCGCCGTCGCGACATAAATCGCGCCCCCCAATCCCCCCGAGCTGTTGCCGGCGAGCAGGCAGCCGACCAGGTCTACCGACGCGTTCTCGCAGAAGAGCGCGCCGCCGTCGGCAGCGGCGCTGTTGTCGCGCAGGTCGACGGCAACGAGGTGCACGCGTGTTCGGTGTTAATCGGCGTAGATGGCGCCGCCTGAACCTCCGCTCTGGTTGGACGATATGGTGGTTCGGGAGATGGTGGCGTCTACACCGTAGTTGTAGTAGCTGCTGAGCCACAGCGCGCCCCCGTTCCAGTCGGCCTGGTTGTCCGCAAGCGTGCTGTCGTCGACCGTAGGAGATGCCGCGTTGCAGGCGATCACCGCGCCGTACGCGGCGGTATTCGCGCGCACCTCGCAACGTGCCGGGATCGGGCACGACCAGAAGCCGAAGATCCCCCCAGCGCGCTCTTCCGCGCCGTTCCCTACGATCAAACAGTCCTCGAAGATGGTGGGAGCGTAGCGATCGTAGACGCTGATCGCCCCACCCAGTAATTGCTGTAGTTGCCTTCGAAACGGCAGTCCGTCGCCCAAATCTCTCCGCCGTAGAAACCCCCGCCCTCGTAACCGTACGCGGTGTTCCTCAGGATCTCACACGAATCGGCCCGGGTCACGATTCCATTGATTCCGCCGCCCTCGAACGCCTCATTCTCCACGATCTCACAACGATAGATCTCGACCGAGGCGTCCTCCCCTTCGGTCGCGATACCGCCGCCCGAAAGCCACGCCGAGCTCCCCTCGATGCGGGTGTTTTCGATGATCGCACGCGCTCCATCGATGATCGCCACACCGCCACCCAATCGCCCCGCGTAATTGTCCACGATCTCACAGGCACGGATGGTCGACACCACGGAGCAGTAGATGCCGCCGCCTTTGCCCGTGCCGTAGTCGCTCTCATCCGTAGCATTGTTCCCAACAACCAGCGCCGGTCGGGCAGGGACTCCTCACCATCAGGCAACGAAAGACTCCGGGGCTGTGACCCCGGACGCCGTTTAGAGGGGGATGGTTTTCGGGCGGTGGGGCAGGTCGCGGGCGGTGGGACGGCACCAGCGGCTGGACAGATGTGATGCTCGAGAGCATGCCTACCTACTCGGGCAACCGCGGCATCTGTTGCAGCCCTGTAGTCCCTTTCGCCGAAAGGGCCTCCGCTTCCACGACCCACCCGGCGCCGCGCCGCGGACCTCCCGCCGGATGGGACGGCCAGAGCCCCCATCGGCAGCGGGCA
>CAZBBK010000045.1:0-44780 GCA_964490075.1 uncultured Gemmatimonadota bacterium | reverse complement strand
CCTAAGCTACCCAATCCCTCTTTCCGCCCGGCCCGAATCGGGCGGCCAAGCCGCGAGATCGAATGGAGAAACGACGATGGAAACCACCCTCTGCCTGATCAAGCCCGACGCCACGCGCCGTGCCCTGGCGGGACCGATTCTGGGCCGCCTGGAGCAGGAGGGCTTCGAGGTGCTGGCGATTCGCAAGCTGCGCCTGGGCGTCGACGCGGCCCGCGCCTTCTACGCCGTCCACGCCGAGCGCCCCTTCTACGCGGCGCTGGTCGACTTCATGACTTCGGGACCGATCTATGCGCTGGCGCTGCGCCGCGAGTCCGCCATCAACCATCTCAGAGTGGTGATCGGGGCGACCGATCCCGCAGAGGCGGCGCCGGGCACCATCCGCGCGGAGTTTGCCGCCAACAAACAAGAGAACTGCGTGCACGCCTCCGACGCACCCCAGACCGCCGAGCAGGAGATCCCCTTCTTCTTTTCGAGCGTCGATTTGCTGGCGGTTCACGACGATCGTTGACCGCGCGGCGTCGGAGCGGCTAGTTTCCTCGTTTTGCACCGAACGAGCAGTCTCTCGCTGCAACCTCGGGGGATCAGGCATCGTGTCGCGAATCGATCGAGATTTCCGGATCCGTGTCGGAGACCTGCCGGTCGGTCGAACGAGCTTGCGCTGGACCGCCACGGGCGAGCTGTTCGACCTGAACTGCCAGGACACTCGAGCGGAATCGCCCGTCGAGATCCAGGTCGACGTCGATGTCGATACCCATCGCCGGGTGCGAATCGCCGTCCTCGCCGCCGTGGAGGTGGAAAGCCCCTGTGCCCGCTGTCTCGAGCCGGCCAGGACCCAGATCGAAGCGAAGACCCAGCTGGTGTTCGATCCTTCCAGCGATGCCGTGGCGAGCAACCCGGTGTGGGTGGAGGAGACCGGCGAGCTGGACCTGAGCTCCGATCTTCGTGAGATCCTCATCATCGAATATCCCGCCAAGCCGCTCTGCGATCCCGCCTGCGCGGGACTGTGCATGCGCTGTGGCGCCAATCTCAATCAGAGCCCCTGCTCGTGCCCGGAAGAAAGGGCCGACCCACGCTGGTCGGCCCTGCGCTCCCTGAGCAGCGGCCCACCGACCTCCGAGCAGGAGCAACCGGAGCCCGAACCGTGAACACACCCAAGAGACGACACTCGAAAGCGCGCCGCGACAAGCGCCGCGCCAACTGGCGCGTGACCCAGACCAATCTCGCCCTGTGCAGCAACTGCGGCGCGCATTCGTTGCCACACCGGGTCTGCCCCTCGTGCGGCTACTACGCCGGGCGAGAAATCGTCCCGATCGATGTGGACTGACCCGGCGTCGTGAGCATCGAACGATGACCCGAATCGGCTTGCTCTTTCCCGGGCAAGGCTCGCAGCACGTCGGCATGGGCCGCGAGCTCGCCGAGGCCTTCCCCGAGCTGCGCCTGCTCTTCGAAGAGGCGGACGAGGGCCTCGGCTTCTCCCTTTCGCGGCTGATGTTCGAAGGCCCCGAGGAGGCGCTGCGCGAGACCCGCAACACCCAGCCCGCGATCTACCTGCACAGTGCCGCCTGCTGGCGCCTGGTGCGCGACCGGGGGCTCGACGTCGCGGCCGCCGCGGGCCACAGCCTGGGCGAGTACAGCGCGCTGCACGCGGCCGGCACCTTGGAGCTGATGGAGGGACTCGAGATCGCCCGCCTGCGCGGGGAGCTGATGTTTCACGCCGGCGTCGAGCGGCCCGGCGCGATGGCGGCCATCTTGGGGCTCGCTGCCGAGAGGGTGGTGGAGATCGCCGCCCAAGCGGCGGCCCAGAGCGGCGCGGTGGTGCAGGCCGCCAACTTCAACGCCCCCTCTCAGACCGTGGTCTCCGGCGAGGTGCACGGCGTCGAGCAGGCGATGGAGCTGGCGCGGGCCGGCGGTGCGCGGCGAGCCCTGCGGCTGCCGGTGAGCGGCGCCTTCCACAGCGAGCTGATGGCGCCGGCCGCGCGCGAGCTGGGGGCGGCGCTCGGGCGTGCCGCTCTGCGCGACCCCGCCTTCCCCGTGGTCGCCAATGCATCCGCCCAGCCCCTGCGCAGCGCGGAGAATGTCCGACCGGCGCTCGAAGCGCAGCTCACCGCTCCGGTGCGCTGGGTCGAGACCATCGAGTGGATGGTCGCCGCGGGCGTGACGACATTCCTGGAGCTGGGGCCGGGCAAGGTCCTCAGCGGCCTGCTGCGCAAGATCGACCGTGCCGCCGCCGGCCGGGCGATCTCCGATCCGGCCAACCTGCAAGAGGCGCTCAGGGGGCTCGATTGAGGGTTCGGGGCGCGGACTTCCTGGAGACGAGATGATCGACCTGCACGACAAGGTGGCCCTGGTGACCGGGGCCAGCCGCGGCATCGGCCGCGCCATCGCCGAGACCCTGGCGAGCGCTGGCGCCAAGGTTGCCTGCAACGGCCGCAACGAGGCGCTGCTGGCGGAGGTGGCGGGCGCCATCGGCGATCGCGACGGAACCGCCCTGGCCCTCCCCGCCGACGTCGCCGACGAGGCGGCCGCCGCCGGCCTGGTGGCGGCCTGCATCGAGCGGCTCGGCGGTCTGCACATCCTGGTGAACAATGCCGGCGTGACCCGCGACAACCTGCTGGTGCGCATGAAGAGCGAGGAGTGGCGGCAGGTCATCGACACCAACCTGAGCGGTCCTTACAACGTGATGCGCGCCGCCGCGCGGCCGCTGATGCGCCAGCGATCCGGCGTGATCGTCAACATCTCCTCGGTCACCGGCCGAATCGGCAATCCCGGGCAGGCGAACTACGCCGCCGCGAAGGGAGGACTGAACGGTCTGAGCATGACCTTGGCTCGCGAGCTGGCGCCGCGCAACATCCGCGTCAATGTGGTCGCTCCCGGCATGATCGACACCGAGATGCTGCAGGGCATGCCCGACGACGCCCGAGAAGGGCTACTCTCTCGCGTGCCCCTGGGGCGCCTGGGCGAGCCGCAGGACATCGCCGACATCACGCTCTTCCTGGCGTCCGATCGCGCGCGCTACATCACCGGCCAGATTTTCGTGGTCGACGGCGGGCTGACGATGGGCTAGTTCTTCCTGCGGTCCGTGCGGTTCGCGCGCGGCTGCGCCGATCGAAGTTGAAGAAAGGCACAACCCCGGTCGACGATGCGAAGGAGTACCCGAGCATCGTCGAACCGGCTCCCGAACCGTTGGAGCGGTTCGAAAACAAAACGGAGGATTCAAGACATGGCTTCGCTCGAGGAACGGGTCAAGGAAATCATCGTCGAGCAGTTGAACGTCGATCCGGCCCAGGTGGTCCCCGAGGCGTCCTTCATCGACGATCTCGGCGCCGACTCGCTCGACACCGTCGAGCTGGTGATGGCATTCGAAGAGCAGTTCGAGATCGAGATCCCCGACGAGGACGCCGAGAAGGTCACCACCGTCGGCTCGGTCATCGAGTACCTGGCGGAGAAGATCGCCGACTGATCCTGCTCCGGCAGTGTGAAGATAGAGGCCGATGACTCCTGCCCGACGCGCGGTGGTGACCGGTCTGGGCGTGGTCTCTCCGCTCGGATCGACGCTCTCCGATTACTGGAGCGCCCTGTGCGCGGGGCGCAGCGGGATCGGTGCGATCACCCGCTTCGATGCTTGCGCTTTCCCGGTCCGCTTCGCCGGCGAGGTGGCCGGCTTCGATCCGGCGCAGTGGATGGACCGCAAGGAAATCCGCCGTAGCGACCGCTATTGCCAGTACGCGATGGCGGCGACCCAGCAGGCACTCGCCCACTCTGCGATCGACCTGCAAGAGGTCGATCCCTTTCGGGTCGGGGTGATCATCGGCTCGGGAATCGGCGGGCTCGAGACCTTCGAAGTCCAGCACGCGCGGCTGCAGGCGCGCGGCCCCGGCGGCGCGGGACCGCTGGCGATCCCGATGATGATCGCCAACATGGCGAGCGGCCAGGTGGCGATTCGGATCGGCGCCCGCGGCATCAACTATGCACCGGTCTCCGCCTGCTCTTCCGGCGCCCACGCGGTGGGGGAGGGGCTGCGGGCGATCCGCCGCGGCGACTGCGATCTGGTCGTCGCCGGCGGTGCCGAGGCGGCGGTCACGCCCTTCTCCATGGCCTCCTTCGCCAAGATGGGGGCGCTCTCGAGGCGCAACGACGAGCCGGAGCGGGCCAGCCGGCCATTCGACGCCGAGCGCGACGGCTTCGTCCTGGGCGAGGGGGCCGGCGTGCTGCTGATCGAGGAGCACGCACACGCGCGGGAGCGGGGGGCGCGGATCTTCGCCGAGCTGGCCGGCTACGGCGCGACCGCCGACGCCTACCACATCACCATGCCCCATCCCGACGGCGTTGCCGCCGCGCGCGCCATGGAGCTGGCGCTCGCCGACGCCGCCCTCGATCCGGGCGAGGTCGGGCACGTCAACGCTCACGGCACCTCCACGCCGCTCAACGACAAGACCGAGACCGCGGCGCTGCGTACGGTGTTCGGCGACCACGCCGAGCGGCTCCTGGTCAGCTCGAACAAGTCGATGACCGGTCACCTGTTGGGTGCCGCCGGGGGTCTCGAGAGCGTCGCGACGGTGCTCAGCTTGCAACACGGTCTGGTCCCGCCCACCCTCAACTACCAGAACCCCGATCCGGACTGCGATCTGGACTACGTTCCGGCACGAGCACGCCCGGCGTCGATCGCCGCCGCCATCTCGAACTCCCTGGGTTTCGGGGGGCACAACGTCACGTTGGCGTTCCGCGCCCACGCCGATGATTGAGAAGCTGCGCGCCTGGCTGCGGCGCGCGCTGGCGGCGCGGCGCGGCACGCGGCCGCTGGCCGAGCTGGAGACGACGCTGCGCCACCGCTTCGCCGATCCGGCGCTGCTGCGCCAGGCTCTCTGCCACCGCTCGCACGCGCACACCGAAGAGGCCGGCCGCGCCGCGTCGAACGAGCGCCTGGAGTTTCTCGGCGACGCGGTGCTGGGAATGCTGGTCGCGCGCTTTCTCTACGTCGAGTTTCCGACTCTGGGCGAAGGCGATCTGACCCAGCTCCGATCCGCCCTGGTGCGTCGCGAAACCCTGGCCGACGCGGCCCGCTCGATCGACCTGGGTCCCTGGATCAGCCTCTCCACGGCGGAAGATCGGCGCGGCGGTCGGGATCGTGAATCGATCCTGGCCGATGCCTTCGAGGCAGTGATCGGGGCGCTCTTCCTCGACGCCGGGGTCGGTGCGGCGCAGCAGCTGCTCCAAGCCCACCTGCTGCACCTCGCCGGCGAACTGGAGCGCACCGGAGCCTATCTGAATCCCAAGAACCAGTTGCAGGAGCTGATTCAGGACACCGGTACTCAGGAGCCTCCGAAGTACATCGTTCGTTCCGCGAGCGGCCCGGCGCACGATCGGATCTTCTGCGTCGAGGTGACGATGGGGCAGCGAATCCTCGGCGCGGGACGGGGATCGAGCAAGCGCGAGGCGGAAGTCCAGGCCGCCCGTGACGCGTTGCGGCAATTGGACGATCGATCGGGTATGATCGATCCGGTCGCGGGCGATCCCGAGCGGCACTGCCCGCCCACCGACTGACAGCCAACATCTGGTCGCTCATCGCGTCGTGGTGGGCGGACCGCTGCCGTCGTTCGCCTCCGGCTCCGGGGCGGCGCGGAGAGGAATGTATGAAGATCCTAGTTCTGGTGAAGAGCGTGCCCAAGTCCGACACCCGCGTGAGTGCGGCGGAGGGGGCGCTCAACGAGGCCGACTTCGGCTACGAGCTGAATCCTTACGACGAGTACGCGATCGAGGCGGCCCTGAAGCTGAAGGATGGGCGCGGTGCCACCGTGACTCTCGTCACGCTCGGCCCCGACCGCTGCGAAGCCGATATCCGCAAGGGGCTGGCGATGGGCGCCGACGACGCCTACCTGCTTTCCGACGAGGCGTTCCAGGGCGGAGACGCCCGCTCCACCGCACGGGCTCTGGCGGCCGCCTGCCGCCACATCGGCGACTTCGACCTGGTCCTTGCCGGCAAGCAGGCGATCGACTCCGATGGCGCGCAGGTGGGGATCCGGGTGGCCGAGCTGCTCGGCATCCCTCACGCCAGCGTCGTCGTAGAGCTCGAGATCGCCGAGGACGGCGGCCGTGCCACCTGCCACAGCGAGATCGAGGGCGGGCACGAGATCGTCGAGCTGCCCCTGCCGGGGCTGATCACCTGCCAGAAGGGGCTCGGCGAGCCGCGCTTCGCTTCCCTGCCGGGGATCATGAAAGCCAAACGCAAGCCCCTGACTCGCCTGACTCCGAACGAGATCGGCATCGATCCCTCCGAGCTGGGAGCCGCGGGTGCCGGCGTCAAGGTGCGGCATTTCGCCAATCCGCCGGAGCGCGCGCCGGGTCGCCTGGTCGAAGGTGCCGACGCCGGCGAGCAGGCCCGCAATCTGGCCAGGCTGCTCCGTGAACAAGCCAAGGTGATTTGACGATGAGACGACCCGACCTGGGGAGTCTGCCCGTGTGGACCGGTTCTCCCGGCCACACTCGAGATCGACGCAGCGCCGACCGCCCACTGCGGTCGCCTGCGCAGGAGGAATCATGAGCCGAGTTTTCGTATACGTAGAGCAGCGCGAGGGCGCGATCAAGAAGGCCAGCCTGGAGGCGCTGGCGGCGGCCCGCGCCCTGGCCGGTGATGCAGAGGTGGCGGCGGGAATCGTCGGGTCCGGGGTGGGAGCGCTGGCGTCCACGCTCGGGCAGCACGGCGCGGACAAGGTGTGGGTGGCCGACGATGCGCGCCTGGAGCTCTACTCGCCGACCGGAGCCGCGAAGCTGATCGCCGCGGCCGTGCAGGCGGCCGGCGCCGACATCTGCCTGTGCGCGGCCACAGCCCAGGGGAAGGACCTTGCGGCCAGAGTCGCCGCCAAGCTCGATGCCGGTCTGGCCTCGGACGTCACGGCGCTCAGCCTCGAGGGCGATGTCCTGGTCTGCGAGCGTCCGGTGATGTCGGGCAAGGCGGTTGCCACCATCGAGATCGCCCCCGGTGCGCCGCGTATGGCGACCCTGAGACCGAACAGCGTGCCTCCGCTGGCGGCCGATCCGGGGCGCTCCTGCGGATCCGAGCCGATGCAGATCGACCTCGACGATGCCGATCTCGCCTCCCGAGTGACCAGCGTGGAACGCTCGGAAGGGGGCAAGATCGACGTCTCCGAAGCCGAGACCGTGGTGTCGGGCGGCCGCGGAATCAAGGGACCCGAGCACTGGTCGGTCCTGGAGGATCTGGCCGAGGTGTTGGATGCGGCGGTTGGAGCCTCGCGGGCGGTGGTCGACGCCGGCTGGGTCGGTCATGACGTGCAGGTCGGCCAGACCGGCAAGGTGGTCTCGCCGGCGCTCTACGTGGCGGCCGGGATCTCCGGCGCGATCCAGCACCTCGCGGGCATGAACTCCTCGAAGTGCATCGTGGCGATCAACAAGGATCCCGAGGCGCCGATCTTCAAGATCGCAGACTACGGCGTCGTGGGCGACCTCTTCGAGGTGGTTCCGGCGCTCACCGAAGCGATTCGCGAGCTGCGGGCCGACTGATGCTCCCCGGCTTTCGCGACAGTCTCACTAGTTGAGGCTGGGTCTGCCGTAGACCACCGGGGCGTAGCGATAGGCCCCGGTGCCGCGCTGCCAGGCGTGGTCTTCTTCGTCGCAGATCTCGCGGATCAGGCGGCAGCTCTCGCAGAGCGCCTGCGTCCGAGCGCGCGACTCGACGCTGCGGCGGCGGGCCAGGCGCAGCGCGCGGTCGACCAGTCCCATGGCCAGGATGGAGGGAAAGAAGAGGGCCATGACTGCTCGATCCGCCATGGTCGTGGGCAGGGAGCGTGGGCGGGTGGCGAGGCGAGCGTGCATCGGCTTCTCCGTCGTGTCCCGGCGCCGCGCGTCGCCCCAGGTGGGCGGGCGCGTCTGGTCGATTCGTCGGTTCCGGCCCCTCTTTCTCTAGATCGGCGCCCGCCGATGCCCTCTCCAACGCTTTCGGCGCTGTCCGCCGATTGACCAGCCACGCGCCTCGGCACCTCTATTCCGCCGTGAAAAAAAGAAAAAGTCGTCCCCCCCCCCGTTTTCGCTTGCGCTAGACTCTCCCTCGCGGGGGCTCGACGCTCCCGTACTCAGTAGCTCCCCAACGAGGACGAGCGCCGATGACTCCCAGGTTTGACCGCCGGCCTGTGGGAATCTCCTCACGCAAGTGGGGGAAATCGCGAGATTCGAGTCGCGGGGGGGCAGAACTTGCTAGATTCCTTGGCGATATGCCAGGCGTAAAGCGGTTAGAATGCAGGTGCTTGGATGGTTCGTGCTGGCCTATGATGGTGGCACGGTCCTTGCCATTCAGCGTCGCAGCCGACATCGGCGTCCCTGCCTCCGGCTCAAGGGGCGCCACGGGAGTTAGATCGTGAGATCGACCAGATCAGCGTCAACAAAGTGGATCGCAGCGCTCAGCGTGCTGCTCTTTCTCTTCTGTGGCCGACAGGCCGTGGCGGAGGAATACACGATCCGCGGCGGAGATGGCGTCAAGATCCAGGTTCTGGACCATCCCGAGTTCAGCCTCACGACGCAAGTCCGGCCCGATGGAATGATCAGCTACCCGTTGGTCGGCGACGTGTTCACGCGCGGCTTTACCCCCCGGCAGCTCTCGGAGATCATCGCGGAGAAGATCAAGCCGTACGCCCGCGACGCGGCGGTTACGGTCTACGTGACCAGGTTCTTCCGTTCGAATCTCTCGGTGCAGGGCGCTGTTCGTTCGCCGGGGACTTATCAGCTCTTCGAGCCGATCTCGATCATCGATGCCCTCACCCTGGCCGGAGGCGCGATCGATCAAGAGGTCAAGCGTGTGCGCGTGTTCAAAAACACGGGAGAGGTGAAGAACATCTCTCTCGAATCAGTCTGGAAGAGCGAAGGAGATATTCGCGAGCGCGAAGATCTGATGCTCTATCCGGGCGATGCTCTCTATGTCCGCGAGAACTTCAAGTTCAAGTGGCATTATCTCACCAACACCGTGTATCTCCTCGGCGTGAGTATCTTCCTCTATGACCGTTTCTCGTGATGAGATCGATCGAACCGTAGCCGGTAGTCCAAGGCTTCCGTCGTGGTGGCGGGGGCGAACAGACGAGGTATAAAAAGATGGGTCCAGACAGACGACGACTCCATGGAAGCAAGCAGATCGAAATCGACGGTCTGAACGACCCGTTGGACTCCGACTCGGGGATGAGCGATCTCCTCGGCGGCGGCGGGAGCGATCTCGGGGCCTTTGATATTCGGCACTATATGGCGATGGTGCGGCGGCGCTGGAGGTTGATCCTGTGCGTCTCGATTCTCGGCCTGGCGGTGGGCGGCTGGCGCGCCGCATCGCAGGAGGAGTTCTTCCGGTCGACCACCCGGCTGCTCCTGGAATCGGGCGGCGGGTTGGTGGTGATGAACCAGAAGCTCACCTACGTGCCCTCGCAGTCGATGACCACCTTCGTCGAGATCCTGAGGACCGAGGACGTTCTCAAGAAGGTCTTGACGCGGCTCAATCTGCCGATGTCCGCCGGTGAGCTGCGCTCCCACATCGCCTTCACGCCTCAGCGCCAGACCAACATCCTGGAGATCGCCGTGACGCATCCCCAGAGGGAGCTGGCGCAGAGCATCTGCCGCGAGATGGCGGCGGTGGCGGTCGATGAAGTCGAAACGATCTACAGCTCCTCGACCGGCGGTGCCTACCAGACCCTCGGCGAGCAGCTCGAGAAGACCAAGATCCAGCTGATGAAGGCCGAGGAGCGGATCAAGGACTTCGTGCAGAGCAAGGGCTACCGCAACCTCAAGAACGAAAACGCGGCTCGGATCGGTCGCCTGTCGTCTCTCACCAACGCCTACAACGACGCCCAGGTCAGCATCCGCTCGAGCGAGACGGCGCTGGACTACCAGGCGGCGCGTTTGGCGATGACCGACTCGCTGATCGTGAAGGAGGCGACCTACTCGACGCCGTTGCACGTCGAGATCATCAACCTCGAGACCGAGCTGGCCAAGCTCCTGACCAACTACACCGAGGAGCACCCGCGGGTCCGCTCGCTGCGGCGCAGCGTCGATCGTCTGCGCGGCATGTTGGACGCCAACGACGAACGAGGCGTGCGCGTCGAGACCCGCGCTGTGAATCCGGTCCGTCAGGATCTGGTGCAACGCCTTGCCAACGGACGCACCGAGATCATGCGTGAGAAGGCGCGCCAGAGCGAAATCCGGCGCCTGATCAACGAGATCGAGGAGCGGCTTCGCACCGCGCCCGAGGACAACCTCGCCCTGGCCCGCCTGGAACGAGAGAAGAGCGGTCTGGAGAACACCTACTTCTCCCTGTTGAAGAAGTACGAAGAGGCCCGGATGGTCAAGGAGACCGCTCAGGGCAATCTTCAGGTGCTCGAGGCAGCCGATATCGCTCCCTCCGTACGCCCGAATATCTGGCTCTTGATGGCCATGGGCTACGTCGTTGGCGGCGTCATCGGCGGCATCCTGGCGATCGTGATCGAGAACCTCGATCCACGCGTGAAGTTCAATGCCCGCATCGAGCGCCAGGTCGGCACCCCCATCGTGGGAGTCATCCCGCGCTTCGGGCAGGACGAGCGCTACGTCGACTTCTCCAAGCCGCGGGCGCGGATCGCCGAGGCCTACAACATCGTGCGCGCCAACATCGAGTACTCCTTCCCCAAGCGTGATACCTGGAGCCTCCTGGTGACTTCCGGCTTCCAGGGCGAGGGGAAGACCCTCACCGCCGTGAATCTGGCCCGCTCGATGGCCCTCGACGGCAGGAAGGTGGTGCTGATCGACGGCGACCTGCGCCGCACCTATCTGCACCAGATCTTCCTCCTGGAGCGCGACGGTGGGCTGAGCGAGTACCTGTCGGACGAGCTCACGGTCGACGAGATCCTGAAAGACACCGAGATCGGTGGCTTCAAGGTGATCACCGCGGGTCGCCAGCCGGTCAACCCGGCACGGCTGCTCAACTCCGAGCGCTTCGACCAGCTCTTGGAGCACCTGCGCGCCAACGATTACTTCGTGATCGTCGACTCTCCCGCGGTGCTTCCGATCGTCGACACTTCGCTGGTGGCCTCGCGCGTCGATGGCGTGCTGCTGATGCTGAAGGAAGAGGCGACGCAGCGTCACACCGCGCAGAAGACGGTCGAGCGGTTGCGTCGAGTGGGTGCCAACTTCGTCGGTGCGTTGCTCAACAACGCGGCGGAGAGCGGCTTCGGGTACTACCACTACTACGGCTACCGCTACACCGAAACCTATGGCTACGCAGAGGAGACCGCGCAGGCGGAAGCCTGATCCGGGTAAAGCTCCTTCGCGCCCAGTCGATCGAACCCTGGGGCGGCGCAACGAAAGCGGTTGCGCCGCCCCAAGCGGGGGGAACCGTGACCGCGATCTCAAACGCAATCTTCCACCATACCGAATCTCGTGATGGGCGAAGAGGCAAGTGCTGCGGCAGCCTCCTCGCCCTGTTGGCGTTTTGTTCGGTGGCTTCGCTGCCCTGCAACGCCCAGATCACATCGTTGGCCCAGCCCGATACGGCCGCCGGAGCGCTGCTTTCCCAGCGATCGGTCGAGGAGGTCGCACTCGAGCGCGAGATGTCTTCCCGCATCGAGGCGATGCTGGGCGAGATGCTGGGCGAGCATCGGGTGCTGGTTTCGGTCGACATCGATGTGGCGCAAACGAGGGTGGACGCGGCCCTCGAAGGCACCGCCTTCGATCCGCTCGCATCGCTCCCGGGACTGCCGGTCGCGCGCTCGCGCACCGTCACCGACGCCCGCAACCGATCGGCCATCACGAGGATCCAGGTGCGGGTGTTCCACGAGCCCGATTTGGATCAGGCCCTCGTCCTACGCATCCGCTCCATGGTGCCGATCTGGGCCGGGTTGGATCTGGATCGAGGCGATGTCGTCGATCTGCGCCCGCTCGATTTCGATGAGTCGATGGGAGCCGCCGAACGTAGCCGCCTGATCTCGCTGGCGGTGCTGGGGCTCTTCCTGGCGGCCCTGATCGTGCTCAGCCTGTTCCTCATCTTGCGCGCCATCGGCCAGCGCCGCGCCGCGGAGGAAGAGGCCGCCGATGCCGGTGCCGAGATGGACCTCGCGGGCAGCGGCATTACCGAAGAAGGTGGCGGAGGCGAGGGCGACCTTGCGGAAGCCACGATCACGGAAACGGAACCGGAGGCCATGCCAAGGAACGCGATCGTCCCGATTCAAGAGCGCAGCTTCTCATTCCTCAAGGCTCTCAGCGACGAGCAGATGCTCGGCTTGCTGAAGGACCATGAGGCGCACGACATCGCCGTCATTCTGACGGCGCTCCCCACCGACCGCACGGCCAACTTGCTCTCCGGCTTCAGCCACGACCTGCAAGGCAGGGTCATGGAGGAGATGGGGCGTGGCGTGCGCGCCAGCGCCGCCGACCTGCAGACCCTGCGGGAGGTCCTGCAAAGCAAGCTCGATACCGAGATCCTGCGGCCCGACGAGATCTCGATCGGCGGCGAGGATGTTCTCAGGAGCGTGATGTCGCGGGTCGATACGACCCTCGCGAAGCAGCTCATCGACGCGCTCGCCGCCCGCGATCCGGAGCTCGCCCGAGTGGCCAAGGAGGAGGTCTTCCTATTCGAGGACGTTCTGGCGCTCGACGAGATCGCGATCAAGCACATCATCGGCGCCATGGAGCTCTCTCACCTGGCGTCCGCGCTCAAGCGCGCCCAGAGAGAGATCAGAGAGAAGTTCTTCCGCAACTGCTCCGAGCGTGTCTTGGAGATGCTGGAAGAAGAGCTCGAAGTCTTGCCCTACCAGTCGGATGAGCAGGTTTCGGACGCTCAGCTCAGGGTCGTTCGCGCGGCCCGTTCCCTGATCACCTCGGGTCGGATCTCGGCCCCGGGAGCGCCCCAAGCGGAAGTGACAGAGCCCCAGGCATGATTCGGACCGCGGGGCGAAGATGATTCGCGTGCGGCGACTCGACGGAGGTGAGATGGTGCTCAATGCGGAGCTGATCCAGGAGATCCGGGAGCGGCCCGATACGATCATCACGCTCGTGACCGGCAAGTCGATCGTGGTGCGCGATACACCGGCCGAGCTGGTCGAACGCGTGATCGCCTACCGGCGCGAGATCGGCGCCGGGCCGGCGAAGATCCTGCAACGAAAGGAGAACCAATGGGGGTCCTGAGTATCATCGGCCTCCTCATGGGGGTCGCGCTGATCGTGACCGCCGTGATGCAAGAAGGCGATCCCAGTTGGTTCGTCAATCCGATGGGGGTGGCGATCACTGTGGGCGGCACCTTCCTCTCCGCGCTGGTCACCTACCGGGTGCGCCAGCTCGGGGGCTCGTTCGTGCGCTACCTGCGCGTGATCTTCGCGCCGCCGCCGCGCTGCGACGACGGCTACGAGCTGCTCCTGGATGTCGCCAAGCGCGCCCGGCGGGAGGGCTTCGTCAACCTCTCGGTGCAGGGCGGCGGGCGCAACCTGGACTTCCTGAGCGCGGGCGTGGAGCTGCTCGCCGACGGCGTCGATCCCGACCAGATCCAGTACATCATGCAGACCCGCTCGCAGATTCTGGCAGAAGAGTACCGCCTCTCGGAGCGCGTCTTCGCACAGCTCGGGCAGGTGGCGCCGATGTTCGGACTGCTCGGTACCGTCATCGGTCTGATCTTGATGCTCAACAACGTCGAGAACACCGAGGCGATTCCCCGCAACATGGCGGTCGCACTGGTGACGACCTTCTACGGAATCGCCCTGGCCGGTTTGGTGTTCGTGCCGATCGCGGCGAAGTTCCGAACTCACAACGAGGAAGATCAGAAGGTCCGCGACATGATGATCATGGGCGTGCTCTCCATTCAGGCCGGAGATACGACCCGCCTGGTGAAAGAGAAGCTCGACACGTTCGTGGCCACGAAGTGACGTCGGGCGGCGGGAAGCAGCGACCATGGACCTGAGACCAACCTCCAAGGAAGAAGCGCGCCGGGGCAGCGGCTGGAAGGACCTGCTCAGGCCCAGAATCGTCGACCGAGAGGTGACCGGGTCGCCGCCCTGGGTGGTGACCTACTCCGACCTGGTGTCGCTGCTCATGGTGTTCTTCATCCTCTTCTTCGCGGTGGAGAAGGCCGGGAGGATCGGCGAGCTGGAAAAGGCGCTGGCCGAGTACCAGGAGCGCGAGAACTTGGTGGAGCGGGAGTTCCAGCCGGGCGAGGTGGTGCTCCGGATCTCCGGCAAGGTGCTCTACGACTCCGGGCGCGCGCAGCTCAAACCCGCGGCCCTGCCGGTGCTCGACGAGGCCTACCGAATCATCCGCGACAACCTGCTGACCTATGGACCCGCGACGGTGCGTGTGGAGGGCCACACCGACAACGTGCCGATCCACACCCCTCAGTTCCCGTCCAACTGGGAGCTGTCGGCGGCCCGCGCGGTCTCCGTCGTCCGCTACTACCTCGATCGGGGCTACTTCGGGCCCGAGGATCTTCAGCTGATGGGATACGGCGAGCACAAGCCGATCGACTCCAACGACACGCCCGAGGGGCGCCAGCGCAATCGGCGGGTCGAGATCAAGATCGTACGCTCCAACCTGACGCCGGCCGACGAGGCGGCCCCCGGTCCCGCCGATCGGATGTGGGGCTCGCAGGATGCTGACGCGACCCTATCGGTTGGGGGCCAGCCGTGATCCACCGATCGATCCTCTGCGCAGCAGCGATTCCCGCGACTCTCGCCCTGGCGCCGGGCGCGCTCGGTCTGTCGGAGTACGATACCGCCACCAAAGACACCAATGTGACTATCGTCGGTGCCGGCGCGGGGTCGAGTTTCGGCGCGGCGCTCGCGGCCGGCGATCTGACCGGCGATGGCGTGAACGACCTGGTCGTCAGCGCACCGCAGCTCTCGACCGTCAACGGCGGCGCATCGGGAGCCGTGTACGTGGTCGAGGGCGGCTCGGGCTTCCCCACCGAGATCCGCTTGAAAGATACACCGGCCTTCGCCACCTACATCGGGCCCGCGGCCAATCACGAGCTGGGCACCGCTCTTCTGATCGAAGACGTGATCTCTCCGTCGGGCGGCGCGCCGGACGGCGCCGCCGACCTCGTCATCGGCACCTCCTTCGGCACCGATCTGGCCGGCCAGGTGTGGATCGTTGCCGGCCCGATCTCGGCCGATCTCTCGCCGCGGGACATCGACGATCCGGTGACCGGAGCGGTGGTCGACTTCTCCGGCGTCGATGCTCAGGATCGCCTCGGATCCTCGTTGGCCGTGGGCGATTTCGACGGCGACGGGCAGGTCGACCTGGCGATGGGTGCGCCGCGGGCGCGCAATCTCGGCCAGTTCCAGGCCGGTGCCGTCTATGTCATGAAGAGCCCGTTGGGGCAGGGGAGCTTCTCGGTCGGCGACGCGGCCGACGTGACAATCATGGGGGGGGAGTCTCTGGAAGCGGTGGGCAAGGCTCTGACGACCCTCGACCTGTCGCTCGGAATCCCCGGTGCCGACCTGGCGGTGGGCGCTCCCGGTCTCGGAACCGAGGATGTCGGAGTGGTCTACCTGCTGGATGGCGGCGACGGCAGCACCTTCTTCGACGGCCCCGGCACGATCTTCGAGCTCGACCAGGTCGCCGCCACGGTGAAGATCGAGGGTTATGGCATCGGGCGCGCCTTTGGCGGGGGGCTGGCCAGCGGCGACATCGACGGCGACGGCCTCACCGACCTCTGCACCGTCGGAGCGTCGAGCTTCTTCGGTGCGATCTTCGTGCTTCGCAACACCGGCGCGCCGTGGCCGGCCGAGATCTCCCTCGACAGCTCGCCGCCCTGGTTGCGCTTCGACGACTCCGGTCTGAACGGTGCGCCCGATTCGATCGCCGTGCGACTCGCGGTGGGTCAGTTCCATCCCGAGGGCCACCGCGACTGGGGAGCCTCCGAGGATCTCTTGATCGGTACCCCCGCTCGCGCCGGAAAGCGTGGCGGCGCCTTCTTCATGCCCGGACGGTCGAACTTCAGTGGCGCCCCGGTTTCCGTCGCGGACCAATCCCACACGGCGATCTACGGCGCATCCGGCAGCGAGAGAATGGGCGAGGCGGTGGCGATCGCCGACATCGACGACGACGGCCGGCCTGACCTGATCGCGGGCGTGTCACGCGGCGAAGATGCCGAGCTGCTGCGCCCCGGCGTGGTCAGGGTCCTGCTCGGGGGCACTCCCTACAGCTGGGCGATGAGCCCGGCGCCCGGCGCCACCAACGTCCTCCGGAACCACGACACCGTGATCCGCATCTACGACGAGATCATGACCGGCGGTGTGGTCGGCACCCTCGACGAAGGCGTCGACCGAGCCACGATTCAGTTCACGGTCAACGACTTCCCGGTGCCGAACGAGCTGGTGGAGATCCGTACGCCGGCGGACGAGCCCGGCGGAGACGCCCAGTGGAAGGCCGAAGCGCTGGTCCACTGGCCGGAGGATTCGCTCGGAGCGGGCCTCAATATGTCGATCGTGGTCGAGGCCCACGACGAGGGGGGCCACCCGATCGTGACCGAGCAGTGGTTCTACTCGATCGCCTCCGACATCGAGTCCCCTTTCGTGGTCCCCGGCTCGACCTATCCCGGCGCCCTGGCCGACACCCTGGGCGACGTGCCGCTGGTCACACCGATCCGCGCCCGCATCGAGGACAACACGGCGGTCAGGGACTCCACGGTGGTCATGACCGTCTCTTTCAAGCGTGAGACCGAGCTGGGGGGCATCTATCGCGACACCGTGACCGTCGATCTTCCCGACAGCTCCTTGACACAGATCAACGACCGCTTGGTGTCGATCGACTACTTCACCTACGCCGACTTCTTCTGGACCGGACTCGAGCCCGAAGATGAGCCGCTGCGGGAGCTCTTCTTCCCCAACGACACGGTCACCGTGGTGCTCTTCGCGGAGGATTTCGTCGGCAACCCCCTCCGCGATCCGCGGCTCTTCTCCTTCATCACCATCATCGATGACGAGCAGCCGCCCTACATCGCCTATCCCCCGATCGACGGTTCGACCTCGCCGGCGCTGGCGCAGACCGACGTTCGCGAGGATCAGCGCACCGAGATTCAGATCAACGACGACGGTGCCGGCATTCGCATCAGGTCGTGGCAGTGGTTCTGCCCGGCCTGTACCACGGCCGCCCAGGCCGCGGAGGTTCTCAGCGACGCCGACAAGGCCGAGCTGCGCCCGCGGATCCTCAGGATCATCCCCCGCTCGGGGGACGAGCCCGACACGCTCAACGTATCGCTCGACGCTAGGTTCACCGATGCCTGTGGCAACGGTCGCACGGGGTACTCAGGTGCGCCGCACTGCACCAAGTGGACCTACTTCCCCAACCCCCAGTACCGCTTCAACTCCGAGGTGCGCTTTCTGGTGACCGCGCTCGACTGGGCCGGCAACGAGTTGGTCGACGAGGCCTACTACTTCTACACAGTGGAGGATCTCAACCCCCCCTTCGTGGTGAAGACCATCCCGGCCGATGGAGAGAGCGCTCCCACATCGGTTTCCGTGGAGGTGGAGATCGACGACGACATCTCGGGGCTGGTCGACTCCACGGTCGTGCTCTCCTACGAAACCCCCGCCATGGGCGGCTACGCAAATATCCCGCTCGACGACCTGGAGTTCCAGGCCTGCGATCCGCCCTGCAACGCGGGGAAGCGGATCGTCTGGATACCGGAGGAGGCATTTCCAGCCGGTCCGGTGATGATGCGCGTCAGCGCGACCGACAAGGCAGAGAACCCGATGGTTCCGCCCTACGAGTGGAGCTTCACCGCATCACCCGACCTGATCGCCCCCGACATCGACATTACCCTCCTCGAGCAAGGCCGTCTGGTCGGCGACACCACCTACACCAATCCCGATTCGTTGGGCCGTTCTCTTTGTGCGGATATCGGCAGCATGGTCCAGGAAGCGGTCAATGTGCCGAAGGACTCGTTGCTCATCGTGATCGAGATCGAGGAGCCGCGGCTCGCGGACACCGGAATCGATCTCGACGAGATCCTGGTCATCCTGAACCTCTCCACGGCCGAGCAGCTGCTCTTGGTCGCGGCGGGCGATGCCGCGGCCGACGCGGCCCGGGTCGGCACCGTCACCATCGATGCCGAGGAAGATCCGGAGGGAGTCCTGCGCAACGTCCAGATCTCGATTCGGACCGACGCCATCTCCTTCGGTCTGGGCCGGCGGCTCTCGGTGGAGGTGGAGGCCGCCGATCTCGAGGCGGGGCTGCCGGTGCCGAACTGGCGATCGTGCAACCTCTTCTTCACCACCACTCTCTCGGGGCTCTTCAACGAGCCGGACCCCAGGATTATCTCGCCCGGACTGGTGGACGACAAGAACGACGCCCTGGTGATTCAATTCCCGACCGGATCCGCTCGATCGAACCCGTTCAAGGTGTTCAATCGGCGCGGCGAGCTGGTGGCCGCGCTCTCGGTGGACCAGAACTTCAGCTTCGAGACCGTCGTGTTCTCGTGGGACGGGCGCGACGCAGGGGGCTCGCTGGTCCCGGGCGGGCTCTACGTGTATCAGTATGACGCGGGGAACCGTGTCTACTCGGGCACGGTGGGGGTGGCTCGATGAGACGCAGACCCACGATCGCGCTTCTCGGCAGTCTCTGTCTGAGCGGCTCCGCTTTCGCCGCGTTCGAGATCCCGGGCGGCATCCGTGCCGCCGGAATGGGGCAGGCCTTCACCGCGTTGGCGAGCGATCCTTCCGCCGCCTTCTACAATCCGGCGGGTCTGCAAGGGATCACCTTGATCCAGTTCTCTACCTCGTACACCCGCCCCTACCTGGGGATCGACGAGGTCGGGATCAGCGACCAGTACCTGGGGGTCGCCTATCCCTTCGGCAAGCTGGGAACGCTGGCGCTGGCGGGGGTCACGACGGGGGATGAGATCTACCGCGAGTACGATCTCGCGTTCTCGTATGGCGTCGGAGTCTGGCAACGTGGCCGCCTCTCGCTCGGCCTCACCGGTCGCCGCCTCAGCAAGGGGTTCAGCTTCTCGGCCCTGCATCCTCAGTATCAACACGAGGTGGTAACCGATCCGATCTTCCTGCGCGGCGGAGCATCGAACGCCAACTACAGCCTCGATGCTGGGCTGCTCTTCCGCGTGAACGACCGGCTACAGATCGGTCTGGCCGCGTTCAATCTGCTCGAGCCCAATCTCGCTCTGAACAAGCTCGACAAAGACCCCGCGGCCAGGCGCTACCGGCTCGGAGTCGGCTACCTCGCGACCGCCTATCGTTTCGACGTCGACGCCGAGTACGAAGCCCTCGACGTCGGTGGATCCGCTCCAATCCGCATCCTGGCGGGCGCAGAGGCCGATTTCCTCAATCAGCGGCTGCAGACTCGTGCCGGGATTCGCGACAACGCGACCGGGGAAGGCCGCGCGACCCAGGCGGCGCTGGGGCTGAGCTTCGAGTTCTTGCGCCGCGAGTGGCGCGATCCGGGCTTCGATCTGCTCGATGGCAAGGAGTACACCTACATCCGCAGGCTGCGCGTCTCGATCGATACCGCCTGGGAATACGCCGTGCCGATCGGCGAGCTGTACGACAGCGGTCTGGGCGCGCCGACCGTGGGGCTGACCTTCCTCTACGACACCTCGAAGGTCTACCAGAAGTTCATGAATCGGCGGCAGCTCGAGGAGGCGCTCAAGAAGAAGAAGGAGCAGGTGGCCTTCGAGGTCGCGGAGTCGCTGTCCAAGCATCAGGCCAGCCTGTTGGAAAGCGAGCGCAAGAAGATCGAGGCGGCGCTGCAAGAGAAGTTCGAGTCGGAGCGCAAGCTGCTTCAGAAGGAGATCGAGGAACGCGCGTCGCTCGAGGCCGAGAAGGAGTCCCTCGAGAAGGAGGCGAAGAACCAGGGCCTCGAGCAAGAGCTCAACGAGCAGGTTCGGCGCCTCGAGGAGGTGATCCGCGACAAGAACGTGGTCATTCAGCGCAGCACCCGCACCAACGAAGCCCTGCGCCACCTGGTGCAGGCCGTCGGGCACTACTTCGCCGGGGACTACGAGAGCGCGGAAAACGAGTGTCTGGTGGCGATCGATATCGCTCCATATCTCGAACTCTCGTTCGTCCGATTGGGGTCGATCTACGTGAAGCAGGGCCGCGTGGACGAGGCGATCGCCGCCTGGGAGCGCGCTCTGCAGATCGAGCCCGGAAACGCCGAGCTGCGGGAGTGGCTCGAGGCTCTCAAGACGGGGCACTGATCAGTCATGGCCGGCGAACGCGACTATCGGCAAGAGCGACGTCGCTACCTGGACCGAAGCGCGCGTAGCGCCTCGAACGGTGGCAAAGCAGCGTTGGGAAGCGCCATCGCCCGGCGGGCGCCGGTGATCCGCAGGCTCATCTACGCCGTGGTGATCATCGGCTTCGGGGTAGTCGGGATCGGCATCGCCAAAGTCGCTTGGACCCGGCTGCATCCCACTCCGCGGGTGGCCCTCGCTCCGCACGCAGAGGAGGAGCCGATCACGGTTGCGGTCACCGGGGCCGTCGAAGACCCTGGCGACTTCGAGGTTCCGCCGCACACGATGGTCTACGAGGTCCTCGCCCAGGCCCGGGTGCGGACCTCGGCGGATCTCACGCTGATCGATGTCAACGCTCGCTTGACCGGGCCGGCCAGGATCCATGTCCCCTACGTGGAGGCCGCCCCCGATTCGGCCCCCTTCATGGGCATCGGCCTGACCAAGGCCGAGCACGCCCGTGGCAATATCCAGGACAGGCAGTTCGCCGAGGAGCTCGAGCGCGCCAAGGAGCACGCCGCCTCCAGCCGCCCCCCGCGACCGCTCGATCTGGATCACGTCAACATCCTCTACATGGGCGTTCCGAGTGTGTTCTTCCTCGCCGAGATCGAATCTCAGCGACGCAAGATGCACCTGATGAACCTGCCGCTCGATACCCGCGTGGCCTTTCCGAACCGCAAGCGCGCGGATCGTCTGCGCGACGCCTACCTGCTGGGGGGCGCTCCCCTGATGCTCGACCAGGTCGAGTACGCCTCCGGCATTCCGGTGCACGCCTACCTGATCCAGGAGCGGATCAGCTTCGAGAAGATGGTCGACTTGCTGGGCGGTATCCCGGTGTTCGTCACCCCCGTGCTCTCCGAGGCGCTGCGGATCCCCGAGGGAAAGCAGGTCCTGGGAGGGCGCGAGGCCTGGGAGTACATCCTCTTCTTCCGAGACACCATCTCCTCGGTCGACTATGTCGCTTCCCAAATGGAACGGGTGCACCGCTGGATCGACTTCATCCACTCGTTTCACGCCCAGGTGAAGGGGCTGTCGTGGCTCGAGATCGTACGCCTGGTGCGCCATGTGGTGTTCGAGACCGAGACCAACATCCGCCTGGCCGACGGCCTGGCGTTGGCCAAGGCGATTCGCGATCCCCAGCCCTGGAGCATCGAGCTCGACGTGCTTCCGGGGCAGTGGGTGGAGTACAACGGCCTGCAGTACTGGGAGACGCGACCCGATGATCTCGCGTCCCGGACCCTCTTCGAAGGCGGCGGCGAGGACAAGCTCATCGATCGGATGCGCGCCCCCTGACAAGTCTGGCGGATCGCGGCAGGAGGCCCTTCGTTGACGCCGGCGATGCGCAGACTCTACGACTCGTGCCTGGTCGCCTTCGCGCTCTCCGTCGTGTTCCGCAGAGCCGCGCTCGGTTCGGGACTGTCGCTCGAGGGAGGGGTGGTGGCGGCGCAGGGCGTGCTCGTGCTCGCGCTCACCTGGATCCACGCGCTGGCCCGAGGCGGCCTCAGAAACGCGCTCGCCTTGGCGTTCAGTGCCATGGGGATTTCCCTGGCCGCGGAGTGGATCGGTGCTTCGAGGGGCTGGATCTTCGGATCGTACGGCTACAGCGACGTGTTGGGCTGGCGCATCGCCGGCCAGGTGCCGCTGATGATACCCCTCGCCTGGTACCTGCTCGCCTACCTGGCGCACGCGATGACCCGGATGGCTCTGCCGCGCTCCTCCGGGCGTGGCCCGCGGATCTTCTTCGCCGCCTCTGCGCTCTGTGCCTGGGACTTCCTGCTCGATCCGATCTGTGTCGCGATCGGCGCCTGGGATTGGGTGGAGGGTGGAGCCTACTTCGGCCGGATTCCGCTCTCCAATTTCGCCGGTTGGTTCGGTGTCTCGGCCGCGATCTTCGCCCTCTCCGACCGCCTGGAGAACGCGGCTGCGGGACAGGTTCGAGAGGATTGGATGGCGACCCATGATCGATGGCGCTACTCGGCTCCGGTGCCGATGTGTCTCGCGCTTACCACCTTGTTGGTGGTCTTTGCCGTCGACCTCGGCCGAGTGGGCGAGGCCCTCGTCGGTGCTTTGGTGACTCTTCCCTACCCCGCCCTGGCCGCGCTCGGCTGGGCGCGCCGCTGCCACTCCTTGCGGGCACACGCGGCGACTCCGTAGGGGGCCAGAGCCATCAGACCCGCCACGCCTGCCCCGGGGAATCCCAGCTCCGCGGTTGCCAGGGCGTTGTTGGCCGCCGCGCAGACCAGAGCCAGGGCCGGCAGGTGGTCGAACCAGGGAGCGCCCCGCGGCCGGCCGCTACCCCTTCGGGGGACGGCGACGAGCAGCGCCAGGGTGCCGATCAGCCACCATCCCGGCGCATTGGTCGCCGGAATGCCGAACACGGTGGGCATCGAGCCGGCCTCCCAGCTCCAGCAATCGTAGGCCACGGCGATCGGATCGATCATCAGGTCCCACGCGGCCACCACGGCCCCGACTGCGCCCGCCCTGAGCCAGCGAGGCACCCCATCCCCGAAGGCCAGGGTCACGTAGTCGTCCGCCGCGTAGATCAGGAGAGTCCAGAAGACCGGAATCGCGGCCGGCACGCCGCCGGGCATCAAGGGACCCAGGCGGTCGCCATAGTGGTAGTGACCGAAGAGCCAGCCGGTCTGCACTCCGATCACCTCGGCTGTGTAGGCCAGCCCGGCGACCGCCACGCAAAAACGAATGAACTCCCTGGTGCCTCGTGTGCGTCGGCCATGGTGGATGAGGAACGCCACCGCCACGACCAGATAGGCGGCGCGGAGCGCGATCGGCACCTCGAAATCAAATCGATTGCCGGCGCGGAAGGAGGCCAGAAAGGCGATCGAGATCAGGCCGAAGGCCGCGCCAAGATGCCGATCGATGCGCCCGTTCAAACGAAGGCCTCGGCGAAGAGAACCCCTTGGAACCCCACCACCCCCAGTCGGGTCCCCAGGCGGATATGGCGCTCGAAGGCCGCAAAGATCGCATCCTCGTCGCCACTCCTGATGACGCGCCGGGTGGCGAACCACGTGAACCAGAGGATCGCGGCGAACCCGAGCGCGCCGGCCAGGTAGAGCCTGCCGAAGAGGCCGGGCAGGGGGCCGATGCCGGTAAAGGGCAAGGGCAGAAGAGCCAGGTACCCCGTGTAGAAGAGCAGTACCAATTGCATGGCTCGATCGCGCCCGAGGCGAATCGGTGAGGTCCTGAAGCCGGCCTCCCGATCACCGGGCAGGTCGCCGATGCAGACCATGATCTCGCGACCGATCTCCATCACGAAGATCGCGCATGCCAGAGGCAGCATCATCAGCCCCTGGGTGGGATAGAGCTTGAGCGCGCCCCAGAGGGGGATGGCTCCGACGCCGAAGGCGACCACGCAGTGGCCCAGCAGGCCGTACATCTTGCCATGGTCGTTGTAGAAGATGCCGGAGACCACGACCAGGGCGGTGAGCGCGCCACAGAGCGGATTCCAGTGCAGCGCGCCGGAGGGTCCCCGGGCCGTCGCCGCCACCGCCACCGCCGCGAGCATCAGGGCGATCCCCGTCCACTTCGCCCATCCATGACTGATGGCGCCGCGCGGCAGCGGCTTGTGGGGACGGTTGATCCGATCGGAGGGGTAGTCGGTCACATCGTTGTGGATCATGAGCCCCGCGCTCAGTAGCGCGGCGCCGAGCATCAAATCCCAGAGCGCGAGCGCACCCGGTCCCGGCATCGACCCCGCCGACTGCCGCAAGTGCGCATGCAGGTTCAGCGCCCCGACCAGAGCGCCGAAGATCGAAATGAAGATGATCAGAGGGCGCCCGATCTGGATCCATGCCCAGATCTTGTCGGGCAGGGAGCCGGGCGTGAGACGAGGTGCGAAGTGCTGGAGTGCGCGAGGCATCGGTGCTCGATCCCGGCCTGTGCCTGGGGACGGTTCGGAGTCGGTCGGATGGGCGGAGCCCAGCCCTCGCGGGCCCGTTCTCTCCAGCATACTCTTTGACAAGCGCGCGAGTGGCTTCCTATCCTGCGCGGCACCGAAGCAACTGACGCTTCCCCTGCGCGGCAAGTCGTCCGCGGAGTGAGTCACCTCGGAGGCAGCCATGGGATCAGCACCGGACCGGCGGCAAGACCTGCGCGAGATTCTCGAGCAGCTTCGGGGCGAGGCCCTGGCCGAGGCGCTCGAAATCCTGCGCCGTCACCGCGCCGAAGCCCTGTCCTTCGACGGCGCTCGCCCGACCGATTGGGGCGACGAGGTCTCTCGCCATATCGACGACGACATGGACGCCGCGCTGCTGCAGCGCAAGGGCGAGAGGATCCGGCGCATCGAGCACGCCCTGGAGCTGCTCGAGCAGGGATCGTACGGCCATTGTGAGCGTTGCGGTAAGGCGATTCCGGTCGCCCGCTTGCGCGCGCTGCCCTTCGCGACCCAGTGTGTGCTCTGTCGCGAGTCGGCTGAGACCTTCTGATTAGTCCCCTTTGACGCATCCGTGGGGCGAAATCGTCCTCTCTTGCGCCTGATCACGCAGCGCCGGCCTCGCGACTCCCCTCGTCTACTGCTCGAGCTCCTCTACGCGCCGGACAAACCCCCCGCCACCAAGGCGATGCGCCATTCGGTGCGGCCGAATCGGCGGCGCCGAGAGATGGCGTGAGACTTGCGACCCTGCACCCCTTTTGCTCGATCGGCAGCGGTCGCACAGCGCGTCGCTGCGCCCACACTCCAAACCCACAGCTTCGGACAGGCAACGCGCATGACTCTCCGTGGATCTCTCTCCGGCATTCTGATCGCCACGCTCTTCCCGATGGCCGGCTCGGCCCACGCAGTCGTCGCGCCCGCACGGGCGCCGGAGACGATCGATCTGCCGCGCATCGACTCGGTGTTCGATGCGTCGTACACGCGCCGCATGAACCGCTCTCCCGGCTGGCGGAGCTTCCTGGGCGAGCACGGAGAGGAGTGGAGGGCGAACTGGGATCTGCGCACCGGGGTCCCGCGTTGGATCATGGGTCCGGGGATCCACCTGGGTCGGGTCGATCGAGGCAACGTCGAGGGCGTCACCCGGGATTTCGTCCGCGCGCACGCCGAGCTCTTTCGCCTCGACCCGGAAGAGCTCCGCCTGGCGCACGCGCGCCGGGCCGGCGGGCGCTGGTTCGTGGTCTACGAGCGCCTCTTCGATGGTCTGCCGGTGCTCGGGGCGAGGCTCGATCTGCGCATCATGCCCGACGGCCGCCTGACGCTGATCGGCGTGAACACGCACCCCGAGCTCGATCTCGATACCAGACCGGAGATCAGCGCCGCCCATGCGGCCGCCACGGGCGCCGCGGCGGTGCACGGGGTCGCGGCCGCCGACCGGCCCGCGAAGCTGGTGATCGTCCCGATCGCCGACCGTCGCGAGCTGGGTTATGCGCTGGCGTGGCAGGTCGTGGCCACGACCGCCGATCCTCCCGGCCGTTGGGTTCAGCTGATCGACGCGGTCAACGCTGTGGTGATCGCCCGCCACAACGAGATCCGGTACGCGCAGATCGGTGGCAAGATCGGCGGACCGATCCTCCCGGTCACGCCCTCCGATGAGCCTGAGTACCGCGACTTCGCCTACGAGGATATCTCGATCGACGCCGGCCCCGACATCCAGAGCGACGAGACGGGAACCTGGCGCGCGGATGTCTCGGCCGGCGACCACGACGTGGAGAGCCGGCTAGAGGGGCTCTGGGTGCGGGTGCGCAACATGGCCGGCTCCGACGCCGCGCTGGCTCAGGTCGCTCCGGCCAATCAGCGCACCGACTTGGTGTGGGACGACGAGAACTCGCTGATCTCGGAGCGCAACGTCTACTTCCACACCGGCGTGGTGCACGACTACATGAAGTCGATCGATCCCGGATTCAACTCGCTCGACTATGACATGCGCGCGCGCGTCGAAGCCGCAGGCTCCTGCAACGCCTTCTGGGACGGATTCGGCATGACCTTCTACCGCGGCGGAGGCGGCTGCCCCAGCATCGGCAAGATCGCCGACGTGATCTATCACGAGTACGGTCACGGAGTCACGCAGTGGGCATCGGGCGGCAACGCGACCGGTGCGATGCACGAGGGATTCTCCGACTATCTCGCGGTCACCATCATGAACGACTCGCGCGTCGGGCGTGGCTTCTTCGGCCCGGGAAGCCATCTGAGAGACTGCGTCAACGAGCGCGTCTACCCCGCGCCGGAGTGCGGCGGCGAGGTCCATTGCGTGGGCGAGACCCACTGCGGCGCGCTCTGGGACGCCCGCGCCAATCTGATCGACGTACTGGGCGAGGAGAGCGGGGTGGCGCTCTCGGACTCGCTCTGGCATTTCGCCCGCTACGGCCATGCCGACAATGACATGGACTACTACGTCGACTACCTCCTGATGGACGACGACGACGGCGATCTCAGCAACGGCACACCGCACGGCGCCCAGCTCTACCCGGCGCTGGCGGACCATGGTTTCGTGGAGATGCTGGGGCTGGCGAGCGCCGTCATGTACGACGCCGAGGCGCCAGACCTGGTCGCCGATCCCGGGGACCAGATGACCCTCGTGGTGGAGTACCTGCTGCCGGCGGGGGCGATGGCGGCCACCGAGCTCAGCGCCTCGCTGCGCTCTCTTTCCACCAAGCTCCAGGTGACCAAACAGAATTCCAGCATCCCCGACCTGTCACCCGGAGAAGCGGGAGACAACTCTCAAGATCCCTTCCTGCTGGAGGTGGACGCGGGGATCAGCGAGGTGGAGGACGTCCAGCTCATCGTCGACCTCTCGGTCGAGCCCAACTTCTTCAGCCGCAGCGACACCCTCGATGTGCGCATCGGCCGCGGCGGACTTCTGCTGGTCGACGATGATCCGACCGAGGACTTCGCCCACTACTACGAAGAGCCGCTCGCCGAGCTCGGCAGCCTTCCGAATCGGTGGACCCGTCGAGCGACGCCGGAGCTCGGCTTCGATCCGCTGGCCGGCTTCGAAACGGTGATCTGGTTCTGCGGCAACGCCACCACGGGCACCCTGGATCCAGGCGAACGCGCGCTCCTGACCGACCATTTCGAGCGCGGCGGCAACCTCCTTCTTAGCGGGAAAAACATAGGCCAAGAAATAGGATCTGATGATTTCTTCTCATATTACTTGAAGTCTGAGCATGTGCAGGATGACGCCATGTTGCCCCTCGCCGAAGGGGTCGAGACCGATCCGCTGAGCTCCGAGTGGTTGCTCTTCTTCACCGGCGAAGGCGGCGCCGACAACTGGGATTCTCCGGATGCGATACGGGCGCTGGGGGGAGCGAGAGACGCGCTGGTCTACGCCGGCACGGCGCTGGGCGCGGGCGTGGTCTACGAAGGCGGCTACCGGCTGGTCTACCTGCCCTTCAACCTGGAGGGCGTCAGCGGAGGCAACGACTCGACGCCTCTCCGGCGCGTGCTCTCCGATGTGCTGCAGCTCTTCGGGGTCCCCGTCGGGCTTCGCGCCGTCGAGCTCAGTGCCCTCGCCTTGCCCGAAGGCAATCGGATCGCGTGGCGCCTGGTCGGTGCCGGCGCGGAGCTTGCGGGCGTGCAGATCGACCGCGTCGAAGACGGTCGCGGCACGCGCCTGAACGACCAGCTGATCGTTCGCCTGAGCGAGTTCCTCGATCAGGACGCACAGGCCGACGGCCTCTATCGCTACCGAATCACCACCGTGGATGCGGAGACGGGCGAGGCATTTGGCTCTCACGAGATCTCGGTGCGTCGCGGGCAGGGGCCGGGAATCCCGAGCCGCGCCGCGCTGGCCCAGAATTCGCCGAACCCCTTCAATCCAGTGACCACGATCTCCTTCGATCTGCCCCAGGCGAGTCTCGTGGAGCTGGTGGTCTATGATCTCGGCGGCCGCCGCGTCAAAACCCTGGCGGACCGCCCGGTCGCCGCGGGCCGTCACGCGGTCCGTTGGAACGGTTCTGCCGAGAGCGGAGCGGAGGTCCCTTCGGGGGTCTACCTCTATCGGATTCGGGCCGGCAGCTTCAGCGCGAGCCGCAGGATGCTGCTGATCAAATAGCGCGGCGCGGCCACTCCCGGATGGGCCAAATAGCGCGAGATCGCGCGCGACAATGGGGTATTTCCACCAGGGGCGATGCCGGCCTCCGGCAACGCCCCTCCGACTCCGGCCGCTCTCCCCAGACTCCTCCGATCTCATCGCCGGAGCGGTGCCGAGCTCGCCTCGATCCACGGTCTTGCGCCCTATCTCCTTGCTGCGCAGGTGGATCTACACCTGAAGTCAACTACGCAGGCGCGCCGATCGGTCCTCCTGGCGGGCGCTCTCCCGAGCGTAAAGCGGCGATCTCGGGCCTCAATCCGCGTCCCCGGCTGCTGCCGAAGGAGGCCCCGGAGACGCTCCGGATGTGGCATGGAGATTGCACCTCGACTTCGGTCCGTCCCGCCGACCCACACCCGCGCCTGGTGACCCCCCGGCTCTCGAAGATGGAAGACGTCCTCGGCCCGATGCCCTTCCTTACGCGTGCGGGTGGCGAGTAGCAGCGCCATCCCTGCGGCGGAGGCCTCGGGAACACGAGAGGGAGAAGCGGTTGAAGCAAACGCTAGCGCCCAACACTTTGGACTCCACACGCGGCATCTGTGAAGATCCGATTCGGATCTACTTCCGCGACATGGGCAAGACCACGCTGCTCAATAAAGAGGGCGAGGTGCGGATTGCCCGGCTGATCGAGCGCGCGGATCGCGCGCGGCGCCGTGCGTTGTTCCGCAATCGTGTTGCAGTCGATCATCTGATCGAGATCGCAGAGTCGGTGCGAGCCAAGAAGCGCAAGGTCGACGCGGTCACCCGCCTCGACATCCCCACCTGGCGCCCCAACTACTACCAGCTCTTGGAGACGGAGACCCGGAAGTTCCTGCGTCGGCTCGATCGCCTGCGCAGCGCCCACGAGAAGGCCAAGAGCGACGCCGGGCAGCAGGTGGCCGTGACCCGCGCCGCGTTGCTCTTGGATTTCGAGCGCGTCTGGATCGACGAGGCGGTCAACCGATCTCGAGACGCTCTGAAGGTGATGGACGCGATCGAGAGCGGCGGCCCGCTGAACGGGGAGGTGGGGCGCCTGCGGCTGGTGCCGAGCATGCTCTCCAGCGGGTTGGCGGCCATGGTCGGTTTCGCCGGTCGCACGCGTGATGAGCTGCGCGCCGATCTCCAGGAGCACGATCACCACCTGCGCGCCATGGAAGTCCAGAAGAACGCCATGGTCGAGGCGAACGTGCGGCTGGTCATCACCATCGCCAACAAGTACAGCAACCGCGGCATGGAGCTGCCCGATCTGATCCAGGAAGGGAATCGAGGGCTGCTCAAGGCGGTCGACAAGTTCGACTATCGAAAAGGGTACAAGTTCTCGACCTACGCGACCTGGTGGATCCGGCAGTCGATCACCCGGGCGATCGCCGACCAGAGCCGGGTCATCCGGGTGCCGGTGCACGTCTCGGAGTCGATCAACAAGGTCGTGAAGGCAACCCGCGTGCTGGAGGTGGAGCTGGGACGCCGGCCCGAGGCCCACGAGATCGCGGAGCAGGCGGGCCTGGCGATCGAGAAGGTGCGCAAGGTGCTGAGGATCTCTCACGATCCGGTCTCTCTCGATCGACCGGTCGGCACCTCGGAGGACACGCGACTCGGCGATCTGATCGAGGACACCTCGGCGGCGTCTCCGGCCGACCGGGTGTCGCGCATCCTGATCCGGGAGGAGATGACCCGCGTCTTGAGCACGCTGGAAGACCGGGAAGAGATGGTGGTGCGGATGCGTTTCGGCCTCGGCGGCCAACGCCCCAAGACCTTGGACGAGGTCGGCGGCATCTTCGGGCTGACGCGCGAACGGGTGCGCCAGATCGAGGCCAAGGCGCTGCGCAAGCTCAGGCATCCCTCGCGCTCCCACAATCTGAAGCAGATCAAGGCGATGCAGGCGGTCTGACCGGACAGGGTCGGGGAGTCTATAGTGGGGGGCATGGATCGCTCCGTCCCCTCCGCGACACAGCTCACGCTGCCCCTTTTGCCGCGTGCGGTCCTGCTCTTCGCCCGTGCACCGAGCGCGGAGAGCGCGATCAAGCCGCTGGGAACGCGGGGACAGGAGATCCACCGGGCGGTCCTGGTTTCGGTGTTGACCGCGATCCGAGGTCTGCCGCCCGACGTCGATCTGGTGCTGGCCGGAGACCAGGAGCGCGGTCTGCGGCCGGTGGTCCGACAGGTCGTGGGAGGGGAACGGTGCCTGGCCGACGTACCGGTCTTCGGGGACGGGTTCGGAGCCAGATTCCGCTGCGCCGTCGATGGGGCGCTCGGGCTCGGCTACGCGCACGTGATTGCGGTGGGGGGCGATATCGCGGAGATCCGGGTGCGTCATATGACGCGAGCGCTGTCGCTGCTCGCCGAGGGTGAAGCGCTGGTGATCGGCCCGTCGCCCGATGGCGGTTTCTATCTGCTGGGGTTCTGCTCTTCGCCCGCGAAGCTCCTGCGCAGCATTCCCTGGCGGGGACCGCGGGCGCTGCGCGCGCTGCTGCAGCGATGCACCGAGGAAGGGCAGCGCCCGGTTCTGTTGGAGCCGCTGGCGGATCTCGACGACGCGGAATCGGTCGAGACTTTGAGGGGGCGGCTCGGTCGCCTGCAGCCGGCATCCGATCTCTATCGGTTGCTGTCCAGAATCCTCGATTCGGTGGGCCTGGAGGGTGATGCGGTGGAGCTCGACTCCGGATTGTCCTCGAAATAGGACGGCGGCGTCTCCATGGCAGTCCACCGGTCGCGTGGCCCGGACCGAAGTCTCATTGCCTTGGCCTATTCTGGGCCTGGAACGAGGCTTGCATAGGTTTGCACGCGGGAGTGCTCGTCCGAGCCACCGGTCATCGGTGCGCAGAGCGCCCAACCACCCCCGAACACTGCCAGATCCTTCCATCATGCGTCGCCTTCTCTCGCTCCTGTTGATACACCTCACCGCCTTTGCGACCTTCCCGGCCGCGGCGGCGGAAGTCGAGCATTTCGTGGTGACGCTCGCGTCGTGGCCCCGCGAGACTCGGGTCTACGCGCTGGAGCTCGCCGCGCATCCCGAGCTGGCCAGGGCGCTGCGCGATGATGCACCTCTGCACCTGGAGTCCTATCCGGCGGACACCCGGGAGGCGGCGCACTACTTTCTCGAGAATCGCTCGGCGCTCGACCAGCTGGCGCGCAACTCCGACCTCGCACGCAGGATCGGGGACTACTACCACGCCCACCCGACCGCGGCGCGTGCGGCGGTTCGCGAGATCGAGCGCGATCCCAATCGCGTGCGCAGCATCCTGGGAGACGGTGGAAACGAGGGCTTCCTGGTCGACCAGCTGCGCAAGAAGCCGGCGCTCGCGCGCGAACAGGCCAAGCTGCTAAAGGCCCGTCCCCAGTGGCGCGACGAGGCGTGGAACTCGGAGAGCAGGACCGGCTACGTGCTGAAGCACGCCGATGAGTATCCCGAGTACTCGGCGGCCTTGAATCGATACGCTGACGAGCACCCGCAGCACATCGAGAGCCGGTGGCGAAACGAGGCCACCAAGCGGCGGCCACCGAAGGCCGAGTTACGCTCATCCCGGGCCAACGGCCGTGCCGAGAAGCTGAAGGCGAACGGCTCCCGGAGGCAAGAGATCGAGGAGCAACGCGAAAAGATGCGGCGCGCCCGATCGGCCCAACGCAAGAAGGCGCGGCGCGCCGACCGTCCTTGAGCGGATTCCGATTCGCGCGCTGCTCTCTTTTCGCGCAACTTCAAGGGCGATGGGCGCTCATGTCGATCTTGGGAGAGGATGTCCCCTCATCTCCTCCCCCCCCGACCCGAGTGCCCGGCGTCACTCGATATCGAGCTTTCCCTGGACGATCTGCCGATCGACATGGATCGCGTTCTCGATCGTCTGGCCGTTGGACAGCGACTGATCCTGCAGGTGCCGGATACCCGTCTCTCCTGGACCCGACGCTGGCTCGCGAGCCGCATCGCTCACCCCACCGAAGCGACCGGGCAAGGAGCGAGCTGCGGCATCGATCTGACACCGCAGAGCCTGGCCGGGATGCTGGTGCAGCACGATCTGGACGATGTGGTCGTGGAGTTGGAGGCGGATCCTACGGTCGATGAGCCGCCGCTGCGCGCGCGGGGGCTGCTCGGCGCCGAGGGAGGCAATCTCATGCGCGCCGAGGAAGAGCTCGGCTGTCTGCTTCGCGGCGAGGATCCGCTCGTGGAAGGTTCGGCGGTCTGGGTCGAAGGCGAGCCCCTTGCCGTCCTGGAGGTCGCCTCGGCCCTGGTGAGTGATGAGGAGCTCGATCGCCTGGCGCGCGAGCTGTCCCAGGCGCCGTGGCCGGCCGCGGTGGTGGCTCGAGCCGCCTCGGTCGCGGGGCCGGCGCGGATCGAATGCCATGGAGCGATCGATCCCGTGCTCCAGAGTGCGCTGGCCGGCGAACCGACCGTGCTGGGACTCCGGGTCCTGGCGCAGCTGTTGCCGCGCGCTCCGGAGCATCTGCACCGCTCGATCGCCCGTCGTCTGCTCTCGCTCTGGGTCGCATCGTCCCGGGAGCGCTGGCTTGGCCACCGGAGATCGCTGCTGCTGGGCACCTTGGCGGCGCCGATCCCTCTGCTACGCGAGCTGGAGGCGCAGGCCACCGGCCTGCTCAGAGGCGGGCACGCCGTCACGGCGACCTGCCTGAACGACCTGTTCTCGGTGCTGGAGCTGATGCTGCCGCCGCTGACGCCGCGCTGGCATCCAGAATCCTCCTAGCGAATCAACCGGCTCACGGTCTTGAACTCGCGGGTTGCGGCCTTTCGCATGCACTCGAACGCGACGCTCTCCAGGGTCGTCACGGTCGCGCCCGAGCGACGCAATCGAGCCAGCGCCGTCTCATGATCCAGGGGGCGCCGCGAGGTCGTGGCGTCGGCCACCACGAAGACCTCGAAACCCTCCTCCACCGCTTCGATGGCCGTCTGCAGTACGCAAACGTGGGCTTCGATGCCGGCGATGATCAGCGTCCCTCGCCCCGACCGGCGCAGCGCCTCCCGGGTCGGTCCGTCGGCCATGGCGCTGAAGCTGGTCTTGTCGAACACCGGCGCGCGGGCGAGGCGTTCGGCGAGGACCGGCAGCGTCGCACCGAGGCCCTTGCGGTACTGCTCGGTGGCCACGATCGGCAACCCCAGGGCAACCGCGATGTCGATCAACTTCGTGCACCTCTCGATCAACGACTCGGCGGCGTGCATCGCCGGCACCAGGCGTTCCTGAATGTCGATGATAAAGAGCAATGCGTCTTCGCGGCGTACCAATGGCATGGGTCGGGCTCCTCGGATTCCGGGCGGATGGCGATCGCGGCGCGGCCATTCGCGGCGCATTTCAAGAATGGACCACGCGAGGAGGAGGATATGCTGGCGGGAGTGTGTCGGTCGGTGCGCAATGCGTCGACCGCCAATAGAGGATTCCCGCCGTGACTCCCGCCCTGCCTCGCTTGCGTGCCCTGGAGCTCTGCAATCAGAGCGGCTCGCTGGCGTTGCGCGATCCTTTCGACGGGCGCCTCTTTCCCCTCGATGTGCGCGAGGCGCTGGTCGTCGCTCACCTGAACGGGGTCTTCAGCGCACCTCAGATCGCCCTCGCGGTGGGCGATCGACTCGATGCCGCCATTGCCGAGGACGAGGTCGTGGGGCTCCTACAACGTCTCTCCGCGGCGGGCTTGTTGGACGACGCGACAGGTCGCGCACGCGAGCGCGAGGCGCGCCGGGTGCTCGAGCGCTCCCCGGTGCGGGAGCCGGCCCATTCCGGCGCGGTCTACCCGGCCGACGCGCAGCGGTGTCGCGAGTTCTTCGACGAGCTGCTCGAAAGCTCCACGCCGCAGCCGCTGCCGGGGGAGCAGCCGCTGGCCGTCATATCGCCGCATGTCGACTACGCCCGAGGTCGAGCCGTCTACGGCGCCCTCTGGGCCACGCTGGATGAGCTCGCGCCCTCGATCGATCGCCTCGTCGTGCTGGGCACCAGCCACGCGGGGGGGGAGTCGCCCCTGGTGCTGACGCGCAAGGCCTTTCAGACGCCGCTGGGGCGGATCGAGAGCGATGCGGAGGTGGTCGGCGAGCTGATCGATCGCTGCGGCGAGCCCTCGCTGCAAGACGAGCTGCTGCACCGCTGGGAGCACTCGATCGAGCTGCAGCTCCCGCTGCTGCAGCGCGCTCTCTCGCTCTCCGAGGTGCCGATCGTGCCGATTCTCTGCGGCACCATCCACAAGGCGATTTACGATCGGCGCCGCCCCGAGACCCAGGAGCCGATTAGCGAAGCGCTCGGGCACGCCAAGGAGGTCTTCGACGCGGCCGGTGGCAGGACCCTGTGGGTGGCGGGGGTCGATCTGGCGCACGTCGGCATGCATTTCGGCGACCCGCCCGAGCCCCTGAGCGACGACGACCTGGAGCGTGTTCGGGTGCGCGACCACCAGCTCCTCGACACCGTGCTGGCCGGCGATGCGCAGGGGCTGAGCGATCATCTGCTGGAGGATGGAGACGCTCGGCGAATCTGCGGGTTTGCGCCGATCTGGCTGCTGCTGAACCTCGCCGGGCCGCTGCGCGGGCGGCTCCTCTCCTACGGACAGACAGTCGATCCGGCGCGCGCTCAGGCCGTGAGCTTCGCCGGGGCGCTCTTCTCGCCGGACCCGCGGGCTACTTCAGGATGACCATCTTGCGGGTCGCCACGTGCTCGCCCGCCTCGACCCGGTAGAAGTAGACGCCCGAGGGGACCGGCGCGCCCGCGTCGGTGGTCCCCGACCAGGTGACCGAGTGGGCGCCGGGATGTTGATTGGCGTCGATCAGAGTCGCGACCGATCGACCCGCGAGGTCGAACACGCTCACCCGCACCGCTACAGGGCCCGGGCCCACCGGCAGGTCGTAGCGAATCACGGTTCTTGGATTGAAGGGATTGGGGTAGTTCCCGTGCACCTTGAAAGCGGTGGGAGCAGTGCCGGCCGCGCCTTCACCATCGAGCCCCGAGGTGGTTCGGACCTTCACCTTGACCCGCAGCATCGTTTCGCCGGTGGGGCCGTCGTCGTGGACCGCCCAGGTGCCGTCGATCAGGCGCCATTTGACCCCCTCGAGGTCCGGGTCGGCGTCGTAGGCGATCGCGGGATTGTCGGCGGAGTCGCCCGTGACGAAGGTGAATCCGACGTAGAAGACACCGTCTTCGAAGACCAGGATCGAATCGGGGAACTCGAAGGTCCACCAATCGTTGGTGACGTCGTTCGCGGTCGAGTCGGCGGCGAAGAGCTGGGTGGCGGGGGCGCCGGCATCGCCGTCGTCATCCCAGACGCCGAGGTCGAAGAGACCGGTCGTGGAGAAGTAGCAGAGCGCCTTGTAGAGCACGTAGCTGGTGTCGGGCGAGAGCGGCACCTCGAAGGCGGCGGCGAGCCCGTTCTCGGCGGCAAAGAAGTCGAGGTCGATCCAGAAGGGTTGCCCGTCGTCCAGGATCAGGGTGATCGCCTTGGTGACTTCGAAGGTCAGCGTCGCCGATCGTCCGGCGTTCTGCTCCACGTCCGAGGCGCTCACCCAGTACCAGACGTCGGTGTCGATCGGCTGGGCCGGGATGGCGGCGGAGAAGTTGCCTCCGCCGTCGTCGTTCATCAAGAGCTCGGCGGTGTCGGGCGCGGCGTCGCTGTAGTAGTGGAGAAAGACGGTGCTCGGATCGACGTCGGCGCAGACTCGCTCGACCAGCGCGCTCACCGAGTAGTCCTCGGTGGTCTCGGGAGTGTCGTCCAGATCCTCGACCGTGACATTGGGGGGGATGTTGCAGTCTGGGGGAGTGTCGGCGATCCGCACGTCGTCGATGAAGTAGCCCTCGCCGCCGAGGTGCTGGTCGGCGGCGAAGAGCCACTGCAGCATCACGTGGTCGCTCGGAGTCAGGTAGCCGCGCGCGATCAGGTCCTCGCTGGCGACCGATTTCCAGATCAGCTCGCCGCCGCCCGCGGTCTGCAGGGGTTTGGCTCGGCCGCTGAGGTGATAGGCGGGGGTCCCGGCACCGCTGCACTCGTCCTGGTTGGGGCAGGTGTCGTGGCAGTAAGCCCAATTCCCCGAGAGCGGAGTGCCGCCACCCGCCGCGATCTCGTCGTCGTAGGCGGGCTGTAGGGCCCCCTCGGGCGGATCGTCCACCACCTCCCAGCTGACTCCGCCGCTCGTCGAGATCAACAGGTGCACGCCGTCGAAGTTGGTGGCGACACCCTCGAAGTCGGCCCACTGCACCCAGCTGACGTAGAACGCCGAGAAGGCCATCGAGGGCAGGTCGATCTCCGTGGTCGTCAGCCTGGCCACCAGCTCGCCGGGATACTCCGCGATGTCGTCCTCGGGCGTGCCGATCCACACGCCCCCGCTGTCGAAGGGGGCGCGCGGCCCGTGGGCGAAAGTCGTGTCGCGTTCGCCCCAGTTCTCGGTCGTGAAGTACTGGCCCGGAATCCCGTCCTCGAAGTCCCAGAAGAGCTCGGCGGCCGAGGCGGGAAGCGCCATCCAGCAGGCCAGGGTCAGCGATATCAATCGTCTCATTCAGCTCTCCGGAGCTCACATCCGAGAAGGGGGGCGAAAGGCCATAGTCCGCCACCTGATTCGTGACCGAGCCGTGCGAATCTTGGCCTTGGTCGAGGCGCCGCGCCGATTCGAGCGCAGGCGTAGTAGAGCTACGTTGAGCATCGAATCGGCGCGAGCAACGAAGGATAAGGCCAAGAGGCGCATGGCGAATCGCGAATTAGGTGGCGGATTATGGAAGGCACCACGCTCTCGCAATCTTAGTGCGCGCGATTCCACCGGGGCAACCGGTTCAGCGGATCAGCACCATGCGGACTCGTCGCACGCCGTCCTCCGCGCTCAGACGCACGTGATAGACGCCGGAGACGCAGGCCCGGCCCTTGGAGTCGCGGCCCTGCCAGCGCAGGGCGTGACGGCCGGCCGACAGCGGGGCGTCCAGCAGCTCATCCACCAGCGCCCCCCGGGAGTCGTAGATCGCCAGACTCACGTGCTGCGGGCGAGCCAGCTCGAAGGGCAGCACGACGGATGGATTGAAGGGATTGGGAGCCGGGCGGCCGAGCCGCGTGCTCGGCGCCGGCGGGGTGTTGGTGTCGAGTCCGGTCCAGGGCTGGAGGAGCGCGTCGCATAGAATCCACAGCTCGGGATCGAAGGAGACCGAGTCGACCGGCCCGGGCACCGCTAGCTCGGCCTCGACGACCTCCAGCGCCGCCACGTCCACGCGCAGATCCTCACTGCCCCAGGGGCCGTGGGCACGCAGCGGCAGGGGCATTTCGAAGCGCGGGAGGGCGGGCTGTTCGAAGCGCAGCGACAGGGTCCCCGGGAGCGATTCCCGCCACGACCAGAGATAGCTCGGCTGGCCGGCTGCGTAGATCCACTCGTCGAAAAACCAGCCCAGGCCGCCGCCGTGGGCGGTCTCGCAAAGCTCCTGAAACGTCTCGGTCGATGCGTGCCCGAAGCGGCCCTGATCGACGTGGGCGGCGATCGCGTCGGAGAAGGGTCCTGCGCCCATGACGTAGCGCAGCATGTGCAAGACCAGCGCCGCCTTCTCGTACTCGATCGAGGAGTAGATCTGCGCCAGGGGCGGGTCGAAGATCGGTGTCGAGTCCCACAGGGGGCCGCGGCGGCGCCGGAACACGATCAAGCGAGCACGAAACGCGCTCGATCCGTAGAAGTGGCGCGTGAAGAGCGCATCCCAGTAGGTCGCGAAGCCCTCGTTCAGCCACACGCTGCGAAAATCGGTCGGTGTGACCAGGTCGCCGAACCACATGTGGGCCGCCTCGTGCGCCACCACGTCTTCGTAGGCGCGCGTTCCGGTGATCAGCGAGGAGCCGATCGTCACGCAGGTCTGGTCCTCCATGGCGCCGGGCAGACCGGGCGCCTCGCCGTAGCCGTACTTGTCGAAGGGGTAGGGCTCGCGGGTGTCGGTGGCCAGGAAGTCCAGGATCTCACCGACGTGCGCGAAGTCGTAGAGCGCGCGCGTCGAGTCCTCGGGGAAGACCTCGTGGTGCAGGGGGACCGGGGCGCCGTCGACCTCGACCGTATCGCGCAGGGTGGCGTAGGGGCCGATCGCCACCGAGATCAGGTAGGTCGCGATCGCGTGGTTCTCTTCCCAGACCCAGGTCCTCTCTCCGGCGCGCGGCGGCGTGACTCCGACCAGAGTGCCGTTGGCGTAGACATGGTGGTTTTCGTCGGCTCGAACCGTGATGCGTGCCCGCGCCTTGTCGCCCGGCAGATCCCAGCAGGGGAACCAGTGGCGGGCGTCGTAGGGGGCATTGTAGGTGTAGACCACATGCTCGCCGTCGAGGCTGCGGAAGTAGAGGCCGGCGCTCGGTTCACCCGAGTAGGCGATGTCGATGCACAGGGTGTCGCCGGAGGCGAGAGGTTGTGGGAGCAGGATCCGCAGCGAATCGCCGAGGGAGGCGTGTTCCGCGGCTGCTCCGTCGACCCTGAGAGTGTCGACCTGCAGGTCGGCCAGGTGCAATCCGATCTCGTCGAGGGAGGGTGCGGTGCCGCGCACGCTGATTCCCGCCGCGCCGACGATCCGCCGGGTGTCGGGATCGGCCTGCAGAAAGAGCTCGTAGCGCAGCACGTCGAAGCCGTGCTCGACCTCGAGCGCCCCGGGAGGGGCCAGAGCCGGTGCCGCCGAGCGGCGCGCCTCCCGCAGTCGCGTGTATCCGTCGCCGGCCAGATGACCGAGCCCCTCGCTCACCAGCGCCGATGCCGGGAACGCGGCACTCAGCAGCACCAGAAGCGCGCGCGGCGGTGGGTAGCGATGCTGCATCTGCATGCTACGATTGTCGCATCCGACCGACCGATGACGCAAAGCTGAACCGGAGAGTGGTGTGCGGATTCTTGTGACCAACGACGACGGAATCCACGCGCCCGGGCTGCGGGCGCTGGCGCAGGCGGTGCGCGATCTGGGCGAGGTCCATGTCGTGGCGCCGGCGGTGGAGCGCAGCGCGGTGGGACATGCGATCACCCTCTTCGAGCCGCTCTGGATCGAGAAGGTGCGCACCCGCGACCACGAGCTGGAGGTCGCCGTGTCGGGGACGCCGGCCGACTGCGTGAAGCTCGCCATCCAGGCCTTGCTGCCCGGTCCGCCCGACCTGGTGCTGAGCGGCATCAACCGCGGAGCCAACACCGGGACCAATGTGCTCTACTCCGGGACGGTTTCGGCCGCGACCGAAGGCACGATTCTCGGAATCCCGTCGATCGCGGTGTCGATCGCCTCTTTCGAGTTCGCCGACTACGAGCCGAGCATCTGGATCGTGCGCGAGCTGATCCGTGACGTGATGGCCAACGGTCTGCCGAGCGGCACCTTGCTCAACGTGAACGTGCCGCCTTTGCCGCGGGCGAAGATCCGCGGGATCAGAGTGACGCGCCAGGGCCGGGCCCGCTACGTCGAGAACTTCATTCAGAGAACCGATCCCAGAAACCGCACCTACTACTGGATGGAAGGCGAGAGGGAGGATCGTCCGGAACCGGCCGGCTCCGACGAAAGTGCGGTCTCGGCCGGCTATATCTCGATCTCTCCGATCCATCACGACCTGACCGACTGGGCGATGCTGCGCCGGCTCCCGCAGCGGCTGAGCGGGGTCGGCGCCGAGGCGGCGCCCGATCTGCCGGATGCCGACGACCGCGATCTGGAAGACTGACCGCGCGCTCTTTCTTCACTTTCGCCTCTTTTTCGCCTATGGTCTTCGGCGAGCAGCGGTGGCGGATTGTGGTGGAGATTCGCCCATGCGCCTGACGCGGCGACAGCGAGAGATCTACGACTTTCTGAGCGACTACATCGAAGACCACGGCTATGCCCCCACGCTGGAGGAGATCGCCCGGCATTTCGGGCTCTCCTCGCTAGCCACGGTGCACAAACACCTGCGCAACCTGGAGCAGAAAGGGGCGATCGAGCGCGATTGGAATCGGCGCCGAGCGTTGGAGCTAACCAGGCCGGGAGACTCTCGCGTCCCGACGCAGGAGATTCCCCTTCTGGGCGAGGTGGCCGCCGGGATCCCGATCGAGGCGGTGGTCGACGAAGAGGTGATGCACATCCCCGAGGGGCTGGTGCGGGGCCGTGTGAGCTACGCGCTCCGGGTGCGGGGCTGGTCGATGGTCGACGAGCATATCTGCGACGGCGACATCCTGATCATCGAGCAGAGCGAGTGCGCCTCGCGGGGGCAGACCGTGATCGCCCTGGTCGACGGAGAGAACGCGACCGTCAAGCGTTTCTACCCGGAGGGCGAGGTCATTCGCCTGCAGCCGGCCAATGAGCGCATGGCGCCGATTCTGGTGCGTGCCGATCGGGTGCGGCTCCAGGGGATCGTGCGCGCGGTCATCCGCCGTCCCTGATCGCCGCCGAGATTCGCGGCTCGGTCGCGAATTGGATGGCGGACTGTGGGCTACAATGAGCCGAGGATCCGGGCGCGGACCGGGAGCTTCGCGGCCGGAGCCGCCTCGGCGCTCGTGGAAGCGCGTGATTCCCGAACCTGGAGAACGATCGATGACCTGGCCACATCCGCGAACCAGTTCCTGCGCGTTGGCGACCATCGCCCTGGCGGCGTCCGCTCTCGCACACCAGCCGGAGGAGCAGGTCCGGCGCCTTTACAGGGGCGTGCTGGGCAGTCCGCCCGGCCCCGCCGAGCTGGCACGCGGCGTCGAGCAGATCCAGACCGACGGTGTCGGGATCTCCTTGCTCTTCGAGCTGGTCGACTCCGAGGCTTTTCGTGCCCTGGTGCCCGACGACGACACCTTCATCGTCGCCACCTATCGCGAAATCCTCGACCGCGATCCGACCCTGCACGAATGGCTGATCGCGCGCCACTTCGTGATCGAGGAGGGGGTTCGCAGTCTGTTGCTGGCTGGGCTCTTGGAATGCGTCGATCTCTCGGAGCTCGCCGTCGATCGGGATTCCGCGCTGGCCCGGATCTGGCTGGACTTCCGTCCCGGCGAGCTGCGCCGGGCCGCGGAGCGCGCGAAGCGCTTCTCCGACCTGGGGCCGGAGCGGCTGGTGCGCGAGCTGGCACGCGAGAGCGCGCGGCTCTATGGCGAGCCGAGCGCCGAGGATCTGTTGGCGGTGCCGTTGGTGCCGAGCGAGCCGGCGGTGGTCGACTACCAGATCTACTACGGTTACCTGCACTCGCACACCAATGTCAGCTTCGACGCCTGGCAGAGCGGCTCCGACGGTCCCAAGGAGGCCTATCGCTATGCCCGCTACGAGGGCGGTCTCGATTGGTTCGGCGTCTCGGACCACGCCGAGTACATCTCGACCTTCGTGTGGAACAACGAGTGGAAGCTGCTGCAGGCGCGCGCCGACGAGGCCAACGATCCGGGCAGCTTCGTCGCCCTGCGCGGATTCGAGTACTCCAACCCGCTGCACGGCCACTCGGTGGTGTTCAATACCGAACGCTTCATCAGCGCTTTCGGTGCTCCGACCCAGCGTTCCTTCTATCGTTGGCTGCGCAAGCACGATGGCGCGATCGCGACCTTCAACCACCCCGGTGAGTACGACTATCTCGGCAACGAGTTCTATCACTGGGCCTACTACCCGAAGGTCGACCCGATGTACATCGGCCAGGAACGTCTGCAGGCCGGCCACGATTTCACGGCCTACACGATCGGTTATGGCGGGGAGATTCCGTACATCAACGAGGCGCTGAACGCCGGCTGGCATCTCGGCCCCTTCACCGCTCAAGACAACCACTCCAACGGCTGGGGAACGATCGACGACAATCGCACCGGCGTGCTGGCCGAAGAGTTGACCCGCGAAGCGATTATCGACGCCATCTCGAAGCGTCGCTTCTTCGCGACCACCGATCCCAATCTGGAGCTGTCGTTTCAGGCCAACGGCTTCGAGATGGGATCGTACATCGAAGCGGGAGACATCCGTTTTCGAGTTCGCTGTCGCGACCGCGATGGAGAGGAGTTCTCGCTGGTGCAGATCTATCGGGGGCTGGAGCTGATTCACGAGGAGTCGGTCGCCGCATCCGAGGTGTTGGTGGTCGCCGAGCTGGACGATCAGCCGGTCGGAACACATTTTTACGCGATGGTGACCCAGGCCGACGGCGGGCAGGCGATGTCGTCGCCGATCTGGGTGGTGACTCAGTAGGAGCAATCATGAAAACTATGTCGCGTGTTGGTGCGGCAGCTGTCGCCGCGGCGGTGCTGCTGTCCCTCGGCGATGCGCTGGGTCACTCGCTCGATCCCGAGCTTCTCGAGAAGCTGGGGGCGGCGCCGCCGGCACCGGGAGAGGCGACCGAGGAGCGGATGCTGCGCGCGGCCGGCATCGATCCTCTGGATCACCCTCTGATCCGGGCCACGATGGCGCTGACCGAGGCCTATCGAGAGCAGGTATTCGAGGCGCTGGAGGGCGAGCCGCGTCGCTCCTCGTTCTTCGTCACCGGAGCGGGCGATCTACGGGTCGGAGTCGGCCAGCGCGCGGTCACTCCCGCGCGTGGCTGCCCTCTGGGCGGCTACGGCGATCGCATCAAGGAGATTCCTTTCTTGTGGAATCCCCTCCTCGATCCCTTCTACTACGCGAAGCTGCTCAAGGCGAGCCATGGCGTGGTCGACGAGATCTTCGCCAAGGCGATCGTGGTCGAGAGCGAGGGCCAGCGGGCCTGCCTGGTCGGAGTCGATGCGATCGGAGTCACGCAGCTGATCTTCGAGGACGTGCTGCGGCGCGTCGGGGCGCTCGGCATCGGCCGAGAGCACCTGATCATCGGCGGATCCCATTCCCACTCGGGGCCCGGAGACGCGGCCGATCGCTTTCTTTGGTGGTTCGCCGCCGACCTCTTCGACCAGCGGATCTACGCGCCCCTGGTCGATGGAATCGCCGGCGCGATCGAGGATGCCGTCGCCGATCTGGAGCCGGGGCGGGTGGGGGTCGGCCACAGCGAGGAGGACCTGGGACTGAGTCACAACCGGCGCGAAGGACAGGAGCTGATCGATCCGGAGCTGGCGGTACTGCGTGCCGACGACGAGCTCGGCGACCCCAAGGCGGTGGTGTTCAACTTCGCCGTACACGGAACCATGTTGGGAGGAGACAACATGCGTTTCACCGGGGATTGCATGGGGCGGGCCAGCCAGGAGCTGGAGGCGACGCTGGGCGCGACGGCGATCTTCCTCAACGGAACCGAGGGCGATGTCTCGCCCGCGTCGCAAGGCGGAGCGGACGACTGGGAGCGCGTGCAGCTCTGGGGCGAGGCACTGGCCGAGCGCGTGGTGGAGATCTACGACGAGATCGAGACCGCGGCGGGGGGCGTGCCTCTGGCCGGGGCCCACCTCTTCGTCGATCTACCGATGCCCTATATGCGCCCCGGGTTCTTCCTGGAACCGCCGGCACCGGGAAACCTGGTCGTGCCCCTGATCGGCTTGGTGGAGCAACGCAACACCAACTTCAGCGGGATACGGATCGCAGGCACTCTCTTCACCAGCATGCCGGGCGAGGCGACCACCGCGATCGGTTTGGCGATCAAGGCCCACGGCGACGCGCTCGGTCACCCGCGCAGCTTCGTGGTCGGATTGGCCAACGGCCACCTGGGCTACATGGTGAGCGAAGAGGAATACTGGGCGGGCGGCTACGAGTCGGGCGCCACCTTCTATGGGCCAGAGACCGGTGCCTTGATGGTCGAATCGGCCACCCAGGTGCTCGACATGTTGGCGTCGGATCGGCGTCAGACGCAGTAGATCAAGGCAGCGAGAGGCCGAGTCCGAGGCCGGCGCTCAAGAGCGACATCGTCTCGTTGATGCCGTGGTTGTAGAGCACGTTGCCGTGGAAACGCAGGTTGTCGGACACGTTCCAGAGCAGGCCGAAGCTGGCCACGGCGCCGAAGCCGGCGCGCTCCTCGATCGAGGTGACGTTGTTGTAGGCGCGGCTGCGCTCCGCGCCTTCCGGACGATAGTCGGCGGGATCGTAGGAATCCTCGACCTCGTTGTTGAGCTCGTCGAGGTAGGTGAAGTCGACCCGCCGGAAGGCGTAACCGTAGTCGACGCGGGGGATGGCGAAGTAGTTGGCCCCCAGGCCGAAGAAGGCGGAGCGACCCTCGCGGTCGCCGAAGGTGTAGCGCAGCGAGGCGCCGCCCCAGATGGCGTTGCCGGTGAAGGCCTCGAAGGTGCGCATGTGGGAGGCGTCGAGCACGCTCGCGGGGTCGAGATCGATCCCCTCTTCGCCCAGCCAATCGCCCATGGCGGCGCGCTCCTCCGCCAGAGCCGCATCGCGCATGGCCGACGATTGGGTGCCGATGCGCGTGGCGCCGAAGTACGAGATGTCGAGCGTCCAGGGGCTGTCGAACTCGAAGAGCACCGACTGGTTGATCATGAAGCCGGGCATGATGTGATCGGCGTTGTCCTCGCCCATCAGGTACGAGGCGCCGAAGGTATCGGAGAGTCGGAGCTGCACGGCCTGAGCGGGAAGGGTGGTGGCCAGGATCAGCCCGATGACGACGGCCTTCTTCATGGGAACTCCTTCGGAGACCGGGAAGGTTGGAAAGCGGCTCCGCGAGCGGGGAGAAGGGGCACGCGCGGGAGAGAAGGAGCCTGAACTCTACGGAGAAAGCTCGGCTTATGTCAATCGCGGGGGGGGGCTCTGGCGTTTCGACATAGCGCGGCAAGCGAAGCGCCCTGCCGTCTCATTGACGAG
>CAZBBK010000044.1:0-45687 GCA_964490075.1 uncultured Gemmatimonadota bacterium | reverse complement strand
CCTATGGAGGGCCTCGCAACGCTTTGTGGGTTACTGGGGATTGATGCGCGCCCACGCCGGCGAGACGAACGCTCCTCCTGGGCGCTGGGAGTTCACCTGGCAGATCAGGGTAGCACCCAGGAAGAGCGAAGTGTCCGCGTTCAGCGCCCGGCCAAGGGCACCACCACCGAGAACGAGGTATTCTCCTCGGTGGCCCGCACCATGACCTCGAGCGCCGGCACGAAGCCGCGCGTGCCGGGGACGAAGACGACGCTCGGCAGCAGATCGAGCGGCGCCGTGTCCTGCGCCACGATGCGCGCGGCGGCGTCGGCGATCACCTGGTCGCGGCCGCGCAGCAGCGTCAGCTCGGGATCGACCTGGAAACGCGGCCAGCGGGCGCTGAGCTTGGCGATCTTACCCTCGTTGGAGATCGAGGCGCGGATCATCGAGCCGTTGACCGGAACGCCCCGCACCAGACGCTCGATGGTGACCAGGGTCGAGCGGATCGCCTTGATCGGCTCCGAGGAGCGGTCGATCGGCGCCACCTTCATGGCGACCTGGGCCACGTCGACGATTATCTCTCCCTGATCGAGGGGCGCCTCGAGCATCTCGAGCGCCTCGAAGGTGGCGCCGAGGGCGCGCTCGCGACCGACGCCGACGTGGGGTGAGGTCTCGAACTGGAAACGACGCTCGCGGCTCAGGTACTCGACCAGCCCCTGCTCTTCGTCGACGCGGATCGCCCGCGACTGGTCGCCGGCACCGCGCATCGATCCGAGGCTGCGCACCTCGCTCGGAGCGGCGTCGCCCATTGCCGCCGCGACCTCTTCGATCGACAGCTCCTTGATCCAGGCTCCGTCGTGAGTCACTGCCGCGAGCAACGACTGATCATAGTCGGGAAGTGTCGCTCGCAGCCGCGCGTCGACGAAGGCGAGCGCATCGACGGCCTCGGCGGTGGCGGCGAAACCGTCGCGCAGGCGGGTGGCGCGCTCCGCGATTGTCTCCTGTTGCAGGTCGGTCGAGGCCGCGGCTGTGCTGAGCAGCGCTGGCGAGGCGATCATCATCAGGGTCGTCATCATGCTCTTCATTATTCTGTCCTCTCGATCCGTCGCTGGGACGGAAAGTGGCGTTTCAGTCGAGCTTGCCTTCGTCGTCGGGGTTGCAGCCTTCGATGTAGATGGCACCCCAATGGGTGATGCTGCTGGGATCGGAGTAGCGGTTGTCGTAGTGCTCGTTGTCCATGCGTGCCTCGACATTGGACTCCGAGGTGCCGACGGCGTAGCTCACCGGGCACTGGTCGTCGAACCAGCTCGCCCAGTTGTGGTAGTGGGAGTCGACCCAGTGCTCGGCCATGGGCAGGTAGAACGAGGCATACGAGAACCCCTGATAGTCGCTCTCGTACTTTTCCTTCACGTACATGTTGCCGTGGAAGCCGTGCACCTGGTGCAGACCGTCGAAGCTCTCCCACCAGTCGTCCCACTGGTTGTCGTCCATGCTGTTCGACGACGAGATGTGCAGGAACTCCAGATCCCGATCCCCCAGCTCCATCGATCCTTGCCAGGCGTAGCAATTGCCGTCGCCGGACTCGTCGATCTTGACCTTCCCGCGCCAGCGCCCGTATTTCTCGCTGCCGTGAAGACAGACCAGGGCCGCGTCACCCTCGTCGAGATAGCAGGCGTCGAGGCCCCAACTCTTCGCATCACGATCGATGAACCAGGAGTCGGCGATCGAGGTGTTCACTTCGCGGCGATCCTGGCTGTAGTAGAGATCGATGTCGCCGAGATGGAGCCAGCGGGTAAGAGCATCGTTGATGTCGTCGTACCAGGCGTCGCCGAGATCGTCCCAGTACTGCAGCGTGGAGCCCGAGCAATCGCTGGACCAGTTGGTGATGCAGTAGAGCTGGGCCTCTTCGACGGCCTCGGCGGAGGGGGCGCAGGTGCAGGCGGCGGTCAGGACGAGGGCCGGTAAGAGCGACCGGCGGGGACCGCTCGCGATTCGGCGCGATGTCGATGGACGGGGCATGTTGGCCTCCAAGGTGGGGGTGAGCGCGCCGGGGACGGTACGACGCGCGCCTTGTGTTCACGACAGAGCCGCATTCCGCGGCCTTCTCGCCACGGGTCGACGCACGCGCGCAGAGAGGCGGTTAGCCTGTCGTCATGAAGCGCCCAATCCCCTTGCCCCTTCTCTGCGCCGCGGCGCTGGCCGGATCGTCGTCCGCGCCCCGTGCCGCCGTCCCCAGCGCCGACCTGATCCTGCACGGCGGCGCAATCTACACCGTCGACCAGACCAATCCCTGGGCCGCGGCGGTCGCCGTGCGCAGCGGCGAAATCGTCTACGTCGGCCCCGATTCGGCGCTGGCGGCGTTCACCGGAGCCAACACCACCCTCATCGATCTCGAGGGACGCATGGCGATGCCGGGGATCCACGACAGCCACGTGCACATTCTCGAATCGAACCACGTGGCGGCCGGCACCTGCTACCTGCCGCCCGGACGCCCCCTCGAGTCCTACATCCCCAAGCTCCAGGCCTGCGCGCCCTACCAGATCGGCACCAACTGGGTGCTCGGCTACGGCCACTCGATCATCGACGTGGCGCTGCATCTGCAGCAGGACGGACGCCCGCCGCGCGACATCCTGGACGAGGCGATCCCCGACCGCCCCGCGGTCATGCTCGAGCTGACATCACATTCGGTGTGGGCCAACAGCCTGGCACTGCAAGCCGCCGGCTTCGGCCCCGACACCCCCGATCCGCCGGGAGGCGCGATCCTGCACGATCCAGCCACCGGCGAACCGAACGGCATCCTGCTCGACGGCGCCGGCGAGATCGTCATGGATCTGGCGCTCACTCCCAACTGGATGCTGCGCGAGCTGAACTATGACGCCCTTCTGGTGGGGCTCGCCCTGGCCCGCAAGAACGGCATCACCTCGCTGGCCGACGCCCGTGCCTACTGGCGGCGCGGCTACCTCGGCGCCTGGCGACAGGCCGCCGCGCGCGGCACCCTGACGGCGCGCGCCGTGGTCGGGCTCTGGGCCTACCCCTACCTCGACGACGACCAGCAGATCGCGACACTCGCGTCGCTCTACACCGGTGACGCCGAGTCGCGGCTGCGCTTCTCGCAGATCAAGGTCTACGCCGACGGAGAGCTCTCGCACACCACGGCGGCACTGATCGAGCCCTACCTGCGAGTTCAGTTGGCCGGCGAGCGCGGCCTGGAGTACTTCGACCAGGCGCGCCTCGAGCGTTATATCACCGCCCTGGAGCCGGTCGGTTTCGACTTCCACATCCACGCCATCGGCGACCGCGGCGTCCACCAGGCCCTGAACGCGATCGCCGCGACCCGCCCCGTGGGCGAAGGCGCCACCACCGCCCGTCACCGCCTCACCCACGTCTTCATGGTCGCGCCCGCCGACATCGGGCGCTTCTCCCAGCTTTCGGTCATCGCCGACATGCAGATCGACGCCCTCTCCCACCCCGAGAATCAGCGTTACTACTGGCCGATCCTCGGCCGCCGGCGGGTCGAAGAGCGGATGTATCGCCTGCGCTCGCTGCATGACGCCGGTGCCCGGGTAGTCCTCAGCAGCGACTACGACGTCGGCGACATCTCACCCTTCCACGGCATGCATCACGCCCTCAGCATCGGCACCGAAAGCCTGCCCGATCTCGCCGCGGCGATCCGCGCCTACACCATCGATCCGGCTTATCTGATGCGCCAGGAGCAACGCGTGGGATCGATCGAGGTAGGCAAGCTGGCCGACATCATCGTGCTCGACCAGAATCTCTTCGAGATTCCGCCGGCCCAGATCGGCCGCACCAAAGTGTTGCTGACTCTGCTCGAAGGTGAGGAGATCTGGCGGGCCCCGGGGTTTGGCCGCTGACACGCCGTCGGCTACGCTCTCTCCCATGCCCACACCCCAAGAGCTGACCCAGATCGTCCAGGCCCAGCGCATCGAGCTGACCGAGTATCACATCTACACCCGCCTCGCCGCGCGCGCGCGCCAGCCCCACAATCGCCAGGTCCTGGAGCGCATCGGGCGCGAGGAGCTGGCCCACCACGACCTCCTGGAGCGCCTCTCCGGCGTCCGGGTCCGGCCGCGCAAGCTGGTGATGTGGCGCTACCTGCTGGCGGCGCGCCTGCTCGGCCTGACCTTCGCGCTCAAGCTGATGGAGCGCGGCGAGCGCGGGGCCCAGCTCGGCTACGGCCAGCTGCGCCACCTCGAGGGGCTGGAGCATCTGGCCGACGAAGAGGCCGAGCACGAGCGGGCGCTGATCGACCTGTTGCACGACGACCGCCTCGAATACACCGGCAGCGTCGTGCTGGGGCTGAACGACGCCCTGGTGGAGCTCACCGGTGTGCTCGCGGGGCTGACCCTGGCGCTGGCCGAGGTGCGCATCGTCGCCTCCGCAGGCTTGATCACCGGCATCGCCGCGTCGCTGTCGATGGCGGCGTCGGAGTATCTCTCGGCCCGCTCCGAGCTCGGCGATGATGAGGCGGCGAGCGAGGCCGCGAAGCACCCGCTGCGCGCCGCCGGCTACACCGGAGCCGCCTATCTGGCCACCGTCGCGCTGCTGATCCTGCCCTTCCTGCTCTGCGCCGAAGCCCTGGTCGCCCTGGCCTTCACCCTGCTGCTGGCGGTCGCCACCATCGCCATCTTCAGCTTCTACGTCGCGATCGCCAAAGACCTGCGCTTCTGGCCACGCTTCTGGGAGATGACCGGCATCAGCCTCGGCGTGGCGGCGCTCAGCTTCGCCCTCGGGTGGGGGGTGCGGGTGCTTTTTGGGTTGGAGGTTTGAGCGCCTCTCCTGACTACTTCGCGGCCTACCGCAGAAACACCAACGACACTGGGCATCTCGGCTCGGTGCATCTCAACCAATGGACCTATGATGACGTGATCATCCTGATCGACGATTTCGGTTTGCTGAACGACGCCGATGCCGTTCTGCTGAGGATTGCTCGGTGACCAGGAGTATTCTCGAACGATCGAGATGGCGAGTCGGCATCACTCGCCTGCTCGCCGTCTCGATCTGCGTCGCCGAGGCGGCAGGCGCAGCGTCGTCTTCGGAGATCCCTCCCGATCCGCACGATCCGGAGGACGGCAGGGTGGAGAGGTTGGCGCTTCGTTGGGATGGGTGGATTCCGCATACACAGGGCTGGGGCGTCAGGTGGTCCTCGAGCGGCCTGGTCATTGGATCAAACGGTTGGGTGGGCGTTGCGAAGTCGACCGGGCCGACCGTCTCACTGAGAGCGAAGATCCCGATCGGGGAGCCGGTGTTTAGCTCGGATATGGATGTCGCGGAGGACATACTGTACGTAGTGGAGAGTGGCACATCTCTTCGGATGTACGACTTGCGCGCTGATCCCGTTCGTGCGGTAGGTATGATCGAGGGGGTGATCTGGTCCGTCAGCGCAGTTGACACTCTGGTGGCCGTGGGGACGGACCGGGCTCTTCAGTTCTACTCGGTGTCTCGACCGGAAGCTCCGCTCCTTTTGGCAGAGTTGCCTGGGTCGGTCGGGATGATGGAATGGATGGGAAGTGACGTTCTCTACGCGAGCCGGGGATCGTGGCGAATCGATATCATCGACCTGCGTGACCCCAGGGAACCGTTTGTCGTTGATGAGCTCACCCAGGAGGGGTTCTTTCCCACGGCGATCGAAACCTGGGCTGAGCTAGTCGCTGTGGCGTGGTCCGACGTCGATCCCTGGATGATGACCATCTACGACGCAAGTCTGCCGCTGTCGCCGCTCCTGCTCGGAGCCCGGGAAATGGAAGGGACGATCCTCGACATCACGGTCTCCGACTCCGTGGCCTACGTCGCCGAAAACGCGTACCCCGACCCCAGATTCCAAGTGTACGACCTCCGGCAGCCGGTGGGCGAATGGCTCGTGGCCGAGATCCCCACTGGCGTCCCCGGCGCATCCGCCACCGCCGTCGCCGCCCGCGACGGCCATCTCGTCACCGGCGAAAGCGGATCCGGCTTCGCCACCTACGACGTATCCGACCCCAGCAACCCCCGCGAAATCGGTCGCCTGAACCTCCCGGGAACCGCGATCAGCGTGCAGAAGGTGGATGAGTTCCTGGTCCTGGCGGACGGCGATGCCGGCCTGCGGGTGCTGGAGGATCCCGGCGCGCGGCGCTATCGCGACGTCGATCGATACGGTCGAGAGGACGGAGCGTGGTGGCAGAAGGTCGTGACCGGTGGAGGATGGCTCGTGGCCGACGCGAGCGACACGACCCACATCTTCCAGCTCGACCGATCCGGGCAGCTTCAGCGGTACGGGTTCTACGACGTTGCCTCGTTCGATCCGGTGGCCGTCGAAGAACGCGTCATGGTCGGTGTCACGGAGTTCGGCTGGCGCCTGGCAATCGTCGACATCAGCTCCCCAGAGACCCCCGTCGAGGTCGATCGGGTCGATCTCGCCGGCGATCTCTCCGTTACCTTCGCCGCCTGGACCGCCGGGGACAGCACGCTCTTCGCCGGCGGCGGAGGCAGCGCACTCTATGTGTGGAGCTACGTCGAGGGCCGTGGTCTGAAAGAGCTGACGAGGATGTGGCTCTTGGGCTCAATCCGAAACGTCACCAGGCGCGACGACCTGATCGTCGCGCAGTCGCAAGGTGGATTGCTGCAGACGATTCACTGGGACGAGCCGTCCCACACGCTGGAGCTGATCGATGAGCAGCGCGTCCACCGGTGGGAAGTAGCGGGCGGCCTGCTCATCGAAGGCAACCTGGTCTACGCCGGCGGGACCGACAGCCTTTCCGCGATCTCGCTGAGCGAGGATGGCCATCTCGGTCGCCGGATCGGCTTCAAGACCGCGGGATCCCCCTACAGCCTGGCGCCGGGGTTGCGCCCCGGCGAGGTGGCCTTCACCATGGGCAGCGGAGGCCTCGGGACCTTGCGCCACTACTACGGTGGCGGCGAAGGTGCGGTCGCGCCCGAGAGCAGTGGTCGTCGGGCTCGGTAGCGGACCACGGTCGCCCCTGTTCCTTTCACCAGGCTTCATGGAAGCCCCCGTTGAGCCCCCGCCCTCGCCCCCAACTTGACAAACATGACCAAAATGGTCTGATATGGTCCCACCCCCGGACCGCGCCCCCCCCGTCCACCCACTCATCGCTTCGAGAAGGAGCCCCCATGCCCCGCCCCAAGCACCATGTCTTCGTCTGCGGCAACCGCCGTCCGCCCGGTCACCCAAAGGGCTGCTGCCAGGATCGCGGCGCCGCGCCTCTGATGCAGCAGCTCCAGTTCGAGGTCGAGCGCGCCGGGCTCTACGGCCAGGTCGCCGTCACCGCCACCGGCTGCCTCGGCCCCTGCGACCGCGGGCCGACGATGGTGGTCTACCCCGACGGCGCCTGGTACGGCCAGGTCAAGACCGACGACGTCGCCGAGATCGTCGAATCCCATCTGAGCGGCGGCACAGCGGTCGAGCGACTGCTGATCCCGGAGGGCCTGTTATGAGCCACCCCATCCCCCAGGCGGGCGATCCCGCCCCCGAGTTCACGCTCGACGACGACCAGGGACAGCCGGTGTCGCTCGCCGACTTCGCCGGCAAGAAGCTGGTCCTCTACTTCTACCCCAAAGACAACACCCCGGGCTGCACCACCCAGGCCCGGGAGTTCCAGGCGCTGCGCGAGAAGTTCGACAATCTCGACGCCGTGGTGGTCGGGGTGAGCCGCGACGGCCGCGGCAGCCACGAGCGCTTCAAGGAGAAGCAGGGCCTGGAGCTCACGCTGCTCTCCGATCCCAACCACCAGGTGCACCGGCGCTACGGCGCGTTCGGCGAAAAGAGATCTTACGGCCGAACCACCATCGGCGCGATCCGCACCACCGTGCTGATCGACGAGCAGAGCCGCATCGCCGCGATCAACCACGGCGTCAAGGCAAAGGGCAACGCCGAACGGACTCTGGCCCTGCTGGGCGGCTAGACGGCGGCAGTCGGACAGCGAGCGTCGACCAATCTCCGAAGCCGAGTAGACTCCTCGTCGACTCGCACCCCGGAGACGAGAACGATGCATCGAATCGCCCCGACGATCGCTTTCATGCTGCTGGCCGCTCCTTCGCTCGCGACCGCGGATCCACTGCCCCGCGAGCTGGTTCCGGAGCCGCTCGAGACCTGGATCGATTGGGTGCTCTGGGAGGACGGCGACGCGGCGTGCACGCGCCTCTACGGTGCCGACGAGACACGCTGCGCCTGGCCTTCGAGGCTCGAGCTCCGGGTCGACGACCGTGGCGGCGAGTTCGAACAGACCTGGCAGCTGGAACGGGAGTCGTTCGTGCCCTTGCCGGGAGACACCCGCCGGCGCCCACTCGATGTGCGTCTCGACGGCGATCCGGCTCTTCCGCATCAGAGGGCGGGGAGGCAGGGCGTGACCCTGGGGGCCGGTTCCCACACCCTGCGCGGCAGGTTCGAGTGGGGCGAGCTGCCAGAGGCGATGCCGATTCCCGCCGAGACGGGGCTGGTGTCGCTGGAGATCCGCGGTGAGGAGATCGTCTTCCCGGAGCGTGACGAGGGTGGGACCATCTACCTCCAAAAGCGTCTCGACCCGGAGGATTCCACCAATCGACTCGCCACGGTCGTCCAGCGGCGCATCATCGACGAAGTGCCGCTGCGGGTCCTGACCCAGGTCGAGATCCGTGTGTCGGGTCGCAACCGTGAAGAGCTGCTCGGGCCCGCCCTGCTCGAAGGTCTGGTCCCGATGTCACTGGACGGTCCGCTGCCGGCTCGCCTCGAGCCGGACGGCAAGCTCCGGGTGCAGGTCCGGCCGGGTTCCTGGACGCTGCGCCTGCTCGCGCGCGCCGCCGGCGGCAGCGCTTCTCTGGGCCTACCGGAGGCACCGGTCTGGGTCGAAGACGAAGTCTGGGTGTTCGACGCCCGCCCGGCGCTCAGGATCGTCGATCTCGAGGGGGCCGAGGCCCTCGATCCGCAGCAGACCCGACTGCCCGACGAGTGGAAATTGTTGCCGGCCTACCGCATGCGTCCCGGCGATACGCTCCGATTCGTCGAGCGCCGCAGGGGGGATTCGGATCCCGCTCCGGATCAGCTCGATCTCACCCGCCGACTGTGGCTCGACTTCGACGGCGGCGGCTACACGATCGAGGACCGCATCGCCGGAACGCTGAATGCCGGGTGGCGACTGGCCATGTCCCCGCCCACGGCGCTGGGCCGGGTCGCGTCCGGGGGACACGATCAGCTCATCACCCGACTGGAAGGAGAAGAGGAAGGAGTTTCGGGCGTCGAGCTCCGCAGCCCTTCGATCGACATCGTCGCGGAGAGCCGCTACCAGGGCTCGGCCTCCCACTTCCCGGCGGTCGGCTGGGCCCACGATTTCCGGTCGGTCGACGCGACATTACATCTGCCGCCGGGGTGGCGCCTGATGCACGCGCGGGGAGTCGACGAGGTCGAAGACACTTGGGTGAATCAGTGGACTCTCCTCGATCTATTCCTGATGCTGATTCTGGCCGCGGCGGTGACGCAGCTCTGGGGTTACCCCGCCGGGGCGCTGGCGCTGATCACCCTCGCCCTGACACTCCCGGAGCCCCAGGCGCCGCGTTGGATCTGGGCCTATGTCCTGGTGGCCGAAGCTCTGGTGCGCTTGCTGCCGGATGGGTGGTTCGCCAAAGTCGTGCGCGGCGCCCGGATCTCGGGACTCGCTGTCCTGGTCGGTCTCGCGCTGCTGTTCGCGGTGCAACAGAGTTTGCACGGCATGTACCCGGCGCTGGAGCGCTCCAGTCCGGCTCGAGGCGGTCCGCCGCCCCCTTCGATCACCTCCCTGAGATCGGCCCCCTTCGAGCTGGCCGAGCTCGCCGCCGAATCCGAATTCGATATGCCGGCCGCCGGGGCGGCCGAACAGAGAGCACCCCGTGCCGCGCCAAAGAGCAGCTACCAGCAGAAGATCGGCGTCGATCCCGACGCCATCGTGCAAACCGGACCGGGCCTCCCTCATTGGTCATGGGGGAGAATATCGCTTCGGTGGAACGGTCCGGTTGCCCAGGACCATGTCGTGGACCTCACTCTGCTGGGGCCGGGCACGAACCTGGTGCTCTCGGTCCTGCGCATTCTGTTGACGGCCGCTCTGGTGCTCCTGACTCTCGGCATTCGAACCAGACGAGGAGCAAGGCGCCCAGTGGGCCGCGAGACCGTGGTCGCCACACTTTTCCTCGCGCTTCTGGTCGTACCCGGCGCGGCGTCAGCATCCGAGACCGGGCGCGACGCTGCTTCCAGCCTGTCCTCTTACCACGAACGATCGCCGGATCCCGAGCTGCTCGAGGACCTTCGCCGCCGATTGTTGGCACCGCCCGATTGTGCGCCGACCTGTGCCTCGATCGGGCGCATGCGCCTCCAGGCCGACCCCGCCGTGCTGACCTTGCGCCTCGAGGCGCATACACAGATTCCCACGGCCATTCCGCTTCCTGGTGACCCCAAGAGCTGGACGCCGACCCGAGTGTTGGTGGATGGGGTCGGGGCGGAGTCGATGGCGCGAGCAGCGGATGGCAGGCTCCTGTTGGCGCTCGCTCGGGGGCGCCATCAGGTCATTCTCGAGGGGCCGCTGGAGGCCATCGACGTGGTGCAAATCCCGCTTCCCATGCGCCCCGCTCGGGTCGAAGTGGATGCGCGCGGGTGGAATGTAGAGGGAGTGCACGACGACGGCCTGGCCGGCGGCGATCTGCAGCTCACCAGGATCCGCGGCCGCGGCGAAGGGGAGACGGTCGACCTCGGCGCGGAGTCCTTGCCCCCCTTCGTCCGCATCGAGCGATCGATCTCGTTGGGGCTCGAGTGGCAGGTCGAGACACGGGTGAGCCGGGTGACACCGAAGGGGTCGGCCATCATGCTGTCGGTTCCCTTGCTGGCCGGCGAATCGGTCACCAGCGAGGGGCATCGCGTCGAAGGGGGACGGGTGCAGGTCAACCTGGGCGCGAACCAGAGCAGCCGCGCCTGGTCGTCGCTCCTCGATCGACAGAGTGTGCTCGCCTTGCGGGCGTCCGAATCGACCGAGTGGACCGAGATCTGGCGGATCGACTCCAGCCCGCTCTGGCATGTGGAGCTCGGGGGCATCCCGCCGATCCTCGGTCCGCGCGAGGATGTGGCGCGCGAGTGGCGACCCTGGCCTGGAGAGGCGCTCGATATCCGGGTCGCGCGACCGGAAGCGGTTCCCGGCCGCAGCACGACGATCGATCGCAGCAAGCTGGTCGTGCGCCCGGGGAGCCGCGCGAGTGATGCCACCCTCGATCTGACCTTGCGCACCAGTCGGGGCGGGGTGCAAGAAATTTCTCTGCCGGAGGGTGCTCGCGCACAGCAGGTCGAAGTGGGCGGCGCCGAGCAGCCGATTCGGCAGCAGGGACAGATCCTCTCGATCCCGCTCAAGCCGGGGGCGCAACAGGTCGCGATCGATTGGAGGGCGCCGGGCGAGATCGGAACACGCTACACGACTCCTTCGGTCGACGTGGGCACCGAGAGCGTCAACGCGGAGGTCGAGGTGGAGTTTCCTTCGAGCCGCTGGATCCTCTTCGCGAGCCGGCGGCAGGCCGGGCCGGCCGTGCTCTTCTGGAGCTTCCTGGTGGTCGCGATCCTGGTGGCGACAGTGTTGGGGAGGATTCCGTGGACCCCGCTCGGAATCCGCCACTGGGCGCTGCTGGGAGTTGGCATGACGCAGGCCGAGCTCGTGATCGCGATGCTCGTGCCGGCCTGGCTGCTGGTCCTGGGTTGGCGCAAACGCACCCCCGACCTCTCTCCCGCGCGCTTCGATCTACGCCAGGTCGCCATCGCGATCCTGACTCTGGTGGCGCTCGTCGGTCTCTTCGAATCGGTGCGCCAGGGCCTACTCGGTCGGCCCGATATGCAGATCACGGGAAACGGGTCGGCCGGATCCACCCTGCGCTGGTTCATCGACCGGGCCGATCCCGCGCTGCCCACCCTGTCGATCGTGTCGGTGCCGATCTGGCTCTACCGGGTGTTGATGTTGGCCTGGGCGCTGTGGCTCGCGTCGGCATTGGTCTCCTGGCTGCGCTGGGGCTGGGACGCCTTCCAGGAGGGCGGCCTGTGGCGCCGGTTGCGCCGATCTTCATGATCCCTCTCACCCCACCGAACCAGCCCATGAGACTCTTCGCCACCACCGCCCTCGGCATGGAGCCGCTGCTGGAGCGCGAGCTGCGCGAGCTCGGAGCGCGCAAGCCGCTCGCGGTGACCGCCGGCGTCGGCTTCGAGGGTGACCTGCCCCTGGCCTACCGCGCCTGCCTCTGGTCGCGCGTCGCCAACCGCGTGCTGCTGCCCCTGACCCGCTTCCCCGCGCCCTCCGCCGAGCAGCTCTACGAAGGCGTGCGCGCCCTGCCCTGGGAAGACCACCTGGCCCCCGCCGACACCCTGGCGGTCGACTTCACGTCCAGCCGGTCGCGCATCACCCACACCCACTTTGGCGCCCTCAAAGTCAAGGACGCCATCGTCGACCGCTTTCGCGACACTTTCGGTGAACGCCCTTCGATCGACCTGGCCCGCCCCACGCTGCGAGTCAACGTCCGCCTCCACAAGGACCGCGCCACAGTTTCGGTCGACCTCTCCGGCGACAGTCTGCACAAGCGTGGCTACCGGGTGCAGTCGGTGACCGCTGCCCTCAAGGAGACCCTGGCCGCCGCCATCCTGATGCGCGCCGGCTGGCCCGAGATCGCCGCTCGCGGCGGTCCCCTGGTCGATCCCCTGTGCGGCTCCGGCACTCTGCCGATCGAAGCCGCCCTGATCGCCGCGCGTATCGCCCCCGGCCGTCGCCGCCCCTACTTCGGCTTTCTTGGCTGGCGCCAACACGACGCCAAATTGTGGCGCCACCTGTGCGCCGAGGCCGACCGCATCGCCACGAGTGCGTTGCCCGCGTTGCCGCCGATCACCGGCTTCGACAACGACCCCCGCGCCCTCCAGGCGGCGCGCGCCAACGCCCGCCGCGCCGGCCTCGAAGGCCGCATTGCTTTCGAGCCCGCCGCCCTCGGCCAGGCCCCGCCGCTCCGGGACAGCCCTCCCGGACTGGTGGTCATGAACCCTCCCTATGGCGAGCGGATGGGGGAGGAGCACGCCCTGGTGCCGCTCTACCAGACCATCGGCGCCACCCTGCGCGCCCACTTCGGCGGCTGGGAGGCCGCCCTCTTCACCGGCAACCCGCGCCTTCGCATCGGGTTGCGCCCGCACCGCAGCCACCGCCTGTTCAACGGCGCGCTGCCCTGCGAGCTGGCGCTCTTCCGCGTCGCCGAGGCGGCCGACCAGGCGGCGCCCGCCACCACCGATGCTCGAGGCGTCGCACCCGAGCGCGCCTGCCGTCCTCCGGCCGCCAGCGACGCCCAGCGCCAACTGGGCGCCGAGTTCGCCAACCGAGTGCGCAAAAACCTGCGGCTGCTCGCCAAGTGGACCCGCAAAAACGATGTCTCTTGCTACCGCATCTACGACGCCGACCTGCCCGACTTCGCCCTGGCGATCGACCTCTACGCCGGCGACCAGCGCTGGCTGCACGTGCAGGAGTACGCCCCCCCGGCCGACGTCGATCCCGCCAAGGCCCTGGCCCGGCGCACCACCGCCCTGGCGCTGCTACCCGATTTGGCCGACGTGGCGTCCGAGCGGGTGGTGTTCAAAGTACGTCGCCGCACCCGCGGTCGCGACCAGTATCAGAAGCTCGCCTCGTCGAAGCGCTTCATCGTGGTCGCCGAAGGCCCGGCGCGGCTCTGGGTCAACCTGCACGACCATCTCGACACCGGGCTCTTCCTCGACCACCGGCCGCTGCGCGCCAAGCTCCGCGAGTTGGCTCGAGGAACAGAGTTCCTCAACCTCTTCGCCTACACCGCCTCGGCAACCATCCACGCCGCCCTCGGCGGAGCCAGCCGCAGCACCAGCGTCGATCTGTCGGCAACATATCTGGATTGGGCGCGCCGCAATCTCAGTCTCAACCAGGTTCCACGACGCCAGCACGAGCTGGTCCGCGCCGACTGTCTGGAGTGGATCGAGCAGCGCGCGGTCGACCTCCACCCGCGTCGCTACGACCTGATCCTGGTCGATCCCCCCACCTTCTCCAACTCCAAGGCGATGCGCTGCCCCTTCGACATCCAGCGCGACCACCCCTGGCTCCTGGAGCGCGTCGCCCGCCTGCTCGCCCCCGAGGGCCTGCTCGTCTTCACCACCCACAATCGTCGCTTCCGCCTGGAGAGCGAGCGCCTCGAAGCGCTGGCCTTCGAACCCTTCGGCGGCGATCTCCTGCCGCGCGATTTCCAGCGCAATCCCAAGATCCACCAGGGCTGGATGGTGCGCCGCAAGGGCTGATTCGGGGACCGGGATTGGGATTGGGGATGGGGGTGGGAGAAGCGGGCCATCCGCCACTTCCGGCTTCGTATCCGGCGGGGGTCGCGGTGGCCAGGCGCAGCGCTGCTCACTGGAGGCATAGAGTGACCGAAGGATAGGGGGCGGCGGTGCGCTTGGCCGGCGCCGGGTCTCGGTGGGGAGCGCGGGATCGCGGGGAGGGCGCTGGGGAGCGCGAGAAACTCCCCCCAACGCCGGGGGTCGGGGCTATCATCAATACCATTCGCCAGCCGGGAGGAAGCCATGACATCGAGGAGATTCGCCGCGGGCACTCTGGTCCTGGCGCTGAGCGCCTTCTGCGCCCACGCCGCCACCATCCGCGTGCCCAGGGACTATCCCACCATCCAGGGCGCTCTGTTGGCGGCGCAGGAGAACGATACCGTGCTGGTCGCCAGCGGCACCTACACCGGCGCGGGAAACCGAGAGATCGTGTTTCCCGGGTTCGACATGGTGCTGCTTTCCGAGGAGGGGGCGGACTCGACCGTGATCGAATGCGAGGGAACCGCCTTCGGGGTGTCATTCCATGGCGGAGAGACATCCGCGGCGGTGCTCGAGGGGTTCGAGATTCGCGGCGGCGGTAGCGCCCTTGTCTGCAGCGATGCCAGCCCGAGCATTCGACGATGCGATTTCAGGGCCAACGATGCCGGGGGCGGCTTTGGCGCCGGCATACGCTGCCTCCGTTCGGCGCCCACAGTGACGGACTGCGCGATCCTGGCGAACTCCGCGGACCTCTGGCCCGGGCGAGGAGGCGGGATCTACTGTGACGAATCCTCCCCGACCGTGGCGAATTGTCTGATCGAGGGGAACTCCGTGGCAGATGAGGGTGGCGGGATCTGGTGCAGCAACTCCTCATCCCCGACAGTCGCCAATTGCTCGATCGTTGGCAACTCTGCCAGGTACCATGGTGGAGGAATCTACTGTGACGGCTCATCGTCCCTGACGCTCGCGGACTGCTCGATCGATGGGAACCGGACCGAGTACGGCGGCGGTGGAATCTACTGCGGCGGCTCCTCGTCTCTAAACCTCAACGACTGCTCGGTGGTGCAGAATTTCTGCGACTTCGAGGGAGGTGGGCTCTTCGCAACGGAATCGGAGGTCACGCTCGAAGGCTGTCTCATCAAGTGGAACCGGGCGACGGACGGAGGAGGGGTGTACTGCGATGGCGCTGTCGCAACATTGTCCGGATGCACAATCTCAACGAACCGTGTGACCAGCGAGGGCGGCGGCCTCCTCTTCCATGAGTCCGACGCATCGTCGCTCACCGCCTGCACGATTTCGGAGAACTCGGCCTTCCAGGGCGCCGGCATGTACTGTTCGCTCTCCTCTCCTGTCGTGGTGGACTGCACAATGGAGCGAAACACGGCCACGCTCCGCGGCGGCGGAGTGTATGTCTGGTACGCCGATGCAACCCTCGACCACTGCGTGCTGAGAGACAACCTGGCGGGTTCGGGCGCTGGGCTGTACTCCAGCTACGGAGCTCCGATGCTCACCGAGTGCATCATCAGACGCAACTCGGCCTCCCACAGCGGCGGCGGGCTCTACTTCTACAACTCCGAGGCCCCGGAGCTCGTCAACTGCAGCATCGTGGACAACTCGGCCGGAATCGGTGGGGGTGTCGTCAGCAACGGGTCTTCTCCGGTCTTCACCAGCTCCATTCTCTGGGGTGACGTTCCCCAGGAGATCTTCCTCGACACCGGATCGGCGATCGTGACCTTCTCCGATGTGGAGGGATCTTGGCCGGGGATGGGCAACATCGACGCCGATCCGCTCTTCTGCGACGCGGTGTGCGGGGCCTTCGACGACCTGGGGCTCGCGACCGACTCGCCCTGTCTCGGATCGGGGCAGGCGGGAGTCGATATGGGGGCCCTGGGCGAGACATGCACGGAGCCCGTGGGCTCTCCCGGCCCTCGCGTCATGGAGATCCCGGCCGACTATTCGACCATTGCCGGGGCGCTCGATGCCACTTGCGATCGCGACACGATCATCGTTGCGCCCGGCACCTACCTCGAGGGAGGTCTCGCGATCCCGGATCGGGGCATCGTGCTCATGAGCCGCCGCTCCCCCGATCCGGCGCCTGTGGCCACTGTGGTGATCGACGGTGGAGGAGCCGATGTGATCCGTTTTCTGCCCAGTCGTTTGACTCGAAGCGCCTAATTGATTGGATTGACTGTCACCGGCGGGGGAAGGGGAATCGTCTGTGAGACGGCGTCTCCATCGATCACCAACTGCATGGTTCGGGAGAACTCTTCCGCCAAGGACGGCGCCGGAGTTTCCTGCTCCTACTCCGACGCGGTGCTCAGGGAATGCAGCGTGGTGCGGAATTCGTCGTCTTCGAGCGGCGGCGGGCTCTTCTGCGATGACTACTCCTCTCCCATTCTGGTCAGCTGCACGATCACGGAGAACTCCGCGGCGGAGGACGGCGGTGGAGTCTATTGCGTCGGCCATGCCCCGACAATCACCCGTTGCAGCTTCCTGGCCAACTCGGCTCTCGACGACGGTGGCGGGATCTTCTGCTCCCGCTCCACTCCGACCTTCGATGCCTGCGCCATCGTGGCCAACTCGGCCTCGGACAAGGGCGGCGGGATCCACACTCACTCCGACTCGTCCCCGATCTTCGCCAACTGCATCATCGCCGGAAACACTGCCTCCTCCGGCGGCGGGCTGCGCTGCTACCGCGCCGAACCCACTCTTGCCAACTGCATTGTGACAGGGAACTCGGCATGGGGGGCGGGCGGCGCCCTCTATTGCGACTCCGCTTCCCCGAGGCTCAGCAACTGTACTATCACGGCCAATTCGGCGTCGGAGGGCGGAGGCGGACTGCATTGCTACGCTTCGTCTTCGTCCCCCAGACTCAGAAACTGCATTCTGTGGGCCGACGGCCCTCGGGAAATCGTAGTTGAAAGCGGATCTTCAACCCTCACCTACTCCAACATCCAAGGCGGCTGGCCCGGACCAGGCAACATCGACGCGCCCCCCGGCTTCCGTTCCTTTGGCGCCTTCGACTACCTGCTGCACCCCGGCTCCCCCTGCATCGACAGCGGCGATCCAACGATCGAGGACGGAATCGCCGACTGGCACCCGCGCTGGCCGGATCGGTATCCCAACGGACCGCGCTCCGACATGGGGGCCTATGGGGGGCCGGGGAACGGGGCGTGGTCTGCAATTCAGAAGAGATAGGGCGCGGCAGGCAATGAGGAAGCATGGTCGAACCATGTGCATTCAATCTGGCATCTTCCCGCGTGCATCGATTTTGCTCTGCGCCTTCTCGACTACGATTGCTCCGGCGCTCACGCTCCACGAGGGCTGGCCCGTGAAGTATCTCGGAGCGGGCCTCTATGCCTTCGCCAACGTTGGCGACATCGACGGCGATGGAAACAACGAGATCGTGCTCTTCTCGCAGGCCGGCGGCTTTTTCGACATCCACGTGCTCGACAGCGAGGGGATGGCGCGTCCGCCGTGGCCGCAGCGACGCAAGGGCAACGGCTTCAAGGCGGTCACCCTCTTTGATATCGATGGCGATGGCTCCGAGGAGATCTTCGCGTCGACCATACGAGGCATTCTGCCGGACAAAGGGGGCATCGACGCGTTCCATTTCGACGCGAGCGCGGTGACCGGCTTCCCCTTCGAGCCGAGCCGCAACAGCTCCTTTCTGCACTCTCCGCTGGTGTACGGCTTCGACCTCATGGCAGGATGGGTCGACAACACCAATTCGAGCTTCCATCTTGCGGTGCGCGGGGGCGGCAGCGGAGTCAACTTCAGAGCCGAGATTCCCGCTCGACCCAACTTCGGGGCGGTGGGGGATATCGATGGCGACGGCCGGGATGACGCCCTTTTTGCGACGCTCGCCGACTCCGCGGTCTACGCCTACGGAACTCCTGGCATTCTACCCGGTTGGCCCTATCGCGGCGCAATCACGACCCTGTCGCTCGGCAACTTCGATTCCACCAAGCCGGGACTCGAAGTGGTCGCGGTGGGCGATCATGAGCTCCACCTGATCGATGGCGCCGGCCGATCGTTCGCTGGATATCCTTTTGGGGTCGTAGCGCCCGAGGACTCTGGCGTCACCCACCCCGCGCTCGCCGACATCGATCGCGACGGCGCGCTCGATATTGTCGTGGCTAACCACGATGGCTGGGTCTGGGCCCTGCAGCATACGCCGGCCGGTCCGGTTCCCTTGCCCGGTTTTCCCGTCGCGCCGATGGGTCCTGGCTCGTTCGTCACCGGTGTGGTCGTGGCGGATGTCGACAGCCTGCCCGGCTGCGAGCTGGTGCTCGGCGTTTTTGCGGATTTGCCGTACCTGGTCGTGCTCGACGCCGGCGGGGAGCAGATCGAGGGGTCGCCTTTCCGAGTGCGCGGCCACCCGACCACGCCCAGCGTGGCCGATGTCGACGGCGACGGCCTCAACGAGATCGCGTTGACCACCTTCGGCAACGAGGTCGACTTCACCGGCCGCGTCTATGTATGGGACACCGCCGCCGCGGCTGTGCCCGGGACGGGTTGGCCGCTACGCAACCACGACCGGTGGAACTCCGGCGCCGAGAGCTACCAGGGGCCGCCACGTAGGAGAGGCGTTCCCCCCACCCAATTCCTGAACTAGAGTATCGGCGCCGCTTCCCGATCCCGAGGGCGGCGGCGGCGAGTCGGCCCGCGCACCGATCGCGGAACAGGCGCATTGCTCGCCGTCCCCCGCATTCCCCCCGGCGCCTGACTAAGAGGTACCACCGATGCTGCGAGCGATCTCTGCGGGTTTCGTCGCCTTTCTCGTGCTGAATGCCGGCACCGCCCTCGCCAAGGAGCGCTGCTTCGCGCTCTTGGACGCGGGCGAGGAGGCCGCGTGGTTCACCCTCGATTCGCAGTGGGACCATCCCACCGACGACTTCACCGGCACCTGGGTGAGCGCCGACTACGAGTCCGGGACCATCGAAGGCAACTACTACCTGCACCACAACGGCGACGCGACAATCACTTACCACACCTGGGCGGAGAGCGGCGACCACTCCGGTCACGCCTATGTCGAGCGGGCGGACCTGCTCGCGATCGACTGCGAGTAGCGTTTCCTCCTCATCACCGAACGCGGAGCCCCAGCTCCGCCGCCGACTCCACCGCGGCCCCCCAGCGCAGCTTCTTGGCGCGCCGGAGGGCCGCCTTGTCGCCGCGGGTGATCGCGGGCGACTCGAGGCCGCGCGCACTGCACAGATCCAGGCGGACGCGGCCCCGGGCGTGACGCGGTACACCGACCAGTCGCGCAAAAGGGAGCGTGAGGGCCGGTCGCCTGCCGACCGAGACGAAACTGAACTTGGCGTCCTCCCAGCCCAGCTCGGCCCCTTTTGTCTCGCGCTGAAACCAGGGGCGTTCGACGCGCTGCGGGAAATGGCACCAGGAATCGGCGCCGGCGAGCGGGCAGAGAGTGGCGTGGGGACAGGGGGCGAGCAGCTGTGCCCCAAGCTCCAGCAGGCGGGTGCGCGCCCGCTCCACCACCTGGAAGCCTCCCGGTGTGCCCGGCTCGATCACGGTCAAGACCCCCTCGCAGGCGCTCCAGGCCCGCTCGATCAGATCGGAGCGTCCCGCTCCCGGCAGCTCGGCCAGAGAGTGGGCCAGGATCACCAGGTCGGCGCTCGGGAAGATCGTCTCGCAGAGGTCGCCCTCGATCCAGCAACAGCCCCGGAGCAGCGATTGGGGAGCGGCGCGGGCCAGCTCACGGCCGACTTCGACCAGCGGGCGCGACCGATCCACGGCGGTCGCCCAGTCGGCTTCCGGCCACAGCTCGGCCGTGGCCCAGAGCGCGGTGCCCGGTCCGCTGCCGAGGTCGAGCACGGTGCGCGGGGACCAGTCCGGCCCCAGTCGCGGGGGAAGGGTCGCGAGCGCGCCGTACGACTGCGCGAAGGTCGCCGGCATCCACTGCGCCAGGTAGGCCTGGGCGTCGAGGGAATTGCGGATCCGTCCGGCCGTGCCGGTGCCGCGGCTCCGGTAGCGCTCCGAGAGCTGCTCCGCACGCCGGGCGAGGGCGCGCGTGGAGGTGCCGGCGAGGGCGTCTTCGATGGCGCGAAGCAGATCGTTGGGGAGCTCGATCAAGGGCGGATCCTGGTTTGTGGGGTCGTGCGGCAGCGAGAGAGCCGATTCTGCTAGTTTCCATCGTTTCGGATCAACCCAAGTGATGAACTCCCCTTCCCAGCTCGACATCATCGCCTGCTCCCACCTGGCCTGGGATCGCAAGCTCTTTCAGCGCCCGCAGCAGGTCATGTCGCGCCTCGCCGAGCGCGGCCACCGCGTGCTCTACGTCAAGAAGGTCGCCTTCAAGACCCTGCGCGCGACCGATCGGCCGCCCGCCCTGCGCCGCGACCGGTCGGGTGTCATGCTCTACGATCCGGTGATGCCGCCCTCGGCGATCGAAGAATCGCCCGCCGGCCGCCGACTGGTCGAATGGGATCTCCGGCGCCGCATCGGCGGCAGGGCGCGCCGCATCGGCATGCGGGCGCCGGTGCTCTGGAACTACCATCCGGACTACGCCCACACCGTGGGGCGCATGGGCGAGCGGCTGGCCGTCTACGACTGCATGGACGATCACAAGGTGTTCATGGACGGCCGCAACCAGGTCGTCGAAAAAGAGCTGGTCCTGCTGCACGGCTCTCCCCTGGTGTTCGCGGGCGGATTGAAGATGCGCAAAGACCGACTCCAGTTCGCGCCGACCATCCATTTCTTCCCCTGCGGCGTCGAGACCGAGCATTTTGTTTCCGCCTACCACGACGATCCGAAAACAGTGTCGCTGGAAGGCGTCCCGGAGGACGTGCGCGATCTGCCGCGGCCGATTCTCGGCTACTGGGGGGCAGTCGACTACCGGATCGACTGGGAGCTGATGAAAGGTGTCGCCGCCACGCATCCAGATTGGACCTTGCTGCTGCTCGGTCCGGTGGTGAAGATGCCCCAGGCCGAGCTCGAGGCGATCCTCGCGGCCCACCCGAACATCGTCTGGCTCGGAGGGCGTCCCTACGACGCCTTGCCGGCCTACGCGCGCGCCTTCGACGCCTGCCTGATGCCCTGGGTAGAGGGGGGCGACGCGGAGAGCATCAATCCCACCAAGACCCTCGAGTATCTCGCCACCGGCCGTCCGGTGATCTCGACGCGGATCCACGACGTGGTCGAGCAGTATCAGCCTCCCGCGGTCGAGCTGGCGACCGGCGCCGACGAGTTCGCGGCGGCCTGCGCGCGGGCGATCGATGGGGACAGCGTCGAGCGACGCAGGGCGCGCCGCGCCGCCACCGAGGGCAAAAGCTGGGAGGCGATGGTGGACGGGATGGAGGCGCGCCTGATGGAGATGCTCGGGAGCGAGCGGCCAGGCGGATAGCAGGCTCTTGACCATGGACGGTGACCATGGTTAGATTGAAGTCACGGAGGCGAGATTCGATGCAGACCGTGGCGATTTCCGAATTCAAGGCCACCTGCCTGGCATTGCTGGAGCGGGTCCGCAAGACCGGTGTACCGCTGCTCGTGACCCGGCGCGGCGTGCCGGTCGCGGAGATTCGGCCGCCCGGCCCGGGAGAGCGGCCCCCCTCGTGGCTGGGTTGCCTGGCGGAGACCGGCGAGGTGATCGGCGACCTGGTGGAGCCGGTCGCCGCCGCGGAGGATTGGGAGGCGATGGCGCCTTGAAGCTGCTGCTCGATACCCATATCTGGTTGTGGAGCCTGTTGGATGCGGACCGACTCCGGCCGCCGGTGGCGAGCGCGTTGACCGATCCGGACCACGAGCTCATGCTCTCTCCGATCAGTGTCTGGGAGGCGCACTTGCTGGGCGAAAAGGGGCGGGTGGTGCTGCGTCCTTCCCCGCCGGATTGGATCGCAACGGCCTTGCGCCGAGTCCCTCTTCGTGAAGCCCCACTCACCACGGAGATCGCGATCGCGAGCCGCAAGGTGTCGCTGAATCACCCCGATCCGGCGGACCGCTTCATCGCCGCCACCGCAATCGTCGGCGGCTTGACGCTGGTGACCGGCGACCGCAGGCTCTTCAATGTACCGGAGCTGGATGTGCTGGCGAATCGCTGAATAAGGGTCCGCGCAAGAACAAGTAGGCATTTTGGCATCCCATCTGCGGCACATCTCCGGCCGATCGCTGAGCCCCGAAATCCTCGAAGTAGCGCTGCTACTCCTCCGGTTTCGGAACTCACCGATCGACCAGATCTGCACCACATCTGGGCGCCAAAATACCTACTTGTTCTTGCGCGGACCCTCAACTCAGCCGCACAGCTCCATACGAGACAGAATATCGGCGCCCTCCAGGAGCCCCGGCGGCACCGAGAAATCGCGCGAGATCTTCTCGAATCCCAGCGCTGCGTGCAGGTCGATCGAAGGCCGGTTCACCAGATCGGCGAAGTAGAACACTTCGTTCGTGCGGGCGCGCAGCCAGTCCAGCCGATGCAGCGTCAAGGCGCGGCCGATACCCCGGCGGCGCACGGCGATTTCGACGACCACGCCGCCCAGATAGCAACCCGGAGACAGCCCGCGGCAGCCGGCGAGCTGCGCCTCCCCCAGTCGACTGCAACGCCCGAAGCCGACCACCCGAGCGCCAGCCAAAGCGACGCAGACGTACTTCTCGATCTCTCCGGCGCCGATCCGCGTCAATTCGCGTGCCACTGCTCCTTCGGTATCCGCGGGTGAGCCGCCATGGCGTTCCGCGTGGATCCGAGCAATCGCCGCGGCATCATCGATTCCGGCGTCTCGCAGCACCAGGTCCGCGACACCATCGCGCGACGCACTCGGGCGGTACGGAGCGTAGAAGCCTGTATTTCGCCGCCCCATCAGATCACAAGCCGTCCGAGCAGCGCCGCCACCACCACCCCCGATGCCAGCGCCACCACCAGGCTGGCCAGCGTGCCGACGAGGTAGTAGTCGGCAAAGTGTGGCTTGTTCATCTCCGGGTAACGGGCCACCGACTTCGCCGCCATCACCAGTCCCAACGCCCCCCAATGCCCGAGAAGCACCAGTGCATAGAGCAACGCGCGCTCGAGCACCCCGACCATCCGTCCCATCGCCAGGCGGTCCGCCAGATCGGCATCCTCCCCGGCCGTGCCCAGGCTCGCGAATCGGTCGAGCAACGCGCGCACGATCGCTGTTCCACCCTTGCCGTTGAACACCAGTCCCCCGACCACCAACGCCGCCGCCACGTAGGGTGCGAGGCCCCGGGTCGAGGACGCCCACCAGGGCTCGGCCGCCGCACCGACCGCAGGCAGCACCCACCAAAGCACCAATAGTGTCGCCAGGTGCAGCGCCTGATCGGCGAAGAAAAGGGTCAGGGACTTCGAGCATCGCGCTTCCAGCCGCGCCTTGCCCCAGTCGAGCGCCATGTGCACGCACGCCACCAACCCCAGCCCGACTACCAGAGCGGTGCTCAAGAGCGGTGCAGCCACCGCGATCTGGGTCGTCGCCGTGAGCAAGCCGTGGCGCGCCAGCGTCCGGCCGCAATCCCCCTTGCGACCGGCCACCCGGTCGGTCTGAACCAGGAAGTCGGCGATCACGTGGCCAACCACCAAGAGCACGAGAATCTGGCCCCCGCGCGTGCCGATCGTCACCGCGCGGTGCTCCCCGGCCCTTCCGGTGCCGAGCGCAACAGGCCGGCCAACGCCCGCTCAACCTCCGCGGTTGGATCGAAGAGTGCCGCGCTCAGCGCCTCGCTGATCGTCGACGGTGCCACCCCCCGGGCCGCGGCGACCGCTTTCTGGGTCCCCAGCCGGCGCATCAACGCCACGGTCTCGGCCTGGGTATCGGTCCAGCGCATCCGCAGCTCGCCCAGCAGGCGCAGCACAGCGTTCAGCGTGGCGTCGAGATCGGCGCCAAAACCGGCCACCACGATCCAGCGCTGCTCGCGCTTGGCTCGCTCCAGGGCGGCACGGGCGTGATGGAAACAAGGCCCGTCCATGCCGATCGCGCGCGCCCTGAGCTGCGTTGCCAGGCGGCCCCAGCCCACCCCGAAGCGGATCGGCAACGCCGGAAGATGGGTCTCCAGGTGGATCAAGCAGGGCAGCACCAGCTCCGGCGCCCGCAGGAGCCCCTGGAACTCGTCCCCCAGGGTCAGCACGAAGCGCGCCGCCAGACCGTCACCGAGCCGCTGGTCGAGGGCCTCGAGCTCCCGCTCCAGCGCGTCCTGAGCCTCCGTCCGCCGATCGATCGAACGGGACCCGAGCAGGTCACCGATCAGTGCGGCGACGGGTGCATCGGGGAGATCACCGAAGTTGTTCATGATTCGGCGATATTACCGAATCCACGCCCACTGGGAAACAACATCCCCGCATCGGCAAATATGCCGATGCTGGCCGCGATTCGGTCGATCACCCGATTCGTGGCGGCGCGCCGCGAGGTCCATCTCTCCCTTCAGAGTCCATCAGGTCCGGATTCGAGACCGCCCACCCCGCGACGCTTGACCACAATCCGCCACCCAATCCCCACTACGACGACGTATGTGATTGCGCTGGCTGCACTTGGGCCGGAACCTGGGGCTGCGAAATAGAACCACCATTCCTCGCCCCAGAACCCGGTCCAAGTGCAGCCATCACAACCACCTACGCCGTCTCGCTACGGGATTAGGTGGCGGATTGTGGTTGACGCACCCCCTTTCGGATCGCGATCCTCATCCCAAACCCCCAATCCCCAATCCCCAGACCCCATCCCCCGCCCCTCACCATCAGTTCTCCGCCCATCCAGGAGCCGATCCCCCTCATGGAAGTTCGTTTGCACGGTCGCGGGGGACAGGGCGCGGTCACCGGGGCCAAGGTCCTGGCGTCGATCTACACCCACCTCGGCAAGAGCGTCCAGGCTTTCGGCGACTACGCCGGCGAACGCTCCGGCGCCCCGGTGCGCGCCTACCTGCGGGTCGCAGACGCACCGATCGAGAACCGCAACAAGGTCTACGCCCCCGATCATCTGCTGGTCTTCGACCCCTCGCTGCTCGGCGACGCCGCCCTCGAGGGACTCGCCCCCGGCGGCAGCTTGCTGGTCAACACCCCCACTTCCGCCGCCGAGCTCGCCGCCCGCTGCCCCGCCTTCCGCCCCGCCACCGTCGACGCCACCGCCATCGCCCGCCGTCATCGCATCGGCACCCGCTCGGTGGTCATCGTCAACACCACGCTCGCCGGCGCCTTCGCTCGCGTCCACGACCTGCCCTTCGACGCGCTCCAGCGGGCGTTCGAGGCCCTCGGGCTGCTCAGCAACCTGGATGCAGCCCGCGAGGCTTTCGAAGCGGTGTGGATGGGGGACAGACCTCGGCGGATCGCTGTGTCCCATGCGGCATCGAGCCCGGCTCCGAGGAAGACCGTGCTGCCGCTCACCGAGCACGTGGTCGGCCCGCCCACCGGGCTGCGCACCGGCCTGTGGCGCTCCCAGACACCCCGCTATCGGTCTCCGGCGGCTCCCTGCACCGGCGCCTGCCCGGCCGGCAACGACGTGATCGGCTTCGTGCGTGCCCTGGCGACCGAAGGCGAAGCGGCGGCCGCCGAGATCCTGGCGCGCACCACGGCGCTGCCCGCGGTTTGCGGGCGGGTCTGTCCGGCCCCCTGCGCCACCGCCTGCAACCGCATCCACCACGACGGCGCCGTGCAGATCCGGGCCCTGGAGCGCTGGATCGCCGACCATACACCCGCCGCTCCGGAGGCGATCGAGCCGGCCCCGGACCCGCGTCGGATCGCCATCGTCGGCGGCGGACCGGCCGGTCTGGCGGCGGCCCACGCCCTGGCCCGCGCCGGCCACCGGGCCATTATCTTCGAGCTGGAGCCCGGCCTGGGCGGCGTGCTGCGCACCGGCATCCCGGAATACCGCCTGCCGCGTGCCGTGCTGGAGCGCGAGATCGAGACGCTGCTCGGCCTCGGGGTGGAGGCCCGCTGCGGCGAAGCGGTCGACGCGGTCCGTCTCGCCGAGCTGGCCGGCGAGCACGACGCGCTGATCCTGGCGACCGGCCTGCAGCGCCTGCGCGGCCTCGATTGCCCCGGCTCCGACCTGGAGGGCGTCGAGCAGGGCATCCGCTTTCTGCACCGCCAGAACCGCGGCGCCGGGGCCGCTCTCGAGGGCCACGTGGTGGTGCTGGGCGGCGGCAACACCGCCTTCGACTGCGCCCGCAGCGCCCTGCGCGCCGGCGCCGAGCGAGTCACCATCGCCTACCGCCGCACCCGCGCCGAGATGCCGGCGATCGCCGCCGAGATCGACGAGGCGGTCGAAGAGGGGGTGGTGCTGCTCTTCCAGCGCCAGCCCCTGGCCTTCCGCGGCCGGGAGCGGGTCGCGGCGATCGAGCTGGCCGAGGTGGAGATGGGCGAGCCGGACGAGAGCGGCCGGCGCCGCCCGGTGGTCACCGAGCGGAGCGAAGAGCTGGCCTGCGACACGGTGCTGCTGGCGCTGGGGCAGTCGGCCGACCTGGTGTTGCTGCCCGAGGGGTGGACTCCGGTCGAGGGCCGAGTCGTCGTCCAGGGCGAGCCCGGAAGCGTGTTCCTCGCCGGCGACCTGGCCACCTACGAGGGCACCGTCACCCACGCCATCGGCGACGGCCGGCGCGCCGCGGCCCGCGCCCTGGCCGCGATCGGCGTTCCCGACGCGCTCTCGATCCCGCTCCCCGACGCTCCGACCGTCCCCCCGGAGACGCTGCGCTTCGACCACTTCCCGCCCGCGGCGCCGGCCGCCGAGCAGCACCTCGACCCGCGCGCCCGCATCCGCCACCTCGACGAGGTCAACGCCGGTCTCGAGGGGCCCGACGAGGCGCAACGTTGCCTTTCGTGCGGCCGCTGCACCCTCTGCGACACCTGCTTGGTGTTCTGTCCCGACGGCGTGATTCAGCGCAACGAGACCGGCTACACCATCGACGGCGACTACTGCAAAGGCTGCGGCATCTGTGTCGTCGAATGCCCGCGCGGCTGCATGGAGATGACGCTTCAGTGAGTGAGCGACGAATGCTGGTTACAGCCAACCACGGCGCCGCGCTGGCGGTGGCGCTGGCCGGTCGCGCCAATCGCACGGGACGCGGCTTCGGCGGTGGTGTCTATCCGATCACCCCGCAGAGCGAGTCGATCGAGGTGCTCTGCGCGCAGCAGATCGAAAAGGGCCACCTGGTGCACGTCGAGAGCGAGCACAGCGCCATGGGGGTGTGCATCGGCCTGGCGTCGGCCGGAGCGCGCAGCTTCACCGCCACCTCGTCGAACGGGCTCGCCTACATGGTCGAGAACTGCATCGCCGCCGCCTACTCGCGGTTGCCGATCGTGATGATGGTGGTCAACCGCACCATCGGCCCGCCCTGGAACATCTGGGCCGACCACGGCGACTCGCTGCTCTTGCGCGACGCCGGCTGGATCCAGCTCTACTGCGAAGACAACCAGGAGGTGGCCGATACTCTGCTGCTTGCTTTCCGCCTCGCCGAAGACCCGCGGGTGCTGCTGCCGGCGATGGTCTGCCAGGATGCCTTCGTGCTCTCCCACACGGTGATGGAGATCGAGCTGCCCGAGCAAGCACAAGTCGACGCCTTCCTGCCGCCCCTCGACCTGCCGCACCGCATCGCCGACCGGCCGCGCACCGTCGGCGGCCTCGACGCCCCGCACGAGACCGAGGTGCATCGCAAGCAGCACGCCGAGGCGATGGCCCGGGTGCTGGAGATCTACCCGGAGATCCAGGACCGGATGGCCGAGACGATCGGCCGCCGCCCCGCCGACCCGATCGTGCCCTATTCCATGGACGACGCCGAGATCGCCCTGGTCTCGATCGGCACCACCGCCGCCACGGTGCGCCAGGCCGTCGACCGGGCGCGCGAGCGCGGCGTGCGGGCGGGGGCGCTGCGTCTGCGCATGTTTCGCCCGCTGCCGGAGGAAGCGATCCGCGCCGCGCTGGCCGGCTGCGCGCGGGTCGCGCTGCTCGATCGCGACATCAGCCTCGGCTTCGGCGGCGTGCTCTGGGGCGAGCTGCGCGCACTGGCGCCGCACAGAAGTGTCGTGCAGGGCTACATCCTGGGCCTCGGCGGTGGCGACATTCGCCCCGAGCACATCGAGTCCCTGATCGACGACATTCGCTCCCGCGACCAGTCCGGCGGCTGCGAGATCGTGGAGGTGGGATGATGCCCGAACCGCTCCTGGACGGCATGGCCCAGACCGCATCCGACCGCGCCGAGCCTCTGCTGCGCGCCGGCAACACCAATTGCGGCGGCTGCGGTATGTCGGTCGCCCTGCAGTTCCTGAGCCGCGCCATCGCCGACACTCCGGTGCAGATGGCGATCCCGGCCTGCTGCGCCTTCGTCGCCCCTGGTCCCTTCCCCTTTTCCGGCTACGGCGCCCCGGTGGTCGGTTCCACCTTTGCCGCCACCGCCGCGGTCGGTACCGGTCTGGCCCATGCCGCCCGACTCAATCGCGAGAAGACCCGCGTGATCTGCATCGCCGGCGACGGCGGCACCTACGACATCGGCATGGCGACAGTTTCGGCGGCCGCCGAGCGCAACGAAGATCTGCTCTACTTCTGCTACGACAACGAGATCTACGGCAACACCGGCGGCCAGCGCTCCTCCGCCACACCCTTCGGAGCCGCCACCACCACCACGCCGCATGGCAAAGATGTCGCCAAGAAGGACATGATGGCGATCATGATGGCGCATCGCATCCCCTACGCGGCAACGGTGTCGCTGGCGCACCCCGACGACGCGCATCGCAAGCTGCGTCAGGCACTGGCGATGCAGGGCTTTCGTTTCGTCCACCTGCTGGCACCCTGCCCCACCGGCTGGCGCTCCGAGCCGGCCGACGGAATCGAGCTGATTCGCCTGGCGGTGCGCTCCGGTCTCTACCCGGTCTACGAGTCGTTCGCAGGCGACCGGCCGCGGATCAACGTCGAGCCGGAGCTCTCGGCCGAGGCGCTCCAACGCTACTTCGCGCTGCAGGGGCGCTTCCGCAAGGCGCCGGTGCCGCTGGAGGGGGTTCGCCGACAGATCCAAGCGAGCTGGCGGCGGCTCCGGGGCGGGTAGGATCGCCTCGCCGCCCTGCAGCGGCGTCCAACCCAGATTCCCGAGCGAAGCGCGGCAAACGCTCTTACACTCGAAGCGCAGCCATGAGTCCCGATGTCTGCCGGTCAGTCCGATTGTCTCGAACACCACGCCGTGAGAGGCGGCGATCCGCCGTTCGAGGGGGGGGGCTCTTGGGAGGCCGTAGTTCCCCAGCAACCGGAGCAGTTCTCATGATGAGCTCGCCAACCGTCGCGGCCCAGAGTGTCGCGGCCATGTTCACATGTTTCACTCTCTCCGGCGCCGCGCATGCCGCGCCTTCCTGTACCTCTTCCGAACCGCGCCTACCCTTCCCGCAGCACGTGACCTACGCCCAGGGCACGTTGCGTCCGAGCCTGCGCAGCCAAGCTCAGCAGGACGACGACGTGCGAGCCCTCTACGACGCCTGGAAAGCCCACTACCTGATCTACGCCGGCGTCGAGCCGGACCAGCACCCGCGCTACCGCGTCTCCATCAGCCGCAACCCGAACGACATCACCGTATCGGAGGGGCAGGGTTACGGCATGGTGCTGGCCGTCTACATGGCCGGTCACGACCCCGACGCACAGACCGTCTTCGACGGCCTCTACGAGTTTCGCCTCGATCATCCCAGCGAGATCGACGGACGACTGATGGACTGGAGCGTTCCGGCCGACGAGACGCCCGATCCCTACGGCAACGACTCTGCCTTCGACGGCGACGTCGATATCGCCTACGCCCTGGTGGCGGCCAGCGCCCAGTGGGGCGACGAGGGCCGCTTCGACTACTCGACCGAGGCCGCCTGGGTCCTGGGGGGTGTGTTGGAGTCGACCATCGGTCCGACCTCCAGGCTGCCGATGCTGGGCGACTGGGTCGATCCCGGCGGCTCGCCCTGGAGCGAGCTCTCGCCGCGGCCCTCCGACATGGTGCTCGGTCATTTCGCGGCCTTTGCCGGCGCCACCGGCGACACCACCTGGAACCTGGTGCTGGCCAACTGCAGTGCGGTGCTGGAGCAGGTGCAGACCGACCACGCGCCGAGCACCGGGCTGCTGCCCGACTTCCTGGTCCCGAGCACGGCGCTGGTTCCTGACCTGGAGCCGGCGCCACCCTTCTTCCTCGAGTCCCAGTACGACGGCGACTACTTTTACAACTCGTGCCGGACTCCGTGGCGCATCGCCACCCACGCGCTCCTCTCGGGCGACGCCGCGACACTGGAGAACGCCCGCCGCATCGCCGCCTGGAACCGCGGCGCGACCGGTGGCGATCCTCTCGCCATCCGCGCCGGCTATTACCTGAACGGCACGGCTCTGCCCGGCAGCAACTACTTCACCCCCGCCTTCGTAGCTCCTCTTGGTGTCGGGGCGATGACCGATCCGGCAGGTCAGGCATACCTCGACGCGATCTATGACGCGGTGCGTGACTCCGACCAGGACTACTACGAGGACTCTCTGGCCCTGCTTAGCCTGCTGGTGCTCACCGGCAACTGGTGGAATCCCGCCGGCGCCGCCCCCGCGCTCGACGACTTCGTCGGCAGCTTCGCCGGCCAGGGCGTGCTGCAGCGATCGTCCGAGACCGAGACTTGGCGCACACTCACAACCGATCCGGCAACACAGATCGCCGCTGGCGACGTAGACGGCGACGGTTTCGACGACGTGGTCGGCTACTGGAGCGGCCCAGGCGAGGTGCGGGTGCGCTACTCCTCGACCGCCCAGTGGGAGACGATCATCAGCACACCGGGAGTGCTCTGGGTCTGTGCCGGTGACCTGAACGGCGACGGTCGCGACGATTTGATCGGCAGCGCGCCGACCGGAGTCTACGCGCGCGATTCGGTGACCGGCGTGCTGACCAAATTGCGCAACACCTCGGCGACGATGCTCGACGCCGGCGATTTCGACGACGACTCGCTGGACGACGTGGCCGGTGCTTTCGGCTCCGAGATCTGGATTCGCTACAGCGCGACCGGAACCTGGCAACGGTTGATCGCCGGTCCCGGCTTCGCCCACCTGGCGGCCGGCGACATGAATGGAGACCGTCGCGACGACCTGGTGATCAGCGCCGATCCGGCCGGCACCTGGGTGCACGATTTCGCGACCGGCGGCTGGACGCGGCTCGGCGACCCCGCGCAGCAGGTGGCGGCGGGAGATCTGAACGTCGACGGGATCGATGACCTGATCACCGTTCGCAGCGGCGAGGTGGGCGTCTGGGTCCACTACTCGGGCGGCATCTCGGAGCAGCTCACCGCTTCCGATCCGCTCTCCATCTACGCCGGAAGAGTGCGCGGCAATGTCGCGCCGGAGGTGGCGATCACCGATCCGGAGCCAGGCGACATCTTCAACGAGGGAGATCCGATCACGATTACCGTCGATGCCTCGGACCTGGACGGCACGGTGGAGCGCGTCGACTTCTACGCCGATGGCCTCTGGTTGGGGCAAGACCTCGCTCCGCCCTACGAGCTGGTCTGGGCCGACGCGGCCGGCGGCAGCCATGTGCTAACGGCGACCGCGGTCGACAACGAGGACCAGACCACCACTTCGCCAGGCGTGGGGATCTCGGTGCGCAGTCCGGCCGGAGATCTCGCCCTGCGCTATCGCTGCATGCAGACCAACCCGATCTCCAGCTCGCTGCGTTTCTACTTCAAGATCGACAACAACGGATCCGACGCTTATCCGCTGGAAGATCTGAAAATCCGTTACTACTACACCGTGGAGGATCCCGCTCCGCAGCAGTTCCACTGCGATTGGGCCGAGATCGGCAGCTCCAACGTCTCCGGGGAGTTCATCTCGCTCGGAGGCGACAACTATGCCCTCGAGATCGGCTTCTCGGCAGGGGCCGGAAATATCGCTCCCTTCGACGATTCGGGCGAGATCCAAAGCCGCTTCAACAAAAACGACTGGAGCGACTACGACCAGAGCGACGACTACTCGTTCAACCCTGCCATGACCAGCTACACCGAGTGGGACCGGGTCACGGTCTACTTCCAGGGCGAGCTGGCCTGGGGTTTGGAGCCGCCGCTCTAGGTAGTCTGGTATCTGCCCTCGGTAGACACGCCGCGGCCGGCCGCACAGTGCCGGTCGCGGCATTGACCGATCCCGCGCCTCGCCCTTAGGATCGGCGATGAAATAGCTCCCCGGGTTTGCGCCCAGATGTGCCGGAGACGCGGTGCAGATGGGATGCAAACACGTGAGTTGTTTCATCGCCGATCCTCATCCTGCCAGGCGGATGTCCTCTTCTCATCGGATTCGCGGGGCCGATGGCACGCACCTACCACATAGAGACTTACGGCTGTCAGATGAACGTCCTCGATTCCGATATCGTGGGCGGGATCCTGGCGCGTGCCGGCTACTCGCCGGCCGGCGCCGCGCTGGCCGCCGACGTGGTGCTGCTCAATACCTGTGCGGTGCGCGGCGGGGCCGAAGAGCGGGTGCTGAACCGCCTGCGCTCGCTGCACGGCGAGACCAAGAAGCGTCGCGGCGGATCCGTGGTGCTGGGACTGCTGGGGTGCGTGGCCCAGGCGCAGGGCCAGGCGTTGGTGGAGCACGCCCCCTTCCTCGACCTGGTGGTCGGAACCGATCGCTACTCGGAGCTGCCCGAGCTGCTCGATGAGGTTGCGGAACGCGGCCGGGCCGTGGTCGAGGTGACGCCCGATTCCGAGGTCACCTACGAGGGCGCGCCGCGCCTCGATCCCTCGGGGGTGACCGGTTTCGTGTCGGTGGTGCGCGGCTGCGACATGGGCTGCACCTTCTGCATCGTGCCGCGCACCCGCGGGCCGGAACGCTCGCGGCGCCCCGAGGCGGTGCTGGACGAGGTACGGGTGCTGGCCGAGCAGGAGGTGCGCGAGGTCACCCTGCTGGGGCAGAAGGTCAATGCCTATCGCTGGCAGGCGACCCGCTTCGCCGATCTGCTGGGCCGGGTGGCGGCGGCCGAGGGGATCGAGCGCGTGCGATTCACTTCGCCGCACCCCTTGTGGGTCACGTCCGACCTGGTGAGGGCCCTGGCCGACACACCCGAGATCTGTCCCGCCCTGCACCTGCCGCTGCAATCCGGCTCGGCCGCGGTGCTGGAGCGGATGAAGCGCGGCTACACCCCGCGCCGTTTCCTGCGTGCCGTGGCCGACCTGCGCGCGGCGATCCCCGACATCGGTCTGTCGACCGACATCATCGTCGGCTTTCCGGGGGAGAGCGAGGCGGATCACCGCGACACTTTGGAGCTGCTGAGGCGCGTTCGCTTCGATTCGGCCTTCATGTTCGCCTACTCGCCGCGCCCGGGGACCGCCGCCGCCGAGATGGAGGACCCGGTCGCGAGCGACGTGGCCCAGCGCCGGCTGCGCGAGGTGATCGACATCCAGGAGGCGATCACCCGCGAGATCAACCAGGCCCAGGTCGACCGGATCGCCCGGGTGCTGGTGGAGGGGCCGTCGAAGAAGCGGTTCGATGAGCTCTATGGGCGCACGCCGGAGAACCGCCCGGTGGTCTTCGCGGGCGGCCCGGGGATCGGCGCCGGCTCCATCGTCGACCTGCGCATCCGCCACGCCTATGCTCATACGCTGCGGGCCGAGCCGATCGGCTCCGTCGCCAGGGAGGTCGCCCCGTGCTGATCCTCAGGGTGCTGGCCGCGGGAGCGGCTCTGCTGCTCTTCGCCTACGTCGCCATCGAGAACCTCGAGCAAACGGTGCAGCTCAGCTTTTTCGGCCGAGCAGTCGGGCCCTATCACGTCTTCGTGCTGCTGATCGCGGCGCTCATGATCGGCGCCCTCGGAGCGATCGTCCTGATGTCGATCCGCGCCTTGCGGCTGAGGCGCGAGCTGGGGCGCGCGGCGCGCCGCATCGCCGAGCTGGAGCGCGAGATCGACGATCTGCGCACCGAGCCGGTGCAGAGCCTGTCATGAGACGCCCGCCGAGAATCCTGAACCGGGCGCTCGCCGGACTGCGCCCGCGGCGCCCGGTCGCCCCTCCCGAGCATCCGGCCACCGGGCCCTACCTGGCCGCGGTCGAGGCCCATCTGCGCGGTGAGGAGGAGGCGGCGCTGACTCTCTTCTCGCGCGCGGTGCGAGAAGATCCGGGCAACCTCGATGCGGCGATCCGCTTGGGGCGCCTGCTGCGCCGCCGCGGCGACCACACCCGGGCCTACCGGATCCACCGCAACCAGCTCAGCCGCCGCGCGCTGAGCCGAGTGCAGCGAGAGGCGATCCGGCTCGATCTGGCGCGCGATCTGGGCGCCGCCGGACGCCACGACGAGGCCTTCGAGATCGTCGACGGGATCCTGGCCCAGAACCGCCGCGACGCGGCCGCGCGGCGCTACCGGATCGAGCTGCTCGAGTCGCTGGAGCGCTGGGACGAGTCCTTCCAGGAGACCCGCGCGCTGCAGCGCGCCGAAGGCCGCCACGACGCCGCGGAGCTGGCGCGCTACCAGGCCTTCCTGGCGCGCCGCCGGCTCGACCAGGCGTTGCGGGTAGAAGCCGGCGCTCCGGAGCGCCCCGACAGCTCCGCCGAGCCCGAGATCAAGGAGGAGGCGAGGGCCGCCGCGGCCGCGGCGCAGCGCCACCGCCAGACCGCTCGGGATTATCTGAAGCGGGCGCTCAAGCTCGACCGCGATTGCGTTCCGGCGCTCATCTGGAGCGCCGAGCTGTGCAGCGCGTCGGGCGACCCGAAGCGCGCCGAGCGCTTGCTGCGCCAGGCGCTGGAGGCCGGCGGGGAGCGCAGTGGTTTCGCCGCCTTCGACAAGCTCGAGCGCCTGCTCTTCGAGTCGGGCCGCTACGACGAGATGCCGGCGCTCTACCACGAGCACATCGCCCGCCACCCCGGCGACGCCCGGGCGCGGGTCTGGCTCAGCAGTTACTACCGCCGCCGCGGAGACTTCGCCGAGGCGCTGGCGGTGCTCGGCGGCCCCGGCGACTTCTCGGGTCAGGCGCGGCGCCTGCTCGCGGTGGGGCGCGTGCGCGCTCTGGCCGATGCGGGCGACTCGGCGGCGGCGATCGAGGCGGCGCTGGAGCTGGTCGAGGGCGGGGGCGCCGATCGCTTGCGCTGCCGCGAGTGCGGCGTCGAGATCGCCGAGGCGCGTTGGCGCTGCCCCGAGTGCGGCGATTGGTCCACCTTCTTCTAGGGATGCGCGGCACGGAGGCATGAGCATGGGCAAGACGCGCATGGCAACTCGCGAATCGGGCAGCGGATCATGGTCCCCGCCAGTGGCGCTGCTGCTGGCGGCGCTGCTCCTGGGGGGCGTGGACCCCGCGATCGGAGCCCTCTACGACGAGGTGCGCGAGGCGCGGCGTCTGGCCGGGGCGGGCGATCCTCTCTCCGCCGAGCGCTTGCTCCAGGCCGCGCTCCGCTCGGCGCCGCGGGGCGCTTCCGACCGTGCGCCGGCGCTCTTCGAGCTCGCCGGCCTGAGCACCGACCCGGAGCGCGCGCGCCAGCTCTACGAAGAGCTGATCGAGGACTGGCCCGACACCCCGGAAGCGGCCGGCGCGCGGATCGAGATCGCCCGCTATCACTTCGCGATGGGTGAGTACTGGGGGGCCTTGGAGGCGCTGCGCGAGCTCGCCGAGAAGAACCCCGGGCCCGGCGCGTCGGCCGCGGCCTTTCACCTCTTGGGCCTGACCGAGCTGGCCCTGGAGCGGCCGACGCGGGCCGCCGCCGCCTTTGCCGACGGCCTGGCCGCGCATCCCTCGCCCTCGCAGGAGGCCTGGCTCTGGATCGGTGCCGGCGATGCCGCCGTGGCCGCCGGCCAGCCGCGCGAGGCGGCCGACGCCTATCGCCGGGCGATCGACGGTCCCCCGGCGGCGGCTCCGGTGGCCCTCTTCGCGCTGGCGCGCATCGAGCAAGCGCAGGGCGCCGCCGCCGCCGCCGCGGAGCTCTACCGCCGTGTCGCCGCCCGCTCGCCCGGCCTCTACGCCCAGGCGCGCCTGGCCCTGGACGAGCTGCGCCGCGCTCCCACCACCCCCGCCACGGCCCCCGATCCGCCGCGCCCGACCGCCGATCCTCCGGCCCAGAACCGCCCCGCCGATCCACCTCGGGCTCGAGACTCGAGCGCCGACAACTCGAGCGCGGATGCCCCCGCCCCGCTGCCGGCCGCCGAGCTCGGGCGCTGGGCGGTGCAGGTCGGCGCCTTCGCCGAGATGGCGAAGGCCACCGCGCTGCGCTCCCGGCTCCAGCTCGAGGGCCACGAGGTCGAGCTGACCACCACGCAGGTGGGCGGAAAGCCGCTCTACAAGGTGCTGGTGGGGCACCACGCCGACCGCAACGAGGCCTACGCGGCAGGGCTCGACCTGGCCGACGCGACCGGGCTCGACTTCATGCCGGTGCGCAGGACCGAGCCGTGACCGAAGCGCTCTCGAAACGCCGCGGCAAGGGCAAGGAGAGCGGTGGCGAGACACCGTTGATGCGCCAATACGGGCGCATCAAGGCGCGTCATCCCGACGACATTCTGCTCTTCCGCATGGGCGATTTCTACGAGATGTTCGGCCGCGATGCGGTGGTCGCCGCGCCGGTGCTCGGGGTGGCCCTCACCAAGCGGGCCAACGGCAAGGCGCGCGAGATTCCGCTGGCCGGCTTCCCCCACCATGCCTCGACCGGCTACATCAAGAAGCTGGTCGCGGCCGGCCTGCGGGTCGCCGTTTGCGAGCAGGTCGAGGATCCGAAGCTGGCCAAGGGGATCGTGAAGCGCGAGGTGATCGAAGTGATCACGCCGGGCACCCTGGTGAGCGACGAGCTGCTCGACGGAGCGCGCAACAACTACCTGGTGGCGATCGCGCTGCCGGGCGCGGGCGGCCGGCGGCGGGTGGCCGGGCTGGCGCGCATCGATCTTTCCACCGGCGAGTTCTACGCCGGCGAGGTCGCCCTCGACGAGCTCGAGGACGTGCTGGGCAGAATCGCTCCGGGGGAGATCCTGGTCGACGCCGAGCGCATCGACGAGCTGCGCTCCTTCCTTCCGGGCGAGCTGGCGCGGGTGCCGCTGACCGGGCGCGACGGCTGGGAGCTCGAGCCGGCGAGAGCCGGCGAGGCGCTGCGGATGCATTTCGATGCCGCCACGCTGGCCGGCTTCGGCTTCGACGACCTCGACCGGGGCATCGCCGCGGCCGGAGCCGCCCTGGCCTACGTGCGCGAGAGCCGCCGCAGCACCCTGCCCCACATCACCGCCCTGCGCCGCCTGCGGCGCGGCGGCACCATGCTGCTGGATGCCCAGACCCGGCGCAACCTGGAGCTCACGGCGCGCGGCGAGGAGGGTCGCAGCGAGGGCACCCTGCTCTCGATCATCGACCGCACCCAAACCGCCGCCGGAGCGCGCATGCTGCGCGCCTGGCTCACCGAGCCCCTGACCGAGCCGGCCCCCATCCACGCCCGCCAGCTCGCCGTGCAGCTCTTCTTCGAAGGAGCCGGCGAGGCGGCGGTCGTGACGCTGCGCGAAACCGCCGACCTGGAGCGAATCGCCGCCCGCGTGGCGGTGCGCCGGGCCTCGCCCCGCGACCTGGCGGCGCTGCGGGCGACCCTGCGCCTGGAAGAGGAGTTGCGCGCCGCCCTGGGGTCTCTCGACAGCCCGATCCTGCGCGACGCCTGGGCGGCGGTGCCCGATTGTGCGCAGCTCGCCGCCCTCCTGGAGCGCGGCCTGGCTCCGGAGCCGCCGGCACGGGCGACCGATCCGGGCGTGATCGCCGACGGCTTCTCCGCCGAGCTCGACGAGCTGCGCACCATCGGGCGCGAGGGCAAGGGCTGGATCGCCGAGCTGCAGGAGCGGGAGCTGCGCGAGACCGGCATCGTCAGCCTGAAGGTGAAGTTCAATCGGGTGTTCGGCTACTTCATCGAAGTCACCCGCCCCAACCTGCACCTGGTCCCGGAGCGTTACCTGCGCAAGCAGACGATGGCCACCGCGGAGCGATTCATCACGCCCGAGCTGAAGGAGCTCGAGGAGAAGCTGCTGCATTCGGAAGAGCGCGCCGCCGCGCTCGAGACGCGGCTCTTCGAGGAGCTGCTCGACGCCTGCGGCGCCTGGATCGCGGCGCTGCAGAGCCTGGCCGCCGCCATTGCGCTGAGCGACGTGCTCTCGGCGCTGGCGGCGGTTGCCCGCGAGCGCGACTACGTCCGCCCTTTGGTCGATCTCGAGGATCGCATCGAGATCGAAGAGGGGCGCCATCCGGTGCTCGACGCAATTGAGATGGACGAGGCTTTCGTCCCCAACGACACCCTTTTCGACGAGGAAGAGCGTCTGCTCCTGGTCACCGGTCCGAACATGGCGGGCAAGTCGACCTACCTGAGGCAGGTCGGGCTGATCGTCCTGCTGGCCCAGGTCGGCTCCTTCGTCCCGGCCCGCGCCGCACGCATCGGTGTCGTCGACCGGATCTTCACCCGGGTCGGCACCTCCGACGATCTGCTGCGTGGTCGCTCCACCTTTTTGGTGGAGATGGTCGAGACCGCCAGCATCCTACACAACGCCGGCCCGCGCTCTCTGGTGCTGCTCGACGAGATCGGCCGCGGCACCTCGACCTACGACGGACTGGCGCTGGCCTGGGCCATCACCGAGCAGCTCCACGATCGCCCCGGCGGCTGTCCGCGCACCCTCTTCGCAACCCATTACCACGAGCTCACCGAGCTGGCCGCATCGCTGCGCCTGGCCGCCAACCTCACCACCCGAGTGCGCGAGCGCGGCGAGGATGTGGTCTTCCTGCGGCGCATCGAGGCCGGAGTGGCCGATCGCTCCTACGGAATCCACGTGGCGCGGATGGCCGGAATCCCACGCCCGGTGCTGCGCCGCGCGCGCCAGGTCCTGGCGCGGCTCGAATCGGCCAGCGACAGCCGGCGGGGCTGGATCGACCAGGATCAGCTGGACCTATTCTCGCCGCCCCCCGAGCCGGAGCCCGATCCCTTGATCGACGAGATCCGCTCCCTCGATCCCGACGATCTGACGCCGCGTCAAGCCCTCGATCTGCTCTACGAATGGCGGGGGCGGGTTGACTGAGGAACCGACCGCCCGCCGCGAGATGCTAGGCTCCCCCGCGTGAGAAAGCTGATGGAGCGCGTCCAGAACATCCGCCAGGCCCTGCGCGCCGCGGTGCGTCCCAGACCCGATACCACCCCGCTGCCGCCGCGCCTTCTGAGCGACGAGGAGAAGGCGCGCATCGCCCGGATGTACGAAGAGGCCAAAGAGCTCAGCCGCTCAGGGTGCAGCGCCGAGGCGATCGATCTCTACCGCGACCTGCTGCAGCTCGATCCCCAGCATCTGCGGGCGCGCAACAACCTCGGCTGCCTGCTCGGCGCCCGCGGCGACCACGAGATGGCGCTGCGCGAGTACCAGCAGGCGCTCGAGCTCAGCCCCGAGAACTGGGAGGTGCTGCACAATACCGGCGCCGCCCTGGGCTCGCTCGGCCGTTTCGACGACGCGATCAGCTCGTTGATGCAGGCCCACGAAGCCCGGCCCGACGATCCGGAGATCCTCTACAACATCGGGATGGCCAAGTTCCAGAAGGGGCTCTACCGCGAGGCGGTCCACTACTTCCGCCGCTCGCTCGAGATCAACGGCGCCAACGAGATGATCTACCTGCACCTGGGCCAGGCCTACAACCACCTGGGCGAGGTCGAGCGCGCGATCGACTCCTTCGAGCGGGTGATCAAGGCCAGCCCCAACCACGCCCGGGCCCACAACCTGCTCGGTGTGCTCTACCGATCGCAGGGCAAGGTGGCCGATTCCAAGCGGATGTTCCAGCGCGCCCGCGAGCTCACAGGCGCTTGAGCAGCGCCTCGACCGCTGCGCAAACCCTGTCTCGATCGTCCGCCTCGCAGTAGACGCTGAACAGCGACCGGGTCGGCTTGGCGCGCGCCACGTAGTCGGCGAAGGCCGGATCGATGGTTGCCAGGTCGACCACCGCGCCGCTCTTCTGCAGGAAGCGGATCGTGAGCTCCTGGAAGCGTTCCTCGGAGACTCGCACCGCCACCTCGGGTAGGTCGACGAAGAGGTAGCCACGCTCGATTCCGGTTGCGCGCAAGAGCTGGTCCTCGATCTGCGTGCGGGTCTCGGCGGCCTCCTCGCCCAGCTCGCGGATTCGTTGCATCCACTCCGCTCCGGTGCCGCTGGTCGCCTCGCCGGCCTCGATGTGGAAGGCGCGCTTGAACAGCCTCTGGCGATACTTCACGCGATGGGCCATGTCGCGCACATAGGGGTCGCTCGAACGGTGCAGCAGCGTCGACAAGAGCTCGTCGTCGCTCATCAGAAAGAAGTCCTGAAACTCTCCCCCCTCCACGATCGAACGCTCCGCCGCCCGCAGCAACATCTGGTCGGCGATGCGAGTTTTCTTGTGCAGGTAGACCGAAGAGTACATCTCCATACGTGCGTTCAGGAAGTCGCGCACCGCCTCCAGTCCCTTGGCCAGGAACACCACTTCGTCGCCGACGATTTTCATGGTGGTGATCAGGCGGAAGAGCTCGATGTTTCCGAAAGTGACGCCGGTGTAGTGGAAGTCGCGACACAAATAGTCCATCTGATCGGCGTCGACCTCGCCAAATACGATCTGCTGCAGGTAGCGCGGCGAATCGGATTCCTTGGTGATCAGCGCCGCCACCTGGGCCGGATCGACGTGGTGGGCGCGCAGGATGTCGGGAATGGTCCCCGCGCCGGGAAGATCGAGCGCCGTCTCACCCAGCAGCACACGCTTGACCAGCTCCATATGGTCCTCGCCGAAGCGCTGGATGTAGAGCGGCTCCAGAGTATGGGACCAGGGGGTGTGGCCGACGTCGTGCAGGAGGCCCGCCGCCTCCACGGTGCGCACCTGGCGCTCGCGCTCTAGCGGATCCAGGTCGAGATCGGCATCGCCGCGGATCAGCACCTCGGCCAGGATGCGGGCCAGGTAGGAGACCCCGAGCGAGTGGTTGAGGCGCGAGCAGTGGGCGCCGGGGTAGACGTGGAAGCTCATGCCGAGCTGGCGGATGAAGCTCAGGCGCTGCACCTCGACCGTCTGGATCAGCGCCTCCTGGAGTCGTGAGAGACGGATCTGGCCGTGAACCGGATCCTTGATGATCATCGCGTCGGCGGCGCCGAGCTCGGGGGTCAGGGCGATTCCGCGCATCGAGGGCTCTCTTCTTGGGGGGACGGGGTTGGGGCGCTCGGGTCAGAAACGGTAAGCGGTGCCGAGCGCCAGTCGGGTGCGCGTGGAGCGTTCGAAGTAGCGGCCGGAGAACTGCTCGCTCTCGGTCGTCTCGAGCGCCGCCGCCAGATCGACCGAAAGCGTACCGTCGAGGATCCAGCCGAGCCCCGCGGCCAAGCGATGGCGGCCGTCGAGCGCCGTCTCGCGCAGGTAGTGGGGCCGGACGAAGCGGTAGCCGGCCCTCGCTCGCAGCGCCGTCCCCGGCACGATCACCTCCACTCCGCCGCCGGCCTCGAGGCCCATGCGGTAGGGGGGCTCGTCGGTCAGGCTGGGCCAGGTCGGCGCGTAGGCCCCGGTGCTGTCGCGCACCGAGTGCTCCAGGCGCGGCAGATCGGTCCAGCGCCCGTCGGCGCTGAGCAGCGCCAGGCGCCCGAGGTGCAGCACCGCGCCGACGCCGATCGACCAGGGCAGACCGATCTTCTCGTCGACCTCGAACCGCGCCGAGCTGCGCGCGAGCTCGTTGCCGGAGCGATCGAGCAAGGTCTCGGTCTCGTCGAAGTGGCCGACTCGCTTCAGGTCGAAAGGCGCCTCGACCGCGATCCCGATGCGCAAGGGTGCGGCGGCGCGGATCATCAGCCCGGCGCGCGGCCGCAGGCCGGAATGCTCGACCGTGTAGTCGTCCTCGAGCACGATCTCTGGCGGCGCGTCGAGCGCGTCGTCGCCGCTGAAGCCGAGCTCGAAGCGCCGCGAGCGCCGCTCTTCGCCGCGCCAGATGTCGAGCGCGAAGCCGATCGTGGTGCGTGGTGAGAGATCGATGGCGGCGGCCGCCACGAAGGCCGCCGGGCCGCCGTGCCAGTGGATCTGCTCGCGCTCGCGGCTCGGATCGGGAGATCCGTCGAGGGCGGTGCGGGAGGAATTGAAGCCGTCGAAGAGCGAGCTGCGCAGGGCCGGGCGTGCGTCGTGATAACCGACCGCGAAGGCCAGCCCGCCGCGGTAGGTTGGCACCGGGAGCACGAAATGGGCCTCGGAGAGGGTGGTCGCGACCACCTCGTCCTCGGCTTCGCGGCCGAAGAAGCGGCTCTCGGCGCGGTGGGCCGAGCCGGCCAGGGCGGCGCTGAGCTCGAAGCGGCGGATCGCCGTCAAGCCGGCCGGGTTCGGGACCAGGGTCGATCCCTCGCTGGCCAGGGCCAGCCCTTCGACCCCCATCGCCAGGGCGCGGGGCGCCGGCGCGAGTCGATGGGTCAGGCCGATTTCGCCGGTGTCGACCTCGACCTCCTGCTGGGCGGTCGCCGCGCCGATCGACAGCAGGGCCGCGGCCACCAGTGCTGGCGATTCAGCGCGCATCGGGGCGATCTCTGCCGGCCTTTCGCGTCTCTCTGCGCGGCGTCCTGGAGTCGCCGACCGTGGAACGATCACCGCTCTCGGCCTTCTCGTCGTCCGCCTTCCGAACCCGTCTCTTGGTCCGCTGCGGCGGCGGAGGGCTTGGCTCCGTGGCGGGAGGTGGAGCCGACTGACCGATCGCTCTCGGCGCCGGCGCGGGCGCGTCGCCGACCGTTCCCACGGCCGGCCCGCGAGGGTCGTCGCCCTCATCGTCGTAGCGCGGGATGTACCACCAGGGATCGCCGTAGTAGTAGCTGTAGTAGGGATCGTAGAGGTAGAGGGCGCCGAGGTATCCGTAGCCGTAGGGCTGGTAGCCGTAGCCGGGACGATAGGCCCACCAGGGATCGACCAGGTGGTGTTCGACACGCAGGGTCTGGATCTCTTCGTCCTCGACCGCGTCGAGCGGACTCAGAGCGGTGTAGCAGCCGATCGCCGAGATCGGGATCAGCAGGCAGAAGACCAATCGCATGACGCGTCCTCTCGTCCCCGCGTCCATCCAACCCTCAGGATACGTCATCCGGAGATCGCGGCCCTGCGCCGCAAAACTACCCGTGGCTGTTGGAACGATGCCCTTCGAGCACCGCGTTGCGCCCGTCCTTGTACTCGGTCCGGTAGTGGTGATGGCGGTTGATCGATCCGTAGCGGACCCGGCAGAGCACCCCCGGCGCAGCGCATGCGACTCCCGTGTCGACCGAGTCGCCCGGGCGCAGGACGTCGGTGGTGAACTCCGCGTCGGTCGACTCGCCGTCGCGTTGGACCTCGAGTCGGACCTGCTCCGCGGCCAAGTTGCCGTCGTTCGAGAGGTGGTAGCGCTCGTCTTTCACCTGCACCGTGACGGCCGGGCGCAGCAGGGTGCGGCGCAGCAGGCGCAGCTCGTCGAGCAGGTCGACCAGAGGGCCGAAGAGAACCCGCTGCGTGGTCAGCAGCAAGAAGGCGATTCCACAGAGCAGCAGCGTCACGATGAAGAGGAGGCCCGCGTCGAGGCTCATTCGGGGGGTCCTTTCCTGATGGGGCTTCAATTTTCTCATTGTTCGAGTGTTCTCCGCCCGCGTTTTTTGCTCGTGGGTCGAATCGCGACCCGCGGGGGTCGATTCCTGGTGTTTCGAGGCGCCCTTTTGACGACCGGTCGTCACCCGGATCGTTCCGCCAGGGGTCGAGAGAGATCTGGAGCCGTCACGGCCGGCGCGGAGAAGGGAGCGACCCCACGCACACTTGCGGCCGTCCTGGGCGGGTCGGATCCCGCGCGCATCCAGGTAGGCACGGCGGTTGCATGCACCGCCGGCATGGCCGTATCGATCCTCTCGATGGGAATCCACGGCGTCGACGCCTACCCGGTCGACGTCGAGGTCGACTTCCCCGGCGGGCTGCCCGGCACCACGATCGTCGGGTTGCCGCAGGGGGCGGTGCGCGAGGCCCGCGATCGGGTCGCCTCGGCGCTCAACCACGGCGGCCCAGGCTGGCCCCAGGTGAAGATCACCATCAATCTGGCGCCCGCCGACCGGCGCAAGGACGGCTCCGCCTTCGATCTGCCGATTGCCGTCGGGGTGCTGGTGGCGCACGCCGGGGTGCCGCAACCGCGGGGGGTCGCGTTCGTGGGCGAGCTCTCTCTCGACGGGCGCCTGCGACCGGTCGCGGGAGTGCTCTCGATGGCCATGCAGGCCAAGCGCGCGGGCCTGCGCTGCCTGGTGGTTCCGGCCGACAACGGCCCCGAGGCGTGGCTGGTCGACGACTTCTTCGTGCTGGCCGCGACCGGGCTCGACCAGGTCCAGGCCTTTCTCGTCGCCGGTTGTCCGACCGGTGAAGAGGCCCGCGACCAGGGCTTCGCGCCGCCGCCGCGGGCCTTCGAGGAGCCGCGCACGGAGCCGAAGGGCGGCGGCGCGGCGCCGCGTCACGATCTGAGCCTGGTGCACGGGCAGGCCTCGGCGCGCCGGGCGCTGGAGATCGCCGCCGCCGGTGCCCACAACCTCCTGATGATCGGTCCCCCGGGAGTCGGCAAGACCCTGCTGGCTCGCTGCCTGGCGGGAATCCTGCCCGCGATGACTCGGCAGGAAGCGATCGAGGTCACGCGGGTGCGCAGCGTGTCGCGCGCCGCATCGAAGGAGCTGGTGCTGCAGCGTCCCTTCCGAGCTCCCCACCACACCATCTCCGAGCAGGGCTTGGTGGGAGGAGGGGCGCCGATCCGGCCCGGCGAGGTGACCCTGGCGCACCGCGGCGTGCTTTTCCTCGACGAGCTTCCGGAGTTCCGGCGCTCGGTGCTGGAGCTGCTGCGGCAACCGCTCGAGGATCGCCGCGTCGAGCTGTCCCGGGCCCGAGACAAGGTGGTCTTTCCGGCCTCGTTCATGCTCGTGGCGGCGTTGAATCCCTGCCCTTGCGGCTTCCACGGCACCCCCGGCGGGCGCTGCATCTGCACCGAGCGCCAGATCTACGCCTATTCGGCCAGGATCTCCGGCCCCTTGCTCGACCGCATCGACGTCGCCGTCGAGCTCTCCCCGCTCTCCACCGATCACCTGTTGAGCGTCATCGATCGCCCGGTCGGCGCCGAATCTTCGGCCGCGGTGCGGCGGCGCGTGGTGAGGGCTCGGGCGCGCGCCACGGCGCGCAACGTGACCTTCGGGGCCGGTCCGGCGAACTCCGATCTCGGCCCCTCCGCGCTGGCCGCCGGCCCCGGGATCAGCGCGCCCGCGCGCGACGCGCTGCGCCACGCTCTGGCCCGCGGCATGCTTTCGGCCCGCGGCCAGGCGCGCGTGCTGCGCGTCGCGCGCACCATCGAGGATCTGCGAGGTCACGAAGGAGCGCTGCGCGCCGCGGCTCTGGACGAGGCGCTCTCGTATCGAATTCGCGCCCGATAAAGGGGGGGCGTGGATTGGGCCCTCGTGCAGGCGTGGATTCCGGCTTTCGCCGGAGTGACGAATAGGGGGGCGGATCGGCGAGATGGGGGGGGCCGCGACGAGACGAGGCCAGAGGGACGCCCGGTCTGTGGAGCGGTGCCATGGGCC
>CAZBBK010000043.1:0-47809 GCA_964490075.1 uncultured Gemmatimonadota bacterium | reverse complement strand
AGACGATGGCGATGATCAGCTCGCCGAAGAGGGTGGGCTTGCGCACCTCCACCGCGGCGTCGCGCACCACGTCGCGCACGCTGCGCCCGCTGCGGTCTTCCGCCACCCGCCGCGCGGCGTTCTCGACCATGATGACCGAGCTGTCCACGACCAGTCCGAAGTCGATCGCGCCCAGGCTCATGAGGCTTCCGGCGATGCCGAAGTAGAGCATGGCGTTGAAGGCGAAGAGCATCGACAGGGGAATGGCCAGCGCCACAATGATCCCCGCGCGCAGGTTGCCCAGGAAAAGAAAAAGGATCGCGACGACCAAGAGCGCCCCTTCCAGCAAATTATTGCGCACCGTCCCCAACACCTGATCCACCAACTCGCTGCGGCTGTAGACCGGCTCCAGGCGCACCCCCTCGGGCAAGCTCGCCCGCACCTCTTCGAGTCGCTCCTCGAGGCGCCGCGTGAGCTGGCGGCTGTTCTCGCCCATCAGCATGAAGCCGAGTCCCAGCACCGCCTCCCCGCGACCTTCGGCGGTGACCGCACCGCGCCGCACCGCGTGGCCCACCTCGACGCGCGCCACGTCGCGAATGCGGATCGGCACGCCATCCTGGGCGGCCACCACGATCTCCGCGATCTCTCGCGCGCTGCCGGCCAGCCCCACGCCCTGGACGATGCGGGCCTCCCCGCCGCGCTCCAGCACGCCGCCGCCGACGTTGGCGTTGTTGCGCCTGAGCGCCCTCGCGACGTCGTCGAGCGTCAGCTCGTACTTGATCAGCTCGCGCGGATCGAAGACCACGTGGTACTGCTTCTCGTAGCCGCCCCAGGTGTTGATCTCGGCGACGCCGGATACCTGCAGCATCTGCGGCCGCACCACCCAGTGATGCAGCGTGCGCAGCTCGAGCGCCGACAGCTCATCGCTTTCCACCAGATAATGGAAGACCTCTCCGAGGCCGGTCGACACGGGTCCCAACGAGGGGCGCGCCCCCCCCTCGGGCAGCTCGACGCTCCGCAGCCGCTCGCCGACCACCTGGCGCGCCAGATAGACGTCGGTGTGGTCGTCGAAAGTGGCCGTGATCTGCGCGAATCCGAACTTCGAGACCGAGCGCACCCCGGTGAGGCCGGGCAGCCCGCTCATGGCCTGCTCGAGAGGGAAGGTGATCTGCCGCTCCACCTCCAGCGGCGCGAGCGCCGGGGCGACGGCGTTGACCGACACTTGCACCGGCGTCGTGTCCGGGTATGCGTCGAAGGGCAGTTGCCGGAACGAGGCCAGACCGGCGACCACGAGCAGGGCCGTGGCGAGCAGCACCACACCGCGATGGCGCAGGGAAAGATCGATGAGCCGGTTGAGCATGGTCAGCCTCCCCCCGGCGCGTCGACCTCGCAGCAGCCGGCGCCGATCGATCCGCGGCTGAGCTCGGTGCGCAGCAGAAAGGCGCCGGTGGTGACCACGGCGTCGCCGTCGGCGAGCTGCCCGGAGACCTGCACCCGGCGGCCGTCCGAGCGGCCCAGCGCGACGACCCGCGGCGCGTAGCGACCCTCGGCGATGCGTGCGAACACCAGCGATTCCTCGCCGACGCGCTGCACGGCCTCGAGGGGGACGGTCACGGCAGCCGTGGGGGCCGCGACCCGGACAGTCGCGCGAGCGAACTGACCCGCGCGCAGCAGCCCATCGACGTTCCTCAGCTCGGCGCGAGCCGCGACGCTGCGAGTCCGCGGGTCGACCTCCGAGGCGATCCAGGTGATCTCCCCCGTGAAGCTCCGCCCGGCGACCCCATCGACCCGCACCTCGACCTCCTGACCCACCCGAACGCCGGCCGCGTCCCACTCGGGGAGGTCGAGCAGCACCCACATCAGCGATCGGTCGGCGATGGTGGCGAGGGAGACCGATTCATCGGCGAACGAGCCGACGAGGGCCGGACGGCGGACCACGGTGCCCGCGATCGGTGCGCGGACGGTAAAGGACCCGCTCCGCCCCTCCGCCGAGGCGCCGCTGATGCGCAGCGACTGGTCGATCGAACGCAGCTCGGCCCGCGCCGCCTCCAGCTCCTGCCGGGCCAGCTCGACCCGGCGCTGCGACGAGATCTTCCCCTCTTGCAGCTCGTGCTGCCGGGCCAGATCGGTCCGTGCCGCATCGACGCGCTCGGTCGCGGCGCGCCGCCGCGCCTGCAAGCCCCCGATCCGCGCGCTCTCGAGCCTGAAGAGGGTGTCGCCCCGGGCAACCCGATCCCCCAGCTCCACCGCCACCTCCCGCACGATGCCCGGCACCGCCGAGCGCAGCTCGGCGAGGGCGTCGCGGTCGAAGTCGATGCGCGCGGTGGTCTCGATGCTGATCCCGATCTCGTCTCTGGTCACCGCGGCGGTCTCGATGCCGGCCGCCTCCTCGATCGCCGGCGAGCGGAAGCGCACCTGGGTGCCCGGCGCCAAGGGATCCGGCCCCGCGACGCCCCGCGGCGGCTGCATCGGGTTGCAGGTCGGGCAGGCCGACTCGGGCAAGCCGTGCTCGGCGCACCAGTCGCCCGCCTGCTGAAAGCGCGCGACCAGACTCGGGTTGCACAGCGTGCACATCGACTCCGGCAATCCGTGCCCGGCACACCAGTCCAGCGGGTCGGCGAGTGCCGGAGCGCCCGTCGCCCCCTGCTCCGTCGTCGGGGCCGGCGCGGCTTCTCGCTCGTCACAGGCGGCGGCCAGCAGCACCAGCCCCAGGGCCACGGCGCCGGCGAGCCGCGTCATTGCGCTCGTTCTCATCTCAATCTCCTCGCGGAGCGCGCACGAGCTCCCTCGAGTCGCGCGTCGCTCTCCCTCGTCAGGCACCCTCTTCGAGAAGGGCGGCTTGGCGCCGGTCTTGTCCTGCTCAAGCGGATGCCGATGCTGGTCTGAGTGGCGGCTGTCGTCTCAGACGAGGGAGTGTTCGGGGGGTCTGAAGATCCCCCCAAAGGTCCTGGTGGCGGGGCGCTCGGTGGGCGCGCTCGCCACTTCGCTCCCAGAAGGCGGCTCTGGGCATGGAGCGGCGCTCGGCCCCAGTGCGATCGCGGCGCCTGGACAGCAGGTGCACTCGTCACAGCCCGACGGGCACGGCTCCTCGGAGCGATCCTCCGGACACGGGCCGCCCTCGTGGTCGTGGTGGGCGGGGGCCTCTGCCTCAGCGACCTCCTCACAGGGACAGCCGCCGCCGCACTCCGCGTCGGCGCCGCCGGCCAGTCCGAAGAGCAGGCCGGCGAGCAGGATCCACGCCGTGCGCCGGATCCGGTCGGGAACCCTGTGAAGCTGCTGCACCATTTCAGTCTATGGATACCTTTTCGGGGGCGGTCGGGTCAATGCGGCCGGAGCGGCGCCGTGGTTGGTGCCGGGGGCTGCTCAGGGATTCGCCGCGCCGGGAGTCGCGAAAGGAAGGACCTGCAGGGTCGGGCTGCCGTCGGGGGAGCGACCGTAGGCGATGTCGTCGCCGAGCGGGGGGAAGACCACGCGGTCGATCGGGGCGTTGCCGCGCAGGTCGAGGTCGTAGAGGCCGATCTCCTCGCCGCTTCGCGAGAGCTTGAAGCTGGCGTGCCTCGGGCTCTGCTCGGCGTCGTCGTCGCACCAGACGATCAGATGCTGGCCGGGTGCGATGGCCACGTCGGCGAAACCCCACTTGGTCGGGTCGCTGGCGTCGTCGGAGAGATAGAGACCGTGCAGGTCGACCGTGTGGTCGCCGACATTCAGCAGCTCGATCCAGTCGTCGGCCTGGTCCGCCTCGTCGAAGATCGTGGTGTCGTTGGCCGCCATGATCTCGTTGACGACGATCGGCACCGGGCGCGGGTCCCAGATCCGGATCGCGAGCCGATCACGGTCGAGCAGCGCCCCCGAGAGCAGCGCCAGCTCGGCGTCGACGATGGCCGTGCCCGGCTCCAGCAGGGCGGGCAGGGGATAGGCCGCCGCCTGAACCAGCTCTTCGCCCGCGACCAGCTCGATCGGGATGGCGGGCGGCGCCAGCTGCTGGTCGTGAAGTCGGCCCAGCAGAGTCAGCTGGCCCGAGAGCGCCGCGGGCGCGTCGTTGCGCACGGTGATCGTGATCGAGAGCGAGTCGCCCGCCAGGTGATCGGAGGGTCCCTCGAGGACGACGGCGGCGATCGGCAGGCCGCCTTCGTTCGAGCCGCCGGGCGACGCCGGGGCCACCGGCTGCAGGAACGCGCCCGCGTCGGGAATGCGCGCGATCGAGACGTCCGGCAGCGCCGGCGAGTCCAGCTCGATCAGGTCCACCATCCGGCCCCAGGGCTCGGAGAGCAGCGCGATCCAGCGCGTGGTCGGATCGATTCGCACAGAGGCGTGCAGCGGCCCTTCCTGCGGCTCGCCGTCCAGCCAGAGCAGGAGGTGGCCACCCGGCTCGATCGAGTGCCCGGCCGGCAGCCGCCACAGAGGCGCATCCGAGCGCCAGAGCCGCGCCTCGGGGCGATCGTCGCCGGCGCTCTCGGGCAGCGCACCGAGCACCAGCCCGGCCAGGTCGATCGTCTCATTGCCGAAATTGTGTATCTCGAGCCAGGGCTCCGCATCGCCCCACTCATCCCGCGGGCCCGCCACATTCCAGCGCACCACCTCGTTCAGGAACAGGTTGACGGTGGGATCAGGAGCGAAGGACTCGAGCTGATTGCGAACTCTGGTCTCGCGACGCTCCACGAAGTCGAGCATATCGTCGCGGTCGCGGTCGAAGAGGCTCATGTCTTCCCAGCCGCGCTTGAAGAAATCGCGCCGCACCTCCGGAGTCAGGAACTGGTGATCGCCGTCGATACGGTCCGCGAGAGATCCCGACGCCATCAGCTCGTCGACCAGGCGCTCGAGCTGAACCGCGTACATGCGCCGGTAGGGAGCCGAGTTCATCAAGCGATCGTAGAGCCGGTTCCAGAAGAACAGGAAGTAACGGTGTTTCTCCGTGCCGTAGTCGATCGGCATGCTCAGATCGTCCCAGCCGTCTTGAACGTCCCAAGGGAGGAAGTAGAACAGACCGTTGGCGTCGTCGCGCAGCAAGAAGTAGTTGTGAATCACCTGGTCGATGCCGGAGATGATCGCCTGGGTCGAGTACCAGCGCAGGAAGTTCCCGATGTCGAGGCGCTCGGCGATCGCCGTGACGAACTCGTCGTCCGGTGTGTCGTTGATGGTGCGAATCAGGTCGTCCAGGTAGACGTAGTCGCGATAGTCGCCGCTCTCCAGCGTGTAGGTGGAGTAGTAGCCTCGGAGCGTGGGCTTGGTGGTGAGGTTTCCCGCGAACACATCGCTCGAGGCGCGGAAGACCGTGCCCTGCAGCGCGCGATTCGCCAGTAGGCGCTCGTCCACCTGCTCGATGTCGACGTAGACACCGATGAAGCGATCGTTGCGAGAAAGATGTATGTAGTCGGCCCGCGACGCCATGGCGCCCGCCGTGTGAAAGGTCTCGAAGCCGATCTGCTCGCGCAGCGGCGACCGCATCGCGCCCTCGGACTGGAGGTTCAGCTTGACACGGCCGTCGGGGAGCGGGTTGTCGGGCTCGAAACGCACCTTGTAGTTCTTCTTGGTCAGCCCGCGGGTGGTGTTGCCGCGCAGCCGGATTCCGGCGTCGTCCCAGAGCTCGCCCTGGTGGAAGTAGGTGGCGGGCCGATAGTCGTTGGACGCGCGACGCGTGAAGAGATCTACCAGGTCTTCGTCGTCCATCCAGAAGGCGTGAAAGGTGAGCGGAGTGTCGCCGGGGGCCAAGGGGCTGGCTTCGGCGGCGCTCGAAGGCAGGCTGCGGTTGCCCCAGGCGTCCAGCGCGGTCAGCCGGTAGGAGTAGTCGTGATCGGGGTCGAGGTCGCGGTCGGTGAAGCGGAGGGCCACCACCGGCTCGGCGCTGACCAGGATCTCCTCACCGCCGGCCGTGAGGTCGGTGCGCCAGATCTCCACGCCGAGCTGGTCGCGCTGGTAGTTGGGGTCCCAGAAGATCGAGATGTCGCGGTAGCCGGGCAGCAGCTGAATGGCGGTCGGCACCGGCGGAGGATCGCCGTCGGGGTCGAGGCGTTCGACGTGAATCCCCTGGATCACCGGCTGGTCGATTCCGGGCAGGGCGACGACGTTCAGCTGGCCGTCGGCGACGTCGACGAGGCGACGCAGATTCAGCGCGTAGCGGCGATCGACACGGTCGAAGATGTCCAGGTCTCGGAGAATGGTGTCGCCTTCGGCGACGATGGAGAAAGCGCGCAAACCCCGCCAGTGGAAGTTCTCCATGAAGTGCATCGAGAGCAGGTAGCTGCCCGTTGACAGGTCGAAGCGATACTCCTGCCAGTTGATCGCGCGCGAGGCGATCAGCCGGTTCTTCTGCACGCCGGGTACGATGCCGCCCAGGTCGGAGTCGTCGTCGAGGAATCCCGGGTGCTCCGAGCGTCCCCCGATGCGTCCGGAGCCATTGCTCTGGCTGTAGTCACGGTCTTTCTGGTAGACGCTGCCGTCGTCGGCCGTGACGCGCCGATTGTCGCCGCAGTTGAAGCCGATGGCTGGGTCGGCCGCGGCGCTGGACACCGATCCCACGACCATCATCGCGCTCAGGAAGGCGGCCGAGCGCAATCGGTGCGTGCGCATGCGGGGAGGATCTGGCTGCTGACTCGTTGTTGGCATGGAGCTCGCTTTCTCCTCGACCACCCCCCGATCCTCTGCTCAACTCCATGATAAGCCCGTCGCGCTTTGCCCTACTCCCCCGCGAAGAAGCGCCCCAGCTCCCCGTTGACCTCGTCGGCCCGCTCCTGGTGCACCATGTGCCCGGCCGGGAGCACGCGCAGCCGCGCGCCCGGCACCTGGGAGCACAGCCGCTCGCCGTACCAGGCCGGGAGCCAGCGGTCGGCTTCGCCCCAGACGATCGAGAGCGGCCGCGGGATCGACTCGTAGGAGGCGCACATCCTCTCGAAAGCGGGCGAAAAGAACTCGCGCGACAGGCCGGTCAGGGTCGCCACGAAGTCGGGCCGCCGGGCCGCCGCCGTGTACTCCGCGACCAACGCCGCGGTGATCAGCCGCCGATCCCCGAAGACGTCGCGCAAGCCGCCGCGGATCATGAGCTCGAGCGGGATGCGGCGGGCCGCCCAGGGGGCGCCCGGGTAGCTCAGAGGAAGGCGGCGTCGCGGCGGGTAGCAGGCCGGCGCGAGCGCGGCGACCCGACCCACCCGATCGCCGTGGCGCAGCGCCAGGAAGAGCGCGATGGCGCCCCCCATGGAGTGTCCCAGGAGATGGAAGCGCTCCAATCCCAGGGCGTCCGCGGCGGCCAGGATCGCCCGGGCCTGGCCTTCGATGCCGAAGCCGCGGCCGGTCGGCGCGGAGCGTCCCAGACCCGGCTGGTCGACCAGCACCGTGCGCAGCCCCGCCTCGCGCAGGGCCCGGTCGTTGCGGTGCCAGGTGTAGCAGGAATCGGCGAAGCCGTGGATCGCCAGCACGGGCGGTCCCTCGCCCAGGTCGATCAGGTGCAGCGGCCTCCCGCCCAGGTCGAGATCGCGGCGTCCGGCCTCGACCCGGCTGCGCCAGGCGCGGTCGCCGACGCTGGAAGGGTCCACCTACGCCGCCCGGATCACCGCCTCGCCCACCCCCTCGAAGTCGTCGACCACCCGCGCGTTCTCGCCGCCCAGCAGCACCGCGATTCGCAGGGTGCGGGTCTGGGCCTCGTAGCGGCCTTCGGCCGAGGCGATGTCGCGGTCGAAGACCACCAGCTTGGAGAACGAGAGCGGCAGACCGTTGACCTGCCCCGACAGGGTCCGCAGCGGTCCATCGGGGAGCTTGGCGTGGACCCTCAGGGTGTTGGCGTCCTGCTCGAGACTCCACTGGTAGTCGGGCAGCCGGCCGTCGATGCCGAGCGCGGCGCGGGCCGGATGCTCGGGCATCCAGCGCGCCAGCTCGAAGATCAGCTCGGCGCCGCCCGGCCGCTGAATCATCCGGTAGACGTTGCCGTAGCGTCGCTGCCGGTCGCGCTCCAGCTCGAGGTTGACCATCGTCCGCCCCTCGGCCACCGCGCCGCCGTCGTGCCAGTGCTTCGCGAAGGGCGAGTGGGCCACGCCGATCCGCCGCCGCGCCAGGGTCGAGCGCACCGTGGCCAGAATGCCGAGGGGCATCGTGTACCAGGCGCCCAGCACGTAGCTCGCCTCGCGCCCGCGATACCACAGCGGCCCGCCGAGCAGACGGAAAGCCCCTTCGACCGTTCCCAGGGCGAAGCCCAGCAAGGCGGCGCCGTTCAGCGTGCCGCTGTAGATCGTGTCGCCGCCGAGGAGCCGCGCCGCCACCAGAAGGCCCGCGTAGAGGAAGAGGTTGGCGACGATGTTGATCGCCGCAGCCTGGCGCTCGCTGAAGTAGAGCTCGTCCTGCACCCGGCGCTCGATCTGGTGCCGCGTGCGCGGCGGCAGGGCGCCGGTGATCGGCATCGTGAGCGCCACCAGGAGCTTCTGGCCGGCGGTCCGCACCGCGGGCTCCGGGAGCGGCTCGGGCTCCGGCTCCGCCTGCTGCGAAGGGCGCAGGATCGCCTCGTAGGGCGACTCGTCCGCTCCGGCCTCGGCCTCCGGCTCCCCATCGCTGGTGTTGCCCGGCCACTTGCCGCCCTGGGCCACCGGGTTGCCGGTGTCGTAGCCGGGGATGAAGATCGAGTCGGAGGGGCAGACCTGGATCACCTCGTCGGGGTCGTAGGTGCCGGGCGCCGTGGCCCCGGTCTCGAAGGCCAGGTTTTCGGCGTCGTCGAAGCCGAAGCCCTCGGCGAACTGGTCGGCGCAGGCCCGGCAGCCGATGCAGGTGCTCTTGTCGACGCGCCAGTCGTTCGGGGTCGACGACTTGAGATCTTCCAGGGTGACGGGGGCGGCTTCGGGCATCGGTCGCGGCTCCGGGCGGGTTCGCGGACTGGAGGGAATCGCGAATCCTAGCATCGGGCGGGGCGGGTGGTTTCGCAATCCGCGGGTGGGGGGAGCGCCCGGGAAGCTCCGGCGGTGAGAGCAACACGCCCAGCCTGCCCGAACTTGACACTCTCCGCACCGAGCGCGGTTCAGTTTGACATTTCCGGCTCTTCGGGCCCCATTCGGCCCACGAAGACGCCGTTTGGGTTCGAATTGGCGGCAAATCGGCGTGCGATGTCAAACTGAACCCCGCTTGGTGCGCAGGATGTCAAGCTCACGCGCGCTCGCCGCGCCGCCTGCCAAACCCCTCCATCTCACGGATGTCGAGCACCGGACCGTCGACCTCCAGCTCCGCATCGAAAGCCAGCCGCAGGATGGCGCGGGCCGGCGCGTCGGGGGTGCCGAGGGCGCCCTCTTCGTGGAGCTTGCGGAACTTCTCCACCTCCGGGAAGCGGTGCGCCGGCTGAGCGCGGATCAGCGCCTGCATCTCGGTTTCGATGATGCCGGGGGCGAGAGCGAAGATGCGCACGCCGGGGCGGCCCTCCTCGGCGGCCAGCACGCGGGTGAGTTGGTCGACGGCGGCCTTGCCGGCGCAGTAGGGGGCCCAGCCGCGATAGGGGGAGTGGGCGGCGCCGGAGCTGATGTTGACCAGCGTGCCGGCGCTGCCGCCGCGCTCCAGATGGCGCAGGTAGGCGCGGGAGCCGTTGAAGACGCCGTTCACGTTGATGGCGATGTGCTCGGCAAACTGCTCGGGGTCGATGTCGCGTGCCGCCGCGATCGGCGCCAGAACCCCGGCGCAGTTGACCCACAGGTCGATGCCGCCGAAGGCCTCGAGGCTCTCGTCGAGCAAACCCTCGACCGCCGCCGCGTCGCGCACGTCCAGACTGCGGTAGAGGAAGTCGGGGCCTTCGGGCGGGGCCTCGGCGCTCGCCTGGCCGCGGGCGCATCCAGCCACCCGCAGCCCGGCGGCGATGAAGGTCCGGGCCAACCCGGCGCCCAGCCCACGGCTGGCTCCGGTCACGACGGCGCTGCGCTGCGCTGGATTTGTCATGGGCCGATACTATCCGATAGCCTGAGCCACCGCGCCGAGCGCGCGGCACGGAACGGCACGGGAAGCGGGAGCGTTGCGAACAAACGGAGGCGCGCGGGTCGACTCATGGAATCGAAGCACGGGGAACGGATCGAGGCGCTGCGTTCGCTGATCGCCGCCGAGCGGGTGCACGGCTACTGGATCCCGACCGGCGACGAGCACCTGGGCGAGTTCATCCCGCCATGGGCGGAGCGCCGCCGCTGGGTGTCGGGCTTCACCGGTTCGTCGGGCGACCTGGTCGTCGGCGCCGCCGACGCCTGGCTCTTCACCGACGGCCGTTACCGACTTCAGGCCGCGCGCGAGGCGGCGCCGGCCGGCATCCAGGTGCACTGCGCCGGGCGCGACCCCTCGCTGACCCAGGTGGTGACCGACCTGGCCCGCCACCGCCGCGGCTTCCGGCTCGGCTTCGACCCCTACACCGTCCCCGCGGCCACCGCCGAGGCGGTTTCGGAGGAGCTGCGCCAGGCCGGCGGAGCGCTGGTCGCGGTCGAGACCAACCTGGTCGACACCCTGTGGGGCGACCGCCCCTCGGCGCCCGAGGAGCTGCTGCGCACCGTGCCGGTGGCGGTGGCGGGACGCTCCTGCGCCGACAAGGTCGATCGGCTGCGCGCCGAGCTCGACCACCTCGGGGCCGAAGCCTGGGTGACCGTGAAGCTCGACGAGATCGCCTGGCTCACCAACCTGCGGGCCTGGGGCGACGTCCCCTTCAGCACCGTGTTCGTCTCCTTCCTCTGCGTCGGCCCGAACGAGGTGCACCTCTTTCCGGCCGGCGGCCCCGGGCGCGTTCCGGGCGACGCATTGCCGGACGACTTCCACATCCGCGAGTACCACGACTTCCGGCGCCTGCTCGGCGGCCTGCGCGGCATGCGCGTGGCGCTCGACCCGGCGCGCGTGTCGGCGGGCGTGCTCGACCGCCTGCGCCACGCCGGAGCGCGTCTGGTGCTGACCGAGTCGCCGGTCGAGCGCACCAAGGCGGCCAAGAACAGCGCCGAGCGCGAAGCGATGCGGCAGGCGAACCTGCGGGCCTCGGCGGCGATCACCGCCACCCTGCTCTGGCTGCGCGAGCAGGCCGCGGCCGGCGCGCCCTTGACCGAGGCGGCGATCGCCGCGCGGGTCGACCGCCACCTCGCCGCCCAGCCGAAGTTCCGCGGCCTCTCCTTCGCCACCATCGCCGCCGCCGGCGTCCACTCCGCCCTGCCCCACTACGGCACCGTCGACGACACCCCGCTGGAGCGCGACGCCCTCTTCCTGCTCGACACCGGCGCCCACATCGGCGGCGGCACCACCGACGCCACCCGCACCGTCTGCGGCGGCGAAGCGACCGAGCGCGCGCGAGAGATCTACACCCGAGTGCTGCAGGCCCACCTGCGCCTGGCGCGGCAACGCTTCCCGGCCGGCACCCCGGGCACCGCCCTCGACGCCGTCGCGCGCAGCGTGCTGTGGCGTGAAGGACTCGACTACGAGCACGGCACAGGCCACGGCGTCGGCGCCGGAACCGTCGTGCACGAAGGGCCCTTCGCGCTGGCGGAAGAGGCCCGCAAGCCCTCGGCCATCTACCCGCTGCGCGAGGGCATGGTCACGTCGGTCGAGCCGGGCTACTACGAAGAGGGCTGGGGCGGCGTGCGCCTCGAGAACCTCTATATCGTCGCGAACGAAGAGCGCGAGGGCTGGCTGCGTCTCGAGTGTCTGACCTGGATCCCCTTCGCGCCCGACCTGATCGATCGCGCGCTTCTGACGAGCGACGAGGCGAGCTGGCTAAACGCCTACCAGCAGCAATGCCTGGAGCGGCTCGAGCCGCTGCTCGACGCCGCCCAGAACGCCGCGCTGCGCAACTGGATCGGGGAGGGGTGAGCGACGCCCGCTCCCCGGCCAGGCCAGCCCCCCGCGCCGGTCAGCTGGTCACGTCGACGTTGAACGACTCGGTGTCGATCACCGACCCGCCCGACGAGATCGAAATGTCGACCAGGTAGCTCCCGGCCGGGGCGATCCCGGGCACCGCCACCGAGACCGGCGTGCTCAGCGGCGAGCCGGGTGCCACCGGCACCGGCGGACCGCCGTAGAGCGGCAGCGTGGTCGGCGGCACCGGACCCGAGGCGTCGAGATCGGCGGCGTCGAAGGTCTCCAGGGAGGCCGTGGTGTTGGTCACCGTCGCGCTCAAGACCAGGTTTCCGCCGGCCGGAACGCTCAGCGGAATGTCGCTCAGCACCAGGTCGAGCACCGGAGCCGCGCCGTCCTCGGTGGAGGTGAAAGAGGCGGCGTAGATGTGATCGCCGGTGCGCGACCCGTTGTTGTTGGCGGCGTTGCCGGTGAACCAGAAGGTGACCTCGCCGGCGCCCGCGGCCGGCGCCGTCCACTCGACGCGCCAGGTCACCGGCCCATCCGCGGTCCCGCGCCAGGTGCCGGTGGAGTTGTGCTCGACATACTCCTTGCCGCCGCCCGTCACCACCTTCGTGGAGTCGGGGGTGCCTGGCTGCAGAGCCCCGGCCGCCGCGTGGCCGTCGTCGAGCGACGTCAACTGGAAGCCCCAGCGCGACATGCCGGCCTCGGCGAGCTCCACCCAGAAGGTGTAGTCGGCGCCGGGAGTGTAGGTGGCGGGGGCGCCGATCAGCGACACAGAGCCCCCGCCGCCGTTGAGCGGAGTGCCGGTGTGGCAGCCGTCGATGCAGGTCGGCTCTCCGGGGGCGCCCGTGCGTTCGGCGGGCGGTCCGTTCGACCTGGCGAGGGCGGAGTGGGGGAGGGACAGGGAGAAGGCGCTGGCCGCGGCAGCCAGAGTCGCGAAGGCGCGGGATCGGGTTGGCATGGGGTCCTTTCACCGGCATCTCGCCGGGATTCATCCGGGAACGAGCGCATGAGCGTCTCGATCGCCAGTCTAGTCTCGCCCGGAAGGGCACGCCGGCCTTTCCTGCGAGCGCACATCTACCGGGTGCCAGCACTCATACTCGGTCGTTTCGACGGTCCGAAGGAGATCCGGGCGCGGAGAGCGCAGACGGGATTCGGCCGCGAGGTGCGTCTCCGCGGCCTTCGGGCCGCGAGACTTACTGGACATTGCCCAGAAACCCTGACGGGGCTAGACTCTTCGCATGGTGCGCGGGGGGCCTGGCGCACGGCACCTCTTGGTTTGGCCGAGACGTCGGCGGTCCATGCGCGGCGAGAGGCTGCGGCACGCTGGTCAGTCCCTTCGATCCGGCTCGCTCGAGCGGGACCGATCCCGCGCTCCTGAACCAACAAGGAAGGACCCACGGAACATGTCCCATCAGCACATCAGGTCGTTCGCATGCGGCGCAAATCTCCTGGCCGCCGCCTGCTTCCTCGTCTCGACGCAGGCCCTGGCCGCAACCAGCGAGGGAGCGCGGCGCTTGGCTCCCGAGGTGGCCAGTCATGCCGGGTCGGAAGGTCCCCACGCCCTCGCGACCGGGAAGGTCTACCTCAGCGACAGCAATAGCTACACCAACCCCACCGAGTTCTGGGAGTACGACTGCGCCACCGACATCTGGACGCAGCGCGCATCGATGCCGGGTAGCAACACCACCCAGATCGCCACGGACGAAGCCGGCGTCGTTCACGCACTCCTCGAGGATGGCAAGATCTACGCCTACGACGCCACGGGGAATTCGTGGAGCTACGTCATGGACGGCCCCGCGGCGTCGGTCGGACGCAACAACATCGCCGTGTTCTCCGTGCACGGCGGAAGCTGGGTGTGGGCCAAGGACGGCGGAACCACTCTGTACTACAACAACGGCTCCGGCTGGTTCTCTACCGCCGCACCCACGTCGATCTCCTGCGGCTCGTCCGTGAACCGCGCCACTGGGATCGTCTACGTGCGAACCTATGGTGAGCTCGGCTTCTTCGGATTCGACCCGTCCACCGTCAGCTTCCCCGTCACCTGCAGTGTGGGTGGCTCGGTCGGCGAGAACAGCCGCGTGGGGGCGTACTGGGGGGGCAGCTTCTTCACGAAGGAGTGGTCCGGTCCGATCATGGAGTACGACGTGGCCACTTGCGCCGCCACGGCAACGGGCGTCACGCCGGCATCCGTGCACGCTTCGAACGCGGTGGATCCGGCGGGGCTCATCTACTACAAGGACTGGGGCAACACGACCTTCGAGGCCTACGCCGCCGCCGGCGGCGCCTTGAGCGTGCTCGCGGGCGCCCCCGTGATCGCCGGGAACGCGCACGAGACCATGACGTGGACCGGCGGTGCCTTCGTCGGCGGGCTCGAAGTGCAGCTCTCCAATACTCCCGGCGAGGTGCCGCTCGGTGGTGTGCTCACCTTCCGCGCCGACGCCGTCAATACCGGTGCCGACGACGCGGCCTTCGACCAGGCCGACATGATCATCACCGGGCCCGCGCTCAAGACTGTGCCGCTCTACTCCGGTGCCGACATCGTCGTACCGGGCGGCTCCAGCCTCGGGACCGATGTGAGCCTCAACGTTCCCGGGAGTGCTCCGCTCGGCGCCTACAACGTCGAGGTAGCGATCTACGACGACGGCACGCTCATCGACAGCGACGATTTCGACGTCGACGTCGTGACGGACTGATCACTGCGCGAGCGCTCCGCCGGCGTGACGCGGCGGGGCGCCTCGCCGGCGCGATCTCGGCGCGCTCCGCTGCACCGCCCCCGCCGCCCCCGACTGCGATGCCTGCCCGGTGCGCCGATGGTGCCGGGCCCGCGTCGCCGGAACCGTGGCGGAGCGCCCGCCGCGCTCCACCCGCAGCCGGCCGTTGCGCCGCTTGCGCTACCTCGCCCTCTGGGACGAGAGCGGCGAGGGATTGGTCCTGGAGCGGCGCCCCGCGGCGGGGATCTGGGGCGGGCTGTGGATGGTGCCGCTGGCCGAGCGCGGCGAGGGCGGCCGGGACGACCTCGCCGGCGCGTTCGCGGAGCGCGGTGTCGACCTGCTCGGGACGGACCAGGGTGTCGTCGCGGCGGAGATCGTGCACACGCTGACCCACCGTCGGATCGAGCTGCGCGCGACCCGCGCCGCGCTCCCCCTGCCGCTGCCGCGAGGCTGGGAGCGGCTGTCGCGCGCGGCGCTGGGCGAGCGCGGCGTCCCCACCGCCCTGGTGCGCCTGCTGGCCCAAATCCCCACCGACCCAAAACGCGGGCGAAACGTGTAGGGTTGCGCTGCGCCGCCCCGAGCTGTCCTGGCGGCGACAGGCAAAACATCCGCCGGTGCGCGGCCCCGCCGCCGCACCACGGCCCTTCATGATTCGGAGCGTGTCTTCATGTCTTCCGACGAGTTGGATTTCAGCGAGCTGCTGAACCAGGCCCGCGGCCCCTCCCCCGCGCAACGCCGTCTCGCGGCGATGCTGCTCGCACTGGGCCTGGTGTTCATCGGCATCGTCAGCAGCGTCTACACCATCGGCCCCGAAGAGATCGGCGTGATCCGCCGCTTCGGCAAGTTCACCGGCGTCTCCGAGCCCGGCCTCCACGTCCGCATCCCCTTCGGCATCGAGGTGCTCGACAAGGTGCCGATTCAGCGCCAGCTCAAGGAGGAGTTCGGCTTCCGCACCCAGAGCGCCGGCGTGCAGAGCACCTTCGTCAGCCGCGGCTTCGAGGACGAAGCCCTGATGCTGACCGGCGACCTCAACATCGCCTCGGTCGAGTGGATCGTGCAGTATCGGATCACCGACCCCTATCGCTTCCTGTTCCGGGTCCGCAACCAGCGTGAGACCTTGCGCGACATGAACGAGGCGGTGATGCGCGAAGTGGTCGGCGACCGCACCATCAACGAGGTGCTGACGGTCGGCCGCATCGCGATCTCGGATGCGGTCAAATCGCGCCTGCAAGCGCTCACCGAGCAGTACGAAATGGGCATCAGCATCGACCAGGTTGTGTTGCAGGACGTCAACCCACCCGAGCGTGTCAAGGCGTCGTTCAACGCGGTGAACGAGGCGCAGCAAGAGAAGGAGAAGCTGATCAACGAGGCACGCGCCGAGTACAACCGGGTGATTCCGCGAGCCAGGGGTGAAGCGGACCAGATCATCAGCGAGGCACTCGCCTATCAGCTCGAGCGAGTCAATGGCGCCAAGGGGCAGGCCAATCGTTTCAGCAGCATTTTCGAGGCCTACGCCAAGGCGCCGGAGGTGACGCGCAAGCGCATCTACCTCGAAACCCTCGAGGCGGCGCTGCCCAACGTCGGCAAGAAAGTGTTGCTCGATCCGGACATGGACGGGGTGCTGCCCCTGCTCAATCTCGCCGCCAACGCGGCGGAGGGGAGGTAGCGATGAACAAGGCAGTAGCTCCACTCGCGATCCTGGCCTTTCTGTTGCTCATCGTCCTGGGCTCGACCCTCTACGTGGTCGACGAAACGGATCAGGTGATCATCACCCAGTTCGGCAAGCCCGTGGGGGAGCCGATCACCGACCCCGGGTTACATATCAAGCTGCCCCTGATTCAGAAGGTGCACGATTTCGAGAAGCGTTTCATCGAATGGGATGGCTCTGCGAACCAGCTCCCCACCAAAGACAAGCGCTTCATCTGGGTCGACACCTACGCGCGCTGGCGGATCTACGATCCGCTGCTCTACTTCCAGCGCGTGCGCGACGAATGGGGCGCGCAGAGCCGCCTCGACGACATCCTCGACGGCGAGACCCGCAACGCCATCGCCTCGCACGACCTGGTCGAGCTGGTGCGCAACACCAATCGCGTTCCGGTGCGCGCCGACGAGCTCGACGAGGGCGAGACGATCGTCTTTCCGCAGATCGAGATCGGTCGCGAGAAGATCCGCAAAGAGGTGCTGGTCGCGGCCGCGGCGCGCACCAAGGACCTCGGCATCGAGGTCCTCGATCTGCAGTTCAAGCGCATCACCTACGTCGACGAGGTCAAGCTCAAAGTCTACGACCGAATGGTCGCCGAGCGCACCAGGATCGCCGACCGATTCCGCTCCGAAGGCCAGGGCGAGGCATCGCGGATTCGCGGTGACAAGGCGCGGGAGCTGGCGAAGATCCGTTCCAACGCCCAGCGCCAGGCCGAGGAGATCAAGGGCAAGGCCGACGCGGAAGCGACAGAGATTTACGCAGCCTCCTATGACCGCAGCCCCGAGACCCGCAAGTTCTACGCCTTCATGAAGACCATGGAGGCCTACCAGCAGGTGCTGGACCAGAACACGGTGGCGCTGCTCTCCAGCGAAGGCGATTTCTATCGCTACCTGGCGACCGGCGAGACGCCCTAGCCACGATGGCGTTGTTGGCGGCGCCTTTCTTCGAGCGCGAGGTCGAGGCGGTCGCGCGCGAGCTGATCGGCGCCGAGATCCGGCTCGGCGCGGTCGTGCTGCGGATCACCGAGACCGAGGCCTACGGCGGCCCCGACGATTCGGCCAGCCACGCGCGCGCCGGCCGCACCGAGCGCAACGCCGTGATGTGGGGGCCGCCGGGGCGGGTCTACGTCTACCTCTGCTACGGCATCCACCAGATGCTCAACCTGGTGACCGGGCCGGCGGGCGAGGCGGGCGCGGTGCTGATCCGCGCCTGCGAACCGCTCGCCGGGCTCGAGATAGTGCGGCGCCGTCGCGGCGGGCGCCGTGGCGTCGAGCTGCTCGCCGGCCCCGGCCGGGTCGGCGCCGCGCTCGGTCTCGACACCGGCTGGAGCCACCACGACGCCTGCCGCCCCGGCGGCATGGAGCTGCACCGCCCCACCCGGCCGGCAGCTGAGCTGCTGGCCGGCCCCCGGGTCGGCGTCAGCTTCGCCAGCGCCGCCGACCGCGCCGCCCCGCGCCGTTTCGCCGAGGCCGACACGATCTGGATCAGCCGCAAAACGAGCTCCTCCTGATTCTCCTCTGGCATTCCCCCGCGGGGCGTGCAGTCCGCCGCCAGTCGGCCGATATAGACCACATGGACGCCGCCGAACGCATCAAGTACTTCCGCGAACGCGCCGGCCTTTCCGCCGAGCAGCTGGGACGCCTCCTGGAGCTGGCCCCCGGCGAGGTCGAGGCCCTCGAGCTGGGCGAGCGGGTCCTCGACCTGGACCTGATCCCGGCCCTGGTGCGCGCCCTGGGTCTCTCCTACGACGAGTTCTTCGGCACTCGCCGCCTGGCCGAGGATTTTCAGACCGAGATCCTGATCCAGAAGATCTCCGGCCTCGATCCGCGCGCCCGCCGCGAGCTCGAGGAGTTCGTCGACTTCAAGGCCGAGCGGGCGCTGCGCGAGGAGGCGCGGCGCGAGGGTGAGCAGCGCAACATCCTGATCGTCGACGACGACAAGAACGTGCGCCGGACCCTGCTGCAGGCCCTTGGCGACCTGACGCCTCACCGTCTCCTGGAGGCCGCCGATGCCGACTCGGCGATCGAGCTGCTCCAGCAGGAGGAGGTCGACCTGCTGATCACCGACCTGGTCATGCCCCGGGTGAGCGGCATCGACCTGATCGAGAAGGTGCGCATGGTCGACGCCGACATGCCGATCATCGCCCTCACCGGCTACACCGACATCTTCGAGGCCAACGACACCCTCGACGTCGACGTGATTCGCGGCAAACCGCTGTCGATCAAGGGGCTGGTCGACGACATGGAGCGCCTGCTCGAGGCTTCGGACGAGGGCACCAGCGGGGTCTGAAGGGCCGCGTCAGAAGGTCACCACCGAGAACCCCTCGGCGATCCGCCCCGCCACGTAGACCTGCGCCCCCGCCGCGGCGACCCCGGCATCGCGCGCCGCTCCGCCGAGCCCCTGCTCCAGCAGACTGCCGGTGCAGGCCACCACTTCTACCTCGCACTCGGCCAGCCGCTCCAGCAGCTCGGAGAATCGCCCCCGCTCGTCCGTCTCGGCATCGAGGACCCGCACCCCGCGACCGAAGAGCAGCACCCGCACCTCGTCCAGCATGTCGGTGCGCCGGCTGTTCAGCGCCAGCAGCAGGCCGGCTTCGCAGCGCTCGGCATCGCGTTCGGGGTCGGCGACCAGCAAGAGGAGCATCGAAGGCATGGGAGGAGTCTAGCGCCCCCCGTGCTAACCTGCGCTCCCCATGGGCTCTGACGCTCCGACCATCATGATCTGCGCCGGCGAGGTCTCCGGGGATGAGCATGCCGCGCGCGTGGTGAGGGCGCTGCGTGGGCGACTGCCCGGCGCGCGTTTCGTCGGCGTGGCCGGGCGGCGCATGGTCGAGGCCGGCGTCGAGCCGATCTTTCGCGCCGAGCAGCTCGCGGTGGTCGGTCTCTTCGAAGTGTTGCGTCATCTGCCGGAGCTGCGACGCGTGATGCGGCGCCTGAGGGCGGAGCTGCGCGGCGGCGGCATCGACCTCTGCGTCACGGTCGACTATCCGGGCTTCAACCTGCGCCTGGCGCGGCACGCCCGCAGAGCCCGCGTGCCCACCCTGCACTACATCGCGCCGACCGTCTGGGCCTGGGGCAAAGGCAGGATTCGCGGCGTGCGGCGCAGCATCGATCGCCTGGCCCTGATCTTCGACTTCGAAGAGGCGCTGTGGCGTGCGTCGGGAGTCGACGCCCATTGGGTCGGCCATCCGCTGCTGGACGAAAGCGCTCATCCGATCTCGCTCGCCGAGCTGCGCCGCCTGTGCTGTGCCGGAGAGGGCGAGCGGCTGATCGGGCTGCTGCCGGGCAGCCGCGGCCAGGAGATCCGTCGCCTGCTGCCGCCTCTGCTGGGGACCGCCGAGCGCCTGCACTCCACGCGCCCCGACCTGCGCTTCATCATCCCCCGCGCCGCCGGCCTCGATCCGGCGCCGATCGCCCTCGCCGTCGCCCGCTGCGCCGCGCCGGTCGCCGTGCTCGAGGGCCATGCCGACGCCGTGCTGGCCCACGCCCACGCTGCCCTCATCGCCTCGGGCACCGCCACCCTGCAGGCGACACTCGCCGGCCTCCCGCACATCCTGGTCTACCGCGTCGCGCCCGCCACCTGGGCGATCGGCAAGGCGTTGGTGCACCTGGACCACCTCGGCCTCGCCAACATCATCGCCGGCGAGACCGTCACGCCCGAGCTGCTGCAGCGCGACGCCACCCCGGCGCGTATGGCCCAGGCGCTGGGGCGCTTGCTCGACGACGGCGACGAGCGGATGCGCATGATCCGCGATCTGTCACGGGTGCGCGCGCGCCTCGGTGAGCCGGGCGCGGCGGAGCGCACCGCCGAGCTGATCCTCGAGCTGCTCTCGAGAGGGGGAGACGCCCGTGCCTGAGCCGCGCGACTGGGCGGCGGTCCGACGGACGATGCGGCGCACGCCGATCGGCGGCGCGCTGTTGCGAGGTGCCTCGCTCGGCTTCGCACTGGCCTCCGCCACTCGGCGCCTCGCCTACGACCGAGGGCTCCTGCCGGAGTGGTCGGCGGGGGTACCCGTGGTATCGGTCGGGGCGCTGCTCGCCGGCGGATCCGGCAAGACTCCGGTCGCCGTCGATCTCTGCCGCCGGATCGCCGACTGGGGCGGGCGCCCGGCGCTGGTCTCGCGCGGCTACGGCGGCGCGCGCGACGCCGTGGTGCGGGTCGTCTCCGACCGGATGCGGATCCTGGCCTCGGTGGCCGACGTGGGCGACGAGGCGCTCGCTTCGGCCCGGGCGCTGCTCGGCAGCGCGGCGGTGGTGGTCGGAGCCGACCGTGTCGCGGCCGCCGCCGCGGCGCGCGACCTGCTGGGCGCTCGGCTCATCGTCGCCGACGACGCTTTTCAGCATCGCCGCCTCTCCCGCGATCTCGATTTGGTGATCCTGCCCGAGGGCGACGCCCGGCGAGACGGCGACCTGGCTCCTCTGCCGGCCGGTCGCCTCCGGGAGCCCTGGGTGGCGGCGAAACGCGCCGACCTGCGCCTCATCCCCGAGCCCTCCCAGCCTGGCGGCGAGAGCGCCCCCCCGGATCGATGCGACGGTCCGTGGGATCCGTCCACCGAAGTGAGCTTCCGACTCGTCCCCGCGCGTCTCCGACCGCTCGGCGGCGGCCGGACGATCGAGCTGCAATCGTTGCGGGGCGCCGCGGTGGCGCCGATCGCCGCCATCGCCCATCCGGAGCGTTTCGAGGAAGACCTGCGCGCCCTGGGGGCCGACCCGGTGGCCAGGCTGGTCAAGGGGGACCACCAGCATTTCCGGGGCGCCGAGCTCGCCGAGCTCATCGAGAGCGCCCGCGCCCGCGGCGCGCGCTGCGCGATCACCACCACCAAAGACGCCGAAAAGCTGTCGCTGCTGGGCGAGGAGCTGCCGGCGACATTGCCGCTATGGGTGCTGGAGCGGGATGTGCGATGGGACGAAGCGACATCGAAGCACTTGTGGCAGGCGCTACGGCGGCTGATTGTGTAGCGAGTCGGCGTCCACGCTGCGCGAATGTTGAGCACCTCGCGATTCGTTGCCGAGGAGGTTTTCCCGGTGGGCGACCAGCCGTCTTGGGGCCACCTGTTCGACCATGACGCAGCTCCGGCCGAGACCGGCCCAAGCAGCTGTAGTGCGCTCGATATCCTGGACGCGCCGTGTTATGCTGCCCCGATAGCGCGGTGCACCTAGCTCAGTCCGCGAGATGCGGGTGCTTCATCTGAGGGCCGCGCCACCACGGGAGCAGGGGTCAACTCTTCACGGAGAACGTTCATGTATCTCTCATTGATCGCAGGGGCGCTGGCGCTTGGCGCGCTCGACACGTCGACCGGAATCATCGCGGGCTCGGCCGGCTACGAAACGGGGGCGGAGTTCAAACCGGCGCCACAGCATCAGGGCGACGAAGCCGGCACGCTCTTGACTTTCGACGATCTGGGCCCTGGAGTCGTGATCGGGGCGAACTACGCGGGCGTGGTGTTCTCGCCCGGATGGATGACCTGGAACTCGGTCGGCAACCCCTACTACCCGCCGAACAGCGATCCCCACGTGGCCTACACCCACGAGGCCGACAACTGGATTCGCTGGGACGTGCCGGCCAGCGGCGTGAGCCTCTACGCCTCCTGCTATGACGGTTCCGGCAACACCTACTACTACTCCGCCTATGACGCGGTCGGCACGCTGCTGGAGCAGATCACCACCCTGGGCGGCCCGAACTTCCTGGTGACCTTCACCGCCAACAATATCTCGGAGCTGGTGGTTACCGGCACCGGCGATTGGAATACCCACCACACCATCGACGACCTGGCCTACTCCGATGGCGGCGGCGGTCTCGAGGTGGTGCTCTCCGGCTATCCCGCCAGCGTCGAGCCGGGCGACGTGCTCGCCTTTGATGCCGACGCGGTCAACAACGGCGTCGATCCGGCGGCATTCGACCAGGCGGTCATGGATGTCACCGGTCCCGCGCTCCTGACCAAGACTCTCTATGCCGGTCCAGACGTTACCGTGGCCGGGGGGAGCTCGATCGGCACCACGGTCAGCCTCAATGTTCCGCTGATCGCGCCGCTCGGCACCTACAACGTCGAGGTGTCGATCTTCGACGACGGCGTGCTGATCGATGCTGATGATTTCGATGTCGCGGTGGCCGTGCCCGGAGCCGTCACCATCGACTTCGACGATCTCGTCAGCGGCTCGCCGATCGGCGCCTACTACGCCGGCGTCGAGTTCTCGCCCGGGTGGATGACCTGGGACTCGGTCGGAAATCCGTACTACCCGCCGAACAGCGTTCCGAACACCGCCTACACCCATGAGATCGACAACTGGATCGAGTGGAATACGCCGGTGAAAGGGCTGAGCGTCTACGCCTCCTGCTATGACGGCGATGGAGATACATACTACTACTCCGTCTACGACGCGGGCGGCGTGCTGCTCGAAGAGATCAACACTCTGGGCGGCCCGAATTTTCCGGTGACCTTCACGGCGGTGGGAATCTCGAAGCTGGTGGTGAGCGGCACCGGCAGCTGGACCACCCATCACACCATCGATGACCTGAGCTACACCCAGTAGCCTCTCCAGCTTCGAAGGCGATCGAACCCCGTCGGTCCGAGTGGCCGGCGGGGTTTTGTCTTGTCTAGATCTGCGCGGACCCCAGTACCTCTCCCGCATACAGGCGTCGCAGGAATGTCAGCGCGGGCAGAATCGAGACATCGTTGATCTTGGCGCGCGGCCGATAGGCGGGAAGCCAGGATCCCAGCAGCGTGTCTTCGAAGACGCTGAAGTAGCCCTGCACCGTGTCGCGACCGATACCAGCATCGCGGGACAGGCCCGAGACAATTGGCTGAGTGGCCGCGCAAAGCGCCGCAAGGTCGAGAAAGCGAGCGAAGGTACCGATGCTGCGAACCAGACCTTCGGCTTAACCTCCTCATTGACATAAATGATCAGATAGCTGCGCAGGAAGTTCTCGCGCTGCTCGGCATTCGCGGCGGCGACGCTCAAGGGCATCAGACCGTGCTCGATGACGACCGTCGGATCGACGTCGAAGTCGAGCTCCTTGGCGGTGAGGGGGAACATCCGGCGCGTGACGGCCCGGCCGGCGAGCAGGTTGGCGCCGCCGCGCTCGAGCTTGCGAGCCGAGGATCCCGAGAGCGCGAGGCCGCGGTCGTCTCCCCGCCGCTCGGAGCCTTCCCCGGGCTGATAGACTCGCCCCGCCACTCCGATGCCGCGCTCCATGCCCCTCGCCCCGATCTTCGAAGGCCAGCTCCGCCACTGGCTGGCGCTGGTGCTGCTGCTGACCATGGCCTGGCGGCTCGGCCATCCACCCACGTCGAGCCCCGGCTGGCTCGGCTGCGGGGCGCCGTGCTGGTTTCTCTTCGCGTTGGGCGTGCCGGTGCTGCACCAGGTCTACGTCTGGGCGGTGTGGCGCATCGAGCTGCACACGCGCGCCTTTTCGCGGCTGATGGGGCGCCACGCCTTTGCCGTCTATGCAGCCGACTTCCTGATTCTGCTCGTCGCACGGGTCGCCGTTCTGCTGGCCCTGGCCGCCGCCGACCGCGACACCTTGGGACTCGCGCCCGCGACCCGAACCACGCTGATCGCGCTCATGCTCGTCCCCTTCCTCTACACCCTCTACTCCGTCGCCGCCTACTTCGGCTTCACCCGGGCCATGGGCAAGGACCATTTCGATCCCGATCTTGCGCGCCGAGGAGTCGTTCGCCGCGGCGTGTTTCGCTACGTGTCCAACGCCATGTACACCTTTGCTTTCCTCGGACTCTGGATGATCGCCATCGGCTACGACTCGCGCTCGGCTCTGGTCGCGGCGACGTTTCAGCACGCCTATATCTGGGTGCACTACTTCTGCACCGAGCGCCCCGACATGCGCCGCCTCTACGGCGTGTAACGAGTACGACGACAAAACGCCCCCCGCACCTCGCCTGCGGGGGAGCGCCTGCTCCTACCGGTCTTCGTGTTTCGGACTACTCGGCGACCGTGATCACCTCGAGCGGCCCCTTGCCCAGCTCGTGGTTGGAGATCAGCGTGCCCTGGCCGAGCCATTGTGTCTCGACCTTTTCCGGAGTCCAGTAGATGTCGATCGACTGCGGTCCGCTCGGATTGTCGTAGCCGACATGGGCGTTCCAGGGGTTGCCGTCAGGCTCCAGGAACAGAGGGTCGCGCAGCAGCACCCGGTCGAGATCCCAGTCGACCACCAGCGGCAAGCACGGCGTCGGACTCGCGCCGGCGTGCATCGGGGTCGGGATCGCCGAGGGGCCGCCGAACACGCCCATGTCGCAGCGGGAGGTTCCGCTGGCCATGTAAGATACATCGTCGTAGTTGGCGTCAGGCGTTCCGGCATCGACCAGGCGCGACCCGTTCTGAGGTTGGAATCCCATCGCGGTCGAGCGGATCTGCCCCGGGTCCTTCATGTACCAGAGCTCGGAGATGTCGGGAATCGCCAGGAACTGCGGTTTGTTGCCGACTATATTTCCGGGTCCGAGCGTGATCAGAGCGGGGTCGTAGGAGCGGCCGTTGTTCTGCGCGAAGAGGTTGTACTCCGCCCAATCGGTCAACAGATTCTGATCGGCGCCGTTCAGGAACAGAGCATACCGATCAGGGTCGCTGGCGTTTCCGTAGAAGACGTTGTTGCGAACCCAGGTGCGGGTCTTGGCGCGGACTTCCTCGCAAGGACTCTGCTGAGTCCGAATCGACACCTGCCCGACTTTGGCGCCGGCTCCTTCGTTTCCGTAGAATACGTTGTTGTGGACGTCGACCTCGGGGCCGGTCGGCTGATCCCAATCGCGCACACCCGCGACCACCAGACCATCGCCCGGGTAGCCGTAGGAGCCAATGACCACGTTGTTGGCGAACTCGACCTCGCCCGGGTACTGCAGGTGAAATTGGTTGTCGGTGTGGTAGACGAAGATGTTGTTGCGGATCACGGCGTCGTGCAGATCGGTGGTATGGACCCCCTCGCCACCGTTCGAGACGATGATGTTGGAGAGGATCGTGCCGGTGGCGCGCCACAGATTCATGCCGTCGCTCCAGCCGTCGGTGATCACGCACTGGGAGATGTTGACTCGGGTGATCGGCTGGTCGAGCAGGCGCTGGTCGATCGAACCCCAGACGCCGCTGCAGTGATAGTCACCGGTTCGCGTGCCGGTCTGGATCCCCACGCTCGAGTCGGTGATCGTCAGTCGCGAAGCGTTGAGCGTAGTGGTGACCGCGTCCCAATCGTCGGCGTCGTGCAAGACCTCGATTCCGTAGGTGCAGTCTCGGATGTCGAAGTTGCGGATGGTGATCTCCGAGAGCACGTTGTTGTTGTTGGTGATGGTGAAGGCGTTGCCCCAGCCCGGCTCGATCACGGGGTGGGCGCCGCATTCCCCCTCGATCACCAGGTCGTCGAAGTCGTCGGCGTCGATATCGGCGCCGTCGGAGTAGGTGCCGTCTCGTACGATGATGGTCTGACCCGTGCGCGGAGCGGCGTTGACGGCCGCCTGGATCGTCGAGTAGTCGTCCGGCACGATGATGACCTCGGGATGGACGGCATCCCAGGCGATCGGCAGCGTGCGGATGGCGTCGTCGCTGACGTAGGTCATCTCGTGCTGCTCCAGGGGAGCCATCGGGCGCACGGCGTTGGCGCCGCCGGTCCAGAGGAGAGCGAGACAGAGGGCCGCCGCGGCCCGGTGCGGGCGAAGGGGAATCGATGAGTGGAGAGAAGACATCGGATGGGCCTTTCTGGATCTGCTACCAGCTCGTGCCGGCGTCCATTTCGCAATAGGCATGCCACCGGTGTCGGGACCGGCGGGGGGTCTGAACGTCGTTATTGTACAACGCCTTACCAGGCGCGTAAGCGCCCCCTCCCGACACCCTCGGGGGCCCGCTGTCGGAGTCCCTGACAGGTGCTGACGGAGTCCTTTACACGGGGGAGCGGTGCGCTCGACGGCCTGTCAAGAGTACCGGCGATCGCTACGCGATCGGTCCACAGAGGTATATCATCAGCGCAGCCGCGTCCCGCGCGGCGCCCCTCCGCGTTTCTGCACCGCCCCTCACTGAGGTCCCCCGATGCCCGGAATCGAAGAGGTCGACCACCTCGTCATCGGCAGCGGCATTGCCGGCCTCAGCTTCGCTCTCGAGGTGGCGTCGCGCGGCGAGTCGGTGCGGGTGATCACCAAGAAGGAACACCACGAGAGCAGCACCAACAGGGCGCAAGGCGGTATCGCGGCCGTGCTCGACCCGGCCGATAGCTTCGAAGCGCACGTGCGCGACACCCTCAGCGCGGGTGCCGGGCTCTGTCACGAGCGCACGGTGCGTTTCATGGTGGAGGATGGGCCGCGGCGGATCGCCAAGCTGATCGAGCTGGGAGTCAGGTTCAGCCACGGCGCCGCTCCCGATCGCCTGGCGCTGGGCATGGAAGGGGGGCACTCCCACCGCCGCATCGCCCACGCCAAGGATCTCACCGGGGCGGAGATCGAGCGCGCGATGCTGGCCGCCTGTGCGGCGTCCGACTCGATCGAGCTGCTCGATCACCAGGCGGCGCTCGACCTGGTCATCGACGCCGACTCGAATCGCTCGCGCCGTTGCCACGGCGCCCTGGTCCTGGACTCGAAGAGCGGCCGGCCGGATGCGGTGCTGGCGCGCACCACCATGCTCTGCTCCGGAGGCTGCGGGCGGGTCTTCCGCCGCACCACCAATCCGCCGATCGCCACCGGCGACGGCACCGCCATGGCCTTTCGGGCCGGCGTCCCGATCGCCAACATGGAGTTCGTCCAGTTCCATCCCACGGCGCTGGCGGTGCACGACGCCGACTCCTTTCTGATCTCCGAAGCGGTGCGCGGCGAAGGGGGGATTCTGAAGACCCTCGACGGGCGACCCTTCATGCACCGCTTCGACGAGCGTGCCGAGCTGGCTCCGCGCGACATCGTGGCGCGGGCCATCGACGCCGAGATGAAGCGCCGCGACGATGCCCACGTCCTGCTCGACGTGACCCACCTGGCGCCCGGCGCCTTCCGGGATCGTTTCCCGACCATCCACGAACGCTGCGCGAAGCACGGCATCGACGTGGAGCGGGAGCCGATTCCAGTGGCGCCCTCGGCGCACTACTCGTGCGGCGGCGTGATCACCGATCACGACGGCGCTACCGAGCTGCCGGGGCTCTACGCCGCCGGAGAAGTGGCCTGCACCGGGGTCCACGGGGCCAATCGACTGGCCTCCAACTCGTTGCTCGAGGCGGTGGTGTTCGCGCACCGCGCGGCGCTGGCGGCGTCCCGCTCGCAGGCCGCCGATCTGTCTAGAGCGCGGTTGCAAGCGCGGGCCGCGCTCGAGCGCATGCAGCGTCGCGAGCCGGGGATCGAGCCGGAGCGGATCGCGTCGCTGAGGCTCGCGGTGACCGACCTGATGCAGGATTGCGCCGGAATCGTGCGGACCCGCGCGCGCCTGGCCCAGGCCGCCGACCGGCTGGCGCGCGCCGCCGCCGAGGTGCGGGCGATGGAGGCCGAGTCGCGCCCTTCGGAGCAGCTCATGGAGCTGCGCTCGCTGGTGACCGTCGGGTTGCTGATCGTGCAATCGGCGCTGTCGCGGCCGGAGAGCCGCGGGCTGCACTGGCTCGAGGGCGCGCCGCGGGTCGAGCCGGTGGCCCACGACACCATCCTGCGGCCCGATCCGGGCGGCGAAGCGGCGATTGTCGAGCGGGTCCCGGCGCCGCGGCATTGGTGAGGGTGCGATGCTGCAGGTCTGGGCGATAGGCAAGCTGCGCAGCGAGCCGCTGCGACGCCTGGCGGACGACTACCGGCGGCGCGCGGCCGGGGTCGGGCTGCCGATCAAGGTGCTGGAGCTGCCCGAGTCCACCGGCGGGACGCCGCGCAACCCTGAGGCGCTCGCCGAGCGGCTGCGAGCAGTCAGCGTGGCCGTGGCGCTGGACGAGCGCGGCGAGCCGATCGCCTCCGAGCCCTGGGCCCGGCGGCTGGAACGCGATCTGGCGCGCGGCGGTGACACCGTCTTCGTGGTCGGCGGGGCGGCCGGCCTGCCCGATCAGGTGCTGCGCGCCGTCGATCGGCGTCTCTCGCTCTCGCCGATGACCTTTCCGCACGAGCTGGCGCGGGTGATCCTGCTGGAGCAGCTCTATCGCGCGGCCACGATTCTCAAAGGCATGCCCTATCACCGGGGATGAGGAGAAACCAGCAATGGGTGCCCAATCTACCACCGAGCCGGTCGACTGACGCTGATGCTACCTTCTTCCGGCCGGACCGTTTCTGTCCTTCTATGGAGGACCGCGCAGGACGACCGCATACGGAGGATCCCGTGCCCACTGACGACCAGCCCCACGCCCACTACTACCACGCAGCCGATCTCGATCGCTTCTCCGAGATCGGAGAGGCGGCCCCCGATCTCGCGCGGAAGTTCTTCGACTACTATGGCGCGGTGTTCGCGGCAGGTGCCCTGTCGGAACGCGAGAAGGCGCTGATCGCCCTGGCGGTCGCCCACGCGATCCAGTGTCCCTACTGCATCGACGCCTACTCCTCGAAGTGTCTCGAAAAAGGCTCGAACGCCGACCAGATGACCGAGGCCTTGCACGTCGCCGCGGCGATTCGCGGCGGCGCGTCGCTGGTGCACGGCGTCCAGATGCGCAACCACGTCGAGCGCCAATCGATGTAGTCCTTCCGATCTCCAGGAATCAAAGCATGTCGCTAGTCCTCGATCGCCATCCACTCGCGCAGCCGCAGCTTCAGATGGAGCGCCTGGAAGCGCTCGATCTACCGCGCTCCTTTGAAGATGCGATCGCCGCCACTCCTCTGGGGGAGCTACGCTCCACCACCGTCACTACGCTGCAGATCAACCTGGGCAAGCGCTGCAACCAGAGTTGCAGGCACTGCCATGTCGACGCCGGTCCGGATCGTGCGGAGGTGATGTCGGACGACGTGCTGGACCAATGCCTGGCGCTGCTGCGGCAGCCGGAGATCGAAGCCCTCGACATCACCGGAGGTGCGCCGGAGCTCCATCCGCGCTTCACGGAGATCGTCGAGATCGCCGCCGCCGCCGGCCGTCAGGTCATGGATCGCTGCAACCTGACGATCCTGACCAAGCCCACTCACCGCCACCTGCCGGCCTTCTTCGCCGAGAACCGCGTCGAAGTGGTGTGCTCGCTGCCCTACTACCAGGCCCGAGAGACCGATGCCCAGCGCGGCACGGGGGTGTTCGACAAGAGCATCGAGGCGCTGCGCATGCTGAACGAGGTCGGCTATGGTCGCGCCGGCGGCGGCCTGGTCTTGACCGTGGTGGCCAATCCGACCGGCGCCTTTTTGCCGGCACCACAGGCCAGTCTGGAGAGGGACTTTCGCGCTCGGCTGCGGCGCGCTCACGGCATCGAGTTCACGCGCCTGATCACCATCGCCAACATGCCGATCGCGCGCTACCTGGAATGGCTGGAGCGCTCGGGCAACATCGACCGCTACATGAGCAAGCTGGTGTCGTCGTTCAACGGCCGTGCCGCCGAGGGCGTCATGTGTCGCAACACGATTTCGGTGGGATGGGACGGGAGCCTCTACGATTGCGACTTCAATCAGATGCTGGCCATGAAGACCGCCAACGGATATCCGCGCACTGTGTTCGACTTCGACCTGGAGCGTCTGCGCGACCGTAGAATCGCCGTCGGCCCACATTGCTTCGGCTGCACCGCGGGGCAGGGCAGCTCCTGCGGCGGTGCGCTTGATTAGGGTCGGCGAAGAGATTTCTCGCCGACCCTTAGTAGAAGAGGTAGCTGAAGGGAAAGAGAACGTCCGAGCCGGCGGCCAGGAAGAGACGGATCTCGGTGATCTCGAGATCGGTGGTCGAGTAGATCGCGCTCTCGTTGAAAAAGGCCATGTGGATCCGTGCGTCCGACCCTTCCGGCACGGCCTCGAAGGCGGCCTCCACGATCGCCACAACCGTCGCTCCGCGGAACACCACGCGGCTCTCGCTCTGTGCCGGCACCTCGATCATCATTCCGAAGGAGCGCCAGAAGTCGTCGACCGCGGCGACCGGATCGGGGGCGTCGAAAAATGTGGTGTCTGCGGTGAGGGTAGTATCGGTGAAGGCAAAGCGCATCTCCAGCGAGATGTCGCGATCATCGTGGTTGACGGTCTGCAGCGTCAGGCTCGACTCCTCGATGGCGCCGATCAGGTCGCCCGCCTGCTCGTCGAGGTCGGCGCTGACGATCAGGTCGTGGAGCTCGAAGCCGAGGTTGAAGAGCGTGCCGCCGAAGGCCTCGCTGGTGAGCAAGGTCTCGAAGGCATGGGATGGAAGAGCGCACTCGTAGAGCTCGGTGATCTGCTGGTTGGTCAGGCCGATGTCGACGGCCGCAAGATCGGTGGCCAGGAAGTGACAGATCCCGGCCTCGCGCTTCGCCGCGCGGGTCTGGGTGTCGTCGGTCGGCCAGATCGGCTCGCAAGATGTGCCGGCGTCGTCGAGCACCGCGACGCACTCGGTCAGTTGCGGCGAGCCCTGGTTGGCGCACAGGAGCAAGAGCTGGGCGTTGATGAATGTGGCGTCCATCTCTTCGAGGTACGATTCGCACTCCAGAGTATCCGGAAAAGCGATGTGTTTCGATTCCCCGCTCAGCAGATCGGGAGTCATGATCGTCGCTTCGAAGCACCCCAGCGCGCCGGCGCAGGCGCCGGCCAGCAGGAAAGCGAGTCGTTTCATGAGGTCGCTCCTAGAAGCGGAAGTACAGCGTCAGGTGGGGAAAGAAGGGAAGACTGGGCGGCGACTCCTGCTCTTCGTCGAGGAAGAGCAGCTCGTCCGAGCTCAAGTCGATTCCCGGCCAGGTGGCGCCCAGTCCCAGGCGCAGGGGACCCAGGCCGGTCTCCATGCCGAGTCCGGCGCGGGTGGCGCCGTTGCTGAGGTCCCGGCCTCCCTCGGCGACCACGATCAGCGCGTCCGAGATCCGCAGATCGAGCCCGGCCATCAGACTGGTGTTGTCGGTCAGCAGTGTCGCGGTCATGGTGCCGTCCGGGAAGTCCTCCGAGCCCTGCTCGCCCTCGATGCGAGTGTCGAGCCCGCCGCGCAGCATCTGCATGCCGCCGTGGATTCGTAGCGCCGGGTCCAGTTCTTTGCTGGCGACCAAGAAGAGCTTGTAGATCGTGGCGTCGGCGCTGACGCTGCTCTGGTCGATGCTCTTCTCGACCTCGCGTGTGACCACCTCGGCGCGAAAATGATGCAGCCAGCCGGCTCCGATCGCGACGCTGAGCGGGTAGCCCTCGGTCTCCCGCAGGACTCCGACCTTGGCGTCCAGATTGAGCGCCGCGAGCAAATCGAGCGGCAGGTTGGTGGTGATCTGCGCCCGGTTCAGGATTCCGCCCACCCCGCTCTGGCCCAAGATCGCGATCTGCGCGAAGTCATCGGTGTAGGCGGTCTCGGTTCTGAGCAGGCGGGTGGTGACGTGGATCGCGGTGGCGGGGCGGCCCGAGAGCACGAGCCCCAGTCCCAGGAACAGAGTCAGAGGGGGGCGGATTGGGGTCATGGGTGATCTCCTTGGAGCGGCAATTGACTGCTACTCTGGCGTCAATGTACTGGATCGAAGCGCAACAGGTGGCGACGAGCTCCACGGAGATCGCTGGCTCGAAAGCCCGCACACTGGCCCGGCATCGGCTGCGCGGGCTGCCCGTGCCCGACCTGGTGGTGGTTCCGCCCGACGCCGAGCTCGACTCGGCGACCTCTCTGGCGGCCCGCCTGGGCCCGGGACCGTGGATGGTGCGCTCGTCGGGCGCCGACGAGGACCGGCCGGAAGGCTCGTCCGCGGGGCGCTATCGGTCCGAGGCGGTGATCGGCGACGATCTGGGCGAGCTGCTCGGCGCGGTCGAAGGGGTGCGCCGCTCAGGTGGGCCGCGCCGCCCGCTGCCGGTGCTGGTGCAGCCGCGAATCGAGGCGGATGCCGCGGGCGTGATCTTCACCCGCCATCCCTTGCGTCCCTCCGAGGCCGTGCTCGAAGCGGCGCCCGGGGCGACCGGCGCCGTCACCGCGGGGGACGCGCTGGTGGAGCGCTGGTCCTGGGATCGCAGCGGCGCCACCTGGCGCGGACGCGGGCGGCGGATCAGCCTCGGCCGGGTGGTGCTCGCCGAGGCCCGCCAGGCCGCCGCGATCCTGGAGATGGCGCTCGCGATCGAATCGCTCGAAGGGGGGGCGCGCGACATCGAGTGGGCGTGGGCATCGGGCGCCCCCGTGCTGCTGCAGGATCGTCCGGTGGCGGCGGGCCCCGCTCTCAGTCGCTACTTCCTGCCGGAGCGCTTCTCGACCGGTGTGTCGCGCCTCGGCTGGTCGCTGCTCGGGCCGGCGATCGGCCGTCGTGCGGTCGAGGATCCGCTGGCCTTCGTCGGTCGGCGCCTCGGCGGCCCGGCACTGGTGTTGCGGCGCGGCGTTCCCCATCTCACGCTCGAAGCCGCGACCGAGCTCTTCCGCTACTTCCCGAGGCGCATCACCCCTGATGAGGTCGTCAGGGAGAACCCTGCGCTGCGCCGGATCTGGTGGCGCCGCACCCTCGAGGCCTTCCCCAGCGTGGCGGCGGTGCTGCGCACCCTGGTGCGTGAACCGGACTGGCTGCCGCCGATCCACCGGCGCCGCTGGCAGCGCTTCCAGGCCGACCTGCGGCGCGCCCTGGACCGGCCGCCCCTGGCCGCCGCGTGGATCGCCGCGGCCCCGATCGCCGAGCTGCCGCGGGCCCTCGATGCCGCGGTGCAATGGACCCACCGCCTGCTCGCCCTGCACCGCTGGAGCCTGGTCCACGCCGAGCTGATCTGGCGCCTCACGGGCAAGCGCCCGCTGACCGAGCCGCGCCACGCCACGGCACGGGTCTTCGCGGAGCTGGAGGAGCTGCGCGCACGCGGGCCGGACGCCGATCTGTCGGCCTTTCTCGAGCGTCATGGCCATCGCGCGGCATCGATCGACCCGGCCGATCCGACCTGGGCCGAGAAGCCCGAGTCGGTCGCCGCGTTGCTCGCTCTGCAGCCGCGCGCCGAGCCCGATACCGAGCCGGCGACGAGCGGCCACCATGCCTGGATCCCGTCGATCGGCCCCATTGCCGACTGGCGGCGCTTCGCTCTCGAGCTGCGCGAGAACCAGCGCAACGAGTGGCATCGCATTCTGGCCCGGCTGCGCGCCGCCGCGTTGCGTGCCGGCGAGCATCTGCGCGCGCAGGGCCGTCTGGCTTCCGCGGAGGATGTCTTCCGCCTCGATGCCGACCACCTGCTGGCGCTGCTGGCCGGACGGGAGATCGAGATCGATCTGGCGCCGGCGCGGCCGCGCGCCCCCCTGCCGCGCCCGATCGTCAACGGTGGACCTTCGCTGCTGCGTGGTCTGGGTGTCTCGGCCGGGCGCGCCCGCGGCGCGGTCCGCCGAATCGACCGAGTGGAGGATCTGAACGGGATGCCCGCCGGCTGTATCCTCGTGGCGCGGGCCGTGGATCCCGCCTGGACACCCGCGTTCCGCTCCGCCGCCGGATTGGTGCAGGAACTGGGCGGTCTGCTCTCGCACGCCGCCATCCTGGCGCGTGAGTCGGGCTTGCCGGCGGTGATGAGCGTCGATCACGCCACCACGGCTTTGTCCGACGGCCAGCTCGTCGAGGTCGACGGCGGCGCCGGCACGGTCGTGCGCCTTGGAGTCTAAATCACCATCATGAAAGAAGAACGTCGCAACGGGGGGCCGCAGGGAAAGGACCTGAGTCATGAGCTACGGACCGAGCTGCAGGCGGCTCTGAAGCGCTTCGGCGTCAGCGCCGAAGCGCTGTTGGTGCAGGGGACTCCAGCCAGCGATCCGCTGCGCATCCTGGTGCGAGAGCAGGGCGGCGAGCACGGCCAGCTACGCATCTATCCGGCCGCGCCCGAGGCCTCGCGGCGGCTGGTCGACGCGCTCGCCGCGCGCGCCCACCTGGCCTCCGGCGCACCCGATCGCCTGCTGGAGCCCCGCCCGGCCGACGAGGGCGCCATCTGGACCGAGGGCGGCGCCCACCATCTCTACCTGCGGCTGCCAACCGGTGCGCAGCCGATTCCGCCGGCCTGGGACATCGTCGCCATGGTGCAGCTCGGGAGCTCTCTGGGCGATCTGGCCCGCGCGTCCGAGGGGTATCGAGCCTGGAGCACGGTCCCGACCAGCAGCGACTGGCTCGCGGAGGTGGCCGGGCGCGTGGCGCGCATCCAGCGCCTCGAGGATCCGGCGTCGGGGTGCCTGAGCGTGCTGCCGGAATCGGTCGGCGAGCGGATCCGGCGGTTGGGCGAGGTCTACGCGCGCATCGCCGAGTCCGACGCCGGGGCCGCGCGCGAGCGCTGCGAGACCTACGACTCGGCGCTCTGGGATGCCGCGGGAGCGCGTCGATTCGTGCTCGACGCGCCGTCTCCCGCCGACCTCTTCGTGGGGACCGACCGGCGCATCATCGTGGCCTGGCCCGAGCGAATCGCCTTCGACCTGGCCTGGAGAGGGATGCTCGGCGAGATCGCCCGCGGACGCGTGACCGAGGATCTGGACCTCGCCGCGGGGGGCCTCTTGGCGGCCCATCGCGTCGATCCCCTGACGATCCAGCTGATCGATCTGCTGGAGATCGAAGCGTCACCGGTGGCGCCCTACTTGCGGACTGTCGAGGAGGCGGTGGCCGATGCGCCGGTGCGCAACGAGTCGGCCTTGCTGCAGCTCTTCGATCGGCACCTCTCCGACCCGTTGCGGCGCCGCGACTGGTGCACGCGACTCACCCGCCGCCTGCGCGATGCGACGTCCCAATCAACGACTTGCGAGGATTGTGGATAACCTGTGGGGAACTTTGGGGGGCGCTTGTGAAGATCCTGTGAACAGTGCTAACTCTCTGCGACATACCACCTTAGGACGAGGGTCTTCATCTCGTCGTTGAGCCCGAGCCGGATCGGAGTGTGGAAAACCCGGAATATCGCGACATTCCAAGAGGGGGAAGACTCAGTCCTCCCACTCGGCCTCGTAGACCCAGTCGTCGTCGCCCAGATCGCCGAGGATCCGCGAGTCGATCTTGCTGCGTCGCGAGCGCAGGCTGGAGCGGGCCTGGTCGTCCCATTCGACCTCATGGGGGGCCCCCTTGGCCGCCTCGGGCGAGGGCGTGATCATCGCCTCCAGGCGGATTGAGTCCTCCAGGCCGAGCCCGCCCGAGGTCGCCCGCCACGGCTCCAGGATGTCGGCGGGCAGCTCGCGCACGAAGAGAGAAGGCGAGACCAGGTAGCGTCCCATCCGATCCCAGGTGCCGACCGGGTAGCAGAGAGTGAGCTCCTGGCGCGCCCGCGTGGTCGCCACGTAGAGCAAGCGCCGCTCCTCCTCGAGCTCCTCGTCGCGCTCCATCGACTGGAAGGTCGGAAAGCGCCCATCGACCGTCCAGAGCACGAACACCGCATCCCACTCCAGCCCCTTCGCCGAGTGGATGGTCGAGAGGATCAGGCGCGATTCGTCGTCCTGGTCGGAAGCTGGCACCCCTTTGTCGATGGCACGGTCCGGGGGTTCGATGGCGAAATCGTCGAGCAGTTGACGCAGGGTGCTGTGGCGGGCGGCCAGCACCGCCACCTGGGCCAGCTCGATCTGACGTCGCGGATGGTCGTCGTACTTCTCGCGCAGGTAAGGCTCGTAGTACTCGATCAGCTCCTCTACCGCCTGCGCCGGTCCCGGAAATGTGTTGCGCAGGCGATCCAGCAGATCGGCCAGCCGCTGCAATCCTGCTCGCGCACGCTTTTGCACCTTCGCGGCGCGCAGCCCAATCGCATCGGCGCCCGCCATCGACGCCACGATGCGATGCGCGGTGGCCTCGCCGACGCCCGGCAGCAGGGTCAGCACCCGCGTCCACGACGGCTCGTCACGGGGGTTGTCGAGAATGCGCAGATGGGCGACGACGTCTTTGACGTGCGCCGCCTCCATGAACTTGAATCCTCCGTACTTGACGTAGGGGATGCGCCTCCGGTTCAGCTCCAGCTCCATGTCGAAGGCATGGAAGGAGGAGCGAAAGAGCACGGCGATCGCCCCCAGGGGCACGCCCTCCTCGCGCAGCTCTAAAATTCTGTCGCTGATGAGGCGGGACTGTACATGCTCGTTCTCGCAGGCGATCAGGCGCGGGCTCTCGCCCCCTTCGATCGTCGTCTCCAGGTGCTTCTCGTAGGCCTGGTGCGATCCGGCGAGGATCTCGTTGGCGACATCGAGAATCGGCTGCGTCGAACGATAGTTCTGCTCCAAGGTGATCTGCCGGGCGCCGGAGAACTGCTTGGGGAAACCGAGGATGTTCTCGATGGTCGCTCCCCGGAAGCGGTAGATCGATTGTGCGTCGTCGCCGACCACCATGATGTTCCCATGGCCGGCGCCCAACAGCGTTACCAGGTCGCCTTGGATCTTGTTGGTGTCCTGGTACTCATCGACCAGTATATTTGTGTAGCTGCAGCAGATCTCGGAGCGCACCTCCGGCTCCTGCTCCAGGAGCTCGCGCGCGAAGAGCAGCAGATCGTCGTAGTCGAGCAGTGCCCGCTCCAGCTTGTAGTCGCGATAGCCTTTGTAGAGGCGCGCCAGATCCTCCACGTGCATCGCGAAATGCGGCCACCTTTCGAGAAGCGCCTCGGTCAGCTCCAGGTTGCGGTTGATCGCCGTGCTGATGATGGTCTGGCAGGTGCGCTTCTGCGGAAAGCGTTGCTCCCGTCCCCCCAATCCGAGGCCGGTGCGAACCAGCGCGATGACGTCGGCGGCGTCGGCGGCGTCGAGGATGGTGAAGTTCGAGGGCAAGCCGAGCGCGGCGCCGTGGCGGCGCAGAAGGCCATTGGCAAAGGAATGAAAGGTGCCGCCGGAGACCTCGTCCATGGGGCGATCGATCAGCGACGAGGCTCGGCGCAGCATCTCCGAAGCGGCGCGCCGGGTGAACGTGAGCAACAGAATTGCCGAGGGGTGGACCCCGCGGGCCACCAGGTGCGCGACCCGGTAGACCAGCACTCGGGTCTTCCCGGTCCCCGCCCCCGCCACCACCAGCGTCGGTCCCTCACCCGCGGTCACCGCCTGGTGCTGGGCGGGGTTGAGCCGACTCTGCAGATCGAGTGTCGCCTCGGGCGCGTCGCCGGCGCCGAGATCGAAGGGGTTCTCTGGGTCGTAGTGCGGGTCGAACTCGAGGTTGGACATGGAACCAGCTTATCGTGTCTCCGGGCGGCGGTCTCGGCGATATACTCGCGTGCCGGATCTCGCGCGGCGGCATCGGGGCGCCGCGGCGGGGGCGGCGCAGCGGAGGACCTGCCGGTGACGCGCAGCAAGAACCGCGACCGCAAGAAGAGCGGCGGCAAGCAGGCGAAGCGGATCCAGCGACCACGCCTGATCGTGCTCGCCTACGCGTTCTTCGTGCTCCTGGTCTGCGGGGTGTTCACCGTGCGCCACCTGCGCGCGCCGAGCGAGGCGCCGGGGCCGCCTCCGATCTGGCCGGACGAGGTCGAGGCCCGGGTCATCGCCGTCCTGGAGTCCCACCAGGCCCAGGAGATCCGGCGTCACAGCCTGCGCTACGGCGCGGGGACGCGGCTGCTGGAGGCGGTGCTGCCCGACTCGGCCTCGCTGACCCGGCTCAACCTCGCGGTGACCGAGTCGCTCGACGAGCTGCCGGTCGAGATCCTCGAGGTGCGCTCGGCGGAGCGCGGCCGAGCCCTGAACCTGCGAGTCGGCAAGGGCGGTGTGGCGATCCTCGAGCTGCGCGCCCGCATCCAGCGACCGGCTACCGAAGCCGCCGCGCCCGTCCCTCCCGGCCTTCCCAAGGTGGCGATCATCATCGACGACCTGGGGCACAACCAGCGGTCGGTGGTTCTCGACCTGGTCGATCTCGATCACCGGCTGACCTTCGGCGTGCTGCCCGGTCGCCCCCACAGCATGGCGCTGGCGCGGCTCTGCTACGACGAGGGCCGAGAGGTGATTCTGCACCAACCGATGGAGCCGCTGGGCGCCGCCGATCCGGGGCCCTTTGCTCTCACCGCCGCCCTGAGCGTCGCGGAGATCGGCGCGCTCGTGCCGGCCAACCTGGCCCGCGTCCCCTGCGCGGTCGGATTGAACAACCACATGGGATCGAAGGCGACCGCGGACGCGCCCGCCATGTCGGCGCTGCTCGATGCCATCGACGACCAAGGCGGTCTCTACTTCGTCGACAGCGCCACGGGGCGAGAGTCGGTCGCCCTGGCCCTGGCCCGTGCGCGCGGCCTGCCCGCGTCCCGGGCCTCGGTCTTCATCGATGCGCGCGACGAGCCGGAATCGATCTCGAAGAGCCTCACGACGCTGCGCAAGGTGGCCGAGAGGCGCGGGCACGCGATCGGCATCGGCCACCCGCGTCCCAACACCTACGAAGTGCTGGCGACCCGGCTCGGCGAGCTCGAAGGAGCGGTTTGGAACCTGGTTCCGGCGTCGGTCGTGGTCGGATTGGAGCGCATCTGATGCCTCGTCTCGGAGTGAACATCGACCACGTGGCGACCCTGCGCCAGGCGCGCGGCGGCGCCAGCCCCGATCCGGTGCGGGCCGCGGTCGTCGCGGAAGGAGCCGGCGCCGACGGCATCACCTTGCACCTGCGGGAAGACCGGCGCCACGTTCAGGAGCACGACCTGCGGGCGATCGCCGGCGCGGTCTCGGTCCCGGTGAACCTCGAGCTGGCGATCGATCCCGACGTGGTCGGCATCGCCCTAGACGTGCGGCCCCAGAACTGCTGCCTGGTGCCGGAACGGCGCGAGGAGCTGACCACCGAGGGCGGGCTCGACCTGCTCGGCGCGGAGCAGCGCATCGCGCGGGTGGTGGCCCGGCTGCGCGACGCCGGAATCCAGGTGCAGATCTTCGTCGATCCGGATCCGGCCCAGGTCGAGGCCTGCGCGCGCATTGCCGCCGACGGCGTGGAGATCCACACCGGTGCCTACGCCAACGCCGGCACCCCGCTGGAGGCGCGGGACGAGCTCGAGCGCATCGCCTCGGCGGCGGCGCGGGTGCGCGAGCTGGGGCTGCATCTCCACGGCGGGCACGGGCTCGACTACGGCAACGTCATCCCGGTGGCCCAGATCGAGGGCATGGAGGAGCTCAACATCGGCCATGCCATCGTCGCCCGCGCGGTGTTCGATGGATTGGGCGAGGCGGTGCGTCTGATGAAACGACTGACCGCCCTGGATGTGATAGGGTCCGCGGCGGACTGAGGGTCCGCGCAGAAACAACTTCCCATTCTGGCATCCCATCTGCAGCCCATCTCTGGCCGATCGGCGAGTCCCGAAATCCTCGAAGTAGCGCTGCTACTCCTCCGGTTTCGGGGCTCGCCGATCGACCAGATCTGAACCACATCTGGGCGCCAAAATGGGAAGTTGTTTCTGCGCGGACCCTGAGCTGGCCCTGAAATCGGGCCGACGTTGGCCGACCGGCTCCCCGATGCTGGATGCGCGAGCCGTGACGCCCGCGCCGACAGCAGCTCGGTCGCGTTCGTTTTGCCCGTTGCGCCGCCCCGAAACGCGAGTCCCCGAACCCGCCCCACGGGCCGACGCAGAGCAGTAACTGGATTCGATTGATGGACACGAAACTCTACGGCCGCCTGGCCACCACCATCGTGGTGATCCTCATCGCGATCGCCGGCCTCTGGTCGACCATGCGCCTGGTGGGGCTGGGCGGCGAGGGGCGCGCCGCCCTCAAAGCCGCCGATGCCGACGCCTATCAGGAACTGCAATCGAGCTCGATCTCGCTGGGACTCGATCTGCAGGGCGGCATGCACATGGTCATCGAGATCGACGCCACGGACATGACCGAGGAGGAGCGTTACGACGCCTACCAGCGCGCGCTCGAGGTGATCCGCAACCGAATCGACGAGTTCGGCGTCGAGGAGCCGATCATCCAGCCGCTGGGCGACGGCCGGATCCTGGTCCAGCTGGCCGGGGTCGACGATCCGGAGCGGGCCAAGAACATCGTGCGCCGCACCGCCTTCCTGGAGTTCAAGCTGGTCGCCCTCTCGTCGCGCACCAGCGAGCTGATCCAGGTGATCGACGAGATCGCCCTCGAGGTGCAAAACGCGCAGGCAGCCGGGGACTCCGCGACCGCATCGGGCGCCGAGCCCGCGCCCGAGGAGCCGCCGGTGCTCGCCATGGGCGAGGAGGCCGACAGCGCCGCGATCGACACCGCGATGGCCGCCCTCTTCGCCGACCTCGAGCCGACCGAAACCGAGGCGATCGAGACCAGCGTCGCGTCGGAGCACCCTTTCCTGAGCCTGCTGCAGTCCTTTGGCTACACCGAGGAGGGCGGTCTCAACCTGGCGGTCCCCGAGGCCAAGATCCCCGCGGTCGAGGCGATTCTCGCCCTGTCCGAGGTGCGCGACATCATGCCCGACGAGCTCGAGTTCCGCCTCGGGGTCGTCGAGGAGTCGAAGCACGCCGCCAATCCCTTCGAGAGCTACGCCCGGCTCCATCTCCTCAACCGCGAGGCAGAGATCACCGGCGCCGCGGTGTCGCGCGCCAACCTCTCCTTCGACCAGCGCCGCTTCAACGAGCCGATCGTGTCGGTCGCCTTCAAGTCTGACTACGTGAAGCGCTTCGCGCAGATCACCGGCGACCACACCGGTCGCCAGCTGGCGATCGTGCTCGACGGCAAGGTGCGCTCGGCGCCGGTGCTGCGCGCCCGAATTCCCGACGGCCGCGCCCAGATCGAAGGGGCCTTCACCGCCGAGGAGGCCAACGACCTCGCCGTGGTGCTGCGCAGCGGCGCCCTGCCGGCGCCGATCAAGATCGTCGAGGAGCGCACCGTCGGGTCGACTCTGGGGCAGGACTCGATCGACGCCGGGGCCACCGCCGGGCTCTTCGGCCTCGCCTTCGTGCTGGTCTTCATGCTGGTCTACTACCGCGCTTCGGGCGTGGTCGCCAACACCGTGCTGGTGATCAACGTGGTGCTGATCCTCTCCGCGCTGGCGATGTTCGGCGCCACCCTCACGCTGCCCGGCATCGCCGGAATCGTGTTGACCATGGGCATGGCGGTCGACGCCAACGTGTTGATCTTCGAGAGGATCCGCGAGGAGTTCCGAACCGGAAAGTCGATCGTGGCCTCGATCCAGACCGGCTACGAGCGGGCCTTCCAGACCATCCTCGACGCCAACATCACCACCTTCATGACCGGCCTGATCCTCTTCTACTACGGGAGCGGCCCGATTCGGGGCTTCGCGGTGACCCTGATGATCGGAATCGTCACCAGTGTCTTCACCGCCGTGTTCTGTTCGCGCATCGCCTTCGACTTCCTCTACAGCACAGGGCGCATGCGGCGCCTGAGCATCTAGGGTCGACCCATGCTACAGATATTCAAGAACACCACCGTCGACTTCATGGCGAAGCGACGCTTCGCGTATGTGATCTCCGCCCTGGTGATCTGCGTCGGTCTGGCCTCCATCGTGGCGAACGGCGGGCTGCGCTACGGCATCGATTTCGCGGGCGGGCTGGCTCTGCGGATACGTTTCGATACCGCCCCCACCATCGAGTCGGTGCGCGGCGCGATCAGCGCGCTCGATGTCACCGGCGCCGAGGTGCAGACGGTGGGAGACGGCACCGAGATCCTGGTGCGGCTGCCGGTCGAAGGCGTCGAGGCGGGTGACGATCGCGGCGGGGCGATCGTCGGCTCCCTGCAGTCCGCGGTCGATTCCTCGGTCGAGGTGCTCTCGGCCGACATGGTGGGACCGAAGGTCGGCGCTGAGCTCAAAGGGCAGGCGATCACCGCCATTATTCTGGCGTTGATCGCGATCGTCGCCTACATCACTGTGCGCTTCGAGTTCCGATTCGGGATCGCGGCCATCGTGACTCTGACCCACGACGTGCTGGTCGTGGTGGGGCTGTTGACGTTGGTGCAGCGCGACGTCAGCCTGCCGATCGTCGCGGCTCTTCTGACCATCGTCGGCTACTCCCTCAACGACACCATCGTGGTCTTCGACCGCATCCGCGAAGACACCAAGCTGATGCGCCGCAGACCCTACGGCGAGATCCTCAACAAGAGCATCAACCGCACGCTGAGCCGCACCGTGATCACCTCGGTCACCACGCTGATCCCGGTCACCACCCTGATGATTCTCGGCGGATCGGTGATCCAGGACTTCGCGCTGGCGCTGATGATCGGAGTGCTGGTGGGAACCTACTCGTCGATCTTCGTCGCCTCGCCGGTTCTCTTCGAGTGGAACGAGCGCCGGCCGCGCTCTGTGGCGCCAGTCAAGACTCCGCGGGTCAAGGCGCGGGCCTGAGACGGTGGAATCGCTCCACTCGATGGCTTATCTATAGAGTAGGGATCGAGGTTGCTCAGCATCTCGGAGCCTTCTTTGCGACGCGTCTCTTGCCTTCTGACGATCGTCCTGGCGGGTGCCCTCACGGCGCATGCCCAGGTGTCCGGTGCCGCGCGCTCGCCGGTGCCGGCGCCGCGTGCCGTCCAGCGCCCCGGCGGCCCCCGAGTCGAATCCAAGCAGAAGGTCGAAGCCGAGGTGGTGCTGAAGCGTTTCGCCGCCGCCTGGAGGGGCGAAAACCTCTCCGTCCTGCTGGCGGCCTTCGGCGACCGGCGGATCTCGATCGATGTCGGCGGCGCCGCTCGTGCCGGAGAGTATGGCCCCTCGCAGATCTACTTCCTCTTCAAGCGCCTCTTCGACCGCACCGAGACCCGCAAGTTCGAGCTCAATCGACACCGCGCGGGGGGCGACGCGCCGCACGCGGTGTACGACTGGCGCTACGTCGACGAGCGCACCGGGGCGGTCCGCGGCACGCGCCTGTTGATCTCGGTCCGCCCTGAGGCCGGCGCCTGGGTGATCGACGAGATTCGCGCCGACCGGCGGCGCTGACTCGGGGACCGATCAGAGCGCGCCCGCGCGATCGACCACGACGTAGTCCGCGCTGCGGTGCAGCACCTCCCCCAGCTCCCCCGGGTCAGCCGCGATCTGCGCCGCGACCGGCGCGGTCAACGCCAGGAGATCCGCTCCCAGGCTGTCCGGCACCGCGACTTTCGGCGCCGTCCTGAAGCGCTCCAGCAGCTCGATGCGCTCGACCAGGTGGGGGGTCTCGCACCAGTGGCTGAAGTAGCTGCGGTGGGGGGTGTGGGCCACGATCACGTAGGCCAGCTCGGGATCGTCCGAGAACACCAGGCGCCGTCCCGGAAGCTCCGCCACCGCCCGCAGCGCCGCGCTCAATTCCGGTGGACGGACCAGGGCGCGGTTGCGCCGCAGATCGGCGACGAAATAGCCGTAGGAGAGGCGCACGGTCTCGGGCAACGAGACCAGCACCAGCACCATCAGCGCGCGCCGGCCGAACACCGGTCCCAGGTGCCGCAGCGCCAGCGTGGCCAGGATCACCAGGGGCAGCCAGAGCCAACGCCCGCCAAGCTGATCGGGCTGCAGCGGCTGGTCGAGGAAGCGGTGGTTGTTCAGAATGACGAAGCAGATCAGCACCCACAGCGCCACCAGGCGCTGGCCGCGGTTCTGCAGGACCCGCCGCCAGGTGCCGCGCCAGGGCAGCAGCACGACCCCCACCAGCGCCGTCCCCCAGGCCCCGAGATACTGCGGCAGGTGGGTGATCGGCGTCCGCCAGTCGTAGGGCGGGTTGCGCACCTGCTCGGCGTGCTGCCGCGCCTCGGGAATCGAATCGAGGAACACCAGGTAGTAGGCGAGCCACGCCGCGCCGATCAGCGCGAAGGCGATCCCGGTCGCCAGATCGCCGCGGCTGCGCTCCAGCACCAGCTCGATCGCCAGGAAGCTCCCGCCCAGGCAGAGCAGCATCGACCCCGCCCACGGGTGCGCCCAGTAGCTGAGCGCGAAGAGGACGACCGCCAAGACCCGGCGCCGTTCCGCCAGCGCCACGCAGGTCGCCAGGAAGAACGCCTGGTAGATCGCCGCGTAGGCGTGGACGATGGTGGTGAAGATGCCGGGCGAGTAGTGCTGGGGAACCGTCGGCTTGACGCGGTCGGCGAGCCAGCCGAAAAGCTGCAGCCCATCGCCGCCCGCCACCCCGGCGAGGATCGGGTCGAAGCTGCCGTGGAGCTGCAGCAGCGCCCCATGGGCCGAGGCGAAGATCCACCCCAGTCCGCTGCCCAGCGCCGCCCAGTAGAAGCACCAACGGGCGGCCTCGGGATCGTCTCCGACACAGAGCCGAATCAGCCTCCAGGCGCAGAGCAAAGTCAGCGCGCCGCCGGCCAGCCGCCCGCCCCACAGGATCCACACCGGTTCGATCCCCGTCAGGCGCCAGATCCAGCCGATCGCGCTGAAGATCAGGCTGACGTAGACCACCGGCGTGCCGGGATCGTCCGAGAAGGGGTTGCCGTAGCGCAGGCGGTGCCCGCTCTCGAAGATCTCCAGCGACTTGGCCGTGTAGAGCAGCTCGTCGCCCTGGCAGTAGCCGGTGAAGGAGTAGCCTGCGGGCAAGCCGAGCCAACCGCTCGCCACCAGCGCGGTGGCGAGCAGGGGAATCCCAATGATCCCGATCAGGATCGAGCGCGGCATCGGCATCGCTCTGCCGGTCGGATGGGGGTTGCTACTTCACCAGCAGCATCGATCGAGTTTCGCTGCTGTCTTCGGTTCCGAGCCGGTAGAAGTAGACTCCGGAGCTCACCGCGACGCCGCTGTCGTTGGTACCCTTCCATGTCACGCTGTGCCGTCCGGCCGGTCGCGTGCCCCTTTCCAGAGTGCGAACGACGCGCCCCGCCGCGTCGTAGACCTCCAGCGAAACCACGCTCGCCTCGCTCAGCTCGTAGTCGATGCGCGTCATCGGGTTGAAGGGGTTGGGGGTCGCCGGGTGCAGGCGGGCGGTTCCCCGCGGCGCCGGTGCGCCGGGGCGCTGGTCCTCGATCCCCGGTGCCGCGATGGGGCGCTTGAAGAGCACGCTGGCCGGTGCGGCGGACTCGTTCATCTCGGACCAGACCAGTCCGGGTCCGGCCACCGGGATCTCGTGGGTGATGCCCACGTAGATCGAGCTCCGACCTTCGGCGTACTGCTCCCAATCGATCTCGCTGACCATCCAGCGCTCACTCCACTCGCCCGGGAAGCCGTCCCCCACCTCCATGCTCTGCATCCAGACCTGGAAGGGCCCGCAGATCATCGTCCCTTCCGCCTGGCGCTCGGCGACGTATGGCTGATTGTAGGCGGCGTAGAGCACATCTCTGGCGGCGCCGCGATAGATCCCGAGCTGCGGCATGCCGGTGCAGGTGTCGGTCGCCACCGTCGCCAGAGTGGGATGGAGATCGCAGCTGTCGGGTTCGGCCACCAGGCCCTCGCGCGGAAGCATCGGCTCGGGGGTCCCGCCGCTCCAGGTGTCGCCGCCGTCGAAGGAGCCGCTGACGTACCAGGGGGCGCCGGCGATGCCGATCTCGTTGAAGCCCATCAGACCTTCGCCGGCGACGAAGTCGCCCGTGATGTTGCGCTGGTAGATGACGTGGACCTCGTGATCGCTGCCGACCACGATGCTCGGCACGATCGCCTGGCCGAAGGGGTCGCCCGTCGCCACCAGCTGCTGCGCCGACCAGGTGACGCCGCCGTCCGACGAGCGGTGGATCACCACGTCGGCGTCGAGATCGTCGTCGAAGTCGTCGTGGTAGGCGACGTAGAGGTCGCCGTTGCTCGGATCGGCGGCGCCGGTCGGCAGCGTCCAGTTCATCGCCGCGTTGGTCTGTACCGTGGAACGTGTCCAGGTGAGGCCGTCGTTGGAGAGCAGCACGATGACGTCGTTGTAGGGGTTGCCGATCGCACCGTTGTCGCAGGCCACCATCCAGGTGCCGTCCGACGAGCGGTCCAGGAAGGGGAAGTTGGTGGAAGGCAGATCGTCCGCGAGCAGCAGGCTGGTGCCCCAGGACTGCGTGGCGAAGTCGAAGTCGTTGAAGTAGACCTGGAAATCGGAAGCGCCGGCGACTCCGTGGTAGGCGATCGCCAGGCCGCCCTCGCGGGCGTGCAGGCTCGGCCGCCCGGCGTCGCTCTGCAACCCACGCTCACTCGGCGTTCCCTCGGCCGACCAGAAGCCGAAGCCGGCGACCTCCTGCCAGTAGCGGGCCGACACCATGAAATCGTTGGCCGCGTTCCACTCATAGGCGGCCATGTAGGTGTCCTCGCTGGGGATGTAGGCGATGTGGCGCTGCGGCGGGTAGTCGGTCGGGCCCGAAAAGGCGTCGCCGCGGTCGACGCCCGACTGCACCACCAGCAGCGAGTCGTGGGGCGGAACGGCGAAGTAGTCGCCCACCTTGTGCGATTCGTTGCCGCCGGTGGGACCGGGCACGAGCACCGGGTTGGTGGGGACGAGAGCGAGCGCGGCGCCCGCCCCCAGGGCGAGCAGCACGGTGATCGAAGAGACGCGTCGGCCAGTCATTGGGATCTCCAGGATGCGGTGGGCCCGCGCGAGCCGGGCGGGAGTCCGCCGAGTATGGAGCGCGGCGCGGTTGTCGACAAGAGAGCGTGGGCCCGGCGCCCAGGTCCCTTCCGACTTGCGACGATCGAGGGGAACGATGATGGGGTTGCCAACCCTCTTTTCGCCGGGCGGAGCACTGCGGGGTCGACTGCTGGATGCTCACCACCTACGCGGGCTACGAGTCGTCGCCCAAGACGGAGCTCACATGGTTGACCAGAGCTTCGACCGATCCCCTCATGGCCGGTCGCGGAATCGGATCGGCATCTTCGGGCATTTCTTCGTAGCGGAATTGAACGGCAAAGCCCTGCAGCTCGACCAGGTCCCAGAAGGGTGTGATGTGCTGGCCGAGATTCTCGAGACGAAGCAGCAAAACGTTGAGGGCGTGGGTTCGGGGAGCGTCGTCGTCGAGCGCGAGGATCCATGCCTTCAACGCTTTTTCCGCTGCTTGCTGCGCATGAAATCCGAAGATCTCGTCGGCCCAGATCTGCGCTTTGTCCATCCCTTCAAGGGCGCGCAGGTCTTTCCGAGCCATGCGAATCATCGAAATGGCTCGACGCCGATCAGCCATAGAGCACGCGGCCTTCACGCAAGGCGATCGTGGAAACGTGGCCGGGCGATTGGCTCCAGCTCTCGATCTCCTGCCGCGAGTAAAGAAGCAGGTCGATCGGCACCGGATAGCCGGCCAACGCACGCCATAGACGGCCGGCGAGGCGGCGTCGACTGAGCTCGGGGCCGAAGGGCCTTGGCAGCACGACCAGCAGATCCAGATCGGATTGGCGGCGTTGATCGCCTCGGGCGCGTGATCCGAAGAGCACGACCTTCTCCGGCGAAGCCTCGCGCACGATGACGTCCACGATCTCGCTCAGTAGTCCATCGGCAACCTGGTAGCTCTCGTTCATGGCGCCTCGATGATCATCATACCCCTCCCAGAGAATCGCCGGGCGAACGTGTCGAGATCCCGGGGCATCCTGGCGAACACCCCCCTCCCCAACTCCACCCCGCGTGGTTACCCTTCCCCGTGAAGAAGCGCCCCGGCGACTTCAGCGAGCGCGCGGTCCCCGAGCGAGATGCCCGGTCTCATCCGCGCGGCGCGGGCGCCGCCGAGGCCCACACCGCCGAGCCTGGCCGTTTCCGAAGGGGGGCGGCCCTGGAAAGAAAGGTAGGAATCATGCGTTTCCACAAACTCGGCTCAGTCGTGGAGGGGGCGCCCAACGGCAAGTATGGCAAGGGACTGGTGGTGGGGGTGCGGCCCGACTCCGCGCATTACGCCGAGCAGCTCGTGCACCAGTCGATCAAGTGGGGCCAGATCACCGACAACGAGATCGACGCCTCGGCCGACGGCGCCACCTGTTGGGCCTT
>CAZBBK010000042.1:0-48315 GCA_964490075.1 uncultured Gemmatimonadota bacterium | reverse complement strand
GATCCCGGTGGTCGCGCCGTTGACCACCGATCCAACGCCCGTGCGCGACGGTGTGGCGGCGCTCATCAAAACAGTCGTGAGCTCCGGCGGCCAGCACGACAGATTCCGCCTGACCTGGTCGACCAACTCCGGATTCGATCCCGCCGACACCCTGGAGCTGGTACCGGACGGCCCCGACGGCGCGCGCGTCACCGCCGACACCATTCCGGCGCAACCCGGGGGGCGCGAGATCTTCATGCGCGTGGTCGCCGAAGGCCAGGGGGTCGATCCATGGATCGGCGCGCCCGAGAGTTACAAGGTGCTGCGCCGCGAGGACCTGACCTTCGCCGACGGCAGGCAAGGAACCTTCGGAGGCCAGACCAGCGTCTCCTTCGGCGTCGACGTGCTCAACGCCGGCCAGGTCGATGCACCCGCGGTCGATGTCGAGTTCGCCTGGTATCCGCACCTGATCCAGGCCGACACCACCTACATGCCGCAGGAGGAGGAGTGGAACGCTTTCGATGAAGCGACACTCACAACGATCGATGTCGCCGGCAAGTCGACGGCGCGCGCGGAGATCCCGTGGGGACTGGCTTCCGGGGCCTATCTGGTGCGCGCGATCATCGATCCCGGCGACATCTTCGAGGAGAGCTCCGAGGCCAACAACATCCGCGTGCTCAGGGTCTCCGCCGATCGCTTCGCCCTCACCGTGGACGAGGGGACGCAGGGACCGCAGCCCTCGGCCGACGGCAACTTGCACATCGAAGTGCAGCCGGGCGCGGTCGATCGCGCCGCCGTGCTGATCGTCGAGCGGCTCTCGATGTTCGAACCGACCGCGCAGGGCGACTACCAGGTGGCCGAGTACCTGGACCAAGGCCACGAGATTGCCTACCAGATCGCTCTTGCCGACACCACCGCGTCGATCTCCGCCATCGAGGCCACCTTCTACCTGGGCACGCAGGAGACGATCGATCCCGCGCTCTACCGTTGGGACCCGATGCGTCAGAAATGGGTGCGCTTCGCGGGGTCGAACGCGACCAGCGACGCGGTCGCCGCCGAAGACCTGCTGCCCGGCATCTACACCGTGCTCGACAACCACGACACCACGGCGCCCGAGATCGAGCTCCAGAGCCAGGGCCGCAGCATCGCCGAAGGAGGCTACGTCGCGCCGCGCCCGGTGCTCGACTTCGTGGCGCAGGATGCCAACGGAGTCGACGTCGAGCCCGAGCGAATAGTCGTCACCATCGACGGCCAGCCCCTGGAGTCGACGCTCTACTCGATCTCGCCCAACCCACAGCATCCCAACCTGGTATCGATCAGCGCTCCCACCAAGCTCGGCCGCGGCGCCCACGAGGCCGGCCTGGAGGTGCAAGACGTCAACGGCAATGTGCAGAGCACGGCGACCTCGTTTCTGATCGGCGAGCGCACCAGGATCCGGGATCTGGCCAACTACCCGAACCCCGCCACGGCGGCCGGTACCACCTTCGCTTTCACGCTCGAGACCGACTGGACGTCGGTCGACGAGGTGCGGCTCAGGATCTACACACCCTCGGGGCGCATGGTGCGCGCCTTCAGCTCCAAACGCGACCTGATCAGAACCGTGGATTACTCGGAAGTTCCCTGGGATCTGCGCGACGGCACCGGCCGTCCGGTGGCCAACGGCGTCTACTTCTACCGTGTGGATGTCATCGGCTCCAAGAAAGGGCAACGGATCGACACCACGGGGAAGCTGGCGGTGCTGCGATGATCGGCCCGAGCACCGCATCCGCCGCCGCGCTGCTCTGCGCCTGGCTCGCCGTCTCTTCCGCGGCCGCGGAAGAGCCTCGCTACGCGGCGGACTTCATGGATCTCGGGGTCGGAACCCGGGAGCTCGCCAGCGGCGGCGCCGCGGCGTTCGCCGGCGGCGTGGGAGCCGACTGGTGGAATGTGTCGCGACTGGCGACAATCGCCGGCGACGAGATCCTCTTGCACCACGCTTTCTACGGAGCCGGACTCGCGAGTCTGGACTTCGTCGGCTATGCGCGCCCGCTCGGCCCCAGCACCGCACTCTCCGCGTCGGTCTTGCGTTTCGCGGTCGACGACATCCCGCGCTACCAACTGGTGCTCGACCCCGAGGATCGGGCCGAGCGAGAGAACAATGTCTCGGCCCGGCCTTCCGCGGAGCCCGACGGCTACTTCGGGGCCCAGGACCTGGGCTTCCGCCTGTCGATCGCCCGCCGCAGTGATCGCATCGTCGACTTCGGCTGGCTCTACAGTCCCTTCCCATTCTCGATGAGCGTGGGGGCGTCCTTGAAGTACATCAGCCAGTCGCTGGACCAGAACATCGCCGTCGGGTTGGGCGCCGATCTGGGAGCCGGATTCACCATCGGGGCCGCGGACATGGTCGGCTGGAGTCGCCTCGGCGAGATCGTGCTGAGTGCTGCGCTCCGCGATGTCGGCGGCACCAAGATCACCTGGGACACCGCGAGCCGCGCCCACGCCTCGATGCCGATGCGCAGCCGTCTCGATGTCGGCTACGCGCAGGCCCTCCCCTCCCTGTCCAGCGAGCTGCTGCTGAGCTGGGCGCGGGTCTGGGATCTGCAGGACGGGGGGCGCGCCGACCACGGCCTGGGCGCGCAATGGGAATTCCGCGAACTGCTTGCGCTGCGGGTGGGCGAACACCGCGGCGAGCTCACCGCAGGCGCCGGCTTCCGCTTCTGGAGACTGGCCCTGGACTACGCCTTCCTCTCCGCCGAAGCCCTCGAGAACCACCGCATCGATCTCAAACTCTACCCATGGGGTGGACCATGAGCAGCTTGCGCAATCCGAGCCCCCTTCCCGCGATCGGGCTGGTCGCCCTGATCGGCTGCGTCGAGCCTCCCAGCGGCCCCGGCCAGGAACCCCTTCCCGACCTGAGCTTCATCGCCCCCTCCGCGCCGACCGAACACGAGGAGCGCGGCGTCGATGCCGAGGCCAGCGCCGAGCTCGGCATCAGGTTGGAGTGGGAACGGCCGCCCTCCGGAGCGGTCACCGAGGTGACCCTCTCCCGAGCCGGCGAGGACGGGGTCTTCGCTCCGATCGGCAGCTTCGATCCGGCCGACTCCACGACCATCGATTTCGTGCCCGAGCTCGGCACCTGGCGCTACTCCCTCGAGGTGCGCGACGCGGCCCAGCGCACCAAGGTCGCTTCCGACACCGTCGCGGTCACGCTGATCCGCAAGGCAGAGCCGCTCTCGCCGGCGCCCCGATCGGTGGCCGGCGCGGCGCCGCTCTTTCGCTGGAGCTGGCCGGAGCAAGGCGCCCTGCCGCGCTTTGTGGTGCGCGTCGAATCGCGCGAGGGTGGCGAGGGCTGGATCTCGCCCCTGATGGAGTTCTTCGCGGGTTCCGAGACGATCGAGATCGCCTATGGAGCCGAGCTCGATCCTCCCACGCTCGCCGCCGGCGGCTATCGCTGGAGGGTCGATGCGGTCGATCCCTCCGATCCCTACCGCGGCTCGGAGTCGCTCTGGGTCGAGTTCGAGGTCGCTCCCTGATGCGCGGCCGCTCAAGGCGCCGGTCAACGGGTCGATTGGCACAAGAGCCGACCCTCCCAGACGGCGGGGACCCTTTCCCGCCCCCGCGACCATCATCCTGGAGAAGCGATGAGACGCCGGACGCGCACAACCAAGCTCCCGGTCCTGTTGGCCCTCGCCCTCGCGACATCGACTGCATTCGGCGAGAGCCCGGTCGCGGTGCAAGGCGCCAGCCCCGCCTACTACATCAGTCCGGGCTACGAGTCTCGGCTGCAGATCACGGTGCACGTGTGGGGCGAGGTGCACAAGCCGGGGCTCTACCTGGTCCCCGACAACACCGACCTGGTCACGCTTCTCTCCTATGCCGGTGGTCCCACCAAGAACGCCAGAGTGTCGTCGGTGAAGCTGATTCGCAGCGCCGACCACGACAACCGGGTCGATGAGATCGACGTCAAGGGCTACATCTCCGATGGCAATCCGCGCGCCACGATCCTGCTCCAGCCGGGAGACACCGTGGTGGTGCCGGGCAGTGTCTGGTACGCCGTTGCCCGCTTCTTTGGATTCATGACCCAGGTCGCAGTTGTTGCTACCTCGGCAAACCTCGTCTTCTTCAACGACTAGGACGCGCTCCATGGATGGTCGCGAAGTTCACAATGTCACACTGGCGGACTACGTTCGCATCATCTGGTCACGCCGCTGGATGGTCGCCTTCGTCACCGCCATGGTGCTGGCATTCACGATCTTCTTCACGCTGCGCATGGAGCCGGTCTTCGAAGCGCAGACCACGCTCCTGATCGAGCCGCAAGATGCCGGGGCGCTCTCGCTCTTCGATCCCACCGGGTTCATGAAGCAGAAGATCCTGATCAACAACGAGTGCGAGCTGCTGCGCAGCCGCACCCTGGCGCAGCGGGTGCTCGACCGCGCGCATCGCGAAGGGTGGCGGCCGCCCCCCGAGTCCGATCCGGCGACCGATTGGGTGGTCGCGTTGCGCGGCCGCCTGGCGGTCAGTCCTCTCAAGGACGCCGACGTCATCACCATCAAGGTGTCGGCGGGAGATCCCGAAGAAGCGGCATATTTCGCCGACCTTTTCGCCGAGGAGTATCGCAACCAGAACATCAGCCAAAACCGTGGCGAGCTCTCCGGCGTGCGCAAATTCCTCGAAGATCAGCTGCAACAGGTGGAATCGCGCCTGGGCACCTCTGAAGAGGAGCTGCGCGCCTTCAAGACCGAATCGGGACTGGTTTCGCTCTCCGACGAAGTCGAGTGGCTGGTGCGCCAGCTCTCCGAGTTCGAGAGCGCCGAGAACACCGCGATTACCGAGCAGAAGGCGCTCGAGCGCCGCCTCCAGCACCTCGAAGAGGAGCTCGAAACATCGCGCAGCGGCTTGGTGGAGAATCTGCACATCGCCGCTTCGAGCCCGCTGGTGATCCAGATGCGCGAACAGCTCGTCGCGCTGCAGACCGAACGCACATCGCTCCTGGTTCGTGGCGCATCGAAGGACGCGCCGCAGATCCTCGATCTGGAGCAGAAGATCACCGAGGCCAAGGCCACCCTGAGCGCCGAGACCCAGAAGATCGTCGATCGCGATCTGCTGCCCGGAGACCCGCTGATCTACAGCCAGGGCCTGGTCGAAAAAGTGTTGGAGCTGCGCACCGAGCTCGAGACCGCCCGCTCGCGTGCCGTGCAGTTGAATCGCTTCGTCTCCGACTACGCGGCCAAGCTCCACGGCCTGCCCGACAAGGAGCTGGAGCTGGCGCGCAAGACCCGCGAGTACACCGTCAACGAAAACACCTACCTGATGATGAAGGAGAAGTACGAGGAAGTTCGGATCTCCGAAGCCGGCGAGATCGGCAACGTGCGGATCATCGACGCGGCGGTGCCGATGATCGATCCGGTGCGCCCCAACAAGCGCATGAACGCCATGCTGGGCCTCTTCGTGGGATTCGCGCTGGCGCTCGCGCTCGGCTTCTTCCTCGAGTATCTCGATACCTCGCTCCGGACCATCGAAGAGGTCGAGGAGAAGCTGGGGACGGTCGTTCTCGGGGCCGTCACCTCGCTCGACGAGTCGTCCGATTCGACCAACCTCTCATCCCGGCTGGTCACCCACCACGCGCCGCGTTCGCCGGTCGCGGAGGCCTATCGGACCATCCGCACCAACATCGGCTTCGCGGCCGTCGGCGCCCCCTTGCGCTCGGTTGCCGTCACCTCCTCCGGACCCCAGGAGGGCAAGTCGACCACCGCGTCCAACCTGGCCATCACCCTGGCCCAGAGCGGCAAACGCACCCTCTTGCTGGACGCCGATCTGAGGCGCCCGGTGCTGCACAAGATCTTCTCGCTGGAGCGCCAGCAGGGTCTGACCGACGAATTGGCCGGCAATGCCGCCTTCGAAGAGGTGGTGCGGGCGACCGAGGTCGAAAACCTCTCGATCGTGACCAGCGGCTCTCTGCCGCCCAATCCCTCCGAGCTGCTCGGCTCGGAAGCCATGGCCCGCTTCCTGGAGCGGGCGATGACGGAGTTCGACCAGGTGGTCGTCGACACGCCACCGGTTCTCGCCGTCACCGACGCTCTGGTGCTCTCGGCGGTTCTCGACGGCGTCGTCATCATCATCGAGTCGGGAGAGACCCTCGAGCAGATCGCGCGGCGCACCAAGACCCTGGTCGAGAAGGCGGCCAACCGCTTCCTGGGAGTGGTGCTGAACAACATCGACATCACGGGCGGCGGTTACGGCTACGGCCGTTACGGGGGCTATCACTACCACTACAACTACCATTGCCACGACGAGCAGGAGACGCCGGCCCCCTCGGCGAGTGGCTCGAAATGGCGCGTCGCGAGCGGTGTCGCCCTGCTGGCGGGCTTCCTGGCGGTGGCGGCGGCCCTCTGGCAGCAGCGTGTGGGGGAATTGAGCGATGCCGAGGTCGAAGCGGTGGAGGATCTGGTCACTCCCCTTCCGCGGGACGGACAAGTGGTACAAGGGATCCTTGAGCCCACCGCCGACGCCCGCTAGGCTTCAGCGCTTCGATACCGATCTGGACACTCCGCCTCCGTAGCCGTCCGACGGGTGCGCGGGGCGAGGTCGGCTGCAACTCGCTCGGAACCCCACCCATGCCACGTTATCTGGTCACCGGCGGCGCTGGTTTCATCGGGTCCAATCTCTCCCGGAGGTTGGTGGCCGATGGCCACGAAGTCCGCATCTTCGACAACCTGTCGACCGGCCGCCGCTCCAACCTCGAAGGCATCGAGGATCGCCTCGAGCTCATCGAGGGGGATCTGCGCGACTCCGCCGCCCTTGCGCAGGCCGTGAGCGGCGCCGACTACGTTTTGCACCAGGCGGCAGTGCCCTCGGTGCAGCGCTCGATCGAAGACCCGCGCACCTCCCACGACGTCAACGAGACCGGCACCTTGAACCTGCTGATCGCCGCCCGCGACGCCGGTGTTCGGCGCGTGGTCTTCGCCGGATCGTCGTCGGTTTATGGCGACAGCGAGACCTTGCCCAAGCATGAGGCGATGACTCCGAATCCGATCTCGGGCTACGCCATCGGCAAAATCTGTGGCGAGCACTACTGCCGCGTGTTCCACTCGATCTACGGGCTCGAGACCGTCACGTTGCGTTACTTCAACGTTTTCGGCCCCTACCAGGATCCCGGTTCGGAGTACTCCGCCGTCATCCCCCTTTTCATCACCGCCTACCTCGAAGGGCGCGTTCCCACCATTCATGGAGACGGGCACCAGGCCCGGGATTTCACCTTCATCGACAACGTCGTCGAAGCCAATCTGCTGGCCTGCACCGCGGCCGGCGCCGCGGGGCGCGCTATCAACGTCGCCTGCGGTGAGATGTTCTCGCTGCTCGATCTCGACGCCATCATCAGAGACATTTTGGGCGCGGAGGGCAAGGCCGAGCACGACCCCCCCCGCCAGGGAGACGTTCGTTTCTCGTTGGCCGACATCGAACGCGCGAAAGAGATCCTGGGCTACCGGCCGCTGGTCGACCTGCGCCGGGGTCTCGAAGAGACGGTGGCGTTCTTCCGCGCGTAGGTCCGTCCCTCCTCCTCCCCAAACCAATGGGCATTTGAAATGAGCAAAAGAGTCTTGATCACGGGCGTGACCGGCTTTGCCGGCAGCCACCTGGTGGACTACATCCTCGCCGAGCATCCCGACGTCCAGATCTCGGGGATTCGTCGCTGGCGTTCCAGGACCGAGAACATCGGCCACTTCATCGATCGCATCGATCTGCCTGAATGCGACCTGCGCGACGCCTCCAGCACCCGCGATTTGATCGACCAGGTGCGACCCGATTGGGTGTTTCACCTGGCCGCGCAGAGCTTCGTGCCGACCAGCTTCACCGCACCCACCGAGTCGCTCGACACCAACGTGATCGGCCAGCTCAACCTGCTCGAGGCGATCCGCCGTGTCGGCATCGAGCCGCGCATCCAGATCGCCTGCTCCTCCGAAGAGTACGGACTGGTTCATCCCGAGGAGACACCGATCAAGGAGTCCAATCCCTTGCGCCCCCTCTCCCCCTATGCGGTGAGCAAGGTCAGCCAGGATCTGATGGGCTACCAGTACCACGAGAGCTACGGCCTCGACGTGGTGCGCACCCGCGGCTTCAACCACACCGGCCCCAGGCGCGGGCCGGTATTCGTCTGCTCCGACTTCGCGATGCAGGTCGCCGACATCGAGCAGGGCAAGCGGGAGCCGGTGATGTATGTCGGCAATCTGGACGCCGTGCGCGACTTCACCGACGTGCGCGACATGGTACGCGGCTACTGGATGGCGCTCGAGAGCTGCGAGCCCGGATCGGTCTACAACATCTGCACCGGCGCCGGCTTCTCCATTCGCGAGGTGCTCGACAAGCTGCTCGCCATGAGCACCGCCGACATCGAGGTGCGCACCGATCCCAAACGTCTGAGACCTTCCGACGTGCCGCTCCTGCTCGGCGATTCGACACTCTTCCAGGAGCGCACCGGCTGGCGCCCGCGGATCGACTTCGACACCACCCTCCGGGACATCCTCGAGTACTGGCGCAAGGTGGACGCTCCGTGACCGGAGCGCGCTCGCTGGTGGTCGGCGCCGAGGGCTTCGTGGGGGGGCATCTCTGCCGCCACCTGCGGCAGTGCGGCGACGATGTGGTGGGGACCTGTCTGAGCGAGGAGCTCGGCGACGGCACCCAGATCCCGCTCGACATCACCGACGCCGCCGCGGTGGTCGAGGTGGTCACCGAGCTGGAGCCGCGGGTGATCTACCACCTGGCGGCGATCTCCTTCGTGCCGGAGTCTCTGCGCAACCCGAGCAAGACCTTCGAGGTGAACACGCTGGGCACGGTCCACCTGCTCGCCGCCGCGGCCCGCTTGGCGCAACCGCCGCGCCTGGTCTTCGTTTCGACCGGCGAGGTCTACGGGCTGGTCGAGCCCGACCAGACGCCGGTCTCCGAGCGCCGGCCGGTCGATCCCCGCACTCCCTACGCCGCTTCCAAGCTGGCCGCCGAGCTGGCGCTGAAGGGCTGCGAGGGGATCGAGGGCGCGCCTCCGTGGGTGGTTCTGCGGGCCTTCAATCACACCGGCCCGGGGCAGGCGCCGAGCTTCGTCTGCTCCGACTTCGCCGCGCAGATCGCTGCCATCGAGGCGGGGCGGCGCGAGGCCGTGATCCGGGTCGGCAATCTCTCCGCGCAGCGCGATTTCACCGACGTGCGCGACGTGGTCCAGGCCTACCGGCTGGTGTCCGAGCGCGGGCAGCCCGGCGCGACCTACAACGTGGCGTCGCAGCGGCCGGTCTCGATCCAGTCGATCCTGGAACGTCTGCTGGAGCTTTCGGCCACCCAGATCAGGGTGGAGCGCGATCCGGCGCGCCTGCGGCCGGTCGACATGCCCCTGGTGGTCGGTGACGCGAGCGCGTTGGCCGCCGCCACCGGATGGCAGCCACGGATCCCTCTCGACCAAACCCTCGTCGATCTCCTGGAATACTGGCGCCGGGTCGAGGCCGGGGACGAAGAAAGGGCGGGGATTTGAGCCACATCCTGGTGACCGGGGGGGCGGGATTCATCGGATCCCACGTGGTCGACCGGCTGCTGGCCGGGGGGCATCGGATCCGCGTCGTCGACAACTTCGACGACTTCTACCCCGCCGCGATCAAGCGAGCGAATCTGAGCGCGGCGAGCCGCCATCCGAGCTTCGAGCTGATCGAAGGAGACATCAGAGACCAGGACCTGATGCGGCGGCTTTGCCGCGGCGTCGATTCCGTCGTCCATCTCGCCGCGCGCGCCGGCGTGCGTCCTTCGATCGCCGATCCCTTCCTCTACTTCGATGTCAACCTGAACGGCTCGCTCGCGGTGTTCGAGGCGTCGCGGGCCGAGCGGGTTCGGAGGGTGGTCGTGGCCAGCTCCTCCTCGGTCTACGGCAACTACCCCGAGATCCCCTTCCGCGAGGATCTGCACCTGAACCGTCCGGTCTCTCCCTACGCGGCGTCGAAGCTGGCCTGCGAACAGCTGAGCCACTGCTACCACCACCTGCACGGGCTCGAGATCGTCAACCTGCGCTTCTTCACCGCCTACGGTCCGCGCCAGCGTCCCGAGATGGCGATCCACAAGTTCGTGCGGGCGATCGAGCAGGGCGGCGAGATCACCCTCTTCGGGCGTGGCACGCGCCGCGATTACACCTACATCGACGACATCGTCGGCGGTGTCGAGGCGGCTCTGGACGGTCCGGGCGGCTACCGGATCTACAACCTCGGCAATTCGACCATGATCGAGCTCGACGCCTTGCTGGCCGGCATCGAGCGGGTCCTGGGCCGCAAGGCGAAGGTGAAGAGGATCGGGATGCAGCCGGGCGATGTCGACCAGACCTGCGCCGATCTGAGCCGTGCCGGCGCCGAGCTGGGCTACCGGCCGGAGGTCTCGCTCGAGGAGGGGTTGGCGCGCTTCGTGGACTGGTACCGCGCTCGACCCGAGCTCTGAGGCGCTTCCACTACCGGCGCGCGGCGGCCTCGAGCTTGGCGATCACTTCCTGCGCGTCGTCGTCGTCGAGCTGGCTGAGCGGGACTCCGTACTCCTGCTCGACCATGCGCTCGATCTCGTTGAAATTGATGCGCTTGGCCTTCGCCAGCACCTCGATCGACTGGCGCGCCTCGGGGTTGATCGAAGTCTGAGCGTTGAGCAGCGCCGAGCGCGTCAAGTCTCCGATCTGCTGCTTGCGCCCCACGATCGCCTCGGCGGCCGCCTGTTGAGCCGCCAACGCCTCGCGGCGGGCTTTGCGTCTTGGTATCAGGACCTTCTCGACGAGCTGGATTCCTCCGATGACGACGATCCAGACGGTGACGAGGGTGGTGGCCGCGGCTAGGAACTCGAACATTTGGGGCCTCTGCGGAAGCGCGCCCTCTCGGTGGCCGCGTTCCGGTAACCATCCTTGTTGATAAAGATCGGCCTCGCGGGTCCCTACTCTTGAGAACTCGGGTGGTCAAGAGAGCGCCTTTCGCCGCGGGGGGCATTCTCGAGGCAGCGCTGCAGTTCCCGGACGTCGGGCCGATCTACCCGACGAGCCGGTGGCCCACCGGCGGGGAGTTGCCATGCCATCAGCGCGCGCATCGCGGCCGGAAGTTACGGTCGTGGTGCCTTGTTTCAACGAGATCCAGAGCCTGCAGAGCCTCTACGAGCGGCTCAGAACCACCCTCGAGAGCACCGGTCGCCCCTGGGAGATCGTGCTGGTGGACGACGGCAGCTCCGATGGCAGCTACCCGGCCATGCGCCGGATCGCCGCTCTCGACCCCCGGGTTCGACCCCTGCCTCTGCGCGGCAACTTCGGTCAGACTCCGGCCTTGCAGGCCGGCTTCGACCACGCTCGAGGCGAGATCGTGGTCGCCATGGACGGCGACCTGCAGCACGCGCCCGAGGACATCCCCCGATTCCTGGCCAAGATCGACGAGGGCTTCGACGTGGTCAGCGGTTGGCGCGAGCGCCGGCCCGAGGCCTGGCTCAGCCGCCGCTTCCCTTCCAAGTGCGCCAATGTGGCGATGCGCTTCCTGTCGGGCGTGCCGCTGCGCGACTTCGGGACCACCTTCAAGGCCTATCGCCGCGAGGTCCTGCGCGAGCTCCATCTCTACGGTGAGTTCCACCGCTTCATTCCGGTGCTGGCGCGCGAGCGCGGTGCCTCCATCACCGAGATCCCGATTCGCTGCGGGCCGCGCCTGACCGGCCAATCGAACTACGGCATCGGGCGCAGCGTCACGGTCTTCTTCGACCTGATCCGGCTCTTCTTCCTGACCCGCTACCTGAGCCGTCCGCTGCAGTTCTTCGGCACCCTGGGCTTCGGGCTGGCCGGGACCGGCCTCGCGATCGAGAGCTGGCTGATCTACCTCAAGTACGCCTCGGGGCTGGCCCTGCTGGAACATCGCGCGCCGCTCTTCCTGCTCGGCGTCTTGCTGATCGTGATCGGCACGCAGTTTCTGGTTCTGGGACTGCTCGGGGAGCTGGTGGTGCGGATCTACCACTCCAGCCGGGCTGGCGCCGTCTACTCGGTGCGGGCCGCGCCGCGCTCCCCCCGCGGCGCGGATCGGGAGCAGGACCGGGACTCGCTGGCGGCGCTGCCGGCGGAAGCGCGGTGAGCCGCGCGCCGCTCGGATCGCGCCCCGGACGCCGCCGGGGCGGAGCGCTGCTCGTCGCCGTGTTCCTGGCGGCGCTCATCCCGCGCCTGGTCGGAATCGACTACGGGCTCCCGCATCGCTTCCACGCCGATGAGGCGCACGAGGTGTTCCGCGCCCTGCGCCTCGGCGCGGGGGACTTCGACTTCGATCTCAGCCGTGCCCTGAAAGGGGGACTCTTCTACCTGCTTTTCCTGGAGTACGCGGCGATCGCGGCGATCGGCCTGCTCAGCGGCCGCTTCGACTCTCCGGCGGCTCTCGGGCACCTTTTCGCCCGCGATCCCTCCGAGCTCTGGCTGGTGGGGCGGGCGACCGTTGCCTGCTGCGGCGCCGCGACCGTGGCGCTGATCTGGCGCTGGCGCGACCCCGGCGAGGCGGAGCGTGGTCGCGCCCTGCCGGTCGGGCCGCTGGCGGCGGCGTTGCTGGCAGCCTCCTTCCTGCACGTGAAGGAGAGCCAACTGATCGGGCTGGAGGTGCCGCTGGGCTTTCTTGCCCTGGCCCAGCTCACAGTCTTGCGCGGCGTGATCGAAGGGGAGGGGGGACGTCGCCGGAGCTGGGCCGCCGGGGCGCTGCTGGGAGCGGCGGCGATGATCAAGATCACCGGCTGGGCGCTGCTCTTCCCCTTCTGGCTCGCGCACTGGATGGGACCGCGGCGCCGCCTTCGGCGCCGGATGACCGAAGGGTTGGCGCTGGCGATCGCCGTCTACCTGATTGGCAACCCGGGCGTGGTGGCCAACGCTCCGCGGATCCTGGCCATGCTGGTCGGCAGCTTCACCGGGGCGGTGAGCCACCAGCTTTTCGACGCCGCGATGCTCGGGGGACGGCGCGGTCCCGCCCTCTACTTCGAGGCGCTCCAGCTCGCTTTCGGCTGGCTGGGCTGTCTGGCCGCGCTGGGCGGCGCTCTCTGGGCATTCCGGCGCCGGCGCAGGCCGGAGTTGCTTCTCCTGGCTTTCACGGTCCCCTACCTGGTCGTGCTCTGCGGCTCCCGCACCGTCGCCGTCCACCGCTACATCGTTCCGCTGCTGCCCTGTCTGGCTCTGCTGGCGGCGGGGTTGGCGGCCGAGATCTCAGGCGGCCGTCGCCATGCCCGAGCGGCCGTACTGGCGGCGACCTGCCTGGCACTGCTCGAGCCCGCCTGGCGGACGCTGCGCTGGGATGCGGAGCTGCGAGGGGACGACACCCGTGGCGCGGCGCTGCGCTGGATCGAGGCCCACCTCCCGGCCGGCGCGCCGGTCCTTCTGGAAGGGAACCGCACCTTTCCCGCGGCGCAGACCGTACCGCTGCCGATCGCCGCCCAGTACCTGGCCCGGCAGGCGGCGCTCTACCGTTCGACCGACCCGGGCAAGGCTCGTTACCTGACCGAGTTCGCGATCCCCGCGGCGCAGCGCCGAGCGGACTCCGCCTTCCAGCCCGTCTACCTCGATCCCTTCGACGCCTCGCGCGGGCTCGAGGACTATCTCTCCGATGGTGCGCGCTGGGCGGTGCTCTCCGATCGAATCGCCGCCAACTACGCGAGCGAGGACGCCTGGCAAAAGGCTCCCGCCATCGCCCGTCTCTACTCCGAGATCTGGGCACGGGGCCAGATCGTGGCTCGATTCGAGCCGATCCCGTGGCGCCGCGCGGGTCCCCTCATCAGCGTGCTGCGCTTCGACGGCGCCGCGCCGGGAGCCGATCTTGCCCGCGGAGTCGGATCGTGATTCGTGGTGCCGCGGATCTGGCGCGCCGCGCCGAGGCGCACGCCGCCGACCTCGCGCCCTGGCCCCGCTACTACCGCTTTCGGGCCCGCGAGATCGGCCTGGCGCTGCGAGGGAGAGGCGCCGCGCCTGCTCCCAGCCTGGCCGTCGAGATCGGCTGCGGCATCGGCTTCGCGGCCGGACTGCTCTCATCGTTCGCCCGAAAGGTGATCGCCATCGATCTGCCGGTGCGCGACCGCGCGCGGCACGCATTGGGCATGGAGCCGGCGCGCCGCCTTCGCGAACGGCTCGATCTCTCCCACGCCCTGGTCGCTGCCGACGCCGCCTCGTTGCCCCTGCCGGAGGGTGCGGCCGATCTGGTGCTGAGTGCCTACGTCCTCGAACACGTCGCCGAGCGCGACCTGGCCTGCCGCGAGATCGCCCGGATTCTGTCGGACGAGGGCGAAGCGCTGCTGTTGCTGCCGGGGGCCGCCGAGCGGGTCTGGGCGCCTTTGTGGTACTACCTCCACCTCGCGAAGGAGATCGCGACTTCGCTGCGCGCCTACCTGCTGCGCGCTCGTGGCCGAGTTCCTCCCCGGGCGTCGAATCAGGGGCCGCCGCCTCCGCGGGCTGCGCGGACCCCAAACGCCCACGCCGTGCATCTGTGGAGCCGCTTCCGCGAGCACTATCCGCACTTCCCGGCGGTGCCGCCTCACGGCGTCTATCGGGGATCGTGGCACGAGCTCCGCTCTTGCCGGGCGGCGTCCTGGCGCCGGCTGCTGGCCGATGCCGGGCTCGAGGTGGTCGAGCATCGGGCGTCGATGCTGATCCCCGTCGCCCTGCTCGACGACATCGATCCGGCGCTGCGCGACGCCGCGGCGGCGCTGCAGACCCGCCTGGTTCGACGGTGGGGCGGCGGTCGATTGCTGCGCGCGATCTCCTATGGGAGCCTGTGGCGGGTTCGCAGAGTCCGGCCTTGCTCTTCGAAGGGACGTGCGTCCGAGTCGATCGCGGCCGAGCCGCCCGTCGCTCTGCAGGCGGCGAGCCCATGAGCAGTCTGGCCCGCATCCTGCGCGACCAGCGTGTCTTGTTGCCGCTGTGCATCACCGCCCTCTTGATGCTGGCGCTGGTCACCGGCTCTACCCTCACCCGCGAGCCAGCCCTGCCGGTGCTGGGGATTCCGGTGCTGGTGATCGCGTTGGCGATGCTGCGCCGGCCGCTCCTGGCGATTGTCGTCTTCTTTTTCCAGCTGCCTTTCACCAGCCCCCTCTTCGACTCCTTCTTCCCGGCCAAGCTCCAGGGCGGGCGCCCCTTTCTGATGTTGCTGCTGATCTCGGTCGCCCATGCGTGGATCTTCCGCAACACGATACACAGGAAGATCACCCGCCTGGACGGTCTGGTGCTGCTCTTCCTGGGGCTCACATTCGCATCACTTTTCAGGGCGGTGATCGGTTTCGACGAGGTATTCGACCTCTACCTGGCGTCGACGCTGACTCCGCTGGCGATCTACTTCGCGATCCGACCCTTGCCTCTCCGCCCGGTCGACATCGATCGGGTGCTGAACGCGCTGGCGATGGCTGCCGTGCTGATCGCGGTGCTGCTCTGCATCGAGCGTGTCATTCATATCAATCCCTTCAATCCGACCGACTACCTGGTCGGCTGGAATCTCTACGCGACCGAGGCGACCTATCGAGCATCGGGCCCCTTCATCAACCCGAACAACGCCGGCGCTTTCCTGGCGATGGGCGCCGTGCTGCTGGTGAGCCAATCGCGTCGACGTTCGCGCGCACTCACCAATGCGGCACTCGGCGTGATCGCCGTCGCCATCTTCTTCACGCTCTCCCGTGCGGCCTACCTGTCGCTTGCTTTGTTGTTTCTGGTCGGACAGATGCATCGTGGGCGTCTCACGCGCATGACACTGGGGGTCTGCGGCGGCTGCGTGGTCGCCGTGCTCTTGGCGCCGCTCTCGGCCGCCAACGAGACGGTGCGCGATGGAGTTCTGAATCCCTCGTCGTGGCTCTATCGGCTGACACTGGTCGATACCGCCTGGCGCATGGTCTCCTCGGGGGCTCGCGAGATCCTGTTCGGATTCGGCTATGAGAACTTCCGCTACCTGGCCCACGAGTTCGCGCCGGAGAGCTTTGCGCCTGTGCCCCAGATTCGCGGCGCCGGGATGCCGGTGCACAACGATCTTCTGGCAATGCTCATTCACTACGGACTGCTGGGCTTCGCCGCCTTCGCGCTCTTGATCGGCAGGGTCCTGGCGCGAGGACTTCGGCTGCGCCGCGCGGCGCTCCGCCGCGGTGACCGAGCGGGAGCGGATCGCGTGATCGCGGTCTTGGCGATCGTTCTCGTTCAGCTCGTCATGTCGGTGTCGCACGTGCCCTTTACGACCTACCAGCTGGCGACGCTGTTCTGGTTCGCGGTGGTGATCCTTGAGCATCATGAAGCAGCGCTGATCGCACCCGCGCCGCCGCTCTCGGAGCAGGAGCGGGCGACATGAAACACTCGCGCTTCGCGCTGCGGAATCTCTCGGTGCGGCTGCTGCAGGCCGCCATCGCCATGGTCACCAGCGTGATCGTTGCTCGTGTGCTGGGCGCCGAGGGGCGCGGAGTCGTCGCGCTGCTCCTGATCGCCCCTTTTCTGGGGGCGCGAGTGTTGAGCTGCGGCACCGAGGCGGCCCTGGTGGTCTTCTTCACGCGCGTCGAACGACGCGAGCTGCTCTCTCACGCATTCGCGGTGGTGATGCTGGCAGGGGTCGCCGGCATGGCCGCCGTGCTGGCCTTGCAGTCGTTGGGGGCGCTGCCGGGGCGCGCGTATACGCCGCTCGACTGGCGTCTCCTGGCGATTCTGATGCTGCCCTTGCAGCTGATCATCCTCTCCGCCAACGGGCTCTTGCGAGGGGCGGGTCGCCTCGGCAACTACGATCGCGGCTTGCTGGTCGGCCCTCTGAGCCAGCTGCCGTTGGTGCTCCTCCTGGTCGTCATCCTGGGGCGCGGCGTGCCGGGGGCATTGGCCGCATCGGTCGGGGCCCTCACCATGACCGCAACCTACCTGGTCACGCGAGCCGCCGTCGTCGTTTCCGGGGTCGCCCCGATCCGGCCCAGATTGAGCGGCAAGCTGCTGCGTTTCGGCATGAAGGAGCATGCCGGCAATCTCGCCCAGTATCTGAACCTGCGTCTCGATCTGCTGCTGGTCGGCATCTTCCTCGGTGCCCGCGAGGCCGGGCTCTACGCCGTTGCGACCAGTGTGGCGGAGGTCGTGTGGTTCGTTCCCGACGCCCTGGGAACCGTTCTCCTTCCGCGGATCGCCCGCGGCGCCCCCGAGACCGCGCGCGCCGCCGCCAGCCGCGCCTGCCGGATCGCCCTCGGTGCCTCCACGGTGCTGGCCGGGCTCATTCTCGTTCTCGGGGGGGTCGCGCTCCCCTTGCTCTACGGCGCCGACTTCGCTCCAGCGTGGGAGCCGCTGGCGTGGCTCTTGCCGGGAGTGGTCCTGCTCTCGGTATCCAAGATCCTCTCCAAGCACCTCTCCGGCACAGGACATCCGGGCCTCGCCGCGCGCGCCTCGCTGGTCTCGCTCACCGCCACCGTGGTTCTCGATCTGGCGCTGATTCCGGTCCTCGGATTGGCCGGTGCCGCACTGGCGACAACGATTGCCTACGGCGTGCACGCCGCGGTCTGCACCCTCGGCTTCCGTAGTCTCACCGGCGCTTCCTTGTCCGAGCTCGCGGTCCCGGGCAGGGACGATCTCGAGCGCGTCAGCGAGCTGATTCGAGACATCCTCGCTCCCGCGCCGGTGCGTCCGCGGCCCCATCGTTGACCCCGGCCCCTCGCGTGCTCTAGGGTTGCCGTCCTCACCCATCAGGATGGACAAGGACATGCGTGCGACAGCTCTCAATGTAGTCACATATCGCGAAGACCCCGCGGACGCCGAAGTGGTCAGCCATCGGCTGCTGCTGCGCGCCGGCCTGATTCACAAATCGGGCGCCGGTCGCTATCTCTATGGCCCGCTGATGTGGCGCGTGCTGCGCAAGATCGAGCAGATCATCCGCGAGGAGATGGACCGCGCGGGCGCCCTCGAAGTGCAGATGCCGATCCTCCAGGATCGTCGGTTGTGGACCGAGTCGGGACGCTGGGACAGCTACCTCAAGAGCAACACCATGTTCACGCTCGAAGACCGTCGCGGCAGCGTCATGTGTCTCGGCCCCACGCACGAAGAGATCATCACCGACTATGCCCGTTCCGTGGTGCGCTCACACAAACAGCTGCCGGTCAACTACTACCAGATCCACACCAAGTTCCGCGACGAGATCCGGCCGCGCTTCGGCTTGATGCGTGTCAAAGAGTTCATCATGAAAGATGCCTACTCGTTCGACGCCGACGGCGCCGGCCAGGATCGTTCCTACAGCGCGATGTCCGACGCCTATCATCGGCTCTTTCGACGCATGGGCCTCGAAGTGCTGGTCGTCGAAGCCGACTCCGGCGACATCGGTGGCACCGGTTCCCAGGAGTTCATGGTCGCCGCGGAAGCCGGGGAAGACGCGATCATCTACTGCCCAAAGTGTGACTACGCGGCCAACGTCGAAAAAGCTGTCTCGCGATTCGCCGAGCCGTTGCGAGAGAGTCCCCGCCCGATCCGGATCGAGAGCACGCCAGACATCAAGACGGTCGAGCAGCTGGCCGGCTTCTTCCCCGACGTGCCCGCGCACCGGATGGTCAAGACCATCCACTACACCTCGGCGCACGCCGATCACGAAGAGGCGATCGTCGCACTGATCCGAGGAGATCAGGAGATCAACGAGATCAAGCTGCTGAACGAGGTCGGAGGGCTGGTGTTGAGGCCCGCGACCGAGGCCGAGGTCAGCGTGCGCAGCGGCGCCGACGTCGGATTCGCCGGCCCGGTCGATCTCCAAGGCGACTGCAAGATCGTCGCCGATGAGACCCTTCGCGGAATGGTCAACGTGCTCTGCGGCGTCAACCGGACCGACCATCACGCCCTCGACGTGAACTTCGGCAGAGATTGTCCCATCCCGGATTTCGCGGACATCCGCAGCGCCCGCGGCGGAGAGCCTTGCGCCACCTGCGGCGCCGAGTTGGGCCAGCGCCGCGGCATCGAAGTGGGGCATATTTTCAAGCTGGGCACCAAGTACTCGGCCGCCATGGGCGCCACTTTTCTCGATGCCGCGGGCGCGTCGCAACCCCTGGTCATGGGATGCTACGGAATCGGTGTCTCGCGCATCGCGGCGGCGGCGATCGAGCAGCGCCACGACGAGTGGGGCTGCGCCTGGCCGGTCCCGGTCGCGCCCTACGAAGTCATCATCATTCCGGCCGACGCCAAGAAGGAGAGCGTCGTGCAGGCGGCGGAGAGACTCTACGAGAGTCTGAGCGAAGCCGGCATCGAAGTACTGCTCGACGACCGGAAGATGAAGCCGGGTCCGAAGTTCAAGGACGCCGATTTGATCGGCTTCCCCTACAAGATCATCGCCGGCCGGGGCATCGACCGCGACGGCACGGTCGAGATCAAGGAGCGTCTCGGCGGCGGCAAATGGGAGCTGCCCGTAGATGAGGCCGGCGAGTGGATCGCGGCCAGAGTGCGGGCCGAGCGACGACCCGATTGCGATTGATCGCCGCGTTCAGGGGCTCAGCGTGCCCGCGTGGATGGCCGCCAGATCGGCAGAGACGGAGCGAATCGAGCCGGTGAGCTCGGGGTACGGAACCAGTCGAGCGTCGACGATTCCCCAGTTCAGATCGGCGTGATCGACGTAGCTGTAGTAGTAGACCCCGAGCAGCCAGGGCTGCGCCGCCAGCTGGCGGATGCCGTGCGAGTAAGCCGCCGCCCGGTCCTTTTGTGTCGCCACAGGAACATAACACTTGCAGGGCGCAACGTCCTGGCCGTGAAACCCTCCCCATTCGGAGAGCAGGATCGGCTTTCCGGTCAGCTCGGAGGAACGTTCGAGGAACGCGATCTGTCGCTGGGCGTGGCGCTTGAAGGGATCGTGATAGACGTTCTGGCAAATCACGTCCACGTGCGGGGCGGCACCGCGCAGCACACCGTCACAGAGCGGCACCGTTTTGCCACCCACGAATTTGCTGCCCAGCAGCAGGTGATTGGCATCCGCGGCGCGCAACGCCGCCGCCATGACTCCATGGTATCGATCGGAAAGCGTCTCCAGAAACGCCTCGATGTCTCCCCTCGCCTTGGGGCTCAGCCGCACCGCCATCTCCAGCAGCTTGTCGTCGGTGAAAGAAGCGACATCGGTCCAATCGGCGAAGCGGGGCGCACGGGGGCCCTCGAAGACCTCCGACAAGCGTTTGCGCACCGACGCCGGAATCGCTCCCTCGGTGCCGTCGCGGAGCAGCCAACGGCCATGGGCCAGCAACGCTTCCGCTGAACCATAGTGGGCATTGAACGCGGCGATGCCGCCTGCATAGCGGGTGCGCATGACCTCCACGAAGGCCTGCTTCCCCGGCGCCGTCGCCGGCAGTCCTACGTGATCGGCCCAGAGGCCGGCGAAGATCCCGAATGTGCCCCAGTTGAGCTCATTGTGAAACATATAGCCGATCAAATAGGGATCGTTCCCCACCTGGGCCGCGATCAGCTGAGCGCCCCGCCGGGCGCGGCGCTCGTAGTCCGGATCGAAGACATCGGGGAATACCGTGCGCGGCTGACCGGACTCGCGCCGGGGAATGAAGGGGACCGGGGCGAAGACCATCACGTAGGGCAACCGAGGCGTCACCGTCCTGAGCGGCCGCAGCCAGACGTAGCGCTGGTCGAAGTGGTCGGGGCCGATCGTATTCATGCCCAGATTGCGCAGTAGCTCGACGGCCGACACGGCCCATTTCTGGCGGTCGCCGCCGAAGCGGGCGCGAAACGCGGGCGCCACCGTCCAGGTGGCCCGGATCACGTTGAGACCGTGTGAGAAGAAGCCGTTGCCCTCCGGTGTCACCAGCCACCAGCGGCCGTCGCCCCCCCGGGCCAGGCGGAAGAACCCCGTGCCCTTGTCCTTGAAGAACTCCGTCCCACCATAGATATCGGCGACCGCCACCGCGGCCGGGGCTGGGAGCAGCGCTTCTCGGAGCAGGGAGATCGACGCCGTCTCGGTCGCCGTGGACTCGGCGGGGCTCGAGCCCTTCGACGGCGCCGGAACGCGTTCGGCGGCGGGCTCCTGGGCTCCCGCCAGGGTCGCGCACGCCACCACGGCCGAGACCAGGCAACAACGAGCGATTATCGAGGCCATAACGCCGCCGGTAGCTTGGACTGGGTCGTCGGCGGTGGTAGCGTTCAAGGCTTGCCTCGACGACGACCCGCTGCGAATTTCGGGCCCGCCGACCCAACCCGAAGTCAGAAGAAGAAACCGAAGGACGAGATCAATGTCGACTCCAGCCAGTGTGGCGGATAAGGCCAAGACTGCCAAGTACCCGGGGATCCCGGTCACCACCAACGGAAACCAACTGGTCGCCTACGACACCGAGGCGCGGCTGGCCGACGCGGGGATCTTCTATCCCATCACCCCATCGACCGAGATGGGCGAGAACTTCCAGCTCTCTTTCGCGCAGGGCGAGCTGAACGTTTTCGGTGAAGCGAAGCTGGCCATCGAGACCGAGGGCGAGCACGCCGCCCAGGGCGGCGCCATCGCCTACTCCCTCACCGGCAAGCGCGTCGTCAACTTCACCTCCGGACAGGGAGTGGCCTACGGCATCGAGCAGTACTACCACGCCCCCGGCAAGCTCTCGACCATGGTCGTCGAGGTCTCCGCCCGGGCGCTGACCAAGCACGCGCTCAACGTCCACTGCGCCCACGACGACATCTACATGGCGCTCGACACCGGCTGGATCGTCACCTTCGCCAAGGATGCCCAACAGGCGTCGGACCAGGCCTTGATTCTGCGCCGAGTCACCGAGCAGGCGCTCACTCCCGGAATGAACGGCCAGGACGGCTTTCTCACCTCGCACCTCGAACGCACCTTCCTGCGCCCCGAGGCCGGCTTGATCCGCGAGTTCCTGGGGCGCGCCGACGACATCATCGACTGCCCGACGCCCGCTCAGCGCGAGATCTTCGGTCCGACCCGCCGCCGCGTGCCGGCCGGGATCGATCTGCGCCACCCCACCCTCCTGGGGCCGGTCCAGAACCAGGAGCACTACATGCAGGGCGTGTGCGCACGCCGCAACCACTTCGTCGAGCCGATCCTCGGCTTCCTGGAGCAGGCCTACGCCCAGTTCGCCGAGCTCACCGGACGTGACTACGGGCTGATCAGCAAGACCAACTGCGAGAACGCCGACACCATCTTCATCTCGATGGGCTCCGCAGCCGAGAACATCGAGGCAGCGATCGACCACATCCGCAATACGCGCGGGGAAGAGGTGGGCGGCATTCACCTCAACGTGGTGCGTCCCTTCCCCGAGAAGGCGCTCCTGGAAGCGCTACGCGGCAAGAAGCGGGTCATCGTGCTGGAGCGCATCGACGACCAGACCGCCGGTGCCAATCCGATCGTGCGCGACCTGCGCACCGCCTTCGGCAAGGCGCTCGAGAACTCGACCGGCCCGGCCCATGCCGGTCTGCCCGCGCTGACCCAGGACGAGATCCCGCGCATCCTCGCGGGCACCTACGGTCTCGGGTCGCGCGATTTTCGGCCCGAGGGAATCCTGGGCGCCTACGAGTTCGCGACCGGACGCGCTGCCCGCGAGGACGGCGTCACCGTGGACGAGGGCGCGAGCTTCTTCTATGTCGGAATCCCGCACCCCTACGCCGTCAGGTCGAAGGAAACCCCCAGTCTGCTGCCCAAGGGCGCGATCGCAGTGCGTTTCCACTCGATCGGCGGCTGGGGCATGATCACCACCGGCAAGAACATGGGCGAGATTCTGGGGGCTCTGGGTGCCTACGTCGGTGAGCGGGACCAGGTCGCGGGAGGCGAAAGCGTCATCCAGATCAGCGCCAACCCGAAGTACGGCTCCGAGAAGAAGGGCGCCCCGACCAACTACTTCCTGGTTGCCGCCGGGGAGCGGGTGCGCGTCAACTGCGACCTGCACCACGTCGACGTAGTCCTCTGCTGCGATCCCAAGGCCTTCTTGCACACCAACCCCCTGAGCGGTTTGAACCAAGGCGGCGCGTTCGTCTGGGAGTCGAACGAGACCAGCGACGAGGGGGTCTGGTCACGGATCCCGGCTCACTACCGCCAGGAGATCATCGACAAGAAGATCCGCCTCTACGTTCTCGATGGTTTCGCGATCGCCCGCAACGCCACCGACCGTCCGGACCTGCAGTACCGAATGCAGGGCAATTCCTTCCTCGGGGCATTCTTCGCGGTGTCCAGCTTCTTGCGCGACTACAAGATCCCGAGCGAGGAGTTCCTGGATACGGTTCGAGCGCAGTACGTGCACAAGTTCGGGCGCTTCGGGGAAGCGGTGGTCGATTCCAACATGACCGTCATGCGCGAAGGCTTCGATCAGATCCGCGAGGTGGCCCACGGCGACCTCGCCGCCGCCGATCGCTCTTCCATGAAGGGCGACATCACGGCCCCGCGCGTCAACGGCAAGAGCGAGCAAGAGAGCGCAAGCGCCTCCTCGGGCCTGGCCGACCTGATGCCGGTTGCCGCGCGCGGCGTCGCCAGCGACGTGCTGGGTTGCGCCGTGCGCTCGCCTCTCTTCTCGCGCGCCCACTACGACGGTGAGTTCCGCTCGGGGCTCGGCTACGACACTCCCAGCTCACCGCGCGCCGCGACCGGCGCCCTGGCCTCTGCGACCGGCGAAACCGCCGGTAAGTACGTCGCCAGGAGGCTGATCCCGCGCTTCATCCCGGAAAACTGTACGCAGTGCATGAAATGCATCACGGCCTGTCCCGATACCGCGCTGCCGAACACCGCACAGGAGCTCGGGACGATTCTGCGGACCTTGATCGGCAGCTACCTTTCCGACGCCCCGACCAAGGACCGCCTGCTGGCCGACCTGAACGACCTGGAAGCACCTTTGCGCGCGGCGATGTTGGACGCCACCAAGGAAGCAACAAAGGTTCCATTCGCAGATCTGTTGCTGGCGCAGATCGAGCGCCACATGGGTGCCGGCTCTGACCACAGCACCGAGGCCAAGACCCAGGCGCTCGCCGAGCTGCGCGCGATCGTGCCGAAAATCCCGGTCGCCTACCGCGACGTGAAGATGATCTTCGGCAGCCGAGAGAAGAAGGAGCCCGGTAGCGGCGGCGTGTTCTCCATCTTCGTCAGCGACCACTGCAAAGGCTGCGGCGAGTGCGTCTACGAGTGTGGGGATCACGAAGCGTTGGTGATGGTGGAGGAGACCGAAGATCTCTACGCCGAGCACGAGACGGCGATGGACTTTCTGGATCTGTTGCCCAATACACCGCGCCAGTTCCTTGGGCAGTTCGACGCCGAGCACGCCGAGGAGTCCAAGGCCGCGGCGCTGCACTTCCACCTCATGGTGCAGAGCAACTACCGCGCCCTGGTGTCGGGAGACGGAGCCTGCGCCGGATGCGGCGAGAAGTCGGTGCTTCGAGCGGCCTCCACAATCACCGAAGCGCTGATGCGCCCGGTGTTCCATCGCAAGGCAGAGCGACTGGGAGGCATCGCGGACCAGTTGGCGGAGCATGGAACCGCGAAGCTCGCCGAGCTCCAGTCGAAGAGCGCGGAGGGCTACACACTGCTGCGCCAGGGGCTGCTCCACTTGATTCTGGGCTTCGGAGGCGAGGACGACGAAGACACCAATCACCTGATCCAAGAGGGCTTCGATGGCAGCGACGCAGTCCTGGTCGAAACCCTGGTCCAGGTGCTGCGCCAGGATGCCTTCAACCACCGCGAGCTGCAGGCCGTCGACGGCGGCCAGTGGAACGGCATGTCGGTGATGGGCATGTCGGCGAGCACCGGATGCAACACCGTCTACGGTTCGACCCATCCCAACAACCCGCACCCCTATCCATGGGTCAATTCGCTGTTCCAGGACGGCACCACCATCGGTTGGCTGCTGGCCGAGGGCTTCGTCACCAACCACGCGCGGCGCTCGGTCGTGCCGGAGCGACTCGCGGGCGCGCTTCTGAGCGGCACCGGACTGGACAAGCAGGGCTACTGGGATCTGACCCACTTCACCGACACGCTGATGACCGATTCCGAGATCCTGGAGCTTCCCAAAGTCTGGGCGGTCGGCGGCGACGGTGGATTCGGCGACATCGGTTTCCAGAACCTCTCGAAGTCGGTTCTCCAGAATCGGCCGAATCTGCATATCCTGTTGCTTGATACGCAGGTCTACTCGAACACCGGTGGACAGAACTCCGACAGCTCCCCGATGCCCGGTGGCTTCGACATGAATCAGCTCGGCGCCGCCACCGAAGGCAAGCTGACCGAGAAGAAGAGTGTCGCCGAGGCGATGATCTCAGGGCACGGCAGCCCCTTCGTGGCCCAGATCTCGATCGCCAATGCGGCGGCGCTCTTTCAAGCCATCATCGACGGCCTCTGCTACCGGGGAACTGCCTTCCTGCAGACCTACACCACCTGCCAGCCGGAGCACGGAGTCGGCGACGACGTCGCGTCGCAGCAGGCCCAGCGGGCGCGCGACAGCCGCGGCGTGCCCGAGTTCGTGTTCGATTCCCAGAAGGGCGAGAGCTACCAGGACTGCCTGGGCGTCAAGGGCAACCCATCGGTCAAGAACGACTGGCACACGATCACGATCAAGCCCAGCAAGGAGCGCTACCGCTACACGGTCGCCCACTGGGCACACACCGAGGCGCGCTTCCGTCGCCACTTCCACAAGATCAGCCCCGAGCAGCAGGAGCAGCGCGCCGATCTCGACACAATGCTGGTTCGGGTCACGCAGGATGATGTGGTGCACCGGCGCTACCTGGATCCCGAGCACCGCGCCTTCGTGCCGCCCGAAGGCTCCTGGACCCTGGTGCAGCATGGTGATGGCTCGCTGCGGCCGATCGGCATCAGCCGGCAGATGGTGCTCTTCTGCGTCGAGCGGCGCAAGAGCTGGCGGATGCTCCAGAGCAAGGCCGGCATCTCCAATCTCGACCGACTGGCGCAGGCCAAGCTGCTCAAGGAGTACGAGGGCGGGAAGATCCCCGAGCAGACCTTCCGCGAGCGGACCCTCGATCTCTACGAGGCAGCGCGAGGACTGGTCCAGAAGGGCGAAAAGGGCGCCGTCGTGGACGCCTTGTAGGGGAATGTCGAGCAGAGCTTGACCCCCGGGGGCGCGGCTGAATCGCTACAGCCCTGTCCCCGCCGGGGGGCAGGCGCCTCGCCGGTTGCTGGTGAATCCGTTGAAACCGAAGGGATTCGGACGCGGGTTCGCGGCGGCACGATCCGTGCAAGACACGAGGGATTGGCCGGGCCGATCCGCAGACATCGCAACCGCGTCTCGCGGATCCTCAACCATTGCCGCCGCGCCCGGACACGTCGAACCAGCGAAGCGCGCGGCGCAAGCGAGGCAGGAAATCATGAAGCACACGATCACCATCCTGAGCATCTCATCGACCACCGCGCTGCTCTTCGCGGGATGTGGCCAGGGCATTCTGGGCGATTCACTCGACGATCTCGTCCGCGACGCCATCAACGATGACGGCGGCTCGGGAATCGCCCTGAGCTGGAACGCGGCGCAGAGCCCCGATTTGGCCTATCCCTCGGCGGGAATCGCGGCCTTCGGTCGCTCTTACGACGAGGTCTCGGCCGACTATGCGGTGCGCCGCCAAGGGCAGACCGCCGAGGCCGACATCCAGCGCGTCGCGTCGGGGGAGTTCGAGGTGCTCCGCCAGGACGGCACCAGCTTCACGAAGCCGATTTTGAGCGACGAGGCCTCGCGCTCGGTAATCGCCCTGGAGACCCTCGGCGGCCGCTGGAATCTCGATCAGGTCACCGTCTACCAGGGCTCTTCGGCCGATGGCGAGACCCAGATCGAGCGGGTCACCGTGGCCTGGGGTGAGAACAGCGTCGTCTTCGACGATCCCGCCGAGCTGCACGACACCGAGATCCTCAGCTTTGCCCCTGATCAGGAGGTCACGGTCACCGTCCTGATCAACGACGCCGACGTGATCGGAGTGATCCACCAGCTCAGCGCCGAGGTTGCTCCTCTCACGCAGAAGCTCCTCGAGCCGGTCACCGCCACCGAGGTGAGCAACACCTACTCCGCGCCAAGCGAGCCGGGCCTCTACTTCACCTACGTCGACATATTCGACGAAGCGGCCGTCACCGACGAGCTCGCGTCCTACTCCGCCGCCGCCTGGGGCATGCCCTACCACGTCATCGACGAGGAGTAGCGGCGGCGGAAGCCGAGGGACGCGTTTCGCGCCCATCCGAAGCCCTCATCGCGATTCGGCCAGTCGCCGGTCGCGTTGGGGGCTTTCCCTGTTTCGGAACTACAATGCCGCCGGGAGCATCTCATTCGGCGCGGCGCTGCCAGCTCGGCTCGCGGGCGCCCGGAGCCCTCCATGGCCACTCTCCGATCCTTCCCCGCCCTTCGCCCCCGCCCGGAGCTCGCGGCTCGGGTCGCAAGCGTTCCCTACGACGTGGTCGACAGGGAGGAGGCGCGCGCCCTGGCCGCCGGCAACGAGTCGAGCTTCCTCCACGTGGTGCGCCCCGACATCGATCTGGCGGACGAGGTCGACGCTCACGATGCCTCGGTCCATCGCCAGGCGCGCATCGCCCTCGATCGCTTGATCGACTCCGACGCCCTGCTTCGAGACCGCGAGCGAGCCCTCTATCTCTACCGCCAGACCATGGGAGAGCACACTCAGATCGGGGTCGTGGGCTGCTGTTCCGTCGATGATTACGACTCCGACCTCATCAAGAAGCACGAGAAGACCCGCTCCGACAAGGAGGCCGATCGCACCCAGCACCTGCTCTCGCTGCGCGCCCACGCCGGACCGGTCTTTCTGACCTATCGCGGCATCGATTCCATCGACCGGCTGATCGCAGACCTCCAGGCGTCCACGCAACCGATCTACGACTTCCTCGCCCCCGACGGGGTCGGCCACACCGTCTGGCGGATCGCTAATCACCGACCCCTGGAGCGCGCTTTCGAGTCGGTCCCTTGCTTCTACGTGGCCGACGGCCATCATCGATCGGCCTCGGCGAGCCAGGCGAGGAGCGACCGCCGAGCCGCCAACGCCGAGCATCGCGGCGACGAGGCATACAACCGATTCCTGGCCGTGCTCTTCCCCGCCGACCAGCTTCAGATCCTCGCCTACAACCGCGTCGTGCACGATCTGCCCGGCCTTGGACCCGCGGAGCTGCTGGAGCGTCTGCAGGAGTCCTTCGAGCTCACGGCCGATGCCGCTCCCACTCCTCCGCGCCGCGGCTGTTTCTCGATGTACCTGGAGGGTCGTTGGTACGGATTGCGCGCCCCGCGGGCGCTGCTGGCGCAAAGCGATCCGGTCGCTTCGCTGGACGCGGCGATCTTGCAGTCGAGGGTGCTGGGCCCGCTGCTCGGAATCGACGATCCCCGAACCTCGTCGCGGGTCGACTTCGTCGGCGGGATTCGAGGGACGAGCGAGCTCGAGCGGCGGGTCGATGCCCGCGGAGCGGGAGTTGCGTTCGCGCTCCATCCGCTGGGGGTGGAGCAGTTGATGGCGGTGGCCGACGCCGGGCGCGTGCTGCCGCCGAAGTCGACCTGGTTCGAGCCCAAGCTTCGATCCGGGTTGTTGATTCACGAGTTCTGACCATGACCATCACAGCGGGTCGAGACGACCCCGGAGAGACCACCATGAAGATCTTGGTAGCGGACAAGTTCCCCCAAACCGGCATCGATTCGTTGCAAACTCTGGGGTGTCAGGTGGTGAGCGCCCCCGACCTGAAGGACGATTCGCTGGAAGAGACGCTTGCCGCGGAGGCACCCGACGTGCTCGTGGTGCGCAGCACAGGGGTGAACGAGGCGCACCTCGATGCATCGAAGCAGCTCGGTCTGGTGATTCGGGCCGGAGCCGGATTCAACACCATCGATGTCGCCGGCGCATCGGCGCGCGGGATCTACGTCGCCAACTGCCCCGGAAAGAACGCGGTCGCCGTCGCCGAGCTCGCTTTCGCGCATCTTCTTTCCGTGGACCGGCGCCTGGTGGATGGGGCGTTGCAGCTGCGTGAAGGCCGCTGGAACAAGAAGGAGCTGTCCCGAGCCAGGGGGGTCAAGGGGACGACGCTGGGCCTGGTCGGGCTGGGCAACATCGGCCGCGAGATGATCGACCGCGCGACCGCCTTCGGGATGAGCGTCGTGGCCTGGAGCCGTTCTCTGAGGGCGGACCAGGCCGAGTCGCTGGGGGTCGAGCCCGCGGGCTCGCCCGAGGAGGTGGCGGCGCGCTGCGACGTGCTCAGCATCCACCTGGCTCTGAACGACGACACCCGTGCGAGGATCGGAGAGAGCGTGCTGGCCGCACTGCCCTACGGCGCTCTTCTGATCAACACCGCGCGCGCGGAGATCATCGACCAGCCGGCTCTGGAGCGTCAGTTGCGGGCCGGTCGATTACGCGCCGCGGTCGACGTCTTCGACGGTGAGCCCGCCGCCGGAGCCGGCAAGGTCGATCCAGCGCTCTTTCGGTTACCCGGGGTTCAGGGGAGCCACCACATCGGAGCATCGACCGCTCAGGCGCAGTGCGCGGTGGCCGACGAGGTGGTGCGCATCGTTCGCACTCTGCGCGAGCAGGGGAAGGTGCCGAACTGCGTGAATCTGGCAGGCACCGGAGCCGCGTCGCATCTCCTGACGGTTCGGCACCGGGATCGGGTCGGTGTGCTGGCCGGCGTGTTGGACCGGCTCCGCGCCGCGGACATCAACGTACAGCAGATGGAAAACGTCGTATTCTCCGGCGCCCCCGCCGCGGTGGCACGCATCGAGCTCGATCGGGGCCCCGCGCCGGAGACCTTGCGCCAGATCGGCGATGCCGATCATATTCTTGCCCTTCACTTGACCGCGCTCGCCCCTTGAGCGCCTGGAGCGAACCATGACCCGACGCGTCATAAACTTCAGCGCCGGACCGGCCATACTTCCCTTGCCGGTTCTGGAGGAAGCTCGCCGCGACCTCGTCGACTACAAGGGTACTGGATTGAGCGTGATGGAGATGAGCCACCGCTCGCCGGCCTACTCCGAGATCCACGAGCGGACACTCAAGACCATCGCCGAGTTGCTCGGAATGCCGGAGACACACCGGATCCTCTTCCTCCAGGGCGGCGCCAGCACCCAGTTCGCGATGGTGCCGATGAACCTGATGCACCCGGCGCGCAAGGCCGACTACGTGGACACCGGGGCTTGGTCCGCCAAGGCGATCGCCGAGGCGCGGCGCTTCGGCGCGGTGCGCGTCGCCGCCAGCTCCGAGCAAGAGCACCACTGTCGCATTCCGGGCCAGGACGAGCTGGATCTCGACCCCGGCGCCGACTACGTCCACATCACCACGAACAACACCATATACGGCACCCAATGGCGCGAGCTCCCCGAGACCGGTTCGGTGCCCCTGGTCGCCGATGTCTCCTCGGATATTCTGTCCCAGCCTCTGGACCTCACCCGCTGCGGACTGGTGTATGCCGGGGCGCAGAAGAACCTGGGACCCGCCGGGGTGACCCTGGTCATCGTCCGCAAGGAGTTGCTCGAGCGGGGCGCGGAGGAAACCCCGTCGATACTCCGCTACGCCACGCATGCCGCGAAAGACTCCCTGTACAACACCCCGCCCTGCTGGGCGATCTACATCGTCGGCCTGGTGGCGCGCTGGGTAGCGAGCCAGGGCGGCCTGGAGTCGATGCGACGGGTGAACGAGGAGAAGGCGCGGCTGGTCTACGAGCAGCTCGATCGGGGCGATTTCTACCGTGGCACCGTGCAGACCGCCAGCCGCTCGCTGATGAACATCCCCTTCCGGCTGCCCTCGGAGGAGCTCGAGCAGCGTTTCCTCGCCGAGTCGCTCGAGGCCGGCATGACCAATCTGAAGGGCCATCGATCGGTCGGCGGCATCCGGGCCTCGCTCTACAACGCCATGCCGCGCTCGGGTGTCGAGACGTTGGTGGTCTTCATGAAGGAGTTCGAGGCGAAGGCGGGCTAGACTCCCGCCATGCAGCCCTCGGTTTCGTTTCCGGATCCAGGCACCGACCTTGCCGGTCGCCTTCCGCGCCTGCCGCTGCGCCTCGTCCCCGAGAGGAGCGTACTCGCCGCCGTCGAAGAAGAGGCAGCGGTCGTGGGCCTTCTCGATCGGTTTCTGGCTCTGGCGCTCCTGGTCCTTTGCGCCCCCTTGTTGGTGGCGATCGCTCTGGCGATCAAGGTGGAGACGCCCGGGGCGCCGGTCTTCTTCCGGCAATGGCGCACCGGCTACCGGGGCCGGCGCTTTCGGATGTGGAAGTTCCGGACCATGGTTCCCGGGGCGGAACGGAGCAAGAACGCGCTGGCGCATCTCAGCCTGGTGCAGTGGCCGGACTTCAAGGTCCCGGATGATCCTCGCATCACCCGCACGGGTCGCGTGCTGCGGCGCTTCGCCCTGGATGAGATCCCCAATCTGGTCAACGTGCTCGGGGGGGAGATGAGAATCGTCGGTCCGCGGCCGACTTCGTTTCCGGCCAGCAGCTACCAGCCCTGGCAACGCGTGCGGCTCCAGGTGCCGCCGGGTGTGACTGGCGCGTGGCAGGTCTCGCGAAATCGCGAAGAGGGCTTCGACGCCCGCGTGGCGCAAGATCTGCGCTACATCGTTCGGCGCGGTCTCGGCGCCGATCTGCGCATTCTCGCCGCGACCCTGCCGGCCGTCATGCGCCGGCGCGCCGCCTACTAGGAACCGGTCTTGCACACCCTGCAGCGGGCTGCCGGTCGATGACAGCGCGCCCCAATCGCCAGAGGATTCGGCAGCTCAAGTGGCTGCAGTACTCCGGGATCGGCACCGTCTGGGCCCTCTTCGGGCTCTCCTGCCTGGTGGGGGCCTGGGTCGGAGACGTGGCGTGGTGGGTCGCCCTGGTTCTGGTGGCGCTCGCAACGGCGCTGTTGGACCGGGTGACCCGCGCCGTGATGGTCCAGACCGATACCGTCAAGGTGCCGGTGCTGATGTATCACAGCGTCGCGCCCCGTTTCGATCTGGTGCCGGCTCCGGGGCTCTCGGTGCGTCCCGAGATCTTCGCCGCCCACCTACAGCTCTTCCGAGAGGAGGGCCACACCACCCATACTCTTTCGGAGCTGCGCGGCCATCTGACGGGCGAGACCCCTCTGCATGGCAAGCCTCTGGTGATCACCTTCGACGACGGGTATCTCGACAACTACCTGCACGCCTTCCCGCTGCTGCGTCGTTTCGGTGCCAAGGCCACCATCTTCGTCGCGGCCGATTTCGTGGAGGACCTCTCCGATGTACGTGGGGCGGCCGACGGGGAGCAGGCGCCGCAGGGCGCCTACCTGGGATGGGCCGAGATCCGCGAGATGGTCGCGTCCGGTCACGTCGAGGTCGAATCCCATGCCGCGTCGCACGACATGTTGCCGCGCGCCGATCGAGTCATCGACTACTTCCGGCCCGGTTTGCGCAATCCCTGGCTGGTCTGGCGGACCTTCCCGCGAGAGAAGCCACGCTGGTTTCTGCGTCGAGGAGAGGACATCGGCTACGGCCGGCCGATCTACGAGGTCGGGTCGGCCCTCGAGGGCCCCTGCTTTCGGCCCGACGCCGAGATCGAGCAGCGTCTGATGGCCCGCGTTCGCGAGGAGGGCGGCAAGAGTTTCTTCAGGAAGATCGGTTGGCGGGAGGAGCTCGATCGAGTGGTCGACCTCTACCGCGACGAACATGAGGGGGCGACCGGGCGCTTCGAGACCGAGGAGGAGTGGCGCGATCGCGTGCGCGAGGAGCTGGTCGGCAGCCGCGTGCGTCTGTCGCGCGGGATCGGCCGTCCGGTGAAGTTCCTGGCCTGGCCGCACGATCGCTTCAACCAGCAGATCGAGGCGATCGCCATCGGCGAGGCCGGATACGAGGCGACGACCAGCGGCATCCATCAGAACGAGCCGGGAGACGACGCCCGTGGTATCAGCCGGATCCCGGCGCGGGAGGCGATGCTCGGACGCCCATGGAAGCGCGGCGATCTCTGGCTCCTGAAGGCGAACCTGGCTCTCTTCCGCGGCAACTACCTCTATTATCTGCCCGCGTTCTTCGCCAATCGCATTCGCGACTTCGTGATGCGCCTGGCGCCGCCGCGCCGCCGATGAGCCGCATCTGACCATGCGCATCCTCTTCGTCGTCGAGGAGCTGACGCCTCTGGACGGACGCGGGCGGGTGGTGATCGAGATCGGGCGCCGGCTGCGGGAGGGCGGCGACCAGGTGCACGTGGCTGCCGCGCGATGGTCCGAGGACGCCGCCCGAGGATTCAACCTGCATCCGCTACGCGTCCCGCGCTCATGGCCCTGGTCGGCTCGGACGCTCCTCTTCGCGATGCTCAGCGCGGCCCTGATCGCGAGGCGGCGCGCCGAGTTCGATGCGGTCCACGCCCACGCTCCGACGCTCGCCCGGGTGGACCTGACGACCTGTCACGGGCTGCACCGGGCGGCGCTTGAAATCGCCCACGATTCGCAGGATCTCGACGATCTCGGCATCCGCGCGAGAGATCTCTCGCGACTGCGCTGGCTGCTGCCGGTGCTCGAGGCTTCGCTGCGCCGCGGTCGTGTCGTGGCACTGACGGCACGGATGGCCGCCGATCTGCGCCGACAGCTGCAGATCCCGGAGCAGAGGATCGAGCGGATCCCCAACGGCGTCGACGGAGCCCGGTTCTCCCCCCGGGTTCGTAGCCGGCTTCGGACCGACGCGCGCCGGCGCATGGACGTCGGCTCGGCCAGAGCGCTGGCCTTCGTCGGCCACGATTTCAAGCGCAAGGGGCTGGCGCGAGCCGCACGGGCGCTCGCGGAGCTGGACGATGCGGTATTGCTCGTTGCCGGCGAGGATCCCAACGATCGATCGATCGGCTCAAAGCTCACTGGTCGATTCGCCGCCCAGGGCCTTGCCGACCGGATCCGATTCCTGGGACCGGCGGAAGAGGTCGAGCAGCTCTACGCGGCGGCCGATGTGCTGATCGCGCCGAGTCTTTACGAAGGGTTTTGCCTGGCGGTGCTCGAGGCCTTGTCCTGCGGTCTGCCCGTGATCGGCAGCGCGGCCGCGCTCCCCCTCGAGCTCGGCCCCGACGGACCGGCGCTTCGGCGCATCCCGTGCACCTCGTCGCCCGCGGCGTTGTGCCGGGCGCATGCGTCGCTGGACGAGCGCCCGGTCGCGGAGATCGAAGCGCACGCGCGACGAGTAGCGTCACTCTTCTCCTGGGACGACGTGGCGCGGCGCACCCGCGCTGTCCTGGCGGCCTGCCGGCTCAGTCGACCATAGATCCTGGAACCACCAGGTCCCCGGTGTCGCGCAAGCGCACCCATGCCTTGGTGCCACCGTCGTAGTCGGTGGCTCGGAGGATCAGCGTCGCGTCGGATCCCGCGAAAGAGCAACGCTCCGCTCCTTCCGGATCGCACCGGCGCATGATGCGAATGAAGGGGTTGTCGCGCCACTCGTCGCCGAGCGTGGTCGCCTCGCTGTGTCCCGGGTGGACGCGCAGATCATGGGGCAGCGCCATCAGCACCTCCATGAGGGAGCGACGCAAATCTTGGAAGCTGGTATGACCCGGCCCGATGCAGCCGCCGATCGAGCGTCTGAAGAGAGTGTCGCCAGTGAACAGGTCGGTGTCGTTGACCAGCAGGGCGATCTGGCCGGCGGTGTGCCCGGGAATGTGCAGCACCTCGATGCTCAGGTCGCCGGTCTCGACGATCTCTCCATGGCCGACCTGCAGATCGATGCCGCCGATCGCGCCGGCGTCCGCGGCGTGCGCCACCAGGACCGCTCCCGTAGCCTTGCGCACCGCCGCGTTGTTCTGAACGTGGTCGCCGTGACGGTGGGTGCAGAAGACATGAGTGATCGCGACGCCATGGCGCTCCGCCAGGCGCAGCAGAGGTTCCATGTCCGCGCCGGTATCGATGATCACGCCGCGCTCGCCTTGGAAGATCAGGTAGGCGTTCGACAGCCACCCGGTGTGCATCGATGGTTCGATCCGCATGGATGTTTCTCCTTGCATGAGCCGCTATTCGAAGAGCGGCACGCCGTCCAGTCCTTCCCCGCGGTCGACGCCGATCCGTTGCAGGATCGTGGGCGCCATATCTCTCATCTCGGCCCCCCGGCGATCGTAGCCCGGGGCGACTCCCGCGCCCCGATAGGCATAGATCCCCTCGCGCCGATGATTGCCGTCGCCGCGCAGGAACTCCGCGTCGTGCAGCAGCGGAGCGTCGACCCGAGTGCCGCTGTGAATGGCTCCTTCCGCCACTGTGAAACAGACGTCCGGCGCATTTCGCAGCAACTCACCCGCGAAGATCTCCTCGCGGCGCCGGGCCCGGATCGAAAGCCGGCTTCCGGTTCGCGGATCGCGCGCACCCTGTAGTGCGTCCACGACCTCTCGCACCACCTTTTCGCGCTCGGCTTCGCCACGCACGCAGCCTTGCGGAAAGCGATCGGTGCTGTTGACGTAGATGCCCATGTCGGTGGTCGAGAGGGCGAAGGCCCGGGTGCGCCGCCAATCGATCAAGGACTCGAAGGCGCGGCCCGTGGTCGTTTCGCCGACTCCCGCCGCCGCGCGGCCGCGCGGACTCACCGATGAGCGTCGCCACGCGCTCCGGGCCGCCTTCCCAGCGCGCGCCGCGGCCACGCGCAGCGCCCGCGGTGCCAGCACCCCCGCCTCGGCCAGCAGCACGTTGGGTTCGAAGACCCCCCGCGCCGGACCGAAGCCATGGTCCGAGACCAGGACCACGTCGTCGTCCGCGCGCGTCGTGGTGATCAGCTCACCAATCGCCTGGTCCATGGCGTCCAGCGCGGCGAGCGCCGCGGCGCCTTGCGGATCGTTCACGGGATCGTTCAGGCGCGCGCGCCAGAGCGCCTCCCATACCTTGTGCTGTAGCCGATCCGGGGTCACGAAGACGACCAGCGCCAGGTTCCAGGGCCGACGTTCCAGGATTCTCCTGGCCCACCTGCCGCGCTCGCGTGTGCAGCGCCCTACCGCGGCGCAGTAGGCCGGGATGCTCCGGGGCCCGCCTCCCGGCCACGGCGTGTCGACTCGGTACTCTCCCAATTCGCGGCGTAGCTCGTCGTAGAGCACCCGCGGCTCGAAGATCGAGTCCGCCTCCGCGGGCGCGAGCATGCCGGCGACCGATGCGCCGCGGCACTGCTCCGCCCGGGCCAAGGTGGGGAAGTTCACCACCACCGCGCTGCCGCCCGCCGCCTCTACTCTCCGCCAGATCGGTTGCACCGGCCAGCGCGAGAGATCGATCACTCTCTTTCGGTAGCGCCCGGGCACCAGCTCGAAGAAGTCGAAAACACCGTGGCGGCCGGGGTCGACACCGGTCGCGAAGGTGGTCCAGGAGGGCGCGGTGACCGGCGGAAAGGGAGCGCGCAACACGCCCCTGCGGCTCGTTTCCAGCAGCGAGCGCAAGATGGGCAGGCGGCCGCGTGCCACCAGCGGCTCGAAGAGGTCCCAGGTCGCCCCGTCGAGCCCGATCACCAGTGCTCTGCGCGCGGTCCGCGTCACGCCGGTCTCCGCACGAAAAGCCTCAGCCCTTTTCCGCGAAGCGCAGAATCGCCTGGAACTGACTCTCGCCGTCGATCCCCGCTTGCTCGAGCACACGGTGACCCTGACCGCTGCCGAGGAAGTGTCCGTTCAGGAAAGGATGTAGGGTCGCGGCGCGCCCTCGCTCCGAAGTGATCCAGCGGAACATCGTGGGAAGTGTGAAGTCGGTGATCCCGATGGCTTCATTCCCCAACTCGGCCGGGAAGATCTCCGCCCGCTCCTTGCTCGGCAACAGGTCGAAGAGATCGCTGCTGGCGACATAGAACGCGTTGACCGCCACGCCTGCATGGTCGAGCCTCGGCAAGGCGTCGAGCAAGAAGGCGTAGGCGACGGCGCTGCCCTGAAGCACCACGGTCGCGTCGGCCTGTCCGTCGACCCGTCGCAAGGCGTAGACACCCTTTGCCGCGGCATCGACGGGTGGCAGTCCCAGCGCCTCTCGATCGACGATCGGCTCCGCCGGCCGGGTCACGAAAGGTGCGATCACCGCGGGGCGCCGAATCAGCGCGGCGGTGACCAGCGACCAGATCTCGGCCGGATCCCACGGCGTGAGGGTGATCGCGGTTCCTTTCGGGAAGTTCTCCTGCAGGACCTGCAGCGCCTGTGGATCCGCGTGGGTCGGACCATCCTCGCCGGTCTTGAGACCCGTATGAGCGCAGACCAGGAAGAAGGGACGATAGGGAACCGAGGCCAGCTCATTCTTGGCCTGGTTGCCGATCGCGTGCAGGCGCGCGGCGATATGCCCCAGAGGCGCGATGAAGGCACCGTACGACGATCCCGCTCCAATGTTGTGACCGAAGCTGGAGATCCCCGAAAGGATGCCGCACATCGCATCTTCGCAGATGCCGCCGGTCGAGAGCACCCGGCTCCGGGGATTGGCGCCGAGATTCCAGTAGCCGTCCGGGAATCCGTTGGCGATCGCGGAGATGCTGGTCGATCCGAGCAGATCCGCGGCGGCGGCGAGGATGGCTCCACCGCTGCGGCGGTTGTACCAGCTCAAGACCTTTCCGAGCTCGCCGCGCAGAGTGGTCGTCCCACCGGGCTCGACGGCCACCTCGTCGGGTATCGAGCTCGCGTGATCGTTGGCGGCGGTGAAAATCGTCTCGACATCGGGTGCTCCCTCACGCGGGCTGCGGCGTGCCGTGTCGAGTCGGTCGGCGGCGTCGCGGATCCGGGCCGCCAGGAACGCGCACATCTCGGGCCGGTGCTTCTCCAGCGCCTGCCGGAAGCCTTCGAGCGTCGTCCAGAGACACGATTCCATCTCGTCTCCGGTCTGGTCCAGGCGACAGGATCGAGTCTCCGGGTTGCAGTCCGGGAGCGACAGCTCTCCGAGCGCATCGATCAACGGCTGCAGGGTGTCGTGGAACTCGTCGGAGCACAGCCCGTGACCCGCCCCGTGCGACTTCCTGCCTTCGATTCCGTACTGCCAGCCCTTGACGGTGCGGTAGACGATCGCGGTGGGTTGACCGTTGTCTATGGCGAGCGCGCGTCGTTGGGCGGCCACGACCTGCTGGAAGTCGTGACCGTCCTCCACATACACGACATTCCAATCGTGCAGCCAGGCCAGCTCCATGGGATCCCACTGCACGTAGTCGCCCGGCTGGTCGCCCTCGCGGCAGACGCGGTCGGAGTCGATCGACGACTGATTCCAGTCGATGTGCATGAAGGCGTTGCCGAGCGATGCCGTTCCCGCCGCCGCCATCGCTTCCACCACGCGCCCCGGCGTCATCCCCCCTTCGCCTTCGACGATGTGCAGCCTCGGCCCTCCCGCTCCGTAGCGGTCCGCGGCGCCGAACGCGAGTCCCAGAGATGACGCCACGCCGACCCCGGAAGCGCCGGTCGAGAGCTTCAAGAAAGGAGTCGCCGGCGTGGGATGGCCGTCCAGGGGCTTGGAGTCGAACTTGGCGAAGAGCGGAGACGAAGTCACCGGGTTGCGTCGGAAGCCGAGCAGATCTTCGAGGCGCAGCTGCAGCTTGGGGCTGGACGCGAGCAGTGCCGGGTCGGCGATGCGCGTCACTTCGTTGCGCAGCGCCCACATGGTGTAGAGCCCCAGGGCCTTGTGCCCCGCGGCATAGGAAATCATGTCGGCGTCGTCACGCTCCGGATCGGCCAACTCGTAGGCCATCGTCTCGAAGAGCAGCGCGCTCACGAATCGACCGGAAGAGATCGATCCGCCCGGATGCCCCGAGGTAGGAACGAAGTTGAACATCACTCCGCAGAGCGAGCGGTAGAAGAGGTCGAAGTCCTCGTAGAAGGAGAGCTCTTCGTCTTTGAGCGGTGCTCCGCTACCCTGCAACTCTTCTCTGATATCGACGTACACGGCCCGCCTCGGACCGAACTTCATGGTCATGATCTCTCCTAGTACAGATAGCGTCCGTCGGCGACGAAGCTCTCGAATCCCTCGACATCGACCGCGGCGGCAGCGATGCGCGACATCGCTTCCTCGAGGTCATCGAGCCCCGTGGCGATGGAGATTCGCAGGAAGTGCTTGCCCTTGGTCCCGATTCGACCGAATGACTTGCGGTCCATTGTTGCGACCTGGTAGCGGAAGAGCAGGAACATCTGGAAGAGGGTGGCCGGACTGCTCTTCTTGGAGGCCTCGCCGGAGAGCCGGCGATGGGCATCGATCGCCCCGATTCGCTCGCACACGCCACCGATATTTGGAAACACGTAGAAGGCCCCGCGCGGGAGCTGGCAGCTGATGCCCTCGATGGCGTTCAGTCGCTCGACCACCACATCGCGTCGGCGTTGGAACTCGGCCGACATCTGCGCCAGGATCGGCCGGGAAAGGGGCGATTCGAGCGCCTCGCGCGCGCCCTCTTGGTTGTAGGCCGGCAGGCAAGAGAAGTAGTTGATGTTGAGGTTCTTGAAGACCTGTGCCTCTTCCTCGGTGGGGAACACCGCCCAGCCGATGCGCCCGCCGGTCCAGCAGTAGCTCTTGGAGACGCCGGAGACGATGATGGTGCGATCCGCCATCCCGGGGATCGACGCGATCGAGCAGTGTTGCGCGCCATCGAAAAGGATGTCTTCGTAGACCTCGTCGGAGTAGACCCTCACATCGGGCGCGGTCCGTGTCTGAATGACCTCCGCGATCCCTTCGAGCTGCTCGCGGGTCGCCACTCCGCCGGTCGGGTTGGACGGGAAGTTTAGATAGATCAATCGGGTGCGATCGCCGATCAAGGGCGCCAGATCCTCGCCGGTGAAGCTGAAACCTTGCTGCTCGTCGAGGTGGAGAGGAACCGGCTTGGCTCCGAGGTAATCGATGAAGCTCTCGTAGATCGGAAAGCCCGGCGAGGGATAGATGATCTCATCGCCCGGATTGGTGTAGGTCTGCTGGCAGAGTCCAATCGGCGGCTTGGCGCCAGGGAAGCAGACCACGCGTTCCGGAGCGACATCCAGCCCGCGCGTGCGACGCATCTGGTCGGCGACCGCCTTGCGCAGCGGCAGGATGCCCTGTGGATCGTTGTAGTGGGTGTTGTCGAGATCCAGGTGTCGCTTGACCTCGCCGCGGATGTGCTCCGGCACGGCGAAATCCGGCTCTCCCAGATTGCACTTGATGACCCGCTTCCCCGCGTCCTCGAGCCCTTTGATGTACGGACCGATCTTGAAGGCGTTCTCGGTATCGATGCGGAATACGCGGTCGGCGAATAGCGCCATGATGACCTCGTCGGCTGCCCCCGGTCCGCGCGGATCGGGGTCTGGTGATGCTTGTCGATGCTATGTTCTGAAGCGATCTTCGCCATGCCACGGAGCACGGATGCCTCGTGACCGGCTCGATACCGCTGTGCCGGCACGCCTTGACCCAACCTCGGAGGCTAGACGCCAGGGCGTCGGGACGCAAGCGATGACGCGCTTGCGCCAGGACAGCGGTGTCCCCCAGGTGGGACTCCACGGTTGCCGATCGGCTTGCGAAGCGGACCGCTAAATCGTGGCAATTCAAGCCGATCCGGGCAATTCATCGGCGCGCGTCGGGAACGGCACGAATCGTGCAGTCAGTCGGCGCCGTCCCGATTCAACACGAGGTAACACGCCATGAATTCCAAGCCCAACAAGACCCGCGCCTTCGCCGCCCTGACCAGCACCATGTTCGTCGGTTTCTCGCTGCTCGCCGGATGCGACGACGATCCCCTGACCTACGGGGACCTGATCACGCAGCTCAGCGCCAGCGGCGCCGCCCAGATCATCGCCCAGGGCGCCGACATCACGCTCGACTCGGCCGCGCTCTCGGTCGACGGCACGCTGGTCGACGGCGGCTCCGATTTTGAGATCCCCTTCTACGAGAACCAGCCCGATTGCGGCGCCGGTGGGAGCGGAGCCAGCTACAGCGGGCCTCAGGTGCTCTTCGACATGCTCGGTCTCCCCGTCGAATCGCTGCGCTCCGACGTCGCCAACGCCGGCCTCTACACCTTCACCGCACTCGACCTGGCGCCCGATCCGCTCTCCGGTGAGACTCTGCGCATCGAAGGCAGCGCCGACCTCGGCGGCGATCTGCGCACCTTCGAGATCGTCTGGACCGGCACCGCGCTCGGCCTCGTGATGGAGTGCATCGACACGGTGCTCGACGGCGGCTCCGAATCGGCGATCACCTTCGACGTCGCGCTCGACGATCTGCTCGCGCCGATCGACTTCTTCGCTCTCGACGCCCAGGCGGGGCACGTCACGATCGACGAGATCCAGAACAGCGGCGCGCTCGATACGATCGTCGCGGGTCTCGCCCAGGCGATTCAGGTCGTCGACTGACGCGCGACGGCCAGTCGTCCTTCGAGCGCGCTCGGTTTCTCCGGGCGCGCTCGGTGTGTATTGGCTACCAGATCGTGGATTCGAACCAGCCAAGGATCGTTCGATCCGAGGCGCAGACCCGCGCGTCGTGGCGTCGCGCGAGAGCGACCACGAGACGATCAATAGAGCAGGGCGCAGGTATCCAGGACCAGGCTCACGAGATGTAGTCCCGAAGGTCGGAGTCGGCGAAGGCATCGGCGGGGATCGGAACCGTCAGCTCCTCGTCGGAGGGCAAGGTGATGCGCGCACGCACGTTCCCGAAGAGCTCGTTTGCCGATCTGCACTCCGCGTAGGGAACGATCTTCAACGCCGGGCGGCCGTGGCTGGTCACCACCAGTTCCTCTCCGCTCGTCTCGACCTCGCGGCGGTGGCGAGTTCGAGGGGCGAGCGGAACCGATCTCGATGTAACTTCGGGAAACGTCGACCACGCCAAGCTGGCGTCGATCGATCTCCACCCTGCCGGCTCGCCGCAAGATACCGAGGAGTACGTGTTCATTGGCTTTCGTGCCAGCAAGACCGATCCAATACGCGGCGGTGCTTGCCGCCACCGCCGCACTCACTCCCGCAGCCGCACCGGCGGTCACGATCCAGGCGGACGGCTGTGGCAACACCGACGCCCCGACCCGGGTCTACGGCACGATTGGCGAGGCTCTCACCCTCGCCTCGCCGGGCGACACCGTGCTCGTGGCCCCCTGCGTATACCACGAGAGCATCGAGCTGCCCCCGGGCGTGGTCTTGCGATCTTCGGAGGGGCCGTTTCGGACCGCTCTGCTGCCCGCGGGCGAACATGACGCGATCGTGGCGATTGGCCGCGATCTGGACCGGGACGCGGTGCTCGAAGGCTTCACGATCGCCCGGAGCCGGCACTTTGCCCTGGCCTCATCCTCGGCAACATAATAGCCAACAATGGGCCAGGACCCCAGGTGCGCTTCTACGCTGAGGACAGCCTCACCTTCCACCACTGGCCAATCCTCGACTACAACTGCATCTGGGGCGAGGGCGAGCTGGTGGTCGCCAACTGCGTCGTCGCCGAAAATACTGGCGGCTTTTCCTGGAGATGCGGAGGTATCTACTCCTTCAACAGCAACACCACCATCACCAACACGATCGTTCGCGACAATACCAGCGACAATGTCTGCTTCCTCGCCGGCGTCGCCACCGTCTCCTGGTCCAACATCGAAGGTGGCTGGCCCGGAGAGGGGAACCTCGACGTCGATCCCGAGCTGATCTCGCTCGGCCGATTCGACCACGTCCCCGGTCCCGGCTCTTCCTGTGTCGACCGCGGCGATCCAGATCTCGACGACGGCATCTGGGACGCTCACCCGCGCTGGCCCCCTCGCTCCCCGAACGGCCGCCGCTCCGACATCGGCGCCTACGGCGGGCCTGGAAACGCCGCGTGGGCGAGACTGCCCCGCTGAGCCGATCGAGCGGCGCGCCGGCGGCTCAGTCCTCCAGATACCCCCAGCTCCGCAGTTCCTCGCGCACCCGGCGCGTGTCGCTCGCGCCGCCCGACTCGCAGCTGTCCCGGGCCTTCGGCCGCGCCGCGATGGGCGCGGTGGTCTCGCCCGACGATTCCCACAGCCGCAGCGCGCTGCGTCCGTCCAGTCCACCAGGAACCGCCACCCCACAGAGCGCGGCGATCGTCGGCGCCACGTCCTCCACCCGCAACACCCGCAGTGGACGCCCCGCGGCGGAGATCCCCGGCCCACCGGCGACGAAGATCCCCTCGGGCCGATGAGTGCCCGAAGTACCGGGCGTCGGCCGAAAGAGCGGACCGGGCCGCAGCCCTTCGCGGGCGAGTACCCGACCCCCGTCGATCTCCAGCAGCAGGTCGGGTGCACGCCAGGCGTAGGGCCCGGCGATCCTCTCACGGCGCCGCGCGCCGCAGCGACCGAAGGGTTGGCCGCTCGGCAACGCGACCGGTGCGAGCGCCGCCTCGATCTCGTCGAGCGTGGCGGAGGCTTCCGCACCGGGTCGGATCACGCCCCGAGGCTCGCGCCCCTGGAGATTCAGGTAGATCCCTTGCTCGGTGCCGGTGCCGCTGTAGGCCCGGGTGCGGCTCCAATCGACCAGTCTCACGAAGCAGTCCCAGCCGCTGCGACATCGAGCGCGGAACAAGCGATAGCGGAGCGCCGACTCGACGACACGCCGGCAGCGACGCTCGACCGCCAGGAAGCCGGCCTCCAGGAGCCAGCGATTGATCCCAAAGCTGTGGTGACAGGGGCCGTGCCCGTGATCGGAGAGGACCAGAACGGCTGCATCCGGCGCGCACGCACGCAGCTCCCCCAGGAGCCGGTCGGCGCGCTGGTACTCTTCGACCAGCGGATCGCCGGATCCGGGCCGATGGCCGGGATGGGTCGGATCGTGGGCCGCCCAGGCGCCGTGGGCGATCGCGTCGGTCGACTTGACGCCCACGCCCAGCACTTCCCAGGGCTGGGTGCGGGCGAGGTGCAGTGCGGCCTCCTGCCGGCGTCGCTCGGCGCGCGCCATGGCCGCCGCACGCCGCCAGCGCGCCCTCGCCGGCAGCAGGTGACCCGGCGCCACGTCCTCCAGCTCGCCGCCCAGGGCCTGCGGGAGGACCCCGCGGGCGCCGGGCTGCGACGAGACCACGAATCGCGCGCCGGTGGGCGCGGGCCAGGTCATCGGCAGGTGGGCCAGTCCCACCTTCCACCCCGCCGCCGCCAGCCACTCCCAAACCGTGGGGGCCGCCAGATCCGCCGCGCTGGTCGGCGGGCGACTCAGGAAGTCGCCGCGCCCGTGACCGAAGAAGTCGAAGACCCCGTGGCGACCCGGTCCGAGCCCCGTGAACATCGACCCGAAGGCGGCGGGCGTGAGCGGAGGGCTGGTCGAGTGCAGCACCCCCCAGCGTCCCCCGCCGCGGAGCCGCGCCAGCTCCGGCATCCGCCCCCGCTCGATCAGAGGCTCGGCGACGCTCCAGGTGGCGCCGTCCAGGACCAGGATCAGCAGTCGTCGAATCAAGGGTCCTCCGCAGAGCAGCGTCATGCGATTCCGTGGAGTAGACTACAAAGTTCCCGCCGAATTCTGGAGGCCACACCATGTTGATTCCGCGCCGCACGCTCTTTGGCAATCCGCGGAGGATTGCCCCGAAGATCTCGCCCGACGGCAAACGACTCGCCTACATCGCTCCCCACGAAGGAGTGCTGAACGTCTGGGTGCGCGGCGTCGGGAAGCAGGACGATGCCGTGCTCACCCGCGACCGCGGGCGCGGCATCACCCAGTACATGTGGGCGCGCAACTCCGAGCAGATCCTCTACGTCCAGGACAAGGACGGCGACGAGAACTGGCATGTTTTCGCGCTCGGGCTGGGCGAGAAGGACGCGCTCGACCTGACCCCGGTGAAAGGCGTTGCCGCCTTTCCGCTACAGACCGACCGCGATCATCCCGACGAGATCGTGATCGCCATGAACGACCGAGACGAGCGCCTGCACGATCTCTACCTGGTCGAGACCCGCAGCGGCGAGCGCCGGCGCATCGCGCAGAACGACTTCGGGGCGATCGGCTGGATCGTCGACAACGACCTGCGGCCGCGCATCGCGGTGAGCACCACGGCCGGAGACGGCCGCGCCATGTTGCGCCGCGTCGAAGACCGCTGGGAGCCGGTCGTGGAGTGGGAGTCGGACGACGCGCTCACCACCATGCCCTTCTGCTTCGCCGGCGACAATCGCACCCTCTACATGATGAGCAGCATCGGCACCGACAGCTCTGAGCTGCGACAGATCGACATCGAGACCTTGGAGCAGACCACCCTGGCGAGCCACGCCACGGCCAGCGTGTCGGGGTTGGAGCTCCATCCCAGAACCAAGCAGGCTCGCGCGGTGGCCTTCGAAGCCGATCGCGTCGAGTGGCAGGTGCTCGATCCGGCGATCGAAGAGGACTTTCGGATCGTCGCCGGTCTGCACCGCGGCGATTTCGACATCGTCGGCAAAGACGATGCCGACCGCATCTGGCTGGTCTGCTTCACGCCCGATCAGGGCTCGGTCTGCTACTACGTCTACGACCGTGAGAGCCGTCGCGGCGACTATCTCTTCGCCGCGCGTCCCGAGCTCGACGATCTGCCGCTGGCCGCCATGGAGCCGATCCGCTATCAGGCCCGCGACGGACGAGAGATCCACGGCTATCTGACGCTGCCGGAAGGACGCGAGCCGCGGAACTTGCCGGCGATCCTGCTGGTGCACGGGGGGCCGTGGTGGCGCGACTCCTGGGGCTACAGCGCCGAGGTCCAATGGCTGGCCAATCGTGGCTATGCGGTGCTGCAGGTCAACTTCCGCGGCTCGACCGGGTTCGGGAAGGCCCACATCAACGCCGGCGACCGAGAATGGGGCGGGCGCATGCAAGACGACCTGAGCGACGCGGTCGCCTGGCTCGTCGAGCGCGGCATCGCCGCCGCCGACCGGGTGGGCATCTACGGAGGATCGTACGGCGGCTACGCGGTGCTCGGCGGCCTGACCTTCACGCCCGATCTCTACGCCTGCGGGGTCGACATCGTCGGTCCCTCCAATCTGATCAGCTTCATCGAGACCGTGCCGCCCTACTGGGAGCCGCTCAAGGTGCAGCTCCACCGGCGCGTCGGCCACCCGGAGCGGGACCGGGAATTCCTCGAGCAACGCTCTCCGCTCTTCCACGTGGAGCGGATCGACGCGCCCCTGATGATCGTGCAGGGGGCCAACGACCCGCGCGTGAAACGCGAGGAGAGCGTGCAGATCCGCGACGCCCTCGTAGAGGCGGGCAAGGTGGTGGACTACATGGAGTTCGAGGACGAAGGGCACGGTTTTCAGCGGCCCGAGAACAAGCTTCGCTTTTACGCCGCGGCGGAACGTTTCCTGGCGGCGCACCTGGGGGGCGAGTGCGAGGGGGAAGAGAAAGTGGCCGGCGCGTGACGGCGAAAGAGGGGGGCTGTGCCCCGGACGAACCGGAGCCGGTACGTCTGCCGATCGAAGAGGTTCTCGACCTGCACTCGTTTCGGCCCTCGGAGACCCGCGACGTGGTGCGCTCCTACCTGGAGGAGGTGCGAACGCGAGGCTGGCGGGAGGTGCGCATCGTTCACGGTCGCGGACGCGGAGTGCAGCGACGCACGATTCGCGCCCTGCTCGAAGGCCATCCCGACGTGGAGAGCTTCTTCGATGCGGAGCCCTCCCGCGGCGGATGGGGAGCCACCATCGTGCGGCTGCGCGGATAGCGCCTCTGTGACGGATGTGAGCAACTGATCAGCTCCCGCACAGGGATGGCGACTCTCCCATGTCTGCGGCAGGGGCCGAACGCCGCTCGCCACTATCCTCGTAAGATGTGACAACACAGGGCGCTCCCGTCGACCCTCCCGGCCGCGGCACGGCCGATCAGACCTCCTCTCGATGTGGCACGAGCGTTGCGAACCTGGGCAGCCGGTGGCCGCACCGCTGGATGGACTTGCAGCCGCCTCAGGGATCGATCGTCCCCTCCTCCCTCGAGCCGTATCACCCGCGGCTCGTGAGACGACCCTGAGGTCTCTCCTCCCCTGCGAGACATCCAAGTGCGGCTCCCGCTCTTCCCCCTCGCGGCGGCGCGCGGACTCGCGCGGCGCCGCGAGGTGTCGCGCCAACCTGCAGTGGAGACAGGGATGAATCGGCTTGGAACCATCGCCGCCATCTGTCTGGGGACGGTCGCGGCGCACGCAGCGCACGCCGCCGCGCCTCGAGTTCGCATCAACATCGGAGCCGCCACGCCCCGTGCCGTCACGGAGCTGTCGGCGCTGGCGATCGAGGAGTTCGGCGCCGCCCCGGTTCGCCGCCTGGATCGTCTCGACGTGGCGACCCTGTTGGTGCCGCGGAGTGAGCTGGAGCAGCTGATCGGCCACCCGCAGGTCGAGGAGCTCGCCGACTACCTGGATGTCGATCGCCGGGCGAGCATCCCGGAAATCGTCGCCGGGGGCGCGGGTCCCTCTGACGGGCCCGACGCCGCCGCCGGCCCCGACGATCCCGACTACTCCGACCAGTGGGGCCCCGCCTGCGTGCAGCTCGACCGCGCCTGGGAGCGGGTCGGTTTCCTGCACACCGAGGCACGGCTGGCGATCGTCGACTCGGGCATCGATCTGGACCATCCCGATCTGGCGCCGCACGTGCTGGTGGCCGAGGGCTGGGACTTCGTGAACGAGCGCGCCACGGCCGAGGACGACAACGGCCACGGGACCCACTGTGCCGGGATCGCCGCGGCGGTGATCGACAACGGTGTGGGTGTGGCCGGAGTGATCAACGGCAAGCTGATTCCGGTGAAGGTGCTGGACCATTCCGGCGCGGGCTGGTGGTCGGACGTGGCGGCGGGAGTCGACTGGGCGGTCGAGCACGGCGCCGACGTGATCTCGATGTCGCTCGGCGGCGGCCGCGACCGCACCGTGGAGCGCGCCCTGCAGCGCGCGGCCGACGCGGGAGTGCTGATCTTCGCCGCCGCGGGGAACCACGGCAATTCGTCGAAGGTCTACCCGGCGAGCTTCACCGAGGCGATCGGCGTCGGTGCGCTGGCGAGCTGTGGCCGCATCGCGCTCTACTCCGGGCGCGGATTCGGCGACCACACGCGCTCCGGCAATGTCGAGATCGTGGCACCGGGCAGCAACATCTACTCGACCTATCTGGACGGCGGCTACCGCTCGCTCTCCGGCACCTCGATGGCGACCCCGCTGGCGGCCGCGATCGGTCTGGCCTATGTCGAGCTGACGCCCTGGGATGCGGCCGACATTCGTTCCCATATCCAGCGCAGCGCCGATCCGATCGGCGGAGAGTCCAACTACGGCTACGGGCGCGTGGACGCCTGGCCGATCTGGGACTGATTCGATTTCGAGGTCTCGGCGAGGTCGCCGGGGCCCGACTTCAGGTGCGTTGGGCGCGCGAGCAGGCGATAGCTCCGTGCGCTGAAGCAAAGACCGTCGAGGTCCGAGACGGGACCGTCATGGTCACCTACCCTCGAAGAACCCGCGACGCCATCCTGTGCGGCGCGCCTCGAGGCGCTTTGCGTAGCCGCCTGCCAGGCATCGGAGGGGCGCCACTCGCATTCGTTGTCGAGGTGCCGCGTCACGCCCGAGTGTTGGTTCTCTGTGACGCTTAGGCCGGCGCGAAGATCGGTGCTGAAGCCCGAGACCCGATCCCGGCGCCATTCCCGGGGCCCTGCTCGAACGGGGTTGACAGCGCCGCCCGAATCTCCCACGCTCGAAATCGTCAAGTCCAAA
>CAZBBK010000041.1:0-48628 GCA_964490075.1 uncultured Gemmatimonadota bacterium | reverse complement strand
CGCTCGCCAACGCCGCAATACGACACACCGTCCCCCATCGTGAAACTGCCGGAGGGGACCAAAACAAAAGAGCCGACCGGCGGTGGCTCATCCGAGGTCACCGTGATCGATACCGTCTCCGTGTCCGTCAAGTAGCCCGAATCGGTCGCAGTCAATGTGATCGTGTGGCTGCCGACGCTGAGATCCGAACGCGAGAACGATTCGCCCGTCCCAATCTGACCATCCCGGCTGGATGTCCAGACCATCCAGTCGCTGGGAAACGGATCGTCTTCGTTGTCGTCTACACTGCCGATGAACTGAATCGATACGCCCTCATCGTATGTGGCACCTTCGGAAGGACTGGTGATCGTCGCGTCGGGAGGAGTGTTAGTAGCTGTGCCCGTCGTGAAGCTCCACACGGGCCCCTCGTTCGTGTCCCCCTCCGGATCGACCGCGGTGACGCGCCAGTAGTAGTCGGCGCTCGCTATCAAGTTCATTGTGTGGCTGGTATCGCTCGTGCGCGTCCAGAACGGTGGATCCGAACCATCGCCAAAGTAGAGATCGTACTCGACTCCACTCCCGCCAAATCTGTTGCAGTCCGACCAAGCGAGATCGACCGTCACGCCGATCCCCCCGGCGCCGTCCGGCGGGCTCGGATCGGCAGGAAGGGTCGGATACGCCAGATCAAGCAGATCGAACAGAACACCCGTGCTGATGGTCTCGTTGTCGTCATCGGCACAGATCGAGCTGTGATCCCCGCCGGTCTTCAAGTTCGTGCCCCGAAAGCTCCCTCCGTTTCTGAACTCCGCGCTGCCGTGGGGAACGACACCGTCGGAACCGACCTCGAAGGGCGCCAGCGCATCGATGTAGTACGCATCGAGCATCGCGGCGCCGACCAAGTACAGCGGGTTGTTCCACGGGTACATCTCCCGATACACAACGTAGCGACCGGCGAAATCGTCCGCGGAGTTCATTGCCGAGAGCACAGGATTCGAATTCACGTCGCCATCGAGCTCGCCATCCGGCACCAGGTCATCGGATGAGTCGCCCATCGGGTGCGTGAACGCGCCCGGGATGATGGCGAGGGGCGACCCATGATGCGGCGTCGCGAGTGTGATCAAGGCGTGAATGGGAGCATCGCCACCGTAGTCGACCAGCGCATGCCGCGACACCAGACCTCCCATCGAATGCGCCACGGCAATCACGGGCGTATCCGGAAATAGCGTGCCGAGAGCGTCTCGCAACAGCTGTCCGCTGTAGGTCACCCTCCGATCCTCGTCATAGCGAAAAGCGAAGAGATCGAAGTAGTCCGCCCAGTAACCGTCAGCTTCGTCGAAGAAGACCTCGGCGAAGCCTTGCCAGTACGACTCGATCTTGTGCTGAGGGTCGAAGGGCCAGAAGTCGAGCCAGGGGTCGGGCAAGAGGTTCCACCCGTGCACGAGCACGACGGGGATCTTGGGGCCGCTATAGGCCCCTCCTACCACCTCTGCCAAGCCCATATTTCGGTTCAAGATCTGGTACATGTACCAAGGATCGAGTGTGGCCCGGCTCAAATCGATTCCGCCGAGAGGGCCGGACGACGCCTGCCACGGGTTCTCCGATTCCATCACGAACACTTCCCACGAAAGCTCGGAGGGCAAGAGGTCTTCGATCGCTTCGAGCATGATCGCCGGGCGCAGCGGAACCTCGACCTCGGTCATCTCGGGCGTCACCTTCGTGTATGTGGACAGCCGAGACCCGTCGTTCAGAGTAAGAGCGGCAACGGCCGCTGCCGCACCAGTCAGTTCGAGGTCGTCGATTGGCAATGTGACGGTCAGGACGGAATCGAGAGGAGACCCTGGTGATGGGTTGACGGCAGACGCCGGAAACGCCACCGAGGCCACCTCGGATCTGAGAGAATATGGCGAGGCGAGAAGCTCATCTGGCTCATCGGTGACCTCCAGCGCGATGTCGGCTCCGGCGTTCACCGCCGATGAGCGAAGCTCAACCACGATGTCGCCCTGCATCTCGATCTCGGTCACGCCTTCGGGGACGGCAAGGGTGGTGTCCGATGGGGCCAGGTCCGGCGGCGGAGGCGGCGGGCCCGGCGGGTCTTCACCGCAGGAGCTCAGGCCCGCGAGAATCGTTCCTACTAACAAAGGCGCTACTCGAGTGCCGCTGCCTCTTCGCATCGTTTCTGCTCCAGCGTTGTCTTCAATGAAATCGCGCGCTCACCGATCGATCATGAATGCGACCCGGCAATCCGCGCTCTCGATCTGGAGATCATACACCGACCAATGACAGTTCCCCTCACCCTCGCAACAGAGCCACCCGCCGCCACGCAGGAGTCGAGCCGAGGTGCGAGACCATGCTGCTCCCGCGCCTCGAAAGACCGGCGCGCTTCCGGAAGGGCCGCCGCACGACCGGCGAGCCAGCGCGGGAGAGATCGGCCGCGGGGGCGGAAGCCGATTCCGAAGGGGTGATAACCGTAGCGGGCAGCGGACCGCAGGTAGTAGCTCCCGCGATACCAAACGCCCCCCCTCAGTACCAGCTTCTAGCCGCTGATCGGCCCCGAGGGATCGACAACCGGGTCGGTGCCCAAACTGCACTCCCGCCAGTCGTTCGCCCATTCCCACACGTTGCCCGCGAGATCGTAGATTGGATCGGCGTGGTTGTTCTGAGCGCCAGTCGGTGCGCGGTCCTCGATAGAAGTCCTAAACGGTCCGGAAAACCACACTTTGCCGGCAGAATCGCGACACTCGACCTGTGGGCCAAACTCTGATGCGACGGGGTCGGCATTGCGCATGGCCTTCACTGCGCCCCGCATCCGTCCCCGTCGAACCAGGGATTGCGGATGTCCAGTGCCGACAGCCCCGCGGCGATGGGAAAGGAGTGGGCCGTGCGGCAGATGATGCCGCGCGAGATCAGGGCGTCCGGCCCCAAGAAGCCCTCCAAGTGATCGAAACCTCTGCCGTCACGATTCGTCGGGTGCTCGGTCCACTTCGCCTCCAATGCCTCGAATCGGCCGCCGCGATGGAGCAGGAAATCGACCTCGCGCTGGCGGTCGCGCCAGAAGTGCACGCGCGCCGCGGGACGTGATCGGCGCCACCGTTTGCGCAGCTCGACCAGAACGAAGGTCTCCCAGATCGCGCCGCGCAGGGGGGAACGGTGGAGCTCGTCTACCGAGAGGATGTCGACGAGGAAACACAGCAACCCGGTGTCGGTCAGGTAGAGCTTGGGGCCTTTGGTCATGGAGCGCGTCGCGTTATTGAACCAGGGCTCCAGCAGCACCGCCTGGTTGGAGGCCTCGAGCACCGATAACCAGGTTCCGGCTGTGGTTGGGCTGATGCCGATGTCGCGCGCCAGCTCGGATTTGTTGAGAAGCTGCCCGGAGCGCAGAGCGCAGGCGCGCAAGAAGCGGTCGAAGTCACGCAGACTGCCCACATTGAGCTGAGATCTAAGGTCGCGCTCAAGGTAGGTCGCCACATAGGCGGCGAAGTACTCGTCCGCGCGCAACCCGGTAGTCGCCTGCAGCTCGGGGAATCCGCCGCGCAAAAGGAGCTCGTCGATCTCTGCTTGCGGTCTGCCGCGGAGAATCTCGCGACAAGAGAGCGGTTCGAGCTCCAGGATCGCGGTGCGTCCCGCGAGGGAGTCGGAGACTTCTTGCAGAAGATCGAACTTCTGCGAACCGGTCAGCACGAACTGGCCGTTTTGGGCGCGGTTCGCGTCGACCTCGCGCTTCAAGTGCCGGAAGAGCCCGGGGGCATATTGCACCTCGTCTACGATCAGGGGCGGTGGGTGGCGGCGCAGGAACTCCTCCGGCGCATCCTCGGCCTGGGCGGCCAGCGCGGGAAGATCCAAGCTGACGTAGTGGTAGTCCGGGAAGGTGCGACGCACCAACGAAGTCTTGCCGGCCTGGCGAGCTCCTGTGACCACGACGACCGGCCTGGTGGCGACCAAGCGCCGCAGGCTCTCTCGTAACTCTCTTTTGAACCACATGGTTGCGAATATTGCAGTAGAACTGGGGATTTTGCAAGGGTGTCGATGGCGAAATGGAGGGAGCGCTAGGGGAAAGCCGTCCTGGCTGGGCGGATGCCGACGTAGTCGTAGCTGCCGTCGGGGGCGAAGTCGTAGCGACTGGCGACGCGCAAGTAGGAGGCGTCGAAGATCCAACTGCCGCCCCGTACTACACGGTAGGAGCCGCTCCCTGGCCCCCGCGGATCGATCACGGCCTCCGACCCCAAATCGCACCGCCACCAATCGTTCGTCCACTCCCACACGTTTCCCGACAGATCGTACACGAGGCGATCAAAGCCCTGCTGCGCACCGGTTAGGTAGCTTCCGACAGCCGCGGTCCAGTGCACGCAGTAATCCCCCATCCACAGGTCATCATAGAAGTTGGTGCGGCCGCAATCCGGATCCTCGTCCCCCCAAGGGTAGATACGCTCATCGTTCCACTGAGCCGCATACTCCCGCTCAGCATCGGTCGGCAGGCGGTAACCCGTCGCCTCGTACGGATCGCCGCCAGGGCCGCAGGACCAGTTGACGTGACTGTACGCCATTGGCAGCCCCTCCGAGAGGGAGAGCCAGTCGCAGTAGCTCGCCGCGCCGTACCAGGTCGCCTCCTTCACGGGATGATCGGTAGGGTCGTAGCCGAGCGGGTAGGCGTAGATCAACGGGTAGTCCACCTCCCTGAGACCGAAAGTCTCGGTTCCAGGGTCGAAGGTGATCTCGCTGTGGGGGTTGTCAAGGTCAAGCAGCTCCTGGCTCGAGCCGAGAGCATCGGTCACCGTCGACGCCGTCGCCGTCACGTAGCCCTGGTCGTAGGCCCACTGCGCCATCGAACGATACTGCTCGTTCGTCACCTCGGTCACCGCCAAGAAAAAGTTGTGCGTCAGCGTCACCTCGCGCTCATCCACGCCGCAGTAGGCGACGCCGTCACCCTGGGTGAAGACGCCGGCGGGGACGAAGGCCATAGCCCTCGTTGCGTCCTGGCGGCCTAGAGCCAGATCGGTCCGCACGACGCTCCGGCGCTCGATGGGAGCCCCGCCGAGGATGGCGGCGCCCCGGGCGGTTGCGGGCAGGAGGACGATGGCGATCGCCGCGAGGATGCGGCGTCCGTTGCTCGATGAGATCATGGCCCCTCTCCCAATCGGTACGGTGATCGGCTAACTGACTGCGTTATGTGCCAAGGCTAACGGCGATGAGGGGAGAGCGCGCCGGAATGTAAGAAATCATCCACTCGGCGCCGTGCGAGACGGGGCCGGCAGCGGCGTACGGGGAGACGAGCGGACGTACAGCATGTCGAATGCCGGGCCGGATGGTGGCCGCGAGCGACCGGGAATTGGGGGGATCGAGATCGCGCGGAGGTCTACGCCACTGCGCCGGGCGGGGACTGGGCCAGCTCCAGGATCTTCATGCGCGCGGTGAGCAGGAGCTCCGTGACCGCGCTGGCTGCCTGAAGGCGAATGCGCAACCGGCGCCCACGCTCCTGGATCCGCCCGGCCACGTTGATGAACCCGAAGCGGATCGCCTTCATCCGCTTGCGCCCCCACTCGGGCCCCAGCACCAGCGTCTTCATGATCACGTTGAGGTTGAGCGCCAAGATCATGATCGCCCACCAAGCAGCGTTGACGCCGAAGTGCTTCGACGGAAGTGTGCCGCCCGCCAAGTCGTCCTTCATGACCCGGTGCTCGCCCTCTCTACGCCCGCAGCGACCACGAATCCACTGCAGCACAAGCTCCCCAGGCATGTCGAGTCAGGGGAGGCGGCCTTTTCATCCAGACTGGTTATCCCGAAGCAGACTTCAGTCGTGGATCTTCGCCCTTTGATGATGCCGCCATGCAGGTTGGTGGTGATGCGCTCGATGCGGAAAACCTGCTGAACGTGGGGAAAGTCCACGAAATCGTTGAGTTCGGCGCTGGACCAAAGCCGCCGGATCTCAATGCGGCCATGCCCTTTATCGACGGTCTCGACCTGAGGGGGGAAAAGCCTCCATGTGGAGTTGTTCGATGTCGTCGTGCAAGGTGGGCTGGTTTTCTTTGACCGTGAGCAAGTAGTCGGCCTGCTTGTCTTCCACCACATGCCGCGCGGTCGCTTGCTGCGTGTGAAGTGCGTCGGCAGTGACCACGCATCCCTTGAGGTCAAGCGGGCGAAGTGGGGGCTCGACTCTGGTGATCTCGTTTGTCTTGTCCGCTACCGGCGTCTGCGCAATCACGACGCCACTGTCATGGACGATGGCGCTGAGCAGATGCAGAGCCTTCTTCTCACCATCGCGGCTCCCGCGTAGTGATTTGCCGTCCAGAGCAAGAGCTTGCCCTGGTTGAATGCGCAGCTGCTTCGCAAGCCACACACCTGTTTTGGTGTCGATCTCTTCTACGTTGGCTCGCTGGAGAACCCGACGGAATGTGATCTCGTTCGGCGCTTTGCCATACTTCGAACCTAGACGTTCGAGATCCTTACGACTCTGGTCGCGTGCCCACTCCGCGAGAGCGGCGCACAGCGCCATCGCCAATATGCTCTCAATGGAGTACCGTTTCCCCAGCGCGTCTCGATCGTCAGTGACACTTCTCAGGGTAGCAAACAGACCTTCATCAGCGCTCAAGTCGAAAGCGCCGATGTCCAAGGGTATCTTCGAAGATCGAGTTCTATCCGGGCTCATCGCGCCTTCCTCAGTGGTCAACGCCGGCGAAAGACAAAGACGCTTCTCCGCGCGACGTACCAAAGCAATCACAAAGACAGATTTTTTCCGACCGTGAAATGTGTAGTCAACACCACGTTTTGACCAGCCACTAGTCTCCCCTACGTAGCGCCAGTTGCTCGCTCGATAGCACCCTCCGTAGAAACGTGCGCTATCAACGAAGGTCTCCGCGAACCAAAGCGCGTGCCCGTAGCGCTGTTGCCAATCCGCACTGAGTCGGCGCATATTCACGCCAAGAATCTGTGATGCCAGATTTGCCTGGCGAATCCACGGGAGAATCAGAAATCTCGCGTTGTTGACGACGTAGCGTAGATGCTGCGTCTTGCTCGCCGAATCCCAGCCCAAATACCGGTCGCGTGGTGCGTTGTGCAAGGCTGCCGAACTCCACGCCAAAAAGCGCCACCAGCTCGCCGTTCAGCCGGCGCCACAAAATACCTCCGCCACCGTTGTCCTTTTTGAGCTTGCGGTACCATGTCGGGGCCTTGACCGCCCGCGCCAGGGTCCCGCAAAGTCGCCGGGATCGGGTTTCAGGCATTGGGCTTCAGGCGTCGGCCTTCCGGAAGACCCGAGTCGTCACGCGAGGTCCAGCGCACAGTCTTCGCCGGTGCGCGGACAGATAGAGTCCACTGCGTCCGCGGCTCGGACATCGGGGGACCCCGCCGACTTGCACTCGGCGCGTTTGCCCACCACCAAGCTGGCCAACGCGATCCGCCCCGGATGTCCGCCCTCCGGGCCCAAAGCCTGGTCCCGGCGACTTTGCCGGGACCCCACCGCCCGCGCGCGGCCCACCCCACCCCGCCGATTCGAGTAGAATCGAGATTGCGCATCCACTTCGTTGAGACACGTCGAATCGCCCCTCCGCACCGCCCCTCCAGGAGACATCATGGGTGAGCATCCCCGGTCCGCGCGTTTCCAGCCCTCGGAGCTGCGCCAGTTCATGAAGCAGCTCCTGAGCGACGTGCAGGCCCTCGAGCGCATGATCGCCAGCGACACGATCGAGACCGGCATCCGGCGCATCGGGGCGGAGCAGGAACTCTTCCTGGTGGACCGCGCCTGGCGACCGGCGCCGATCGTCCACCAGGTTCTCGAGCGCCTCGACGATCCCGCGATCGTGACCGAGCTGGCGAAGTTCAACATCGAGTTCAACTCGCCGCCGCTGGTGTTCGGCGGCCACTGCCTGCGGACCATGGAGCGCCAGATCACCGAGTACGTGAGCAAGATCCGCACAGTGGCGCGCGAGCTCGGGGGCGAGGTGGTCATGACCGGCATCCTGCCGACGCTCGACGTGGCCGACCTCGGCATGGAGAACATGACCGACAACCCCCGCTACGTGGCGCTCAACGAGTCGCTCACGCAGCTCCGTGGCGGGGAGTACGAGTTTCGGATCAAAGGCGTCGACGAGCTCTCGATCCACCACAACTCGGTGATGCTCGAGGCCTGCAACACCAGCTTTCAGATCCACTTCCAGGTCGGCCCGGCGGAGTTCTCGCGCCTCTACAACATGGCCCAGGCCGCCGCGGCGCCGCTCCTGGCGATCTGCGCCAACTCCCCCATCCTCTTCGGCAAGCGGCTGTGGCGCGAAACCCGCATCGCGCTCTTCGAACAGTCGATCGACACCCGCAGCATCCGCTCCCACCAGCGTTCGGTCGAGCCGCGGGTCAGCTTCGGCACCAAGTGGGTCGACGATTCGGTGCTGGAGATCTTCAAGGAGGACATCGCCCGCTTCCGCGTCCTGATGGCCGCCGCCGAAGAAGAGGACGCGCTCGCCGAGTTGGCCGCCGGCCGCATCCCCCAGCTCTACGCCCTGTGCTTCCACAACGGCACCGTCTATCGCTGGAATCGGGTCTGCTACGGCCTCCTCGAGGGCAAGCCCCATCTGCGGATCGAGAATCGTTACATGCCCTCGGGGCCCACCCCGCTCGACGAGGTCGCCAACGCCGCCTTCTGGTTCGGGCTGCTGGCCGGGATGACCGAGGAGTACGCCGACATCACCCGTGTCCTCGACTTCGACGACGCGCGCGTCAACTTCTTGGCCGCCGGCCGCTTCGGGCTCGGCGCCCAGCTCAGCTGGATCAACACCAGCGGCCCGGTCCCGGTCCTCAAGCTGGTGCTGGAGCGCCTGCTGCCGATGGCCCGCGAGGGGCTGGCCACGGCCGGCGTCCACGCCGACGACATCGAGCGTTATCTTGGTGTTATCGAGAATCGCGTCCAGACCGGTCACACCGGGGCCTGCTGGTCGATCCAGTCGCTTGCCGATATGAAAGGAAAAGGCACCAAAGCCGAACGCCTGAGCGCGCTGGTCGGGGGCTGCGTCGCTCGGGAGCAGGACCTGCGACCGGTGCACGAGTGGGAGCTGGCCACCATCGACGATGCCGGCGATTGGAAGCCCAACTACGCGCGAGTCGCGCAGTACATGGCGACCGATCTGTTCACCGTCAACGAGGGCGACCTGGTCGACCTGGTGGTCAACCTGATGGACTGGCAGCACATCCGCTTCGTGCCGGTGGAGGACACCCAGAATCGGCTGGTCGGCCTGGTCACCTACCGGGCGCTGCTGCGCTACCTGGTGCGCAACCTGGCCGAAGCCCATACCACCGCGGTGCCGGTCTCCGAGATCATGCAGCGCAACCCCGAGACCGTGACTCCCAACACGCCGACCCTGGAGGCGATCGCCCTGATGAAGCAGCACCGGGTCGGCTGCCTGCCGGTGGTCGAGGAGGGCCGCCTGGTCGGGTTGGTGACCGAGAAGGACTTCATGACCATCGCCGGAGAGCTCCTGGAAGAGCAGCTCAGAGACTGACGATCGATGCAACTCGAGCCAGACAGCGCGAAACCCTCCTCGACGCAGCGCTTCAGCCGCGTCGTGGGGCGCCTCGAGGGCGAGGGCGCCGGCCCCTGCGTGATCATCGTGGGGGGGCTGCACGGCAACGAGCCCGCGGGAATCGAGGCGATTCGGCGCGTGTGCGAGCGGCTGCGTCAGAGCGATTGCCCCTTCCGCGGTGACCTGGTCGGACTGGCCGGCAATCTCACGGCCCTGGAGGCCGGCGAGCGCTACCTCCGAATCGACCTGAATCGGGTCTGGACCGAGGAACGCACCCGGGCCATTCGCGAGGGTCGGCTGGCGGTCGGCGACGACCCCGAGGTCGAGGAGCAGCAATCGCTCCTGGCCCACCTGGACGACGCCACGGCCCGCGCCCGCGGTCCGATCTACTTCCTCGACCTGCACACCAGCTCGGCGCCCGGCGAGCCCTTCATCTGCTTCGGCGACACGCTGCGCAACCGCGAATTCGCCTTCCACTTCCCGGCGCCGGTCATTCTCGGGCTCGAGGAGACGATCGACGGCGCGCTCTCGGAGTTCATGACCCAGCAGGGCCACGTCTCGCTGGCGGTCGAGGGCGGGCAGCACGACTCGGAGTCGTCGATCGAGCACCTGGCGGCGACCATCTGGATCGCCCTCGAAAGCGCCGGCTGCATCGCCGAGGGCGCGGTGGACGAGGTGGAGCCGCTCAGGCGCGAGCTGGGCGAGGCCAGCGATCACGTGCCGCCGGTGCTCGAGCTGACCAGCCGGCACGCCATCCAGTCCGGCGACGATTTCCGGATGGAGCCGGGGTTCAAGAACTTCCAGCGGGTCGAGCGGGGCGAGCGGCTGGCGACCGACCGCGGCGGCATCATCCGCTCGCCGGGCCCGTGCCGGATCCTGCTGCCGCTCTACCAGGCGGTCGGCAGCGACGGCTTCTTCCTGGCCCGCGAGGTCGAGCCTTTCTGGCTCGGCGTGTCGAAGGCGTTGCGCCGAGTGCGCTTCTCGCGCCTGATCCACGTGCTGCCGGGCGTGGAGCATCACCCCGCGCACCGCGACTGGCTGCGCGTCAATCCGGCGGTCGCCCGCTGGTACGTCTACGAGCTCTTCCACCTGCTCGGCTACCGCAAGCAGCGCGCCGAGGGAGAGATGCTGGTGGTGGAGCGGCGCGCCTACGACCTGAGTCCCCCGCGCGGTTAGGGACCGATCAGCCCCGCCGGTGATCGTGGCGCGTCGCGGACCGTGGCCGCGGCCGCGACCGCCGACGCCGCTCTCTGGACCCTCGTCGGTCTGATCGACGGCCTCCATCTTCTGGGACTGGGCCTCGATCCGCCGGTCTCGGGAGCCCACTTCCTGGCGGCGTCGCTGCTCTGCTACGGGGTCTGCGGCGCGCTCTTCGGGGCGGGCGCCGGGGTGATCGCGGCGCTCGGGGCACGACCGGGCTCGGGACGGAGTGGATGGGGGCTGGGATCACACCTGGCCTCGGCCATCATTCGGGGCGCGCTTCTCCTGCTGGCACTGGCGGAGCTGCGGGGGGGGACGGCGCTTGGGGCGATTGTCGCTCTCGCGGCGTTCGCCGGACTGCTGGCGGTTGCCCCTCTGGCCCTGCGCGCGCGCCGCTCGGCCATGGCCACGGCGCTGATCCTGCTCGCCGCGGCCGCACTCCGAGCGCTGCCCGTCGAGCGCGCCCGCGGCTCCGCGCCGCGGGTGATCCTGATCACCATCGACACCCTTCGCGCCGACGCCCTCGGCGCCTACGGTGCCCTCCAGGCCCGCACTCCGAACCTCGATCGACTGGCCGCCGAGTCGGTGCGCTTCGAGCGCGCCTTCGCATGCGCCCCCTTCACCATCCCCAGCCTGACCTCGATGATGAGCGGCGTGCGCGTCGATCGCCATGGAGTCCGCTCCAATCATCACCCCCTGGACCCCGACCTGTTCCGGGTCGGGGACGCCTTGGCGGAGGCCGGCGTCGACCTGGTCGCGGCCACCGATCTGGACCTCGCCGACCGGGTCGGACTGGACCGCGGCTTCCAGCGCAGGCTGCACCACGAGCTCTCCATCATCGAGCATCCGCCCTTGCGCCAGGCGCTGTCCGGCTGGGAGGCGCTGGGGGCCTGGTTCGACAGCGCCGATTCGTCGCTGCCCACCACGCTGCGCGTGCGGCGCTGGATCCGCCGCGAAGCCGATCCCGCGGCGCCCTTTCTGCTCTGGTTCCACTACTACGATGACGCACCGCACGCGCCCTATGACGCACCTCGGCCCTACCGTCCCGACGCCTCCGCCGGGCCGGTGAGCCTGGCCGAGCTGGAGCGGCTGGCGGCCGCCGAGGCGCCCCCCTCGGCCGGCGTCCGGCAGCGCCTCATGACGCACTATTCCGCCGAGGTCGCTTGGCTCGACGCACAGATCGGACTGCTCTGGCAGGCGCTCGAAGAGCGTGGCCTGTGGGATCGGAGCTGGATCATGGTGGCCGCGGATCATGGCGAGCAGTTCGGGCGCGACGGGGTCTTCCAGCACGGCGCGTCGCTGCGTCATGCGGTGCTCAGAATCCCGCTGATGATCAAGCCGCCGCGCGGCGCCGCGGCCCCCTTGCTGGCCGGCGTCGCCGCGCCCGGCGTGACGCGGGAGCTGGTGTCGGGGGTCGATCTGGCGCCCACGCTGCTGGAGATCTTCGGGCTGGCCGAGGCGCGCCCCGAGCTGCGGCGCATGGATGGACGATCGCTGCTCGAGGATCGTGTCGCCGGCGACGAGGAGCGAGTCGCCTGGGCGGAGACGCCGGCCCTGGCCTCGCCGCCGCTCGACGGGGGTGCCGGCCGATCGCCCGCCCTGGCCCTGCTGCGCGCCGACGGCTGGAAGCTGGTGGTCGATCCGGCCTCCGGCTCCCGCGCTCTCTTCGACCTACGCCGCGATCCAGGCGAGGCGCGCGATCTGGCCGCCTCGAGGCCGGGGCTGGCCGATTCGTTCGCGGCGCATCTGCTGGAACCGCCGTGGCAGCCGCCGCCGCCCCCGCCGCCGGACGAGCCGTTGCGTCGCGGGCTGGAGGCTCTGGGCTACGTCGGGCCCGACTAGTTCTACTTTGGCACCTTCGACAAACCGAAGGTATCTAACCGCAGAGACCGCAGAGGCCAAGAGGTCTCAGAGGGGGCAGAGATCGCGGTTGGATTCTTCGGACCGTTGGAAGTGTCAAAGTAGATCTAGTCGCTCACCGGCTCCGGACGCTGGCCCTCGATCAAGGGCAGGAGGCGCGTCTCGAAGCCGCGCAGCACGGTCTTCAAAATCTGTCGCGAGCGAGCCGTGGCCAACGATCCGTCGAGCGTCCGGTTCATCCCCGAACGCCCCGCGAGCGCAGGCTTCAGGTGGCCCTGTGGAAGCCCCAGCCAGGCCGCCAGCAGGGCACCGATGTCGTAACGCGAGAGGCGCTCGGGCCCCACCACGTGGAGCGGCCCGCGATGTGTCGTCCGGGTCAGCTCCAGCAGCGCCGCCACCAGGTCTTCGATCCAGATCGGGCAGCGAAACTCGTCGGTGAAGAGCGCGACATCTTCTCCTCGCGCGAGGGCATCCACCACCCAGCGCGATCGAGGATCGAGCGGCTCGAGGCCGCTGACCAGCGAGGTGCGCACGATCACGGGGTGACGCGCCAGGCGCAGCACCAGCGCCTCGGCCGCCGCCTTGGCGCGCCCGTAGGCGTTCACGGGGCAGATCGGATCCTCCTCCGCGTACCAGCCGGTCGCGCCGTCGAATACGTTGTCGGTGGACAGCAGAATATGCCGCGCATCGCAAGCGGCGGCCGCCGTGGCCAGGCGCCGGGCACCATCCACGACCACCGGCACCAGCAGCTCGGGGCGAGAGACGGTGGTGCAATCGAAAAGCACCTCGGGACGGACCTCGTCGACCAGGGCACGCACCGCCGGCCCATCGCGGACATCCAGAGGGCGCGCGTCGATCCCCTTCCCCGCGGCAACCGACGCCAGGTTCGCGAACCCGGTCGCCACCACCGAGAAGCCGGCCTCGGCCAGGGCCGGAACCAGGCCGCGGCCGACATAGCCGCTGGCGCCGACCACCAGCGCCGATCCCGGTTTTGAGCGCTTCACCGCGGTGCCCTTTCGCAGAAAATCGATCGGATGCCGAGCATAGAACGGCTGCGCCGGGTTTTCCACGGGCTTGGGGTCACGACCCCAGGGCGCGATCGGCGGCTCCGCGGAGAGAAGGGGTGACGGGCCCGCGTGATCGCACACCAGAATTGAAGCATGAGAAAGGACTCGGGGCCCCGCTCCGAAGAGGGCGGCGAGGTCGCGGGCGACCGGCTCGAGGTCGACAGAGTGGGGCTCTCGGACGAGCTCACCTGGGATGCCCCGCATGCGGCTGATCCTGCGCTGGAGATGACGCTCTCTCGCGACGGTTTCCTCTACGCACGGGAGCACGAAGGCCAGCCCTGGCAGGTGCAGGTGCCCAGATTCTTGGTCTCCAGCAACGGCGAGGACAGCTACGAGAGCCTGATCGCGCACCTGGAAGAGGTGAGGGACTTGGGGTTCACCGGAGTGGTGTTCGAGACGAGCCCCGTAGGCGCAAGCGGCCACAATTTCGGCCCCCAGGTGTTTCCGACCAAGCGAGAGCTGCTGCGGATCATGGATGAGGCACACGAGCTCGGGCTCTTCGTCGTGCCGCAGGTGCCGGTCTGGCCTCCTCCGCACCGCTGGGCCTCCAACATCGGGCGGTGGACATTGAACAAGGGCCTCGTGCGGAACTGGGTGCGCTTCTTCGGCCGGCACCCCGCTCTCGGTGGCTGGCTGGCCGGCAACGAGATGAGCTGTTCCACGTTTTTCGACAACATCGAATGTCACCCGCTGCGCCACTGGATCCGTGATGCCGAGCACAGCTTCGACCTGGCCGCGTCGCCCAATATCGTCGTCTACCGGGAGACGGGACGGCCCCCTCCGAGTCTCTGGCCGTGCTCGACGAGTCGAACGACGAGCGTATCACCGCCGACGTGGTGCGAGCACGCGACGAAGACGACTACGCCATCGTGGCCCTTCGTACCTACGACGGCACACCCTGCTATCCGATCCGGCTCTACGCCAACTCGCTCGATCCCTCGGTGCGGGTCCAGCTCCCAAACCTGGATGGCAGCCTGCGCAAGCTCTTGCCGCTGAGTGCGGTCGATGAGGATGCATCGCAGTAGACCCGTACCGGCCACATGGGAATCTGCCCCGCTCCAGTCGCGCAACAGAATGCGACGCCGACCGGTACGAGATCCAGATCGGCGATCAGGACGGCCTCGGCGCGCACGACGCCGCACTGCTGCGCTTCAAGAGGCCGGCCTCGTGAGCTCGGGGCTCGTCTGGGCCGTTGCGACCGCGGGGCTGGCCGGAAGTGCCCCGCGGGTGGCGCTGCGGACCGACGGAACGCTGTGGCTCATGGAGCGCTCATTGGTAGACAATGGTGGGGTCTTTGGGCTCCCGATCTCGGATGACTACCTCACCGACGGTGACTACGAGGTCGCAGACGATCTGCTGTACTTCGCAGTCCGTGCCGGTGCCTGGCGCGACGCCGACGCCCTGCGAGCCTACGGCCTCGACAGCAATCCGCCGCTCCGCATCTGGGATTCCCCCGGTACCTGGTACGGCGTCGATGTCGAAGACACGGTTCTGGTGCAGTCGGGACCGGATCGCGGCGTGTACAGCATTGCGAACCCCAGGGCCCCCGACGGACCGCGCTGGCTATCTACGCTCCCTACGTCGAGGCAAGGCTTCACGCTTGCCAGCGGTCTGGTGTTCGGAACCGGCGGAAACGAGGTGGAGATCATCGATCTCTCCGAGCCGAGCGATCCTCGTTGGCTCACCCAGATCGAGTACGAGGACCGTCGCACCCGAGCCCTGCTGGTACGGGACGGCCTGATCTTCACCTCGTGGGACAACGATGGCGGCCTTCCACGGCACTGGGTCACGGTCCACGCCCTGGTCCCCGACCCGAGCCATCCCCGCCTGCTCGTCGACCAGGAAGTCGAGCAGAGGGTCTACGATTTCGCCCTCCGCGACTCGATCCTGGCTCGGGCTCAGGGCTTCTGGGAGCCGAGCATCGCGTTGGTCGGCGTTGGCAAGAGAGGCGAGTGGCGCCGGCTATACGAGTTTCCCACCTTTGGCGACGTTCTCGGCATCGACTTTGACGGAACGACACTGATCGCCGCCGAATTCGCCGGCGGCCTGCGCCGCTACGACACCTCCGATCCGCGGCGGCCGGTGGCCTTGGGAGGGGTGACGATCCCCGGCCATGCCAGCCGCGCGGCGGCGTGGGGCTCGCGCGTCTACGTCGCCGATGTCGATGGCGGGATCCGGGTCCTCGATGGAGCCTGGGCCGAGACCTACCGGCAGGTGGCCCGCTACGACGATGGTCGGGACTACGTTCGTGTGGCGATCGATCCGCATTCGAGCTGGGTCGCCGCCACGGTAAGCGGCCTGGACGCCGATTTCTTGGTGTTCGAAGACGACGGGCGCGGTGGTCTGACCGAGATCGGCTCATGGAAGGGAAGCGGCTCCGGTGCCCTGGCGGTCGCCGACAGTGTCGTCTTCGCCAGCGACAGAAACGGGGTTCAGGCGGTCGACTTCGCCGATCCCTCGGCTCCCCGACTCCTCGCCGAGCTTCCGCTCCCCATCAAGATCAACACCATCTCCGCCTGGACCTCCCCCCAAGGCACTCTGGTCATGACTGGCGAAGGAGGCCTGGTACACCTTTACGCCTTCGACTGGCCCAGCCATCCGGACTCCCTCTTCTACGAACTGGCCGTGGTGCCGGCCAGCGGCTCGGTCAACGACATCTGCCGGAGCAGTGATCTGGTCGCGGTCCACTCCATCCTGGGCGAGCTCGATCTCTTCCGGCTTCACCAGAAGCCCCGGAGCTTCGAGCTGATCTCGAGCGGTAACCTCCACACCAACTACGGAGCCTCCGTCGCCCTCGGCGAAGACCGCGGGAACCGTCGGCAGCGTGCTGTGGCTCCCGGAGTCGGAGACCATCGCCGCCACCATGATGTATGGGGGGGGTGGCGCTCTTCGAGGATCTGCGGGGGCGGCGGCGACGGCTGGGAGGGGAGCTGCGCTGACAGGCAGGGGCGAGCGCGATGGCAGCCAAGCCTCTCCTTCGACCTGCGCGCCTTGGTGGCGTTCAAATCAGACCTGCGCCGAATCGTGCCGCGTGAGTTCCTGCGGGCCGTGTAGGCCTGGATTCGGCGCCAGGCGCTCAAGCAGGGAGTACGACTCGGCCACTGCAGCGGAAGACGGCGAGCTGCTCTTCCATCCCACACCGGCGCCGGACGAAGACGATTTGGCTCGCATCGCGCGCCGGGTTCGGCGCAGGGAGCCGCGGGAGTGGCCGCGACCCGACGCGATTCCAGCGCCGGCGGGTTCAGCCTCCACGCCGGCGTTGCCCTGGAGGCCGACGACCGTGCCGCCCTGGAACGGTTGTGCCGGTCCACAACCCGCCCGCCGATCGCGACCGAGCGGCTCGTGGCACTCAACTGAGCGCGGAACGATTGTGCCCATTCTGAGCGCGGCCGGCCCGCCGACCCGCGCGCCCCCGATTGAGCCCGCGCGACCGCTCGATGAACCCGATCTCGACTTCGCCTGACGCCCCTCGGCCGCTCCACGGTTCGCACGACCGTTCTCGTTCTCGGAAACCCGCCTGGCATGGCGCCCAGGCGGCGCAAGCGGCGAAGCTTGCCCTGCGCTGGCGGCTCGCGGGCGACACCGAGGAAGCCGGATGAGAGATGAGCCTCACACGAGCGTGTGTCCTTGGGTCGTCTTGCCGGCTTGGCCGACTCTTCCACGGTCGACCGCCCGACGTGTCGATCTCTGCAAGCCGGACGGCCGAATGCAAATCACCGTTGGCCGAGAGACACCGAGCGAAGCTCGCTGCCTCCGGCAGGCGCGGGCCCCAAGAAGGGGTTCCCGGCAGACCCGTGGTCAGGCATCCGGTTGCTGTGGGGCTTGGTGGTCGACGTTGGACTCGGGATCTGCGCCATCGATCGCAGCGCTCACCGTCATCCAGATGCGCTCGGCTGTCGCCAGGGCGTCGCGCGCATCTTCGATCGCTGGCCAGAAATCCGCGTCATAGCGGATCTCGACCGCGTAGGTGCTCAGCTCCTCGAGATCGATCGATCCGAGGTCGAGCCCCTGGGTGGCGCAGAGATCCGCGAGCTCCTCCACGTCGTGGGTTCTGGGGATAGGGTGCTCCACCCGCGTCAGCCACGCTTTCAGTAGCTTCTCGACGGCCTGCTGGGCGTGAAAGCAGGCAGTGTCGTACGGCCCATTCGTCGCGACCATCGTGCGAGAACACACGAGATCGGATTCCGCTTTCTTCTGCCATCCCCTCGCCAGCGAGCGTGCATCACCCACGCGAGCCCGCCCTGGAATAGAGCACTCGGCCTTCGCTCAAAGCGTTGGCAATGAATGCGTTGGGGACGCCGACCCATTCAGCCACCTCTTCGGGAGTCCAGACGACGATGTCTTTGGAGGGGTGGAGCCCCCGGAGGGCGCGGCGGTAGCGGGCCGGGCGCCGAAAGCGCGGCAGTTGGCTGGGCTCGACGACCAGCAGATCCAGGTCGGAGTCCCGCCGGGCGTCGCCTCGAGCGTGCGATCCGAAGAGCACGACCTGCTCGGGATCGCCGACCGTGAGGATCCGCCTGACCGCCTCGTTCAAGAGGGCGTCGTCGACTGAGGGAAAGGCTGGCGGCGTGGTCATCTTCTTCTCCGGGCTGTTGATTATGTCCCAGGCGGCCGCGCGTGACCAGTCCGCGAGTACTTTCGGGAATATGTAGACAGTGTTTTCGGGCGTGGCGGCGCCTGGGGATTCCGTAACTCCGGCCCCGCGACCGGCTGGATCTGGCGCCCGTTCCGTTGATGGCTACGAGTCTGCTTGCGGAGCTTCAGGCCAGATTTGCGGCAGGAATTGTGGGCGTATGACACCTACTCCAACATGGCTGTGCCTCCCGGAGTCGGAGACCATCGCCGCCACCATCGGCGCGATTCAAGACCCCACCGGCACGATCGGGTGCCCCGAGATCTCCGGCTCGTCATCCACGGCGTCTTGCCGGCGGCCCGGAAAGAGCCCCTTCAGATCCTCGAGGATCAGGTAGCAGACCGGCACAACCAGCATCGTCACGAAGGTGGCGAAGAGCACGCCGAAGGCCAGCGAGGTCGCCATCGGGATCAGGAAGCGAGCCTGCAGAGAGCGCTCCAGCAGCATCGGCGTCAATCCCAGAAAGGTCGTCAAAGAGGTCAACACGATCGGACGGAAGCGCGCCTTGCCGGCATCGCGGACCGCGACCCGCAGCGGCAGACCTCCGCGCCGCTTGCGGTTGATGAAGTCGACCAGCACCAGTGAGTCGTTCACCACCACACCGGTCAGCGCCACCATTCCAAAGAGCGACAGAATGGTCATGTCGAGACGCATCAACCAGTGCCCCCAGATCGCGCCCATCAGCCCGAAGGGGATCGCCGACATCACCACCAGCGGCTGCACGTAGGATCGAAAAGGGATCGCCAGGAGCGCGTAGATCATCACGATCGCCAGCACAAAGCCGCGCCCCAGGCTGGCCAGCGTCTCGGCCTGCTCGCGCTGTTCCCCCTCGAGACTGTAGTCGAGCCCGGGGTAGCGGCCGACCAGTCGCGGCAGATAGTCGGCGGTGAGGGACTCGATGACGCGGTTGGGATTGGCGACCTCCAGATCGGCCTGGGCGGTGACTTGCAGGCTACGTTTGCGATCGACCCGCCGGATGGTGGCCGGCGCGCGGCTGGTGGTGGCGCGCGCCACGGTCGCGAAGGGGACCTCGCCGCCGCCCGGAACCCGGATCCGCATCCGCTCCAGGCTGGCCAGCGAGCGGCGCTCCGCCTCGGTGTAGCGCACCATCACCTTGACCTCGTCGCGGCCGCGCTGGATGCGCTGCACCTCTTCGCCGTAGAAGCCCTGGCGAACCTGGCGCGCCAGGTCGGCGAGCGTCAGCCCCAGGGCCTCGCCTTCGGGGCGGATCGAAAGGCGGATCTCCTCCTTGCCGGCCATGTACGAATCGGCGATGTCGTAAAGCCCCGGAAAGGTCCCGAGGTGCTCCTTGAGCTGGTCGGCGGCGTCGGTCAACCGATCGAGATCGCGACACGATAGCTGGATATCGATCGGAGCGCCGCTGGAGAAGAGCTCCGAGCTGAAGGTCAGCTCCACCGCGTCGGTGACCGGCCCGGTCAGTATCCGCCAGCGATCGACGACTTCGATCGCGTTGGTCTCGCGCGTCTCCGAGGGCACGAGCTGGATGTTCACTTCGCCCAGATGCGAGTCGCTGATCGAGACCCGTTGCGATTCCGGCGTGTGTCGAGCCTGCATCTCGTTGAAGGGCTGGCGCCCGATCGACGACAAGACGTGCGCGAACACCGGCCCGCCCTCGCGCGCTTCGAGCTCCTCCCTGGCCTGCTGGGCCGAACGCTCCAGCTTCCGCACCGCGTCGCTGGTGCGGGCCACGGAGGTTCCCAGCGGCATCGACAGCACCGCCACCACGTTGTCGGCCTCGACACTGGGAAAGAAGGTGAACCTGGTGCGTCCCCCGGCGACCGTTCCGATCGTGATCAAGAGCAGAGCGATGCTCAGGCCGACGGTCGCATAGCGCAAGCGCAGCACTCTTTCCAGCGTCGGTCCGTAGGTGCGCTGAACCATGTATTCCATCAGGCGCTGAAACCAGTCCTGGACATCGCGCCAGGTCCCCAGGGAGTCGGTCGTGGCGCCACGCTGCGCCCGCTTTCTCAAGTGCGCCAGGTGGGCGGGCAGGATGAACAACGATTCCACCAGCGAAAAGAGCAGCGTCAGAATCACCACCGACGGAATCTGCCGCATCACTTGTCCCATGGTCCCCGTGACACGCAGCAAGGGAGAGAAGGCCGCCACGGTGGTCAGCACCGCGAATACAACCGGCGTGGCCACCTCCTGGGCGCCGTCGATGGCGGCCCGCAACGCTGATTTCTGTTGCTTGCGGTGGGTGTAGATGTTCTCCCCGACGATGATCGCATCGTCGACCACGATGCCGAGCACGATGATGAAGGCGAAGAGCGAGATCAGGTTGATCGATACTCCCGTGAAGGGCAAACACCACAGCGTCCCCAAGAACGAAATCGGAATGCCCAGCGTCACCCAGAACGCCAGGCTGGGACGCAGAAAAAGCGCCAGCGACAAGAATACCAGCAGGATTCCCAAACGCCCGTTGCGCAGCAGCAGTCCCAGCCGGCCGCGCAGAACCACCGCCATATCCATCCAGGTGGTCAGCTCGATTCCATCCGGCATGCGCGCTTGGGCCTGCTCGACATAGGCGTGTACGGTGCTGGAGACATCGAGCGCGTTCTGGTCGCCGACCCGGTAGACCTCGATCACCACCGCCGGCTCGCCGTCGAAGCGGCTGCGCAGGTCGCCTTCGGCGAATCCGTCCACGACTGTCGCCAGATCACGCACCCGCAGCCGGGTGCCGTCGTGCAGCGTCCGCACCACCAGGTCGGCGAACTGATCGCCGGAGTAGGCCTGGCCCTGGGTGCGCACCAGGATCTCCCCGCCCTCGGTCTTCACCGATCCGCCGGGCAGATCGAGCGACGAGCGCCGCAGCGCCGCCGCCACCTCGTCGAAGGTGGCACCGTAGCGGCGCAGCGCATCCTCCGACACTTCGACCGAAATCTCGTAGGCGCGGGTGTTGGTCAGCTCCACCAAGGTGATGCCGGGCAGTGCGGCGATCTCATCGCGCACCTGCTCGCCCAGTCGCTTCAGGGCTCCTTCCTCGGCCCTGCCCGAGATCGCTACATTGATGACCTGGTTGGTCTTCTGCAGCGCTTGAACCAGCGGCGCCTCGGCATCCTCGGGAAAGGTGCTGATGGCATCCACCGCGGCCTTGATCTCGTCCAGAGCGCGGCTCGCGTCGATCTCGGGAACCAGCTCGATCAGCACCGATCCGGCATCCTCGACCGCGGTCGAGCTGACCCGGTCGATGCCGGAGATGCCCTGCACCGATTCCTCGATGCGGGTGCAGATCGACTCCTCCACCTCGGCCGGAGTCGCGCCGGGGTAGGGAACCGACACCGTGACGATGTCGGTGGAGATGTCGGGGAAGACCTCGGTCTTCAGGCTGGAGATCGACAACGCGCCGGCCGCCATGATGAAGACCATCAGTAGATTGGCGGCCACCGCGTTGCGCGCGAACCAGTCGATCGCGCCTTTCATGACGCGTCTCCGAATCGGTCGTCGACGTCGACCTGCATGCCGTCCACCGCCGCCCGCAGCTGCGAGAGACAAACCAGCTCACCCTCGTCGAGCCCGCCGCGGACCAGCACCCGCTCGGGCTCCAGCCGCAGCAGCTCGACCGCGCGGAAGCGCAGGCGTCCATCCTCCACGACGTGCACGCGGGCCTCGCCGCGCAGGGCTTCCCGCGGCAGCTCCACGACCGCCTGCTCCTCCCGTCCGGCGATCTCGGCGTGCACGAAGAGTCCGGTCTCGAGCGGGATCTCGTGGGCGTCAGGGTCGTAAGGGCTGTCGATGCGGGCGATCAGGTGGACCATCTGGGTGCGCGGATCGATGCGGCCGGAGCGGCGCACGACGCGGCCGGTCCAGGCGCGCCTTCGCCCGGCATAGTCGGCGTGGAAGCGCACTTCGGGTCCCGCTCCCTCCTCCAGCGCTCCCGCGGGAAGGTCGAGATAGGCGAGCTCCGAAACCGGGATCGGCAGGCTCACCTCGGCCGCATCGATGGCGTAGATTCGGGCCACCGGCGTGCCGGGCCCGACCAGCTGCCCCACGTCGACCAGCTTCTCCTGCACCCGCCCCGCGTAGGGAGCCACCACCCGCGTCCGGCGCAGCGCCAGACTGGCTTGCTCCAGGCTCGCGCGCGCTCCGGCCAACGCCGCCCGGGCGTCGCGCAGCTGCGGCTCCCGCAGCACCAGGGGCTCGGGCGCCTGGCCCGAGCCGAGCCGGGTCCATTCGCTGCGAGCCACCGCGGCCTCGCCCTCTTCCAGCGCCACCCGCGCCTCGGCCCGGGCCACGTTGGCCTCGGCCTGCACCACCGCCAGCCGATGGTCGCTCGGGTCGATCTCCAGCAGCAGCTCGCCGGCGCCGAAGAAGGCTCCTTCCGCCAGCGCCGGCGCCAGGCGGCTCACCTTGCCGGCGACCTGGGGAACGATGGTGGTCTCCGCCTTGGGAACCACGGTTCCCTGGCTGACGATGTCGAGCCGCGCCGCCGAGTGCCGCACCTCGATGACCCGCACCCGCGGCCGTTGCGCTTCCGCCGGCCGGGTGGTCGCGGCCGGCCGGGTCGCGATCAGCGCCGCGAAGGCCGCCGCGCCCGCCACGATCGGGACCACGGTGATCAGGGCATGTTGCAGGCGGGTCATGATCGCTTCCTCGTTTCGTCCTGGTCGAAGGCCCCACCCAGCGCCAGGTGCAGATTGACGCGCTGGTCGAGGCGCGCGCGGCGGACCTCGATCAAGCGGCTGTGGGCGTCGTAGCTGGCGCGCTGCGCGTCGAGCAGCACCAGAGCGTCCGTCAGACCTCCGGTGTAGCGCGATTCCGCCAGCACGTGAGCGGCCGCGGCGGCCTGCGCGGCCTCCGTCAAGGCGGCCACCTGCTCCGCGAGCCGCGCCTCGGCGTCCAGCGCCCCCTCGACCTCCGCGCAGGCTCGCAGCAGCGCATCGCCGAAGTGGGCCAGGGACTCCCGGAGGACGGCGTCAGCGAGATCGATGCCGGCGGCGATCCGCCCGCCCTGGAAGAGCGGCTGCACGAGGGTCGCGCCGACGCTCCAGATCCCGAAGCCGGAGTCGGCCAGATCGGCGAGCTGGTCGGAGCTGGTGCCGGCGCTGCCGGTCAGCGAGATGCGAGGGTAGAGGCCACGCCGGGCCTCTGCCAGGCGCCGATCGGAGGCCGCCAGGGTTCGCTCCGCGGCCACCAGGTCGGGGCGGCGCGCGAGCAAATCGGCCGGCAAGCCGGCGGGGGGACAGCGGGGGGGGGCGGGCAGGTCGCCGGCCCGGATCGACCCCGAGGGGTAGCGCCCGAGCAGCACCTCCAGCTGGCGCCGCGCGGTCTGCAGCCGCGACACCGCCGCAACCCTTCGCGCCTTCGCCGACGCCCCCTCGGTGCGTGCCCGGTGTACCTCGAGCGCACCTCGCAGGCCACGCCGGTAGCGGGACTCGATCCGCTCGAGCATCTCGGCCCGATTGGCGGCCGTGGCTCGGGCCAGCTCCAGCTGCTGCTCCGCCTCCGCGACCGCGAAGAAGGCCTTGCAGACCTGCGCCACCAGGCTGTTGCGCGCCGCGCTCAGCAGCGCCTCCGCGGCCTCGGCATCGGCCAGCGCCGCGCTGCGTCCGCTGCGAATCCGCCCCCACAGATCGACCTCCCAGCTCAAGTCGAGAGCGGTGCTGTAGCTGGTCGACTCGACGCTGAGCGGCTCGTCGCTGGCGACGGGCGCGGGGCCAAAGCTGGGAAAGCCGATGAAGCTCCGCTTCGAGCGCGCGGCGCTTCCGGCGGCATTCAGCTGCGGCCAGGCAGCGGCGCCCGCCGACCGGACAAGGGCCCGCGCGGCGTCGATCCGAGCCGCCGCCGCCTCCAGGCTCGGTGCGTTGCGCAGCGCCTCGCCGACCAAGGCGTCGATCCGCTCCCCCCCCAGCGCCGCCCACCACGCCCCGGTCGAATCGGCGCCCGTCGGCGCGCTCGCGCCTTCCGCCCCCGCCGCCTCCCAGGCCGGCGGCAGCTCGATCCCGGCGCTCCAATCGTGGACCGGAGGCGGTCCGGCGCAGCCCGCAGCAACGACCCACGCACAGAGCCAGAAGCGTTCGATCACGACGCCTCCCCCGCGTTCGACGCCCCCACCCGAAACCCGCCGGCCAGGAAGGGGATCAACCGCTCCAGGATCCCGCCACCGCGATCCGCGTCGCACAGTCCATGGGACATCTCGCCCAGATGAGACGAGTGGACCAGGGTGAACGCCATCGCGCCGATGCTGAAATGCAGCCGCCAGGCGATCTCCGCCGCCGAGAGCTGCGGCAGGGCGGCAGCGAAGGCGGCGGTGAAGCGTTGCAGGACTTCCTCGAAATGCTGCATGACCAGCGCGTGCATGCAGCCGCCGGTGTCGGTCAGCACCCGCCCCATGAGCCGGGCGAAGGTGCGCATCCGTTCCGGATCGACGCCGCGGTCGTCCACCATCGGTCCCAGCAGCGCCGCCAAGATCTCCTCGACTCGCGGCGCGCGCGCCCCCACGGGGCCGGATCGCAGCTGCGCCAGCCGCCGCAGCCGCTCCTCGTTGATCGGCCGGACGCGGCGCTCCACCACGGCGGCCAGGAGCTCCTCCTTGCTGCCGAAGTGGTAGTGGACCGCGGCCAGGTTGGCCTCGGCGCTCTTGGTGACGGCCCGCAGTGAGGTCGCGCCGACGCCGAGCTCGGCGAACAGTGCCTCCGCGGCATCGAGCAGCCGTTCGCGGGTGTCGGGGCGCTCCTCTGCCGGGAGCATCGCTTGCGACATGGACACCTCAAACGTTCGTTTGATTCGATCATACGTTTGATTGGCGGCTTGAGCAAGAGGTCGGTGCCGAAGTCGCTAGAATCCGCGCCACCCGCGCAGACACCTCCCACGAACGAGAGAGCCGCATCATGCCCTCATCCCCCAGACGTCGCCCCGGGAGCCGGCGTCCGATCCAATCCGGTCTCGACGTGCTGGTCGCCGATCGCTTCCGCCAGCTCAAGGGCCGCCGAGTCGGGCTGCTGGCGAGCGGCGCGTCGGTCGACTCGCAGCTGGTGCACGCCGTCGATCGCTTCCGCGGGGCGGCACCCGAGGTCGAGCTGGTGCGGCTCTTCGGGCCGCAGCACGGGTTCTGGGGCGAGCATGAGGACCCCGATACGCAGTGGCGGGACGGCCGCGATCCGGCGACCGGGCTCGAAGTGGTGAGCCTCTTCGGCGCGCAGCGCAAGCCGCCTCCCGATCGCCTGGCCGATCTCGATGCGCTGGTCATCGACCTGCCCGAAGTGGGCGCCCGCTGCCATACCTATCTATGGACCGCGGCGCTCTGCCTGCAAGCCTGCCGCGCCGCCTCGGTCGAGGTCTTCGTGCTGGATCGCCCCAACCCGATCGGCGGGCGCTTCGTGGAGGGCCCCGGCATCGACGAGGGCTTCGAGAGCGATCGCGGCCTGCACTCCCTGCCCTTGCGCCACGGCTTCACCCTCGGCGAGGCGCTGCGCTGGATCGCCGAACGCATCGGCACCCGCGTGCGGGTGGTGAAGATGCGCGGCTGGAACGCCCGCCCCTGGTTCGATCGCAGCGGTCTGCCCTGGATCCAGCCCTGTCCGCTGCTGCCGACCATCGACGCCCTCGCCCTCTACCCGGGCCTGGCGCTCCTCGACGCCACGACCCTCTCTCTTGGCCGGGGCACTACCCGGCCCTTCGAGCTCGTCGGCGCACCCTGGCTGGCCCCCCGGCCCCTGCTGGCCGAGCTCGGCGCCGCCGATCTGCCGGGGCTTCGTTTCCGCCCCTGCCGCTTTATCCCGACCCACGGCCCGCACGCCGGCCGGCTCTGCGCCGGAGCCCAGATCCACCCGATCGACAAGGATCGTCTCTTTCCCGTGCGCAGCGCCCTCGCCCTGCTCGCGGCAGCCCGGGCGCAAGCGACCGAGTCCCTCTGGCTTCCTCCGAGCTCCGAATCCGACCCGCAAACACCGCCGCCGATCGATCTGCTGGCCGGGGGACCCGAGCTGCGCCTGGCGATCGACGCGGGGGAATCGGCGCGTGACCTGAGCGCCCGCTGGGAGCCTTGGGAAGAGGCCTGGCGAATCGAGCGTCTGGAGTATCTTCTCTACAGTCCGCGTCTGGGTTGACCATCACGCAAAACAGAGGTTGCCATGCAGATGGACGGCCGAATCCCGACCCTTTGCCTGCTCGTTCTGGCCCTCGTGGTGTCCGGCTGCGCATCGAGCTCGGCGGTCGCGATCCGAGCGCGACCCCGCAGGTCTCCCGGCTGATCAAGATCTACTCGCCGGCCGGCTACCGGCACGGCAACATCGAAATTCCCTACGGGCCGGGCGACAAGCTGGTTCTCGAGCGCGCGCTGACCCGGCTGCCCGGCGGGACCAGCGTTCCGGCCTCCGACATCCTCGACCGGACCGATGTGTTGATCGGCGAGCGCGCCTACCGCGCGAAGCTCATCGCCTTTCCGGCCCTGGAGCCTGGCTGTGTGCTCGAGCTGCGCTACCGCCTGCGCCGCGACAACGTGGTGTTCATTCCCACCTGGGCCTTCGAAACCACCATCCCGGTCCGGGAGTCGACCATCGAAGTCACATTCCCGACCGGCCTGATCTACACGGTGCGCATTCCGAAATCGAGGGGGATGCTGATCGAGGAAGCGGATCAAGCGCTGCCGCTCGACGACGCCACGCGCTACACCTGGACCGCGCGCAAGGTCGCCGCGACCCCATCGAATAGCAGGCGCCGGATCCGGATGTGTTGTGTACCCGCATGTACATGACCTTGACGAAGTACCAGTCCGACCTGCTGACGATTCCGATTGGGCAGGGCTGGACCAGCCTGCACGAGCTGGCGGACCAAGAAGTCGCCGACGCCCGCCGCTCCGACGAGTCGATCGCGAACTTCCTGGAAGGTGATCGGCCAGTCCTGCCGGTCGAAAAACGTGTCGCCAACATCCGCGACAACATCTTCGGCTCCATGTCCAGCAACGGCTTTCGTGGCGTCATCGTCGACCGCAGGATCGATGAGATCGTCGCCAGCGGAGTGGGCGACCAGCCGGAGCTGACCCATGTGCTGATGGCGGCTCTGGACGCCCCCGGGATCGACTCCCGCCCGGTCTGGGTTTGCGCCCACGATCTGGTGGAGCCGATCAACGCGCCCTTGCCACAGCAGTTCACCGACCTGGTGCTGGTGACCGACGAGCCGAAACCCCGTTACTACCACATGGTCAGGGACTGGCCGGCCGATCGCCTGCCCCCGCATCTCGAAGATGCGGCGGCCTTCGTGGCGGACGGGGAAGCCCGCTCGCTCGATCGCACCGCATCGACCAGAGCCGGTGCCCACGTGGTCGACTTCCGCACCGATCTGGCGCTTTCGAGCGACGGAGGACTGAGCGGCACGCTGGAGATGGTCCACCTGGGACACCCGGCGATCATGCTCGAGCGGCTGGTGGACGATCAGGAAGCGATCTCTGACTACATCGCCGCCATGGCGGATTCTGACCAGGATCGGTTGCGAATCACCGATGGAAACGTTGTGCGCGACGACAAGGTGGGTGCCATCATCGTCTCCGCCAAAATCGAGATCGAAGGCGGCCCCGCCTTGCAAGGCGACCCGGCAGTGCTCGAGCTGCCCTTCTTTTCGACGCCGGCGATCGGACTGGAGCATGACGACTCTCGGCGGTGACCGGTCCTCTTCGACTATCCGAACAGGCTGTCGGAGCATCTCGCCCTGAAGCTGCCGGAGGGATGGGTCGCCGGAGAGCTGCCCGAAACGACGCAGGCTCGGCACCGTGTCGGCAGCTTCCAGACCCGGGCGACGCGCCGCGACGCAGCCACCATCCTGGCGTCCCGATCGTTCGAGCTCCGCGAGAAGCGCATCTCGGCAGCGGATTTCGACAAGCTGCTGAAGCTCGACCAGGAGGCAGAGGCGGCAGCGCGCATGGAAGTAGTGCTGGAGCGGCTGGCAACAGATGGACTCGACGGATGAGGGACATGGTCGCGCGACTGGCGTGCACCGTGCTGCTGGGATGTTGCGCCGCCGGGCCGACCTTGGGGCAAGCCTGGTGCGACACCGGAGCGCAAAGCATCCAACGCGAACAGATCGACCTGCTCTTCCGTGCCGTCTGCAGCATCCGACTCGAGCAAACTTTGGTGGTAGTCGCGGACCGGGGCAACGCGCTGAGCTTTGCCGGCATCGAGACCGACCTGATGTAGGTGGAGAGCTTTCAACTTCGTCTCGGCCCCGAGGGCGAGCGACGCGTCGTCGAGCCGCTCGAGGCGATGGTGGCGGCGGTCGCTCCCGAATTCGTGTTCGCAAGCGACACTCGGGTGCGACAGCTGCGAGCGCCGCGGGTCGGGGGTTGGTGGAGTGCCGGCGCGTCGAGGAGCACGAGTCGGCTCTCACCTGCAGCAGCTTTTCCCTGAATCGCTCGCTGCCGACCAGGTCGTTGACCGTGATCGCGCACCTGGAGCCCCGCGCCCGCATCAGCTGGCTGGTCGAAGGCGAGGGCGATCTGCACGGGCCTTGGCGCGGAAGCGCCGTGGCCGATACGACCCTTCGCTGGTCGCGCCCGCATTTCGGCGCTAGCGACGAAGAGGCGATGCCGCTGCGCGTTCTGCCGCTGCGAGGACTCGGCGGCGGTGTGCCGCTCGAGCTGACGCACTGGTGCGACCTGGGCCAGTGGTTCGACGACCTGGCGCGGGTCGGTGCCATGGGAGGCTCGGTCGTGGCGCGCGAGGCGCTGGCGGCAACCGATTCCGGCGCCGCCCCGAGCGCCGCCGCCGACGCCATCTATTCCAGGATCCAGTCGAGCTTTCGCTATCTGGCCGACGAGCGAGGAATCGGCGGCTACCGGCCCGACACCGCCGCCGCGGTCGTGAAGCGCGAGTATGGCGACTGCAAGGAGCTGGCCGCGGCGCCGCGCCCCGCCGCAACGGTGGAGAGCGGCGCCGGCGGCCCCGGCATCAGGGACCGGTCACTTCGAGATCGAACGAGCTGCGAGCCAGCGGCAGATCGTCGCGCGAGACGATCAAGGTCAGCACGTAGCTGCCGGGTGCGACGCAATCGCCGACCCTGAGCGACACCGGCGCCTCCAGTGAATCGTCCGCCGCCAGCGACACATCGCCGCCGCTGTAGAGATAAACCAACCGACTCGTCGGGCCGGTCACCTCGATCACCGCCTGGTCGAAGAGCTCGTCGTCTTCGCCATGATTCGCGACACCGGCGGTGAACTCGAGCATCTCACCCACCGCGATCGAGCTGGGATAGTCCTCCAGGAACGCCACCAGTCCCGGCTGGTACTCGTCCGCCCCCATGTCGAAGCCAGCGCCGTAGGGCCGCTCCTGCATGTCGATGTCATCGACAACACCCACGTCGATGCCGACATCGATGCAGGGCGATCCGGCCGTCAGCCGATGGTTGCCGCCACCGATGAAGAGTGGATCGACCTCGATATTGCCCTCACCGGCCCAGCTTCCCTGGATATTGCTGTAGCTGATGATCGGGTCGCGGTACTCGGAGTAGAAACCATCCGGTGCGTTGCCCCAGATGATGGAGTTGCTGACCATAGGATCGGAATCGTGCGAGAAGACGCCCCCGCCGTAGTAGATCGTGCTGTTGTCGGCAACCGTGCAGTGCTCCAGAGTGGGACCCGCTCCGTAGAGCGCAACGCCGCCGCCCCACTGCTCCGCATCGTTGGCGCTGATGATGCAGTTCCGCATGGTCGGCGTCGCGTTGTGGCAATAGACGCCGCCACCGCGCCTCGATGTGTTCGCGGTGATTCCGCAGCGCTCCACCTGCCCTCTGGACCACTCGAAGCGAAAACCGCCGCCCCATCGCACCGCATGGTTGTCGGCGATTCTACAGTCGCGGATCTCGGCGGCACCGTCGGAGTCCAGGTAAAAGCCGCCGCCGTCCTGGCTGGCCTGGTTGGCGGCGATGGTGCAGCGCTCGATGACCGGAGCCGAGCCGCTGATGAACACGCCGCCGCCGCTCACGCAGCTGTTGCCGGTCACGTCACAATCGGTGAAGCTCGGCGCGGACCAACTGCTGTAAATTCCACCACCCCACCAGGCGGCGACGTTCAGCGACACCTCGCAGTTGGTGAACACGGGGGTGGCGCCGCCGTAGCAGGCGATGCCACCGCCGCTCTCGTCCGAGGTGTTCTCGCTGATCTGGCAGTCGTCGAAGATCGGATCGGTGGCGTAGCAGTAGATGCCGCCGGCGCTCGCCTTGGCGTAGTTCCTCAGTATCTTGCAGTCGTGGAACACCGGCGGATCCGCCTCTACGATCGCCACCGCGCCGGCAACGTCGCATGCGGTGTTGTCGGTGAAGCAGCTGCCCTCCACCACCGGATCACCGTCGTAGCAATAGAGCGCGCCGCCGTCGTCCTTGGCGGTGTTGCGCTTGAACGAGCAGGAGTCGATCGCCGGTCCGGCCCGGTAGCAGTAGATCCCGCCGCCATCGTAGGCAGCGAGGTTGTCGGAGAAGATGCAGGATGAGATGGACGGATAAGACCAATCACACGAGATCGCGCCGCCGTCTTCGCCGGCGACGTTTTCGGTGAAATGGCAGACGCTGATGCTCGCGTCCGACTCCGTACAGAGAATCGCGCCACCATCATCCTCGGCTTCGTTGCGACGAAATCCCGTGTCGGTGATGCGCGGGTGGGAGTAGGAGCAATACAGAGCTCCACCGTGATCACCGGCGTAGTTGTCGGCGAACTCACACGAATCGATCACCGCCGCCGAGCTGGAATAGAGGTCGATACCTCCGCCGGAGTCGCCCGCTTCGTTGTTGACGATGTTGCAGGAATTGAGCGTGGGATCGGAGTAGTAGGCATAGATGCCGCCACCGGCCGAGCCGGCGATGTTGGCCGAGATCGTGCAGTCGAACATCACCGGATCGGAGTTCGAGAGGTAGAGAGCGCCACCGTCGTCGCTGGCCTCGTTCTCAGCGAACACGCAACGATCGATCAGCGGCACCGAGTCGTAGAAGTACAGCGCCCCGGCATCGTCATTGGCGACGTTTTCGGTGAACACACAGTCGGCGATCTCCGGATCGTTGTTCCGGCAGTAGATCGCAGCACCGTCGCCGGCGTTACCACCCACCACCGTGAGACCGACGATCCTGATCTTCACCTGCGGACACTGGTCGATGTAGAAGGCGCGATCTTCGCCTCCGCAGTCGATCTTGGTCGCTTCGGCACCGCCTTCACCCAGCACCGTCACAGAACGATCGAAGAAGCGGATGTCGCGATTGCCCTCTCCGGTGTAGGTTCCCGGCGCGACCACAACAGTGTCGCCATCGGCGGCTCCGGCGACTGCGGCTTGAATGGTGAGGGAATCCGCCGGCACATGCACGACGCCCCCCAGTGCCGTCCCCGCCAACAGATGCAGGAAAAGCGCCAGCAGCGCGCCTCCCCGATGGATGCCATATCTCGTCGCCCGTGCTTGCTTCATTGCGGCCCCTTTCAACTTGCCAGAACGCCCGCCCGCCTGGCTACCCGCAACGACCTACGCAAAGACGGTGCCGCTCCGAGCCGGCCGGGCGCGATGGAGCACATCCCTTGACGGTCAACGACTTGCACCACCAGGCGCCGGACTTGTATGCAAACGAGCGAAGTCGCGTCGACCCGCTCCCGGCGCCCTTCTGGGGCAATCCCGGCAGAGGGCCGGGCGAATTCCGTCACCGCCGCGCGGAGCCGGAAAAACTTTCCGCTACAGCTCGAAACGCCCTTCGTCGATCAGGATCGCCCCGTCCACCGACACCGTCGGGCGCAGCATGATCATGTCCCAGTGCAGCGACGAGGAGTTGCCGCCGCCGTAGTTGCGATTCTCGCCGAGTGCCAGGTGGATCGATCCGTGGATTTTCTCGTCCAGCAGATTGTTGCCGATCGGTTCGTGCACCTCGTGGTTGCAGCCGATGCCGAACTCCCCCAGGCGCTCCTTGTCGCCGGTGTGCTTCGCCATCGCGTTCAAGAACACCTGGTGGTTGCTCTTCGCCGACGAGCCCGCGAGCGCGCCGGCGCGGAACTCGAGAGTCAGCTCCTCGATTCGCCGTCCCTCGTGAAACACGACCGGGAACGCCGCCGTGCCGTTCACGCTCTCTTCGATCGGCGCCAGGTAGACCTCGCCGAAGGGCAGGTTCGCCGTGATGTCGCCGGTCTCTCGGTCCTCGTCGCTGATCACACCGTCGTCCATGTTGATCCTGCGCCCTTCGATCGCGAAGCACAGCCGACCTCCCCCCGGCGTCCGCACCTCCACCTCCTTGCGCCCCCGCAGCCGGTCGCGGATTCGGTGGCAGGTTTCGCCGATCCGGTCGACGTCGGCCGTCGCCGCGGACCAGAAGAGCCGCTGGTAGTCATCGAACTCGATCGAGAAGATCCGCGCCTGCTCTGGCGTCGGAAAGCCGATGCCGATGCGCCGCGCCCCCTTCGCCACGCTCGCCTCGTGCACCGCCTTGCCCGCCTCGGCCCGGATTCTGCCCTTCTCGGGGTCGATCCCGGCCAACGCGGCGGGATCGGCGATCGGCGCGACCGAGATCGAGCAGTCGACCATCTTCTCGATGTCGGGCAGATGCGGTCCCGATCGGCGCAGGATATCGTCGGGAATCTCGTTGGTGAGACGCTTGGCGAGGCTGGCCCAGATCACCTCGACCATCGGGAAGGCGCCACGTTTGCGCACCGCCACTGCTATCTCCTCGACGAGCTCCAGGTTGTGCGGTCCGCCGATGATCCGGACCAACTCACCGGACTCGATCCTCAGTTGGCGTTCGACCAGGACGCGTGCGATGCGCTGAAAGTCGACCATTTCGTCTCCTCGTTTGGTGGCTGCGAGACGAATTGTAGAGATGTGGATGGCGACTTGCGGGAATTCGCCGATGCCCGGATCATCTGTCGCGTTCCCGGCACGAGGTATCCATGCACGGCATCGTACTCGCGGCGGGGCTCGGCACCCGCCTGGCTCCACTCACCGATCGTCTTCCCAAGGCGCTGGTCCCCGTGGCGGGGGTGCCGGCCATCGACCGCGTGCTGGCGCGGATGCGTCGCGCCGGCGTGGAGACGGTCGGCGTCAACGCCCATCACCACGCGGACCAGCTGACCCGGCACCTGCGTTCGCTCGGGCCCGCCGCCCCAGCGCGGATCATCGTCGAGCAGGAGATCCAGGGACCGGCGGGAGGGATCGCCGGCTTCGTGCCCTGGCTGCGCTCGCACGCGCCCGGCGAGCCGGTTCTGCTGCACAACGCCGACGCCGCCACCGACCTCGACCTGCGGGCCCTGGTCGCCGCCCATCGGGCACGCGCTCGGAGCCTGGGAGCGGGCCGACTGGCCCTGACCCTGGCCCTGGTCGCGCACCCACCCACCGATTCGGTGGACGTCGATCGCCACGGATCGGTGGTCGGCTTCGGGCGCGATCCGAGCCGGCGCTTGTGGACCTACTCCGGCGTCGCGGTGCTCGACTGGCCCTTGTTGGAGCGCCTGCGCCCCGGCCATCCCGCACTCTTCGTGCCCGCGCTGAACGCGGCGCTCGAGGCCGGCCTGGAGGTGGGGAGCTGGCGACCCGAGAATACCCGCTGGCATGACCTGGGAACGCCCGCGCGCTACCTGACCGCCCACGCGGCGATCCTCGGCGGCGCCCTTCCCGAGTGGGCCGAAGGCCTGCCGGCCGCGCCCGGAAGCCCCGGATGGCGGATCGATCCGAGCGCCGAGGTCGATCCCGACGCGCGCCTCGCCGGCTGGGGGGTGGTGGGACGGGACTGTCGGATCGGCGCAGATGCCGAGGTCCGCGACTCGGTGCTCTTCGAGGGTGCCGCCCTCGCTCCCGGCGAGTCGTTGCGCGATGCGATCGTGGCGCCCTGGGCCCGAGTGCTGCTCGGCGGGGCCAGCGAGGAGAACGCCGATGTCTGATCCCGCCGCCGAACTCCCAACCGGCGCCGCCGAGCTGCTGAGCGCTCAGGGCGCGGCGGGGGGCGATCCCCTGCATGGCGCCGGCTCCGAGCGACGCTTCTGGCGCAGCTCCGCCGGCATCCTCAGCCACACCCCCGATCGCCAGGAGCTCGCGCGCATCCTCGCGATCGGTCGCGCTCTGGAGACTGCCGGAGCCGCCGTGCCGCGGCTGATCGCCGCCGCGCCCGCCGCAGGGCTGGCCCTGCACGAAGATGCCGGTCCCGACTCGCTGCTCTCGGTCGCCCGCGACCACCTTGGCCCGGCCGGCGCTCTCGCTCCGCCCACGCCGCTGCCGAGCGGCCCGCTGAGCGCCCGCGTCAGGGCCGCATATCGCGCGGCCCTCGACGCCCTGGCCACGCTGCAGTCGGTCGAGCTGCCCGCGCTCGCGCTGCCGCCCTTCGGTCGCGACGATCTGCGCTGGGAGACCTGGTACGGCCTTACCCACCACTTCTTCGGCGTGCTGGGGCGGGCCCCGCGCGGCCCGGCGATCGAGCGCGAGCTCGACGAGCTGGCTGCCACGGTGCAGGGCGGCCCCCAGGCGACCATGCACCGGGACTTCCAGTCGACCAACATCCACATCGGCGGCGGCGCGGTGGCGATCCTCGACTGGACCGGGATGAGGCGCGGCCCGGCGGCCTACGACCTGGCCTCCTTGCTCTGGGACCCCTACGTGTCGATCGACGCCGCCGATCGCAGCTCGCTCTTGAGGCACTGGGGCGGCCCCGCTTTCGACGACCTACTGCTGCGGGCGACCGTCGTGCAGCGGCTCTTCCAGGCCCTCGGGGCCTTCGCCTACCTCTCACGCCATCGCGGACGCTCCAACTTCGCGTGCTTCGCCGCACCGGCCATGGACCTGCTGCGCACGGTCATCGATCCCTGGCCCCATCTGGCGCGCCTACTCCGGGGCGAAAAGCCCCGCTGACCCGACCCCAGTCGCGCGCCCGCATCTCGTAGACCACCATCGCGCGGCCGCGTGCATCGGCCTCCGCCAACCCTCCTTCGCGCCCGACTACGCGGAATCCCAGCCGCTCGGGAATCGCGCGGCTGCGCGCATTCCCCTCCGCGCAGTGGATTCGCACCCGGCTCAACCCCAGGTCGCAGAACGCGCTGTGCAGCAAGCTGCGGGTGGTGCGCGTGATCGTGCCGCGGCCTTGCCTCGGCCCCGCGATCCAGTAGCCGATGCAGGCCCGTCCCATCCCCCACTCGATGGCGTGCAGGCTGGTCAGGCCGACCAGCTCTCCATCCACCAGCACCAGGAGGTGCAGGGCCCGGCGCGCCACGAAACCCCTCTGCGCCTCCTCGATGAAGACCGCCGAGTCGGCGGCGCCGCGGGTCTCCTCGACCCAGGGGAGCCAGGGGGCGAGGTGCTCCCGGTTGGCGTCGACCTGGGCGAAGAGGCGCTGCGCATCGCCGCGCCCCGGCAGCGCGAGCACGATCTCGGAGCCGATCGGATACTGGAACATCGGCTACTTCAGAAGCAAGGCACGCTGCTGCTCGCGCCCCCCAGCGGTCTCCAGCACCACCGTGTAGACGCCGCTGGCCAGCGATCGTCCGGCGCCGTCGCGCCCGTCCCAGGCCGAAATCTGCTCCCCGGCGCCCATCGGCCCCTCGCTCAGGACCCGCACCAGGCGACCCGCCGCGTCGTACACCGCCAGCCGCGCCGGTCCCGCTGCGCCGAGCTCGAACGCGACCCGCAGCCGCGGGTTGAAGGGGTTCGGAGCGACCCCTTGCAGCCGGTTCCGAGCCGCCCGATCGGGCGCATCCCTCGGTGAGCCGACCGCGGTCGGAATCGCCGCATCGTAGGCGCGCAGCACCCCCCAGCCGTAGTCGTTGTCGGGGGACCCGGCCCGGCTGGCACTGGCGCGAAAGGCCGCGATCAGATCGGCCGGCGTCCACTCGGGGTGGATCTCCAAGGCCACCGCGGCCGCCGCCGCGACGAATGGCGCCGCCGCCGAGGTGCCGCCGAAGTCCACCGTGTAGTCGTCCGGGGCGCTCCAATAGGCCGCCACCGCGTCGGTGCCCCGCGCGCAGAGGTCCGGTTTGATCCGGGCGTCGGCGGTCGGCCCCCTGCTCGAGAACTCCGCGATGAAATCGTTCGGGTAGACGGCACCCACCGAGAGGATCGAATCGGCGTCGGCTGGGGTGGCCAGACTTCCCGGGAAGGGTCCCATGTTGCCCATCGAGCTACAGACCACGATGCCGAGCCGCTGAGCCTCCACCGCCGCCAGCGTGGTCACGGCGGTCCGACCGTCCAGATCCGAGTAGGAGTAGCTGAAGCCGCCGTCGAAGTCGAAGTAGCCGAGCGACGAGGTGATGATGTCGGCGCCCAGGCTGTCGGCCCATTCCACCGCGGCCACCCAGTTGTCCTCTTCGACGCGAGTCTCACTGCGAACATCCTCGGTCTTGGCGAGCGCGAACTCGGCATCGAAAGCCCCGCCGATCACGATCCCCGGCGACCAGCCGCCGATCAGCGACCAGACCGCGGTGCCGTGCCCCATCGCTCCCGGCTCGTCCTCCCCCTCGTCCTCGGTCTCTCCGTCCCAGAAGACGAAGTCCCGCTCCGCCACCACCTGCGCCCCGGCGAAAGCCTCGTGGCTCTTGCGGAAGCCGGTGTCGAGAATGGCGACCAGGATCCCGGCGCCGCTGTAGCCCATCTCGTGCAGGCGGATCAGGTCGATCTGCTCGAGCTGATCGAAGGAGAGGCCGTAGTCGTAGCCGAAGCCGTCGCGCGGCGCCTCGCGCAGGTCGATTTTGTGGACGGTCGAGCTCCGCGCACGGGCACGCTCGCTGAGCTGCCACTCCGGCTCCCCCCAGCGCGCCGTCCGCAGCACCCGCAGCTCGGCGACGAAGGGCAGCTCCGCGATCCCTTCGAGGGTCCGAGCCGGCACTTCGGCGCTCACGGCATTCAACCAGCGGCTGCGGCGGCGGATCGTGGCGCCGGCCCGCCCGAGGGCCGCCACGTATTCCGCTGCCACCGGGATATCGCGGTAACCGACTGTCGTGGCGGCGGCAGCGGGGGAGCGCCGCACCCGGCGATCGAGCGCGCGCGGGCTCAGACTCATCCGGGCACGCTCCAGCGCCGCATCGAGATCGAGCTCAGCACCCCCCTTGTCCCGGAAGAAGATCCACAGATTCAGGCGCTCCCGCCCCTGGACGATCTGGCGGGCGACCGAGGGATGCACCGTCGCAGCCGAGGCAGGCGCCGCGCAGGCGACGGTCAGGGCCAGGAGGGCGAGGGTGTGGCGAGCTGAACGAGATGCGAGGGACATGGGGGGGGCTCCATTCGCGCCGGGCGAGCAAGGCAGAGTCCCCCTATGGTAAGGGACCGCGCCGCCTACCTACTCCTTGCCCTCCGCGTTCGGTCCCTTCTTCTCGCGCCTGTGCATCATTTCCTGGAGCTGCGGCTGCACGTGCTCAGCGTGGCAATCGGGGCAGATGCCGTGGCTGAACTCCGCCGCCGAACGCTCCCCGACGTAGGACTCCACCGCCTGCCAGAAGTTCTTGTCGTCGCGAATTCGCTTGCAGTAGGCACAGATCGGCAGCAGGCCCTGGAGTTGGTTGACCTCCTCCAGCGCCCGGCGCAGCTCCTCCACGCGGGTCGCCAGCTTGCGCTGCAGCTCCACCACCCGCACGCCCACGTCGATCCGCGCCTGCATCTCCGCCGGCTCGAAGGGCTTGGTGACGAAGTCGTCGGCGCCGGCATCGAGCCCAGCCACCAGGTCGCCCGAGCCCTCGCGCGAGGACAAGAGAATGATGTAGCTGCCTTCGAGCTGCTCGCGCGGCCGGATTCGCCGGCAGAGCTCGGGACCGTCGTGGACCGGCATCATCCAGTCCAGGATCATCAGCGTCGGTTCGTCCCGTCGCTGAATCAGCTCCCAGGCCTCGCCGCCGTCGGTGGCGATCAGCGGCTCGTAGCCCCACTCATCGAGGGAACGTTCCAGGATCTTGCGACTGATTCCGTCGTCGTCGGCAATGATGATCTGCATGATCGATTCGCAGGCCCCGTCGCGGCGTCGGGCGTGCACCCCGTGCAGAGCCTATCGGCTCATCGCGCGGCCCGCCGCAATCGACACGCCCTTTCGGCCTCTCGGCACCTCCCGGCGCCTCCGCCGCGCTACCCGGAATCGTCCTCGCGCAACAGCATCCAGCGCCCCGGTTCCAGCACCACCGCGCCCCCGTCGACCACCGCCCCCGACCACAGATCGACTCCCTTGCAGGCGCCGATCAGAGCTGCCTCGCGACCGTCCAAAGAGGCTGCCAGCAAAAGACTTCCGGCACCACCGTCGACCCTGAAGGCGACCCCGCCCGTGCCGATCGTAGCGACCTCTTCGACCGGCGGCCGCCGCCCCTGGGTCAGCGCCGGCGCATGCTCGGCCCGCAGCGCCAGCAGACGCCCGATACGCTCGCCGAAGTCGCTCCCCCCGGTCCAGGACATCCCCGACCGGTCGAAGAGCCCGAGCGGCTGCCCGCGCCACCGGCGGAGCGCGCCAGCGTCGAAGTCGAGTCCGGTGTTCAGCGGCGCGCCCTCCTCCAGGTCGAACCCGGCGTGGATGAAGGGGATCGCCCCGGGCAGAAAGAGCGACAGCGCCCAGGCCGCGAAACCGACCTCTCCGCCGGCCGGCCGGGCCGCCCCCCGCGGCGTGTTGTGGTTCTCGATGGTGGCGAAGAAGGGGACCGGGGTGGGACGGCGCAAAGAGCGCACGAACTTGCGCAGAGCGCTCGGCCGGTGCGCCGAGAAGATCAGCTCGCCGACCACCGCGTCGTAGCCGTTGCGGGCGCTCTGCCGCCCCACGGTGAAAGTCTCTTCCCAAATCGCGACCTCGGGATCGACCGCCCGTGCCTCGTCGATCAGCCGTCCCAGCAGCCGCGGCGGCAGCGCGTGCCCCATGTCGAGCATGACGCCGTCGATGCCGAAGCGTCGCTGATAGAGCGGGATGATTCCGCACAAGCGCTTCCAGAGCGCCCGCAGCTCGTGGGCGGGCCGGGCCAGAGCCGGATCGTAAGCGCGGAGCGTGTTGTAGGCCATGTAGTCGAAGCCCTCCGTCTGGTACATCCGCAGGTAGGTGACGTCGGTCCAGGGCGGCTGGGTGTCGTCGGGCGGCCAGTCGGCGAAGGCGGGGGGAACGCGCAACGCCCCCCGCATCCCGGCGCCGATCGCCTCTCCCTCGGCGTTGCGCGCGACCCTCGCCGGGGGCGGCGAGAACCAGCGCCGATAGCGCGGCGGGGGGGGGTGCAGGCGCCCGAACCCGGCGGCCACGCTGCGCGCCAGCGCGCGGCCGGAGCGCGTCCCCCCCTTCCCTCCACCGGTCACCGCCCCCACGATCTCGCGCAGCTCGCTGCGCCCGAACACCGGAGCGCCGAAACCGTCCCGCGGATCGGCCATTCCGGCGCGCCGATTCGGCACCGCGGAGTCGATCCAGTAGAACCACTCGGGATGCGTGTCGATCCAGTCGGAGTCGAGGGCCGCGGTGCGAAACACGAACTCGAGCACCACCCGCAGGCCGAGTCGATGGCACGCCTCGGTGAGCGCTCGCAGCTGGACCTCGGGGGACAGCTCGCCGAGCAAGGGATCGGCCAGCGTCGGCTCGACCCTCTCCGGGTTGCGGATGGCATAGGGCGACCCCAGCTCGCCCTTCCGGCCGTGGCGCCCGATCGCAGTAACCGGCAGCAGGTGCAGCGTGTTCACGCCCATCCGCTTCAGATAAGGCAGAATCGCGCACGCCTTCAGCAAGGTTCCGGTCTCGCGGTGGCCGTCGCGATTCAGGGTCGGATCGCCCGGCGCGCCGCCGATCTCACCGTCGCCGTCGTGATCGAAGGCCAGAGCGTGGCGCACTAAGAGGTTGTAGACCACCGCCCGGCGGCTCCAGTCGCGCTCCCGGACCCTGCGCGCGCGCCGCGAGCGCAGCGTAGCGATCAGCTCGGAGTAGAAGTCGACCGGATCGACGCCAAGCGTGCCGGCGCCGGCGTCTCCGCCGGGATCGCACCAGAGCCGAGGAAGCGAGTAGGAAGCGCGCCGCAGCCGGGCGGGCGCGCTTCGCAAAGCCTGTTCCACGCGAGCAAGACTCATGAGATCTCCTTTGGGACTGCGAAGCACGCTTATAATAGAGGCTTGGCCCGCCCCTCCAGCCCCTCATCCCGGAGTGCTCCCATGCGCGTTTCGAGCCGCCACTTCGCCCCCTTGCCCTTCCTCCTGGCGCTCCTCGCGGCGCCGGCTCTCGCCCCGGCCGACACCCTGCCGCGCGGTGCCTGGGTGCCCTCCGGCGTCATCGCCCGGGTCCAGGACTCCGCCTTCCAGATGGCCGGCGACGAGCTCGAGGAGGTGCTGGCCGAGGAGCTCGAAGAGTCGCTGCTGTCGATGCAGGACGTAGAGGTCTACAACGAAGGCTGCATGTTCAGCTACACGGCCCGCATCGACCACGTCGACTGGGTCACCTTCGATCCGCCGAGCCTCTGGATCGACAGCCGCACCAACGCCATCTACGCCAGCTTCGAAGTCACCAATCTCCGCATGCAGTTCTTGCTGGAAGGGCGCGGCTCGCTGTGCCTGGACTACTACGACTGCGTGTCGGTGATCGACATCGATCGCGCCTTCGTCGAGGGCCAGGGAGCGATCGACGTGGTCGGGGGGCACTCGAAGACGACCATGAACTGGGTCAACGCCGACGTCGAGGGATATCAGTACGACACCGAATTCTGGTGCTTCATCATCGACATCATCGCGGACATCCTCCAAGACACACTCGAGGAGGCACTGGAGGGCACGATCGAGGACTTCCTGTGGATCGACGTGCCTGAATCGCTCGACGACTTCTTCTTGCAGCTGGAGATCGACGAGGGCTTCAATGTCTTCGACATACCTTTCGGGATGTCGCTGCGCCCCGAGGCCGTCGACGAGAACAACTCGGGCGTGACGATGGTGGAGGAAGGCCGGATCTACTCGACCACCGCACCCTGCGGCCCGCGGATCGACGAGTTCGGCTACACGCCAAGCCCCGCCCCCAGCTACGGATTTACCGTCCCCGGCACCAACGATCCCTACGACTTCGCGGTGTCGATCTCCGATGATGCCCTGAACGAGTTCCTTTATGTCGGCTACGACTCGGGAGCTTTGTGCATCGTTTTGGACGAAAACTCCGAAGAGAAGTACGGCATTCCCTGGGAGGTCACCACCACCGATCTGCAGCTCTTCTTCCCGGAGCTCTACGCCATCGCCCCTGATGCCGCCACCGGAGTGGTGATGGTGCCACGCGACCTGCCCTACGTCGAGATCGGCGAGACCAGCGGGTTTTTCCAGGGGCAGCTGGAGATGTACCTGCAGGAAACGGAGATGACGCTCTATGTCGACATCGACGGCTCCTGGGAAAAAGCGTTGGTGGTGGCGGTCACCGCCGACGCGGATTTCCTGGTGCGCGTGCGCCCGGACGGCAAGCTGAAGCTCTTCATGTCGGATCTCTTCCAATCGACCATCGTGATCGAGGAGGAACCACTGGTCGACCTGAACGACCAAATGGTGGAGCTGGTGCTGCCCTTCCTGCTCCAGCAAATCGTGCCGCTGGCCTTCACCACGCTCGACGCCTTCGCGGTCCCGACCATCTACGGCTTCGAGTTCACTCCGGTGGCGGTCATCAACGACGGAGTCGACGGCGATTTTCTGTCGTTCTACGCCACCATGGCGCCCATGCCCTAGAAGCTACTGGGCTCGATTGCGGTAGAGACTCGGGTCGACGACCGAGAGCATCCGCTCGACGTCGTACTTGTCGTCGAGGAACTCGTTCATGCGCTCGGCGGCGGGACGGGGATCCGACAGGACGTCGTTGTAGAGGATCTCGAGCGCGTCCATCTCATCACGGTAGCGAAGCATCGATTTCACCTTGATCAGATGGTCGGAATAGAGCTTCTTCATATTCTCGTCGGAGGTGGTATCGGTCGGCTCTCCCCGGCGCACCAGCATCTTGTTCTGGGAAGCAAGGATCTCGTCGATATTGCGACGCATGAAGATGATCTTGTAGTTGTTGCCGGGGGGAAGATGCGGCAACAGAAATGAGATGATCTTGACGACCTTCCCGCGCGCATCGATCACCCAGGAGTTGTCGCCGCCCTTGTCGAGGTCCTTCACCCGTTCGTACTCGTAGTAGCCCTTCGGGTTGTCTTCGTCGGCCTCGCGGATGCCGTCCTGCATGATCGGGATGCCGGCGGCGTCGAGCATCTTCATGCACATCGAGGTGCCGGAGCGCGGCAAGCCGGAGACGATGATGACGGGATCGCCGTAGCGGATCTTGCGGATGAAAGTGGTCAAGCCTGAGGCCACGGTGGGACTCCAGTCGAGGTCGAGAGGTTGGGGAGAGACTACCGGTCGCAGGCTCCCGCGCCGGGGATCCCTGGGTGGGCCAAATATATATGGGGGCTCGGGCGATTTCCAGCGAGGCGGGATCCGCGTTAGAATCGCACACTTCCGCCTTCGTCGTCTTTGGACCGAGACCAGGTGCCCCATGAACAAGCTGCTCGGCGTCGCGGCCGTCGCCGTCGTCCTGATCCTCCTGCTCGCCGTCTGGCGGGCCGAATCCCCCCTCCCCGGCCAGGAGGGCGCAGGGGCCGGCGCCCCCGCTCAGACCACCGACGAGGTCATCCCGGTCGCGCGCGGCGAGGGCGACGACGCAGACGACATGGTGCTCTCGGCCGCACCTCCGGCGAACGACCGCCTGGTCGGCTCCGCCTTCGCGACGACTCTGGCCGACATCATCGACGAGGAGCTCGGCTCCGGGCTCGGCTGGCGGCCGAACGACCTGTTCCTGATCGGGCCCGGCTGGTGGACCGACAACGTCAACAACAAGCAGCTCGGCAAGCTGGAAGTGGTGCGCCAGACCTGTCGCATTCTCAAGACCCGGATCGCGCGAGTCGACGACTCGAGCGCCTTCGACGGCCGCGTGGAAAAGGCCGAATCGGCCTTCTTCAACGATGCGACGCGCTTCATGCTCCCCTCCGCCGAGAAGAAGTACCGCGAGGGCGTGGCGGGAATCCGCGACTACGGGCGCGGCCTGGCGGAAGAGAGCGCCCTGTTCCAGGCCCGATCCAACAACCTCTACGACCTGCTCGGCTACTACAAGGACGTGCTGGGCTCCTGCCACTCCACCCTCGTGCGGCGCCACGAGGCGGACGGCTCGACGGTCTCGACCTTCCGCGCCGACGACTACTTCTACTACGCGGTCGGTGTGTCGGACGCGACGGGCCGCATGGGCGAGGCGATCAAGATCGACTTCCGCGAGGAGCTGGAGTCGCGCAACCTGATCGAGCTGATGGACCAGGCGCTGGCATCGCTCACCCGCGGCGCGGCGCTGCGGCCCTGGGTGGTCACCGAGGGAGCGGCCGATGGACTGCTGGCCAACCATCGCCTGAACCTCTCCGGTTATGTCGCCGACGCCCGCCAGAAGCTGCACAGTGTTCGCGAGACGCTGAAGAAGTAGCTCGCGCCCGCCGCGTCGCCTCCGGGGGCGATGAAACCGGCGCCCGCGCGCTCGCCGTAGTGGAGACATCGAAGGAGTACCCATGCGCCCTCTCGTACTGCTCACGCTCGTCCTGACGGCCCACGCCCAGGAGATCCCCGGCATCTACGGCCCCCCGGGCTTTCTGACCACCACCGCCAGCACCGACGAGTCGGCGCTCGGCGCCTGGTTCAACCCCGCCGTGGCCGGGGCCGACGACCGCTTCGACCTGCGCTACCTCTGGTCGCCGGGACCCGAGGGCGCCGGGCAGGCTCGCTGGGGTCTGTTCACCAGCACCGACTGGATCTCCTATGGCGTGACCGGCGTAGAGGCGGGGCCGCGCGATCACCACATGTCGATCGCCATCGACGATGGCGGCTTCGGGTTCGGCTACGGCTGGTCCACGGGGAAAGGAGCTGACGACTCGCGGCAGAGCTACTTCAGCCTCGGCACGGTGCAACGCCCCAACGACTACCTCTCTCTCGGGATCGCCGGACGGATCGGTCGCGGCAACGACGCCCAGCTCGGGATCTTCGACCTGGGCGTGCGTCCCTTCGGCGACCCGCGTCTGCTCTTCTTCGCCGATGCCGAGCTGCGCACCGAATCCGACGACGAGCTCGCCTGGGGGGTCGGCGCGGCGATCGAGCCCTTCGCCGGGATTCGCCTGAGCGGCAAGTATCTGGAGTCCTCGGACTACAGCGTCGGGCTCAGCATCCACCTCGGGACGACCGGACTGCTCGGCCACCTGCTGACCAGCGAGAGCAGCGGCGGCGCGACGACGTCGATCCCGACCTACGGCGTGCGCTGGGGTGACTCGCATGGGGGCCTCTTCGATCGCCTCGCCCACGACGGAGACGAGTACGTCTCGCTGGAGCTCCACGACCGCGTCGCCTACCGGCGCTTCAAGATCCTGGACGATGCCCCTACCCTGACCAGCACTTTAATCGAGCTCGACCGGGCGATCGACGATCCGAAGATCGGCGGAGTCGTGCTGAGCCTGGCGGGAGTCGGCCTGAGCCATGAGATCGCCTGGGAGCTGCGGCAGAAGCTGGCGGAGGTCCGCGCGGCGAAGAAGAAGGTCGTGGTGTTCGTCGAGAACGGGGGCATGGTGGAGTATCACCTGGCCAGCGTTGCCGACCATATCGTCCTCGACCCGGTCGGCGGTCTATTCCTGCCCGGAGAGGCTCTGAGCAAGACCTACCTGAAGGGCACCCTGGAAAAGCTGGGGCTCGGCTTCGACGAGCTACGTTTCTTCACGTACAAGTCGGCCGCGGAGACCTTTTCGCGGGACCGCTTCTCGGAGGCCGACCGGGAGCAGCTCCAGGTCCTGAACGACGGCTTCTACGATCTGATTCGTGACGACGTCGGTGCATCCAGGGGCGTGGACGCCGCGACCTTCGACGGCTGGATCGATCGAACGATCTTCCTCCCCGAGCAGGCGCTGGAAGCGGGACTGGTCGACGAAATCGCCCGCTGGCACGAGGTCGACGAGGTCATCGAGAGCTTCGCGGGCGACGAGACGGAGCTGGTGAAGAGCGGCGAGCTGGCAGGCCGCGAGCCGGTGGACCGGGATTGGAGCAACGACCCGACCATCGCCATCGTCTACGCGCTCGGGCTCTGCGCCATGGACTCGGGAATCAAGGCGCGCCAGCTCGAGGAGCTGATCGGCGAGATCGCCGACGACGAGAGCGTCGCCGCGGTGATCCTGCGGGCCGACTCTCCGGGAGGCAGCGCGCTGGCCTCCGACCTGGTGGCGGACGCGCTGCGAATCTGCGCGGAGAACAAGCCGGTGATCGTCAGCATGGGGAGCGTCGCGGCGTCGGGTGGCTACTGGATTTCGATGTACGGGGGTCAGATCTTCGCCGCACCGAACTCGATCACCGGATCGATCGGCGTGATCGCCGGGTGGATCTGGAACAAGGAGCTGGGCGAGCACCTGGGCATGACGAGCGATCACGTACAGAAGGGCGAGCACGCCGATCTCGGCGCCGGGCTGGCCTTGCCCTTGCTGGGCGTCCGCATCCCCAATCGGCCGCTGCGCCCCACCGAACGAGCCCGCATCGAGAGGGCGATCCGCGCACTCTACGACGACTTCGTCGCCAAGGTGGCCGAGGGACGAGGCATGGAGGCGCAGGCGGTCGACGAGGTCGGCCAGGGTCGGGTGTGGCTCGGCGAGGACGCCGTGGAGCGCGGGCTGGTCGATCGAATCGGCGGCCTCTGGGCCGCCATCGAGGCGGCCAGATCGGCCGCCGGCATCGACCCTGAGGAGGGGATCCGGATCCTGGAGCTCCCCGAGATGGGCCTCTTCGATCCGGACCTGCTGCGCCCCTGGCCGGCCGGCGTTCGCTTGCGGAGCTCACCCGAGCTGAGCTACATCGTGACGATCACCGAGAACCCGCACGCACCGCTGGTGATGCTGCCGCCCGCCCTGGTGCCGCTCGATCCTTGACCGCGGCCTCGGCTACTCCGTCGAGGCCCCCAGAAGCTCCTTGACGCGGGCTTCCGAATCGCCCAGCAAAGCCTCCTTGCCCAGCTTCAACGCCGCGTCGACACTCTGGCCGCCGCGCTTGGCCGCGTGCAGCGCGAGCGCCGCGCCGACCATGTCGCCGGTCCGACCGTGCACGTAGGTGGCACCGGTCCGCTGCTGGATCTCGTCGATGGCGTCGAAGAGCTGCTTCTGCAGCTGGGAATCGCCCAGCCTCTCGGCGCTCAGGCTGATCGCCCGGTAGGAGCCGCCGGCGCTCTTCACTACCTGCGCCTCGTCGAAGCCGACCGACGCCATCTCGGACGCCAGACGCAGATTCAGGATCGGGATGCCCTGGCGCGCCAGCGTCTGCAAGCGCTTCTCGCTCGGCTGCCCGGCACAGATGATCTTGCTGGCGACCAGGCGCTCGCCCTCTTGCACGATCAGGGGCGTGAGAGAGACCTTGGCGCGTCCGCTCGATTCGCCGGACGACTCGACCTCACCGCCGGCACTCGAAGAGGCCGCCGTCTGCGCCGCGATCGGGTGCTCGGCCGATACCGCGAGAATCACCACGGCGGCGGCGCCCACGATCCATCGCACCGGTGCTGGGTGGAAGAGCTTCGTCACTAGTAACCTCCGGGGTCTGTCCTGGGATGAAGCTGGGATCTTACCCCAGAGGCGAGTGCGGCTCGTTGGGAATTGGGGGCGAATCAATCCCAGATCGGCCAGGCGCACCGAGCGCGCGTGAGTTTGACATCTCCCGCACCGAACGGGGTTCAGTTTGACATTGGGCCCCGATTGTCCGCCGAATTGGGCCTCTGGGGCGCCTTTCAGGACCGAATCAGGCTCCGTTGAGCCGGAAAAGTCAAACTGAACCCCGTTCGGTGCGGGAGATGTCAAGTTCGGGTGCGCCGGGTGTGTATCGGTGCGAGCCAGGTCTCATTCCCGCGTCACCGGCAGCAGATCGCGCGGCCGATACACCGGAGAGGCCCCGATATCGGAGCGTGAGCCGTCTGGATCGAGGCGCGCGGGATCGCCGGCGTCGATCGCGGGTGAGTTGGGGCGCAGGCGGTAGTCGTCCTTTCCTGGGCGCAGGTAGCTTGGGTTGGCGAAGATCTCGCCTTCGGCGGGATCGCCGTAAAAGTCGAGATCGTTGTGGAAGTAGAGGTTGTACTCGCGGCGCTCGGGGCCGATGACGGCGCTGTACCACTTGTGGTCGGTGACGATGTTGTTGACGAAGGTGCCGCCCCACATCGCCACGGCGAGGCCCTCCGGGGCGACCCCCAGGCGGCCCACGGCGAAGTTGTCGACGAAGGTACAGTTCGTGACGTGCACATCGGGTACGAGCCAGGCGAGGATGGCACCGCCATAGCGCGGGCCGGGGTAGCGGTCGCCGGAGGATGAGGCACGGTTGCGGACGAAGAGGCAGTTTTCTACGCGGAAAGGGCCGCCGGAAGCGAAGCTGATGGCGCCGCCCTCATTTGAGCGATTGTCGGCAAAGGTGGAGTTACGGATGCTGACGTTTGAGCCATCGATGTCGATGGCTCCGCCTTGGCCTCCCAAGTACACCTCCACGCTCATCCCGCTGCAGTTGTAAATCGACAGTGAGTCGAGGATAGGATCAACCAAGCCTCCCGCCAAGATAGCTCCACCACCATACAGTCCGCCCTCGCAGTCGGTGATTGTCAGGCCGATCAGTTCGAGCCCTTCGCACATCGTGGCGGCGATTCCTCCTCCCCCGCCGGCGCTATCGGCGTGAAGCGCCACTGCCTCGATGCGCGCTTGTGAGTACCTCAGATGAACCCCTCCACCGTAGGCAATCCGATACTCCCAATCCGGCTTGCAGCGTTCTATCCGTAGCTGGCGCAGGGTCGGCGACGCCTCCTCGACGAAGATACCGCCGCCCCCCATGAACCCTGAGCGGTCCGGGAAGATCCGAACCGTCCCGGTCCCACGAACGATCGACATCCGCTCTACGACGCAAGCCCGGCTCTCGCCCGACTCGATCACGATGCCCGAGCCGTTGCGGTCGGCATCCAGCACCGTGGCGCCGACGCCGGCTCCTCGCAGCACGATGTCGCGGCCCTGGAAGACCAGGTTCTCGGTGTAGGTGCCGGCCGCCACCAGAACGGTGTCGCCTTCAGCGGCCAGTTCGATCGCCGCCTGGATGGTGGCGATCGCGCCCGGAACGTGGATGGTGCGTCCCCGTTGGTTGTCGGCCTGGGCGGTGGCGCATGCGATGAACAGCGGGATCAGGAGTATAAACCGTCGCATCAGTTCCCTCCCGGTTCGCAGTCCACCTGAGTCGGATCGAAATGGCTGTGCAGGTGCTCGTTCGTGCACTCCATCGATTCGCGCAGCGGTTGGTACTGATCGACCACGGTTTCCAGAGTCGTGATCGGCTGCGGTGTGTCGTCCGCGGCTTGCAGGAGGCCGAAGTTCTGGGTGTCAGACTGGGTCTTGACAAAACCATTCTCGTTGCCTTGCCAACCGATCTGGTGATCAAAGAGCGAGTACCAGATCGCCCCGAGCACAAACTCCGCCTGTGCCGCTCCGGATGGTG
>CAZBBK010000040.1:0-49262 GCA_964490075.1 uncultured Gemmatimonadota bacterium | reverse complement strand
GCCCCGGGCCGGCCTACCCCCCCCCCACCCCCCCGGCCCCCCCCCCCCCCCCCCCCCCCGCTGATTCGCATCCAAGCAGGAGAGGAAGTTGAGAACCCCGGACCGGTCGTCTCTCCCGTTGCGGATCGAGGCGGTGCTCGGCCCCACCAACACCGGCAAGACCCACCTCGCCGTGGAGCGCATGCTCTCGCACCCGACGGGGATGATCGGGTTGCCGCTGCGGCTTCTGGCCCGCGAGGTATACGACTCGGTCGCGGCCCTGGCCGGCGCCCAGGCGGTGGCGCTGATCACCGGCGAAGAGAAACGAATCCCTCCCGACCCGCGTTACTTCGTCTGCACGGTGGAAGCGATGCCGACCGATCAGCGGGTCGACTTCCTGGCGATCGACGAGGTGCAGCTCGCCGAGCACGACGAACGTGGACATGTCTTCACGGACCGGATCCTGCACGCGAGGGGCGCCGAGGAGACCCTCTTCCTGGGCGCCGCCCCCATCGAGGGATTGCTGCGGCGGCTGGTGCCGAGTGTCGCGGTCCAGACCCGCCCGCGCCTGTCGACCCTGACCTGCATCGGTTCGCGCAAGCTGCACCAGCTTCCGCCGCGCAGCGCGGTGATCGCCTTCTCGGCCGCCGACGTCTACGAGATCGCCGAGCGGCTGCGACGCCGTCACGGCGGCGCGGCGGTGGTGCTGGGGGCGCTCTCGCCGCGCGCCCGCAACGCCCAGGTCGCCCTCTACGAAGCGGGCGAGGTGCACCATATCGTCGCCACCGACGCCATCGGCATGGGGCTCAACCTGGACGTCGATCACGTGGCGATCGCGTCACTGCGCAAGTTCGACGGCACCAAGTTCCGCGACCTGCGAGCGTCCGAGCTGGCGCAGATCGCCGGGCGAGCGGGCCGTTTTCGCAGCAATGGCAGCTTCGGCTCGATGGCGCCCCTCGGTCCCCTGCCCCCGTCTCTGGTGGAAGCGGTCGAGACCCACTCCTTTCCCCCGATCACCGAGCTGCGCTTTCGCGAGTCGCGCCTCGACTTCAGCTCGGTGAACGACCTGCGGGCCACCCTGGGGGCGGCCGCTCCGGAGCCCTTCCTGCGCGTGCAGCGCAGAGCCGACGACCAGCGCGCCTTCGACGAGCTGCTCGAGCGCCCCACGCTGAGGCCGCATGCGGAGCGGGAAGAGGGGCTGCGACAGCTTTGGGAAGTGTGCGGCGTTCCCGACTTCGCCGGGCGGATATCGGCCGGCCACCTGCAGCTGCTGGCGCAGCTCTTCGAGCACCTCCAGAGCGGTGAGGGAGGAATCCCAGAGGATTGGGTGGCACGCGAGATCGCGCGGATCGACGACCCCGAAGGCGACTTCGAGACCCTGATGGGACGCATCGCCGCCATCCGCACCTGGACCTATATCTCCCATCATCCTGGCTGGGTGCGCGACCCCGAGCACTGGCAGGCGCGCAGCCGCGAGATCGAGGATCGCCTCTCCGATGCCCTGCATCTCGGCCTGACTCAGCGCTTCGTCGACCGCCGCGCATCCGTCGTGCTGTCGCGACAGACCCGCGGCCGGGAATGCGAGCTCAGGGTCGACGAGGCCGGGAGCGTCGAGGCAGCGGGGATTCTGGTCGGACGGCTGCGCGGCGTCGAGTTCGAGGCGGTGGCAGGGCTCGATCAGCTGGTGCGCTCGTTGGTGGAACGCGGCCTGGGACCCCATGCGGAGCAGCGGATCCGCGACCTGATCGAAACGCCCCACGACGCCTTCGTGGTCGATTCCATGGGCTGGATTCGCTGGCGGCAGGTGCCGGTGGGACGGCTGGTGCGGGGCGAGAGTGCGCTGCGGCCCTCCGCCGAGCCGCTCGACAGCGAGCTGCTCGACGGCGGCATGAAGGCACGCCTGCGCCGGCGCCTGCAGGCTGTGGCCGCGGACCACGTCGCCGAGCTCTTCGCCCCCCTCGATCGCCCCTGCGCCGCGGCGCTCGGCGCCAGCGGCCGGGCGATCTGCTATCGGCTGCGCGAAGGCTGGGGCTTCGTGCGCCGCAAAGATGTCAGAGACCTTCTCAAGCTGCTCGGGGACGAGGAGCGCAAGGTCCTGCCGCGGCTCGACATCCGCCTCGGTTCCCGAACCGTCTACGTGCGCTCCCTGCTGCGCCCCGCGTCGATGCGAGCCCGCGCCACGCTGTGGTCTCTGGGCCTGGATCAGCACGAGCCGGACGATCTTCCGGGGCTGGGCCGCCCTTCGCTTCCGCGCGACGCCCTCCAGCCCCCGGCCCTGGGCCGCGCCCTGGGCTACGTGCAAACCGGTCCGCGCTGGATCCGCGCCGATATCTTCGAGCGAGTCGCCTCGATGCTCCGGAAGCGGCGCAAGTCGGGCGCCTTCGAATTCCCCGTCGAGCTGCCGAGTTGGCTGGGCTGCGATCTCCAAGAGGCTCACGGCGTGCTGAACGCCATCGGCTACGCAGCAGAGCCCGACGGACGCTTCAGCTACCAGGGTCTGCCGAAGAAGAGGCGTCGCGTGTCGCGGTAAGTGTCGCCACGCGTTGGCGAACCGCCCGCCTCTCCAGGAGCCCGCGCCGCTGAAGCTCTTCGAGCAGGAAGCGCGCCACGATTTCGTTGCCGAGCGGCGCGTAGTGCCAGATGAAGAGCTCCTCGATGCTGTGCTCCCCGCCGTAGGCCTGGAACGCATCCATCAGATCGACGCAAGGGTGACCGCGCCTCTCCAGGTGCCGCAACAGAGGCTCGTAGACCACGGTCCCCTGCTCGCGGTAGCGCAACAGATCCGCGCGTGAGGGCAAGATCACGATCAGGGGCAGAGCGCCCTCGCGCAGAGCCTCAGCGACGAAGGCATCGAAGAGACCGACCGTCACCGCGAAGGCCTCCGATTCGCTGTTGTAGTAGAAGCCGCGCTCATAGAGCCTGATGGAATCGTCCAAGCGCAGCGCCAGCTCGTATCGAAACATCTTGAAGCAGCGCACGCTCGCCAGAACGTCGCCGGCGCCGCGGTGGTACTTGTTCTGGAAGTAGCAGTCGTTCCGGCCCAGCTCGTGCAGCATCTCTGCGGGTCGCCGCAACAGCTCCCGGTAGCTCTCCAGCCCCGTCATGGGATTGGGCAGCAGCCGCAAAGTGTCGCTTTCGGCCACGAAACGAGGTTTGGCCAGCGGCGTCTCGATGGTGAATGCCGCGGCGGCGTAGAAGGGTCGGTAGACGTTGATGTGGCGTTGGATGTTTTCCGACATGTAACCGATGAAGACGATATCGGATGCGAACTCGCGCCCCTGGTGCCGGTAGCGCAGCAACGCCTGGTCGAGGCCGAAGGCGGAGACGCCAAAGTTGATCACCTCGAGGCCAGGATGCATCTCCTGCAATTGGCTCTGCCAGGTATCTGCGTTGACGACATCGTTGCAGTGGGTGAACGAGTCGCCGAAGGTGCTGATCCGCAGCGAGTCCTGCGGCAGTGCCCGGGTGTAGTCACGGTCGCCGCGAATTCCTTGGGAGTTGGCTCGGTAGAGAGAGACCCTGCCATTGCTCTTGATGCCCCAGCCCAGCTCGGGACTGAAGCAATAGTACGGCGCCTCTCCACTCACCAGGCGCTCCAGCGACCGGCGGTGCTCCGGCGGCAACTGAGTGGTGCTCAGCGGCCCGTATTCGATGCCCTTGGCGCTTTTCAAGAGCGCGATCGCCGCCAACGAGCCGGCCTCCACCAGAGCCGCCAGCAGCAGCAACAACATTGTGAGGAACAGGGGTTTGTTCGCGGCCGCCGGCACAGCGTTTCCTCAGTCCTCCGCCACCGGCGGTCCACCGTTGCGACGAGCGCTACGCTGCAAGGTCTGCTCCAGGATCTCCTCGATCCGCTGCAGTCGCGCGCGAGCATTCGGCAGCCCCAGAATCTGCTGCCGCTGGTCGGCATCTCGGAGATAGGCGCCGGCCACCCTCCAGGCCAGCACGCCGGCGTCGGGCGAGTCGGAGAGCAGGCTGTCGATCGACAGCACCGAGCCGCCCTCGTGGTCGGCCAAGAGCCGCGCCAGGCGCACCACGGTGTCGGGATCGGGGTCGCCGAGAACATCCACCTCGTCGGGCAGAGCCTGCAGCCAGGCGAGGCGAAAGCCGAGATCCGATTCGGCCTCGGTGAGGCGCACCCGCGCCCGGCCCTCTGCCAGCATCAAGTAGTGGTCGCTGGCCAGGGGCAGGAGCTGGTGCACCCGCGCGGCCACCGCCAGAGAAGAGAAGGGCGCGTCGTCCCCCCCACCTTCGGCATCGGCTTCCCCCTCGAGTCTGGGGACCGCCACCCAACGCTTGCGTCGTTCCTTGTCCAAGAGCGCACGCGCCAGCGACAGGTGGGAAGGCTGGAAAAGCCGATAGGGAGTCGGCAGAAAAGGTAGCAACACATGATCGGGCAGAGGCAGCAGCGGAGCGATCTCGGGAAGGTCCACCATCTTTCTTCTCTTCAGGAACGCTGCTCGCCGCCCGCCTTCGCGCCAAAGGGTCGGCGAAGAAACAACTTCCCGGGTTTGCGCCCAGACGTGCCGTAGATCCGGTCGATCGGTGAGTTCCGAAACCGGAGAAGTAGCAGCGCTACTTCGAGGATTTCGGAGCTCGCCGATCGGCCGGAGATACGGTGCAGATGGGATGCAAACACGGGAGCTATTTCTTCGCCGACCCAAAGGCCGAATAGACCACCTTGATCCCTTTGCCGTCCCAGTCTCTGGGACCGGAGCTCACCGGTTCACGCCACGGAGGCTCGAACTCCGGAACCACCTGGCGCGGTATCTCCAGGCCGATGGCTCGCTCGATCTCGCGCACCGTCGCCCAGTCCTCCAACGTGACCAAGGTCGCCGCGTGCCCGCTGGCTCCGGCGCGGGCTGTGCGGCCGATGCGATGCACGTACTCTTCGGGGTTGGAGGGCATGTCGAAGTTGACGACATGCGAGATGCCGCGGATGTCGAGGCCGCGGGAGGCGACGTCGGTCGCCACCAGCACCGGAACCCGGCCCTCCTTGAACGCGCTCAGGGCCGCGTTGCGCTCCTTCTGGCTGCGATCGCCGTGGATCTGCTCCACCTTCACGCCCCTGTTGCGCAGCACCATCGCCAGAGTCTCCGCGCCGCGCCGGGTGCGGGCGAAGATCAACACCTGGTCCCAGCCGTCGCTGGACAGCAAGTGCAGCATCAGGCGCCGCTTGTGGCTCGCCTCGACCGGGTGCAAGACCTGATCGACCTGATCCACGGTCTGGTACTCGGGCTTGACGCCGACCCGCACCGGGTCGTGCAGGATGTCGCGTGCCAGGCCCTCGACTTCGGGCCCCAGGGTGGCGGAGAAGAGCAGAGCCTGGCGCTTGCGCGGCAGGCGCCGCACGATGCGTCGGACGTCGTGGATGAAGCCCATGTCGAGCATCCGGTCGGCCTCGTCGAGCACCAGAGTGCGCAGCTCGGGGAAGCGCACATTGCCGCGCTGCAAGTGGTCGAGCAGGCGCCCGGGGGTGGCGACCACGACCTGAGAGCCGCGCGAGATGGCCTGCAGCTGCTTGCCGAAGCCCTCGCCGCCAACCAGCGTGGCGACGTCGACCGAGAGGTAGCGGCCGTAGGTGCGGAACGACGCCGACACCTGTTGGGCCAGCTCGCGGGTCGGGGTGAGCACCAGCACCATGTGGCCACGCCCGCCGACGTAGTCGAGGTCGTCCAGGATCGGCAGGGCAAAAGCCGCGGTCTTGCCGGTGCCGGTCTGGGCGGCCCCCAGCAGGTCCCGACCGTCGAGGATCTCGGGGATCGTCGACCCCTGGATCGGGGTCGGCTCGGTGTAGCCACAGGCCACCACCGCCCGCAGCACGGGCTCGGCGAGGTCCAGCTCTTCGAATCTCATCCAGTCCTTTCGCGTTCACCGTCCGCGCTGCCGCCGCGGCGGGAATCCAGGAGCCTGTTACGCGCCGGCTCGCGCGCGGGTCCGAACATCAACCTCTAGCACATCTCGGTGCTGCTCAGCCGACCTTATCGCCCTGTTCCCCTTGCGTCTCCGTTGCCTTGGGCGCATCGGCCGCCAGCTCGTCGACGATGCGGCCGATGGTGATCTCGGTCTCGCGCAATCGGTCCCGGCAGTGGCGGATCAAAGAAGAGGCCTCCGCGACCCGTTCGGCCAGGTGGTCGACATCGACCCGTTCGCTCTGTTCCAGCTGGGCCAGGATCTCCTCGATGCGCCGGCTCGCGGCGGCATAGCTCTGGGCGGATTGGGGCTGGTCGGGGGAAGGTCGGTCGCTCATTGACAGTTCCCTTGCTTCTCGGCCTCGTCGGCCGATGACGGTTTGCGGCGCACGGCTTCGACGCGCGCGTCGAGCTCGCCGTCTCTCATCTCGATCGCGATGCGGCTCCCGGGCTCCACCCTGGCCGCGTCCGCGAGGACTGCTCGATCTGGGCCGGCCCGCAGAATCGCGAATCCGCGGGCCAGCAGCCGGCGCGGATCCTGGGCCTGGATCTCGCGCGCAGCGGAGCTCAGGCGCTGGCTTTCCAGCGCCAGCACGCGGGCGGTGTGCGCGCCCAGCAGCTCGGTCAAACGGCCGAGCTCGCGCTGCTCCCGGTCGAACGAGGCGCGGGCCAGGAAGGAGCCGGTGGCGGCGCTCTCGGCCAGAGCCGCCTGGGCCCTCGCCAGCGACTGGCTCGCCGTGCGCCGCAGGCGCCGCGCCTCACCCTCCAGGAGCTCCCCCGCCAGCAGCGTCGCGGAGCGCGCCGCGCGGCGGAAACGAGCACCGGCGTGGCTCAAGTCGAGGCGTGCGCCGCGAAAAGCGGCCTCGGCGTGGCGCACCAGGTCGGCCGCCGACTCCTCCAGGCGGGCCTCGCAGGCCGCCACCGACGCCACCAGGTGGGCGGCGGCGGCGGTCGGCGTCTTCTCGGAGTGGGCGATCAGGTCGAGCACCGAGCAATCGCGGTGGTGACCGATCCCGACCACCACCTTCAGGGGCAGCGTGGCCACCGCCTCCGCGACCTGCAAATCGTCGAACCACGCCAGGTCGGTGCGGCTGCCTCCCCCGCGGCAGATCAGGCAGAGATCGTAGCGCTGCGTCGCGGCGGCGACACGCTGCAGGGCGGCGCAGACCGAGCTGCGCAGGTTCTCGCCCTGCATGTAGGAATCGTGGACGTCGACCCGAAACGCGTATCCGGAACGGCGCAGTTCCGCCAACACGTCGTTGGCGGCGTCGGAGCCCCAGCTGGTGATCAGGGCGAGACGCAGGGGCAGGGGGGGGTGCGGCAGATCGAGGTTCCGCGACGCCACCCCCCGCTTCTCCAGCTCCTTCCACACCCGCTCGCGCTGCAAGGCCAGTGCGCCCAGGGTGTAGTCGGGATCGACGTCTTCGACCACCACCTGGTAGCTGCCGCTCGCGGCGTAGAGGTCGACCCGCACCAACAGGCGCACCTGCACGCCGTCCTGCATGCGAATCGACTCCGGGGCCTCGTCGAGCTTGCGCACCACGCGCGAGCGCTTGCCGCCGAAGAGCACGGCGGTGACCCGCGCCAGGTCGCGCTCGTCCGCCGCGTCCTTTTCGCTGAGCTCGAAGAAGACGTGGTTCTTGTGGGCGTTGCGATCCCAGCCCGAGACCTGCCCGACCACCCAGATCGATGTCGGGAAGCGGGCCCGCAGGGTTTCTCTGACGCGGCGGTTGAGCTCGCTGAGGGTCTGGGGGGGGGGGGTGGTGGGGGGGGGGGGGCGGGGGTGGGGTGCGGGAGCGGGCTCGGGCTCGGGCTCGGGGTCGGGGTGAGGAGAGGACGCGACGGGAGCCCACTCCCAGCTTCCGTCGAGGATCTCCAGCGGCGGCGCGTCGTCGATCTCCGGGTAGTCGATTTCTTCGTCCCGCCCGAGTGAGTCGTCGCGCCGCCGCGGCGCGCCCACCTCCACGCGGCGCTTGAGCTCCGGGTCGACCACGAAGCCCCGCGGCTCCAGCACGCGCAACGCCTCGCTCGCCGCGTCGAGCGGCGCCCACCAGGTCTTGCGCGCCGGATCCCAGCGGCGCCCCGGCAGCTCCCTCACCAGCGCGACCAACGCGTTGTCGTAGGGGAACTCGATCGCCACGCGCCCCGTAGTTGCGTCCCAGCGCAGCCTTCGCTCGCCCTTCATTGCCGCCTCCCGAGTGCGAAGAGCACGCCCCCGATCAGGCTCAGGAGGACCATCACCACGTAGGTCAGGAGCTGCATCGACACCGCCATCTCGGGCCGCACACCAGCCTCGGCAAAGAGCAGCACGCCGCCCCCTTCACGAATCCCCACGCCGTTGATGGAGGGCAGGTTGATCAGCACGCCCAGCACCGGCACCACGCATGCGTAGACCGAGAGCGGCAGCTTCAGCCCCAGGGCCAGTCCGGTCAGGGCGTGCACCGCCACCCGCGCGGCCTGGATGGCGGTGGAGAGCAGCGCCAAAGGCAGCACCAAGCGCGGCCGGCGTATCAGCGCATGCAGACGATCGAAGAGCCCGCGTCCGCGCTGCCGGATCGCTGCCGGCACCAGCGGCAGCAGCACCTTCAAGGGCCGCGCCAGACCCGGCCGCGCGATGGTCGCCACCACGCCCACCAGACCCCCGAAGAAGAGCCACACCAGCCAGGCGCTGCGCTGCAGCTCCGCCATTCGTCCCGAGCCGAGCATCGCGACCAGTGCCAATGCGGTGAGCACCACCAGGCCCAGCAGCCGGTCGGCGGCGGTGGCCGCCAGCACGTCGCCGGCGCGGCCGCTGCGCCAACCCACGTCGTAGACCTTGACCGCGTCTCCGCCCATGCCCGAGGGCAGGAAGTTGTTGAAAAAGAGCCCTACGAAATAGGCCTTGCAGGCCCCCAGCGGGCTGATATCGATGGAGGATGCGCGCAGCAGGCAGTACCACTGCATCGCCCCCAGTAGATTCGAGAGCAGCAGCACCACGGCCGAGGCCAGCAGCAACATCGGCTCGGCGAAGAGCCAGCTGCGCGCCACCTCGCGCCAGTCGACCCAGGCCAGCACCGTCGCGATCAACACCACGCTGACCGCCAGGCGTGCCACCAGCAGCAACGCTTTTCTAGCCCGCATCACTCACCAGCTTCGCGGCGCCGCCCGCCCTGCGCAGGTGCCGCTCCCGCGCCTCGTGGAGCAGCGCGATCGTGGCGTCGGTCGCCGCCTCCCAGGTGAAGCGGTCGGCCCAGCGCCGGCCGGCCGCCCCCAGTTTCTCGCGCAGCGCGCCGTCGTCCAGCACCCGCAATGCGTGGCGCGCGCAGGCAGCCGAATCGCCGAAGGGGTAGAGAAACCCGGTTTCGCCATCGACCACCGACTCCCTCAGGCCGGGCGAGTCCGCGGCCAGCACCGCCGTGCCGCAGGCCGAGGCCTCGACCACCGTCAGACCCCAACCCTCCTTCGGCGAAGGCATGAGGGCCAGCCAGGCGCGCCGGTAGAGACGTACTTTCTCCTGGTCCGACACCAGCCCGGTGAAACGCACGGCGTCGTCGTCGAATCCACGGCTCCGGGCAATCTCCCGCAAGCGCGGAAGATCGTCGCCATCGCCCGCGATCACCAAGTGGGTCTCCGGCAGCCGGCGGCGGATTTCCGGCAGAGCTTCGATGATCGTCTCCACCGATTTGTAGCGCTTGATGCGCCCCAGGAAGAGCAGCATCGGCCGCCGGTCGCGGCTCGCCGCCGGATCGGCGGCGGGCCGATAGAGCTCCTGGTCTAGACCGCAGAACACGGTACGGATCTGCTCGTCTCGATCCAGTCCCCGGCGCCGTAGATCGTCGCGCGTCGAATCGCTGATCACCTCTACCAGGCAGTCGCGGTAGACGCGCGGCACCAGCGACTCGAAGGCGCCGACGTAGGCCGAGGCCAACGAGTTCATCTCGCGCAGCGCGGTGGCCCCGAAAAGATGATGCACGATGGCCACCACCGGCTCGCGCGCGAAGAGCGGCACCATCAGGGGCAGCTTGTTCAGTGCGTCGACCACCACATCGACCCGCCCCCGGAAATGCCGATAGTAGGCAAAAGGGGCGTGGTAGTTGAAAGTGTTGCGACGGCCGACCCGCAGCACCCGCATGCCGTCCAGCTCGGTGCGTCGCGCCGCGCCGCGCGGGCGGTTGCAGAGCAGCGTCACCTGGTGCCCGCGGGCCGCCGCGCGGCCGAAAATCCTGTGCAGATGGACCTCGGCCCCGCCGGCGTGGGGATCGCAGCGGTCGTTCCAGTTCATCACCAGAATGCGCATGGGCAGGGCCGCCGTCGCGCCGGCCGCCGCCTCAGATCGGACCGCCCGCGCGGAGCGTTCGCCCTCGCTCACGGCTTCTCCGCGATCACACCCACCACCAGGTAGGTCCAGGCGGCGAACGCATGCCGCCCCATCCGCTCCCGCAGGCGCCGCCGCAGACGACGCGTCAACCGCGGCCCGCGCGGCACCATCGGCAGTCGCAGCCCGACCACCCCCGCCGCGTTGCGCAGACAGCGGTAGCCGAGGCTCGGCACCATCCAGCCGCCGAAGCGCCCCACCACCCGAAAGCCGGCGGCCCGCGCTCCGGCATCGAGCGCGGCCGGCGTGAACTGCGTCTCCCAGCCGGCGAACCAGCGGTCGGCCGCCATCAGTGCCTGCTTGAGCAGGGTGTAGAGGTGGAAGGTCTGGGGGACGGCGCAGTAGAGCCGGCCGCCCGGCCGCAACACGCGCAGATTGTCGGCCAGGAGGGCGCCGGGGTCGCGGAAATGCTCCAAGAGCCCCTGGTGCAACACGATGTCGAAGCTGCCCGCGGGGAAGGGGCTGCGCCGGCCGTCGGCGCGCAGCCGCCGCACCGCGACCCCGGCGCGGCGTGCGTTCTCCGCCACGTGGGCCAGGGCGTTCACGGCATAGTCCAACACCACCACCTCGGCGCCGGCCCGTGCCAGGGCCACTGCGTCGCGCCCCGAGCCGGCCCCGACCTCCAGCACCCGGAGCCCGCGCACCCGCTCGCGCCCGAGCAGATCCTCGAGCAAAGCCGGCGAGTCCGGGTAGATCTCGGCCGGGTCGCGGCGCGCGCCCCAGAAGCTCTCCCAATGATGCCGCTCGCTGGTCCGCGCTCCCCGCCGCGGCGGCGCCTCACTCGCCATAGGCCAGGCGCTCGGCGAGCATCTTCGGCAGCCCGGCGTCCAGGATCATCCGCTGCGTGCGCGCGATATCGTAGCCGACGCGGCGAATCTCCACACTGCCGGCGGCGCGGTCGTAGAGCGCGTAGCTGGCGCGCGGGTCACCGTCGCGGGGCTGGCCGACGCTGCCCACGTTGACGATGTAGCGACAGCCCGAGCGGATCGCCTGTGGTCCGTTGGAGCTGAACACCTGGATCGAGGGCGGACAGCTCTCGTAGATCGCCGGCACGTGCGAGTGGCCGACGAAGCACAAGTCCTCTTCGAACGCGGCGAACTCGAACTGGGCGAAAGTGACGCTGAAAAGATAGTGCCAGCGCGCCGGGTTGGCGGGCGTGGCGTGCACCAGCAGCGCGTCTTGCTCGCTGACCACCAGCGGCAGCCCGGCGAGGAACTCGGCCACGTCTTCGTCGAGCCGCCCGCGGGTCCAGAGCCCCGACTTGCGCGCCGGGGCGCTGAACAGGCTCAGGTCCTCCTTGCCGATCGCCGCGGCGTCGTGGTTGCCCAGCACGGTGTGTGCGGCGAGCTCGCGCACCATGCGCACGCACTCGTTCGGCTCCGGCCCGTAGCCGACGATATCTCCCAGACACCACAGCGCGTCGATCTCTCCCGCGTCCTCCAGGCAGGCGCTCAGCGCCGCGGTGTTGCTGTGAATGTCGGAGATGATCGCGTATCGCATCGGCTCAGCATCCTTCGCGCGGAATGTGGCGAGCGGGCAGCTCGCGCAGCAGACCATCGAGCACGCCGTTGACGAATGTGCCGCTGCTCGGACCGCCGAAGCGCTTGGCCAGCTCGACTGCTTCATCGATCGCCACGCCAGCGGGAACGTCGTCGAAGAAGATAAGCTCGCAGGCACCAATGCGCAGCACCCAGCGATCGACATTGGCCAGGCGCTCCACCGTCCAGTCGCGCAGCAAGGGCGCAATCCGTGCGTCGATCGCCTCGCGCTCGGCCTGCACCGCCGCCACGATGCGCCGCGCGTGGTCGTCGATCGGCCGCTCCGGCGTCAGGCTGCGCTCGAGGTCGGCGAAGACCTGGTCGGCCCCGGCCTCCTCGTGAAACTGCGAGGCGAAGAGCACCGAGAAGGCGAACTCCCGCGCGCGCGAGCGGCCCGAGCTGCGATCGGTCATTGGGTCCCGCGGACTCTTAGGTGGCGGCGTTTTCGAAGCGCGCAACGAGATCAGCCATCTCGATAGCGGCCAGCGCGGCATCCCAGCCCTTGTTGCCGGCCTTGGTCCCAGCCCGCTCCACCGCCTGCTCGATGTCGTCGGTGGTCAGCACGCCGAAGGCGACCGGTGGCGCAGAGGGGTTGGCCAGAGCCGCCACGCCCTTCGCCACCTCGGCCGCCACGTAGTCGAAGTGCGGCGTGCCGCCGCGAATCACCGCGCCCAGACAGATCACCGCGTCGTAGCGACCCGAGATCTGCATCCGGTGGGCCATCGACGGGATCTCCCAGGAGCCCGGCACCCACGCCACCTCGACTTCTTCTTCGAGCGCTCCGTGCCGGTAGAGACAGTCCAAAGCGCCGCTCAGGAGCTTGCCCGTGATCAGCTCGTTGAAACGGGCCACCACTATGCCGAACGACCGTCCGGTAGCGTCGAGGTTCCCTTCGTAAGTCCGGGGCATCAGAGAGCCTCCTCTTTCGTTGCTTCGCGCCCCTCGTCGAGGGCGAGTAGGTGGCCGAGCTTGTCGCGTTTGGTCTGCAGGTAGCGTCGGTTGGCGGCGGTGACCAACGGGCCGATCGGCACCCGATCGGTGATCTTCAGTCCGTGGCCGGAGATGCCGACGATTTTCTTCGGGTTGTTGGTCAAGAGCCGGATGGTCGTCAGACCGAGATCGGCGAGGATCTGGGCGCCGATTCCATAGTCGCGCAGATCGGCCTTGAAGCCGAGCTTGCGATTGGCTTCGACCGTGTCGTAGCCCTCGTCCTGCAGGCAGTAGGCGCGCAGCTTGTTCTCCAGGCCGATGCCACGGCCTTCCTGGTTCATGTACAAGAACACGCCCTTGCCGGCCTTTTCTATCGCCGCCAGCGCCGCATCGCGTTGCAGACCGCAGTCGCAGCGCAGGCTGCCGAATACGTCGCCCGTCATGCACGAGGAGTGCACCCGCACCAGCACGTCGGAACGGCCCCGCACGTCGCCCTTCACCAGCGCGATATGCTTCTGCCCCGGATCGTAGGTCGCCTCGTAGAGCTTGAGCGTGAACTCGCCATACTGGGTCGGCAGGCGCGGCGCCACCACCTCGCGCACCAGCTTCTCGGAGCGCTTGCGGAAGGCGATCAGGTCGCGGATGGTGATCATCGCCAGACTGTGCTCGCGGGCCACGTCGGCGAGATCGTCGGCACGCGCCATGGTGCCGTCGTCCTTCAAGATCTCGCAGATCACGCCGGCCGGCGGCAGCCCAGCCAGGCGCGCCAGGTCGACCGCCGCCTCGGTATGACCGGCCCGTTTCAACGCCCCGCCGCGATCGGCACGCAAGGGGTGGATATGCCCCGGGCGCGCCAGATCGGCGGGCCGGGTGTCGGCGTCGACCAAGAGGCGGATGGTCTCGGCCCGGTCGGCGGCGCTGATCCCGGTCGTCACCCCGCGACGGGCGTCGACCGAGACGGTGAAAGCGGTGCCGAGCGAGGCGGAATTCCGGGACTCATCGACCTGCAGCGGCAAGTCCAGCTCGGCGCAGCGCTCCCAGGTGAGCGGCGCGCAGATCAGCCCCCGGCCGTGCTTGGCCATGAAATTCACCGCTTCGGCCGAGGCCTTGACCGCGGCCATCACGAAGTCGCCTTCGTTCTCACGATCCTCGTCGTCGACCACGATCAGCATCTCACCGGCGCGGATCCGCTCTATGGCGTTCTCTATGCTGTCGAAGACCGGTTCGGATGGCATGGGGACCTCGCGGATGGAAGGCTGGGCACGGCGATCGACCGTCGCGGAAGGCGGCGCCTTGAGAATCCTGGAGTTTAGCACAGACGGGGGATGGCAGAGGATGGTCCCCTGCGGATCACCGCACTGTAAGAACTCCTGACGCACCCCGTAAGCAATTCCGACGGCCGGTCGATCGCCGAGCCGACCGTTCTCGGCACGGCTCGTTTCGGATCGTGCAAGGCGCCCCGCGTTGGCCGCTTACGCCAGCGCCTGTGGTCTTCGCAGAGACGGCATAGGACTTGCGCGATTGCGCACGCCCCACCTCCGCCCGGAGCACACTCCATGCGCAACTCGATTCCTGCCGCCTTCCTGCTGCCCCTCGCTCTGCCCTTCGCCATTCCGATCTCACTCGGAACCATCATCGAGGTCCCCGGTGACCACGCCGTCCTCCAGGACGGCATCGCGGCGGCGACCGCCGGCGACACCGTGCTCGTTCATCCAGGAGTCTACTTGGGCGCGATCACGATCGGCAAAGACATCACGGTCACCAGTATCGACCCCGGCGATCGAGACGTGGTCGCCTCGACCATCATCGACGCCCAAGGCGACGATAGCGCCGTGAAGCTCTACCGCGACGAGCCCGGTCCAGCGATATTGAGCGGCTTCACGGTCCGCGGCGGCACCGGCTCAGGACAACGCAGCACAGCCGGTGGAGGCATCCACGTTTCTCGCTCGGGCTCCACGATCATTCGCGATTGTATCGTCAAAGACAACTACGCGGAGTGGTGGGGAGGTGGCATCTACCTGTCGAAGGGCTCTACCGTCATCGCGCGCTGCACGATTCAGAACAACTTCACCTACCGCAGCTCCGGAGGGGGCATCTATGTCGACGAATCCTCCGTCGATGCCCAGCTCAGGGACTGCACCATCCGAGAGAACAGAGCTTATGCGGGAGGCGCGATCAGCGCTCATGCGGCACTTACGATCTACGGCTGTGAGATCCACGACAACCACGCGGGCAACGTAGGTGCCGCGATATACATGGACTCCGGCGCCAGCGTCCAGATCCGCAACTCGGACATCAATGGCAACCACGCCACGAACGATGCCGCAATCCTCTTCGGGCTCGATGCGGTGGTGAGCATCTTCTCGACGACCGTAGCCGAGAACTGGGTCACCAATCCTCCCGGTTGCGCGTTCTACCTGGAGGACTCGTTTCTCTGGGCCGACAACTCGATTTTCTGGGACGCAGTCCAGAATCAGTTCTCGACGGTCGACACTCCCGTTGATCTGACCTACTCCGACGTGCTCGGGGGCTGGCCGGGCGAAGGCAACATCAGTGCCGATCCGCTCTTCTGCCTTCCCCAATGCACCAAGATGAACCTCATGCTGGCCGAGGACTCCCCGTGCGTGGGCGCCGGGCGCGAAGGACAGAACATCGGCAACCACGGGGTTGGCTGCGAGCTTCCACTGGAGCTCCGTCCCGTCACTCGTCGCGTTCCTGAGGACTACAGCAGAATCGAGTGGGCCCTGGACGCCGCCTGCTCGGGCGACACGATTCTCGTGGCGCCCGGGACCCATGCCGCTCGAGTGCTGCGAATCGACATCGACGCGCTGACCATCACCGGTGTCGATCCGAGTGATCCGACGATCGTTGCGGCCACGGTTCTGCAAGGCGATGACGATGCCACCGCCGTGCAGATCTTCGCGGACAGCATCGGCTTTCGAGGAATGACGGTTCGTGGTGCGGAGACCGGCATCTACGCCAGCGGTGGCGTGACCATCGCCGATTGCATCGTCAGCCTCAATGGATTCGGCATAGTGCTCCCGTACTGGTCTCCGACCTGGTCTCTGATAGAGCGCTGTACCATTCGGGAGAACCGCGACGGAGGAGGCGTCAACGGAGCGCGTACAATTCGTGACTGCCTGATTTCCGACAATCGTGGCTACTACGGCGGTGGACTCAGTGCCAGAAGCGATGCGTCGATCGAGAGCTGCACCATCGTCAACAACGAGGCCACGGAAGGGGCCGGCATCTACTTCAATGGTGGTGGTTCGGCCTTGAATACCATCGTCTGGAACGAGGCCGGCAACGAGATCTACTCCGAAGGCGGCGAGGAGCTGCAGTACTGCGACGTCCAGGGGGGATGGCCCGGCGAGGGGAACTTCGATGCCGATCCGCGCTTCTGCAACATCAGTTGCCCCCCCTTTCGACTACACACTCGCGGCCGACTCTCCGTGCCTGGGCGCCGGCAAGGAAGGCGCCGACGTGGGGGCACTGGGCGTGGGTTGCCCGGCGCCTTTCGAACCCGCGCCAGGCGTGCTGCAGGTGCCCACCGACTATCCCTCGCTGGCCGCCGCGTTGGAGGCCGCGTGCACTGGAGACACCATTCTTATCGCCCCAGGCACCTACCTGGAGTCCGGCCTGGACAGCGGGGGAAGAGGAGTGCACTTGCGAGGCTGGGACCCGGGGAACCCCGATGTGGTGGCGGAGACGGTGATCGACGGTGGCGGAGGTGGGGAAGTGGTGGTGTTCTCGAGGCCGTTTCGTGACAGCTCCGGAGGAATCGCCGGAGTCACGATCACCGGCGGCGGGGTGGGGATCGACTGCGAGGCGGCACACCCCGTCATCGACCGTTGCATCCTCACCGGGTGCGACGAGGGAGCGATCCGCTGCTCGCGCTCCTCTCCAACCATCACGCGTTGCATCCTCAGCGGCAACCAGGCGAGCTCGGGAGCCGGTCTCTATGTGACGGACGGCTCGCTTCCCACGATCCGGAATTGCAGAATCGTGGACAACAGCGCCTCGTCGTACGGCGGTGGAGCCTACTGCCGCGGTGGCGCTTCGTTGGTGCTGGAGAACTGCATCGTGGTGGGCAACACGGCCCGCTATGGCGGCGGAGTCGACTACAATGAAGGTGCTCCGGTCCTGAGCAACTGCACCATTGCGCACAACTCGGCGGACCACGGCGGGGGGCTCTATGTCTACTCCGCGTCGCCGATCATGAACAACTGCATTGTGTGGAACAACGAGCCGGATCAGATCGACGTTCACTCGGGGGTGATGGATGCGGCGCACAGCGATATCCAGGGAGGATGGCCCGGAGAGGGCAACATCGACCAGGATCCGGAGTTCGCTTCCTTCCGCGGCCACGACTACCTGCTGCGTCCGGCCTCGCCCTGCATCGATGCGGGAGATCCAATGATCGAGGATGGACTGCACGACAGTCATCCCTCGTGGCCCGACTGGTATCCCAACGCAGCGCGCTCCGACATGGGCGCGTACGGCGGACCGGAGAACGGTGCTTGGTTGGGGGCGCTGGACTGAGAGTAAAGCGGTCCACGCGAGGAAACGAACCACGGGGAGCTGGCCCGAGCCGAGCCTGACCCAATCCTCACCAAGTACGGTCGAAGGCTCATGTTGGGCGTCGCGCGCGCCGACGCGAACGAAGGACGCCGGATCCATGCTCGTTCGTCCGCTCGCGAGCTCCGCGGCAAGAGGTGGAGCGGGGCGGGCGTCACCATAAGACCGTCTCTTCCGAGTGTAGACGATGCCGCGACCCAACCTCCCGCCAGCTCTCCTCCGCCACACGCTCGCCAACCGGTCCCGGACCGTGTTCGTGCTGAGCTTGACGCTCGGCGCCATGACGGCCCTCTCGGCCCCCACTGCGTCGCCCCGAGGGGCACCACCCATCCCACTGGAGAGCATCGGGGTCCACAAGCACCCTTTCCTCCACGGTCGCATCGTCCATGTCGACGGGGAAGCGGGTGACGACAGGCGTGACGGGCTCACTCCCGAGAACTCCGTTGCCACCATCGGTCGGGGCGCCGAGATCGTGCGGGGCGGCGACGTGATGCTCATCGCGCCGGGCACCTACTACGAGCAGCCGGTCTTCTGGAACCTCGGGAGATCGAGGGAACGGCCGGTCTGGATCCGGGCGCTCGTTCCGGGCACCGTGACCATCAGCGCCATGTGGCGCGAGGCCGCTCTGGGGCTGGCACCCTGGACGGACGAAGGAGACGGCGTCTACTCCTCCGGGCATGGTGCCGCGCTCTTCGGCTCCTTCGAAGGCACCTTCCTGTTCCGATTGAACACCGTCGATGACCTGCGCAACCAGCGAGCTGAGAGCGTGGACCTGGACCTGCCACGACATGGTTTCGCCGTGGAGGACGAGCGCATCTACGTGCGCCTTCCCGAAGACGCCGATCCGAACGGTCGATCCGTGCTCTTCTCGCCGCCGAGCTGGGACGAGGAGGGCTGGATCATCGCTGTGGTGGAGATCTCCGAGTCCCCGTACGTGATTCTGGACGGTCTCCGGATCGAGGGGAGCGGGACGTCCGGAGTCTGGATCGACGGGGCGAGCGATCACCCGACGATTCGGAACACGATCCTCTCCTATTGTGTGTTCGCGCTGAGACTCCCCGACGACAGTCTCGTGGAGTGGTCGGAGTACGTCTATCCCGGGTTTCGCGACCTCGCAGAGCTCCTGTACGAGGGGAACGGGGGCGATGCGATGGCCGTGTACAAACTTGTGAAAGAATACCATGAGACCGTGCGCTACGAGGGCGGACTGGCATCGACGGAGGGAGCCTCGGAGCGGCCGGCGCGGGACTGCGAGTTCCGATACAACTTTCTTCACGAGACCTTCGATGGAGAGAAACTGGGGAGCTTCGAGAGCTCGGAGTCCCACCACAATGTGTATCAGCACAACTACGACAACGACGTGGAGATGGAGGTCTGGAAGGACTGGGGGTCGAAGGAGCTTCGACTGCACCACTCGCTGATGCTGGGCTGTCCGGCGGGGCCAGTGAGCCACCAGGAGTCCACTTTGGTAGGACCCCAGTACGTGTATCGCAACGTGATCTACGGCTACGACGACATCGGCTGGAAGACCTGGACCTTGGTGAAATCCAACGCTCCGAACGCGACCGCGGGGATCTTCTACTACCACAACGTGATGTGGGGAGCGCGGACCGGTCTCGTCTACGAGACGAGGGAGCGCTTCCAATTCCGCAACAACATCTTCGTCTTCAGCCACAACTGGGACGAGAACGTTGGCACCTTCGACTCGGACTACAACCTCCTGGTCAACGACGAGGACAAGCGCTGGCTATACGGGGACCAGGGTGACTACGTGGGCGATGATCCCGCCGACGTCGAGTTCGTGGATGTGGACGCGCTGAACTTCGCGACGCGACTCGACGGTCCCGCGGAGAACGCCGGAGTCGCGCTGCCCGGCTTCAACGACGATGCACCGGGCGGCCCCGACATCGGCGTTTTCGAGGTCGGGGAGGAGCCCGAGGGCGAGTGGCCGCGGCCGAGGCGGACCGTGTTCACGCAGGAGCCGCCCGAGCGGTGGATCGACCGGGGCCGCTAGGGCCACAGACTGCCTCTTGGCGCCCAGCATCCGGGCCAGTCGACCCATCGACCTCAGCTTTGCCCGGCGATTCTGCTCTTCAGTCGCTATCCTCCCGGCTCTCGACCGCTCCCCGCCGACTCCGGAGGCCCCGCCCATGCGCAGAATCGCCCCACTTCTCCCCTTCCTCATGGCGCTCGTCGCCAGCGCCGAGACCGTCTCGGTGGCGGGAGTCCGCCTCGAGGTCAGCGAGCATCTCCTGCCGAACGGGCTCAAGGTCCTGGTGCACGAGAACCACGACGCGCCGACCGTCGGACTGGCCACCGTCTTCAAGGTCGGCGCGGTCGACGAGGCGACCGGCGAAACCGGAATCACTCACATCCTCGAGCACATGCTCTTCAAGGGGACCGACCGCATCGGCACCAGCGACTGGGCGGCGGAGCAGCCGCTGCTGGAGCGCATCGAGGGGCTGGCGCTGCGCCTGCGCAGTCTCGATGCCGGCGGCGGCCAGGCGCAGCTCGCCGATTCCCTGCGCGCCGAGTGGCTCGAGCTGCGCCAGCAGGCCAAGCGCTACGTCGTATCCAACGAGCTCGACCGGATCTACAAGAACGCGGGGGCGCGCGGCGTCAACGCCTTCACCGCCTCCGACATCACCGCCTATATCCTCTCGCTCCCGGCGAACAAGCTCGAGCTCTGGTTTCTCATGGAGTCGGCTCGCCTGGAGCGCCCGGTGCTGCGCGAGTTCTACACCGAGATCGAGAATGTGAGGGAGGAACGGCGCATGCGGGTCGACGACTCGCCGCATGGGATGCTGTACGAGCAGTTCCTGGCCTCCGCCTTCGTCGCCCACCCCTACGGCACGCCGGTGATCGGCTGGCCCGGCGACATCGAGGCGATGACGCGCAGCGCCACCGAGCGCTACTTCCGCCGTCACTACGCGCCCAACCGCATGGTGCTCTCGATCGTCGGCGATGTCGACACGGCCGAGGTGTTGCGCCTGGCGGAGCAGTACTTCGGTCACTTCGAGCGACAACCCGATCCGCCTCCGGTCGATGCCGTCGAGCCTCCCCAACCCGGTACGCGGCGGGTCGCGGTGCGCTTCGACGCGGGGCCGGAGCTGATGATGGGCTGGCACCGCGAATCGTCCAGGCATGAATCGGCCCCGGCCTGGGACGTGCTCGCCGCGGTGCTCGACTGGGGGCGCTCGAGCCGCCTGCAGCGCGCCCTGGTGCGCAGCGAGCTGGCCAGCGAGGTCTCGTTCTCTTCCGCCGTCCCGGGCGGCCGCTATCCCGCACTCGCGGTGGCGTCGGCGGTGCCGATCGCGCCCCACGGCACCGACACTCTCGAGACCGTGATCCTCGCCGAGTTGGAGCGGCTGTCGAGCGAGCCAGTGAGCCGGCGAGAGCTGGACCGGGTCGTGGCCAAGGTAGAGACCTCGAGCATCCGTCGACTGAGCTCCAACCTGTGGTTGGCGATCAGGCTGGGCCACAGCGAAGCGGTCATGGACGACTGGAGAGAGGCCCTGGTGTGGGTCGAGAAGATCCGCGCGGTCACCCCGGAGCAGATCATGGAGCTGGCGCGGCGGACCTTCACACCCGAGAACCTCACGGTCGCCACCCTGGTGCCCGAACAACCCGACTCGCGGCAGGGGGAATGACCCGTGAAACCAATTCGAAGCGAACTGACGACACTCTTTTTCGCGGCTCTGATCGCCGGTTGCGCCTCTTCTGGGCGCTCCACGCCGGCTCTTCGTCCCCATCCCGATCCCGCCGCGCTGCGCTTCGCCGAGCTCGATTTCGAGCCTCCTTCCACCGAGCGGGTGGTGCTGCCGAACGGCGTGGTGCTGCACCTCCTCCATTCCGACCGTCTGCCCCTGATCGATCTCGATCTGCGCTTTCGCGCCGGGGCGGAGTACGAGCCGCAGGGGTTGACCGGGCTCGCGGCGATCACCGGAGATCTGCTGCGCACCGGCGGCACCGAGTCGATGCCGGCCGATGAGATCGACGACCGTCTCGACGACCTGGCGGCGAACCTCTCGCTGCACATCGACGAGGATTCCGGCATCGGCTCGTTGAACGTCCACCGCAAGAACTTCGAGCCGGCGCTCGAGATTCTGGCCCAGATGCTGACCCGGCCGGCCTTCGACCCGGCGCGGCTGAGCGAGGCGAAGGCCCGCGAGAAGGACGAGATCCGCCGCCAGAACGACTACCCGATCTCGGTCGGCTTCCGGGAGTTCTTCAAGCTGCTGCAAGGCGCCGACCATCCGAGCGCCCGCACCCCCAGCTTCGCCACGATCGGCCGCATCGAGCGCGCCGACGTGGTCGCCTATCACGAGCGCTACGTGCGTCCCGACCACGCGATCATCGGGGTTTCGGGGGCCTTCGACCGCGACCGGATCGAGGATCAGATCATGCACGCTCTGAGCGGCTGGCGGCGCTCCGAGGAGCCGGTAGCGGCGCCGCGCCGGCGCTCGGCGGTCGATCGATCGGTCCAGGCGCTGGCCGCCAAGGAGGTGAGCCAGAGCACGGTGATCGTGGGACATTTCCTGGTCGACGAAACGCACCCCGATCGCTACGCGCTGCAGATGCTGAACACCGTTCTCGGCGGCGGCGGCTTCGTCTCGCGGCTGATGACCGAGATCCGCAACAACCGCGGGCTCGCCTACTCGACCGGCAGCTTCATGGACTTCGGCTTGAGCTACCACGGCTACTTCGCGGCCTACGCCATGACCAAGGCCGCGGCGACCGCCGAGGTGCTGGGGCTGCTCGGATCGGAAATCGAGCGACTGCGCACCGGCGGAGTGACGCGTGATGAGTTCGAGCTGGCGAGAAATATGATGCTCAACGGCATCGTGTTCCGCTTCGACTCGCCCGCCAAGATCGTCGGGCGCGCGGTGCACCACGAGCACTACGGCCTGCCTCGAGACCACGGGGCGCGAGCCCTGGAGCGGATCGCGGCGGTGACACTCGACGACCTGACGCGAGTCGCCCGCGAGCACCTGAAGCCCGACTCCTTGCACGTGATGGTGGTTGGCGATCCGGGCACCTTCGCCGCTCCGCTCGAGGGGGATTGGACCGAGGTCGAGCTGGAGGACCCGGTCGAGGGAGGCTGAAGATGCGGGCCGAGCGCGTTCCGATCACACTCCTGACCGGATTCCTAGGCAGCGGCAAGACGACGCTGCTGAACCGCCTGCTGGCGAGCCGATCGACCGAGCGCATCGCCATCGTGGTCAACGAGTTCGGCGACGTGTCGATCGACGGCTCGCTGGTGGTCGGCAGCTCCGAGGAGCTGATCGAGCTGCAGAACGGCTGCATCTGCTGCACCATCCGCGGCGACATGCAGGCGACGGTGGCGGCGCTGCTGGAGCGCCGGGCGCGGCGCTTCTGGCGCCGCCTGCGCTTCGACCGCATCGTCATCGAGGCGTCGGGCGCCGCGTCGCCGGGGCCGGTGGTGCAGACCTTCCTGGCCGATCCGGTGCTCAGCGAGCGCACCCGCATCGACGGCGTGGTCGCCCTGGCCCACGCCGAGCACGTGCGCCACCAGCTCGCGGCCCATCCCGAGGCCTGCCAGCAGATCGGTTACGCCGATCGCATCCTGCTCAACCACTGCGACCGGGTCGACGCGGCCGCGTGCGACGACGCCGAAGCGGCACTCTCGGCGATGAACCCGCTGGCGTCGATCGACCGCACCGAGCACGCCCAGGTCGCCGTGGAGAGGGTGTTCCAGGTCGAAACCACCGATCCTGCTCGCTGGCGCTTGGAGCTCCCCGAAGACTGTCGCCATTCGAGCGCTGGCGAGGAGGGCTGCAGCGGCACCCACGACCACACCGAGGGCATGTCGGCGTTGACCCTCAGAACTAGCAACACTCTTGACATCCACCGCCTGCGCATCTGGCTGCAGTTCGTCGGCCAGCGCCGCACCTGGGAGCTGATGCGCCTGAAAGGGATCGTACGCTGTCGCGACCACGGCCCGCGGGTTGTGGTGCAAGGCATCTACCAGTGGATGGAGCTGCGCCCCGAGATGGGCGATGCGCCGGAGGAGTCGATCCTGGTGCTGATCGGGCGCGACCTGGATCATGAGGAGCTGCGGCGTGGGTGGGGGGCGGTGGTGGGGGAGTAGGTCAGAGGGAGTCTGCCCGGCGCCACCAGGCGCGATTTCCGCCGGCCTGTCCCTTGCGGCGTCTCAGGGGCTGTGTTCCAATTGCGGTAGCTGTTCCGTTTCGGGGCGAGCAGCGCGTGGCAGCGGCGAAGTCCGCCGCCGGGGGATTTCGGCAGAGACCGCGCCAGGCGCAGCGCGGACCCCGAGAATGTGGACGCTGGTTGAGGTGCGTCGAGCACTTCCGCTGTGGGCCATTCGCCGCCCGCACCAACCCGGCTCCGGTCCGCTTTCTCGCCCCCCGCTCCCTCCGTCCTTCTCACCCGGAGCACCCGTCCATGTTTCCGTTGCGCCCTGTCCTGAAGCGCTGCCGCCCGTGGCTCGCCCTCTTGCTGCTGGCCGCGGCCGGACCGGCCTCGTCGTTGCCCACCCACTCCGGAACGATCGGCTCCGACGAGACCTGGGCCGGAGCAGGCGAGGTCCACCTGCTGACCGGCGATGTCACGATCTCGGACGGAGTCCGGGTCACGATCGACCCGGGAGCGATCGTCAGGTTCCAGGCGCGCTACACGCTGTAAGTCTACGGCGAGCTGCTCTCCGAAGGCACCGCGCTCGACCCGATCGCCTTCACTTCCAACAAGGGCGACGCGTCGGGTCCCTACCACGCTTCGGCGAACCCCTCGGGGACGGGTGTGCCGGTCTCCGACAACGGGCTCTTCGATCCCTGGCTGGGGGCGCCCTACGCCGATGAGTCGGTGTCGGTGCAGCTCTTCGCCTATCAGGAGATCGTGCCGAAGGGCGGCACCTACGACTTCAAGGAGACCCTGTCCAACACCCATCCCACCGGCCAGACCTTTAGCCACCGCTTCCGCGTCTTCGACGAGGCCGGCGGACTCTACTACCAGTTCCCGCCCACCAGCGTCACATTGGCCGCCGGCGAGGTCCGCTCGACGGTCTACAGCATGCGCATTCCGGCTTCGGTGCCGGTCGGAATCTACACACCGGAGGCGAAGGCCTACGAGGGTCCGACGGTGCTCGATCTCGACTCGCTCTCGGCGGAGGTGATCGAAGTGAACGAGCTGGCGCCCGGTGAAGAGGGCGGAGAGATGATCGTGGCCGGCCTCGATCCGCGCGCACCGGCGGGTGGCGGCGACCTCGACGCGGCCGCGACGGCGCCGGCCGGACTCGCCGCTCTGGCGAGCGGAGCAGGCAACGGAGCGGTCGGCTCAGTCGATTCCGGGCGGAGGATGCACACGGCCAGAGCCACCCGCGCGGCGAGCGCCGCCCAGATCGGGCGAGAGGTGGAGCCCGTCGTCCACTGGACGATCGACGAGATCGAGGTGGAGCGCAGCGTGCGCGGGCGGCCGATCACCACGCGCCGCGCAGCCGGCGCATCGAAGTCGCTGGTCGGTGAGCCGGTGAGCCCCGCGGCGCTGGCGGCAGCGAAGGAGGCCAAAGCGGCGCTCGAGAGTGCGGACCACCAGCCAGACCAGACACCCGAGCTGAGCTCGACATCAGCTCCGGCCTATGTCTTCGGACTGGGGCCCGCCGCTCCCAACCCCTTCCACCCGAAGACCCGCATCGCGATCACGCTGCCGGAGGAGCAGCACGTGAACCTGGCCATCTTCGATGTCGCCGGCCGTCGGGTCGCGAATCTGGTCGATGCGTCGCTGCCCGCCGGCCGCCACGTCTTCGAGTGGCACGGCCTGAGCGCCGCGGGGTTGGCGGTGCCGAGCGGGGTCTACACCGCACTCTTGACTTCGGGCGCCGAGCGCGAGCTGCAGAGGCTTATCCTTCTGAAGCAGCGACGCGCAACAACGACCGAATCGGAGAGCTGCGATGCGAACGACTCCCGCGATGGCGACTGGCTGGACCTGCCTCCTGGCGGCCGTGCCGGCGCGCGCCTTGACGGTGCATGTTCCCGGCGACCAGCCGACGATTCAGCAGGGAATCGATGTCGCTGGCGAGGGCGATTCGGTCCAGGTCGCGCCCGGCACCTACTTCGAGCACCAGCTCGACTTTCGCGGCAAGGGCATCGTGGTGCGCAGCAGCGATCCCTTCGACTCCCTGATCGTCTCCACCACGGTGATCGACGGCGATTCGACGGCCACGGTGCTCACCTTCCACAGCGGCGAAGGCTCGAGCAGCATCCTCGAGGGCCTCACCATTCGCGGGGGCCGCGGCGGCCTGCCTCAGGACCCCATGAGCGCCGGCGGCATCACCTGCCGGGAGGGGGCGTCCCCCACGATTCGCCGCTGCGTGGTGGTCGACTGCGTCTCGGAGAGCGCGGGCGGTGGCATCGGCGGATGGGAGAGCGCCGCGCGGATCGAGAGCTGTACGATTCAGAGCTGCTATGCCGAGCTCTACGGCGGCGGGTTGAGTGCGAATGGCGGCGCGATGCTGGTCACGCTCAGCTCGATCACCAACTGCGCCAGCGGCTACGTCGGGGGGGGGCTCTACTGCACCGGCCAGTCGACGATCGAGCTGACCGGATCTCGCGTGAGCGGCAACACTTCGCCCACCGACGGCGGGGGGGCCTATGTCCACAGCGCCAGCCCCTCCATCGCCGACAGCCGATTCGAGGGCAACTCGGCGGCGGTCGGTGGCGGGCTCTGGCTCGGGTTCTCCAGCTCGACGATCCGCGACTGCGAGCTGAGCGGCAACTTCGCCAGCAACACCGGCGGCGGCGCCCACTTCGCGACTGAATCGCGCGATCTCTTCTACGACAGCGTGATTCACGACAATTCCGCGACCGTGTACGGCGGTGGGCTCTTCTGCGGCTCCACCGCCCGCACCCACATGGCGAGTCTGGATCTGCGCGATAACTACGCTGATGAGGGGGGCGCGATCTACTTCTACCAGTCCCGAGCGTATCTTCTGAACAGCATTCTGACCGACAACGAGAGCGGCTGGGACGGCGGCGCGATTCGGATGCGGCAGTCCTCGCCGAACATCGGGTTCTGCACCATCGCCTACAACACCACGCTCGGCTTCAATCGCGCCGGCGGCATCAGCTGTCGCGACCACTCGTCGCCGATCATCGAAAGCACGATTCTGTGGGGCAACCGCCCGCGCGACATCAACCGGATCCTCTACAGTGGCCCGCGCCTGGACTACTGCAACGTCGAGGAAGGATGGGACGGCGGCATGGGCAACATCAGCGCCGATCCGCTCTTCCTCACCTATCGCTCGCGCGATTTCGTGCTCGGTCCCGGCTCGCCCTGCATCGATGCCGGCAATCCCCTATGGTCGGACCGAATCTACGACAGCATCCCGTGGTGGCCCCCCTTCCACCAGGACGGGCCCCGCAGCGACATGGGTGCCTACGGGGGGCCGTTGAACTTCCGTTGGGTATGGGAAGACCGGTAGCGAGAGCTGATCGTGGCGTCGACCGGGTGCAGAGTGGGGGCTACCGAACGTACATCAACGCCCGATCCGGATTGGCGTAGGACGGTCCGTTCACGTAGAGCCCTCGACCGAAGTCGTAGAAAGCTGTATTCAGACCACAGAATGGTGTACAGATGCCGAACCCGCCGCGGTAGTCGCCACCATAGCCATCGCAGAGGTTGATTTCGTCGTGGACGAGTGTGTCCTGGGTCAAATCCGCTCTCAGAGCAGCACAGTTCGCTGCCTCGAGATCTGCGATCTGCGACACCGGCAAGTAGTCGATGCCATACGCGTTGAAGGAACCCATCGACTCCGTGCAGACTCCCCGCAGCGCGACCCAGCGATCGTTCGTGAGCGCTTTATTGTCGTCCGCCGGTAGCAACAGATCAGAGGTGTGCGCGGTGGGGTCGCCCAAATTGCGGCTCATGACCAGAGTCCAGCCGCCGCCTTTGTCGTCCATCTCGCGTTACCATCGAAGGGATCGAGGCCCCCATCGCCGTCCGGGTCGATGGTGTACACACCGTCGGTGGTGCTACCGGCGTTCAGCCAGTCGAGGCGGGATGCTTGCACGGCCGCGGCCGCCGCGCCCCCGCCATACGCCCCCATGTCCGCCGCGCTGCTCCCCAGCCCGTCGTCACAGCCGAGCAGACTGTCGGCGGTGGCCGGATCCCCGGCGTCGATCGCCGGCGAGTCGGCCGCGTCGCCGCAGGCATCGACCACCGTGCCCGCCACCGTCGCCGAGTCGGCCGGGTCGGTGCCGCGCACCGTGATCGCCTTGCCCAGCAGTCGGATGTTCCATTCCGCGTAGGTGCCCGGGGAGACCACCACCTGGTCGCCGTCGGCAGCCACCATGATCGCGTCCTGGATGCGGACGAAGTCGCCCGGAACCGTAATGATGTCGCCAGAAGCAGTGACCGTGATCGTGAACGCCTCACTGGCCAGAACGACGTCGTCGAGGAGCACTTCCAGGGTCAGGTCGTAGTCGCCGGTTGGGGCGTTGAAGGGGACCATCTTGCGCAACGAGCGCGTGCGTGTCTCTCCCGGCCGCAGCGAAACGGTGACGTTGTTGATCAGGTAGAACTCGGCGGAGGCGGGGCCCTGGGCGCTGATCTTCACGGAGTTGAAGTCCTTCGAATCCAGGCAAGGATTCGACACCTCTGCGGCGATCTCCAACACCTCACCCACCGCCAGAGTCGGCGTGAAGCTGACGATCGAAAGGTCCAGATCACAGGGTGGCGTGAATTCGTCCGCGCCAATGTCGTTTCCACCACCGTAGGGTCGCGCATCACCCTCGTAGTCGACCGCGGGCGCGCCTACCAGGCCCCCCACATCGATGCACGGAGAACCGCCAGACAGATGGTAATCGCCTGCAGCCGGATCGAGAAGCTGCGGATTGCTGTCGATATTGCCAGTTCCCGCCCAGCCGCCTTGAATGTCGGAGTAGGTAGCTGACACTCCGGTGTAGAAACCCTTCTCGATCTCGTTCTGCCCCCCCTGCAACACGTTCCAGAGGATCGCATTGGAAAACGGAATGGCCGAATCACGGTTGAGGTACAACCCCACTCCCGAGCTGCCAGCCAAGTTCCCGTAGATCGTGCAGTTCGTCACGTTGAAAGGGTATCCACTGGAAAAATCGGCGTAGATGCCTCCGCCGTCGGAGGATGCCTCGTTGTCTGCTACCACACAATTGGTGATGGACGCGGGCGCGCCATGAACCGACAGGCCACCGCCGGTTCCCGCGCTGTTGCCAGTAATGCTACAGCTCTCGAGGACAAGCGAGAATGTCCACGCAACCCCACCCCCCTGAACAGCGGAGTTGTTTTCGATGCGGCAGTCGGCAATCGTCGGTGGGACAGTACAGTTGGTAGCATATATCCCTCCTCCGCGTGAGCTCGCAATGTTGTTTCTGATCAGGCATCTCTCGACTCGGCAGGAAGCGCCCTGAACATAAATACCTCCACCAGAGTGGGCGTCGCCATCGGTGAGCGTGAGTCCGGCAAGCACGCTGCTAGAATCCTCTCCGGTTCGAAAATACACAACCGCCGAGGCGCCATCCGCGTCCACCACCGTAGCCTCGACCACCGCCCAGTCGTCTGGATCGCTGCCGCGAACGGTGATCGCACGCCCGCCGAAGTCGATCGCGGTCTCGTGATAGACCCCGGGCGCAACGATCACTTCATCGCCGTCCGCCGAGGCGTTGATCCCGCTCTGAATGGTTGGCTGATCAGCGGGGACGTGGATGGTGGCGGCGGTGGCGACGGTCGCCGCGAGCAGCGACGCTGAGATGGAAATCGATAAAGACTGTTTCATGCGCAACGAGCTCCTAGTAGGGAGCCACGGGCGGCGTGAAGTTCGATGCCCAGTGAGCAACGCCGGCCGCGATCCGCAGCTCGTCGATCTGCCCGTCCAAGTAGAGGCCGGCGTCAGGGTCCCAGCCGACGTTGGCGGGGCTACCGAGATCGGGCAGAGTGAAGCTATCGGTCTCGGTTGCGCCGAGCTGGCTGCCGTCGACGAAGAGGCGCCAGTCGCCTCCCGAGCGCGTGAGGGCGAGATGGTACCAGGTGTCCGTGGCCGGGACCCAGCTTCGGTAGATGCCGAATGAGCCGCCGGCATGGGCGAAAGCGTAGCTATCGAAGCGCAGCTGCGAACTATAGAAGTAGAAGCGCCAGAGATTGGTACCATCGTCCCATTGCGAGACGAATCCCGAGTTCGCAACGGTGTCGAAGCGCACCCACAGGTCGATGGTGAAATCGTCGGAGTCGAAGTACCAGTCGTCGTGATCGGGAATCGAGAGATGTCCGGGACTGCCGGCGAAGGCAAAACTGCCGTTCCACTTGCCGATGTCGGCGGCGAGCTTGACGTCTCCGTCGCCAACCAAGCTCACCGCGTGGCCGGAGTCGGACTCATCACCATCCATGGGGAAAAGCAGCTTGGTGTAGATATCGTCGCCGTGAGGGGCGCTGGGGGGCGTGAAGTCGCCGGTCCACCGGGCGATACCTGTGGAAACGCGTAGCTCGTCGATATGGCCGTTGTACTGCCCGAGCTCCGGCCGGCGCCCGATGACCAGGGCGTCATCGTAGTCATCGAGAGTGACCGATCTGCTGGCCGAGGCCATCTGCGTACCGTTGACAAAGAGCCTGAAGTCGTCCCCATCGCGAACCGCCGCGATGTGCGACCACTGATCGAGCGGGGGCGCGGATGGGGCGGTGATGTCGAAGACGAAAGAGGAGCTCTGCTGGATGTTCCAGCGGATGCGTCCGTCCGTTCTCTGCTCGATGTTGAACTGCCGCCAGTCCGGATTCGAGTTCTTGCCCAGCGCGAAGAGACCCCGCGTGTCGCCGGATGAAGCCGGGCGCATCCAGAAGTCGATCGTGAAGTCGTCGGATCCCAGGTCCCAGTCGGGGTGATCGGAGACAGTGAAAAAGTCGGCGCCGCCGAAGTAGCAGCTGCCCGCTCCAAATTTGGCGACGCCAGCGTCGAGCCGGGGAGCACCATGCGCACCCAGGCGGTGCTGGGAGGCCGACTGATCGCCATCACCGTGCAGCAACAACACCGTTTGGCTGGCGCCGGCCGCCGCACCCCCGCCATAAGCCCCCATGTCAGCCGCGCCGCTCCCCAGCCCATCGTCGCAGCCGAGCAGACTGTCGGCGGTCGCCGGATCCCCGGCGTCGATCGCCGGCGAGTCGGCAGCGTCGCCGCAGGCGATCGATTGAAGATGGAAGTCCAGCGATCCCGGATCGCGGTAGAGCGGATCGACGTCGAGGTTGCCCTCGCCGCTCCAGCCGCCCTCGACCAGCGAGTAGCTCATCGCGATCCGGTAGTCGGGATGGAGCGCGGTGGCGGCGCCGGTGACGATGTTGTTGAGGCCGGTGGTGGTGCCGCCGGAGTAGGCGTAGATGCCGGCGCCCTCGAGCGCGTCGTTGTCGACGACGGTGCAGTTGGTGAGCGTCAGAGGATTCGAGGCCACGCAGATGCCGCCGCCCCTGGCGCCAGCGAAGGACTCAGCGATCAGCGTGCGCTCGATCGTGGCGCTGCCGGCATTGAGGTAGAGCCCGCCGCCGTCGTTCCCGGAGCTGTTCAAGGTGAAGCTGGCGCCGCTCAGAGTCAGCGTCGTACGGTCGGCGAAGATCCCGCCGCCGCCGAAGAACGCTTCCAACGCCTCGTTCTCGAGCCAGCTCCCGCCCTCGATCGTCGCCTGGCAACGCTGCAGGCTGATGCCGCCGCCGAAGCCGGCGACGTTTCCCTCGAAGGTACAGTCCTCGATGGTGGCCGCGGCGCTGGTGACCCCGAAGATGCCTCCGCCCTGCACGGTGGCGCTGTTGGCGAGCAGCACGCAGCCCTGGATCGCCGGCCGCACGTTGGAGAAGAAGAGCCCCGCGCCACTCCCGGCGCTGTTGCCCTCGATGCGGCAATCCGTGATCTCCGGCGTCGCCGGCAGCGACAGAATTCCCCCCATCGCCGAGGAGGCGGTGGAGAGCGAGATCGCGCCACCGTAGCTCACGGCGCTGTTGCCGCTCAGCGTACAGTCGTCGAGCACCAGGTCGGAGTCCTTGCCCCAGATCGCACCCCCGCCCATGCCGGCGGCGTGGGCGTCGCAGTCGCGAATCACGCAGCGCGAAATGGTCGGCGCCGACTCCCAGCAGCCGATTCCTCCCCCCTCTCGGGCATAGCCGTTGGCGATCGTGAGCCCCGAGATCACCGTATCGTGGCCCTCGCCGTCCGCCACGTAGAAGCCGCGGCCGTTGCCGCCGGCATCGACCACCGTGCCGGCCACCGTCGCCGAGTCGGCCGGGTCAGTGCCGCGCACCGTGATCGCCTTGCCCAGCAGACGGATGTCCCATTCCGCGTAGGTGCCCGGTGAGACCACCACCTGGTCGCCGTCGGCCGCCACCATGATCGCGTCCTGGATGCGGGCGAAGTCGCCCGGCACCGTGATGATGTCGCCAGAGGCAGTGACCGTAATCGTGAACGCCTCGCTCGCGAGAACGAAGTCGTCGAGAAGCACTTCCAGCGTCAGATCGTAATCGCCGGGCGGGGCGTTGAAGGGGATCATCTTGCGCAGCGAGCGCGCGCGTGTCTCTCCCGGTCGCAGCGAGACGGTGACGTTGTTGATCAGGTAGAACTCGGCGGAGGCGGGGCCCTGGGCACTGACCTTCACGGAGTTGAAGTCCTGTGAAATATCGCAGGAGTTCGACACCTCGGCCTCGATCTCCAGCACCTCGCCCACAGCGAGGGTGGGAGTGAAGCTGATCACCGACAGATCGAGCAGACAGGGCGGCCCCGTGAACTCATCGGCGCCGATGTCGAAGAGGCCGTCGAAGGGACGTGCGTCGCCCTCATAGTCGACTGCCGGCGCGCCGCTCGCGGTGCCCGCATCGATGCAGGGAGAGCCGATCGCAAGATGGTAGTCGCCGGCCGCGGGATCGAGCAGCGATGGGTCGCTCGCGATGTTGCCGGCGCCGCCCCAGCCCCCCTGGATGTCGCAGTAGGTGGCCGAAACTCCCGGGTAGCCGCCGGAATCGATCTCGTTCTGCCCGCCCTGAAGAGCGTTCCACAGGATGGAGTTCTTGAAGGCAACCGTGGATGGGCAAGAGACGTGGAGCGTCCCCCCAGAGCCGGTCGCGGAGTTGCCGTAGATCGTGCAGTTGGTCACGACCACGCCATCCGCCCAACATGCGTGAATCGCGCCGCCGCTACCTGTCGCGGTGTTGTTGGCGAGCACACAATTGATGAACGTCAACCCGTCCGTGTAGGAGTAGGCAGCGCCGCCGGAGGAGGCCGTGTTGTCGATGAAAAGACAATCGCGGAACGTCCCCCCGTAGTAGGAAGAGACGCCGCCGCCCTGGCCATTGGTGGTGTTGCCCTCGATCCTGCATTCGACGGCGATCGGATTGGGGGCGTCGTAGTAGCCCAAGCCGCCGCCGCGGGCGGAGGCCGAGTTCCCGGTGATCAGACAGCGCTCGATCTTTGGCGAGCAGTTGGAGACGTAGATTCCGCCGCCGATGCCCCAGATGCCGATGCCGTCCGTCACGGTGAGGCCCGAGAGAACGCTGGTGGAGTCCTCCCCGTTGCCGAAGTTGAACACCGGTCCGGCGGCGTCGGCGTCCACGACGGTCGCTTCCACGACGGCCCAGTCGTTCGGATCGCTGCCACGCACCGTGATCGCCCGGCCGCCGAAGCTGACGCTCGCCTCGTGGTAGCTCCCCGGCGCAACCACCACCTCGTCGCCGTTCACGGCGGCGTTGATGCCGTCCTGGATGGTCGGCTGGTCGGCAGGCACGTGGATGGTGGCGGCGGTGGCGACGGTCGCGCAGGCCAGGACGACGGCTGCGGCGCTGCGGGCGATGTGGCGCATGATACCCCCTGGGTTCTTGACGCATGGCGCGGGCGGTTCTCGCACGAGCATCAGAATTGTACCCCGGAGGGAGGAACGTGTCACGCCTGGGTCGCGCCGTTCCCCCAACTCATCGCCACTTCGCCGATCGGGCCACGCGGGACCCGACGCGCTGTGCGGGCGTTGCTAGCGAGGATCAGCCAGACTTGGAACGACTGTCGCGACCACTCCGGCCATGCTCGTCTCGGCATCGCTCGCGACGGGGCGCCTGGCCTCGATCGACTTCTGCTCGACGTCTTCCAGCCAGTGCAGCCCACGCGCCAGGAGACGGACGCTGCCGCGACGCGCGCCCTCCACCGGTGCCAGCGCCAATCCACCGCCACCATCGAAGCCAGCCGCCAGGATCGCCACGCCGCGGCGCTCCGAATCGAGGGCCTGCGCCCTGATCCCCAGCCGTCCCGCGCTGGCGCCGCCGCCGCGCGCGGTGATCTCGGTGCGCGCGCGCGGGAACCACTCCCCCTCGAGCACCACGCCGCCCGCCCCGGGCGCGGGATATTCCACGAACTCGGTCCCGATCAGCACTCTTCCGGCGGTCAGAACGATCGATGCCCTGGCCAGGGCCGAGACCTGCTCCGCCGTGGCCGCGCCGGCGCCCAGGGCCAGCGAGAGCAGCAGTCTCGATGCGGCGTGGCGGATCGGTTGCCGGCGGACGATTCGGGCGAAAGAAGCGCACATGCTCTGTTGATCGGCACTTCGGTGGCCGGAGATTGAGCGGCGTCCGGGCCGAGCGCTCCCGTCCGGCACGGCGCGCTTCCGGCCGCCGGGGACGCCATCAAGGCAGCAGAATCGGGAAGCGCTTCTCCTTGGCAACCTCTTCCATTCCGGTTCGGTAGTAGCGAAGTGTGGTCTCCAGCGAGTAGTCACCGCGAATCAGGGGGCGATCGGTGGTGATCGGCAAGCTCAGCAAGTAGCTCGTCCCGGGCAGGAGAATCTGACCTCCCAACTCGCGCTGCCCCGCCACCCGGCGGCCGCCCGGATGCAGCAGCGCCCAGTCGAGCTTCGGTTTGGCGAAGAGACTGCCGCTGTTGCGCAGCTCCACATCGAGCAGCAAGGCTCCCTTTTCGATCCGTTTGCCCACCTTCGCGACATCGATCTCCAGCACCTCGGGACCGGGTACCGTTTCCCAGAACAGAACCCCGAAACGCGGAGTGACCGCGACCTGCAAGGCGACGGATGAGGTGTCGGCGGCTCCATCGCTCGCCCCTTCGGCTCTGGTCTCGCCCAGCTCCACGAAGACGAAGGCGAAGTGGTCACCGGGCTCGGCATTGGCTGGGACTCGCATCTCGATCGCGACCGACTCGCTGGCCTCCGCCGCCAGCGTCAACGATCGGCGCTCAGGATTCAGCCACCGACCTTCCCGCTCCACCGCCGTACCGCGCAGACCGCCGTTCAGGCCTCCGGCCGCGGTACAGTAGGCATCGGCCGGATAGAGAGCCACCTCGATCGTCTCGGCGGTCGGATTGGCTACTACGATGCTGCGGGTGACGCTTCCACCGGGATCGAGCCGGTGGCGGAAGTAGTAGCCTTCCTCCGCGGGATCGATCAGCTCGACCGAGAAGCTGCCCGCCGCGCGCGCCTCATCGGTCAGCCCCGCCGCCAGCAACACGCAATACAAAATCGCCGCGAACTTCGCTCCACGCACCACAAACCTCCGCGATCTTCATCCGACACGAACAAGCCTCACCTCCCGGAGCGACCCGCGAGACGAGGCTTGCCCGAACTTGACGCGCAAAGAACGGCTAGGGAACGGGATCGTAGGTCACCGTCGCGGTCAGATCCGAGGTGTAGCTGCCAGCCTTGGTCACCGCGGGAATGGTCAGACCGAACATCGCCACGTCGAGGCTGAAGGTGCCGTCCCCCATGCCCTCGTCGGTGCCCGCGGTCAACAGACCGACCGCCGAGCTCAGCGGTTGGGCGGTGTCGTGGTTGTCGATGTCCGGATCGGCGCTCGGCCAGTTCACCGAGCCCAGCGTGCCGGAGCTCGGGTTGATATAGGTGAAGTTCGCGGCATCGATGGTCTCGGTGCCCCCATCGGTGTAGTCGGCCGCGGCCAGCGTCAGCGTCCAGCCTTGACCGGTTCCCCGAGAGTCGTTCACCGTGATGTCCGGAACGCTGGCGGCGGACGTCAAGACGATGTCGTTACCGGTCAGCGTCTGGCTTGCGAAGGCCAGGTCGGTCGTGACATTGACCGTCACGGTGCCGGCGTTGAGCGTGATGGTCGCGTCGTTGCCGGTGTCGGTGGCGGTCAAGGCCAACGCTGATCCGCCGGCGACAACCATCCCGGCCGCCGCCAGAAAGCTCATCCTGCGCATTTCGTTCCTCCAATGAGGGTCCCCAAAGCGCCCCCCCAGAACCGTTGTGTGTCTTCTGAGTCTTACATCCGCCCCCCCGGGTGTCAAGCCCTGGGCGCGGTCCAAAGGCGCCAAAAAACGAGTTCGTGGCGCCGCCAGGAACTCAGCCGTTTCCCGGTCCTCCGTAGGCGCCCATATCGGCGGCGCTGGTGCCCAGGCCGGTCTCGCAATCGAGGGCGGTGTCGGTGGTCGCGGGATCTCCGGCGTCGATCGCCGGGGAGTCGGCCGCATCGCCGCAGGCGGTCGCCTGCAGGTGGTAGTCCTTCGCTCCAAGATCACGGTACAGTGGATCTACGTCGAGGTTGCCCGCGCCGCTCCAGCCGCCCTCGACGATCGAGTAGCTCATCGTGACGCGATGGGTCGGCGTCAGCTCGTCGCTGCCTCCATTGGTGACAATGTTGTTCACACCGGTCGTGGCACCGCCCGACTGCGCGTAGATGGCGTCGCCCTCCGCGGCGCTGTTGCCCGCCAGGGTGCAGTTCTGAATCGTGACCGGGTTCGCGGTGGTGTAGATCGCGCCGCCCTGGCCGCTGGAGGTCGAGTTGGTCAGCAGGCTGTTGCGGATGGTTGTGCTGCCGCCGACCAGGTGCAACGCACCGCCGTCCGCCGCGCATGTATTGGCGTCCAGGTTCGTGCCGCTCAGGGTCACCGCGGAGCGGTCGATGAAGGCGCCACCCCCGCCGAAGATGGCCGCAGTCGCCTGGTTGTCGCGAATGGCGCCTCCCTGGATCGTGGTCGCGGTCCGTTGCAGGCTCAGGCCGCCTCCGTAGGCGGCACTGTTGTTGCCGACGGTGCAGCTGTCGATGGTGGCGGAAGCGCTGTTGGTGCCGAAGATCCCGCCGCCGTAGCCGGTGGCCGTGTTGCCCAGGACCAGACAGCCGGCGATCATCGGCCGCACGTTGGAGAAGAAGACCCCGGCGCCGTTGGCCGCACTGTTGCCTTCGATGCGGCAGTCGAGCAGCTCGGGCGTCGCGGAGAGGGCCAGGATGCCGCCGAGCGCCGACGACGCGGTCGCCAGCGAGACCGCCCCCCCGTAGCTGACGGCGCTGTTGCCGGTCAGCGTGCAGCCCTCGAGCACCAGGTCGGAGTCCTTGCCCCAGATCGCGCCGCCTCCCAGCCCGGGCGCATGGGCCTGGCATCCGGTGATGACGCAGTTCGAGATGGTCGGCGCCGTCTCCCAGCAGGCGATGCCGCCACCTTCGCGGGCGTAGCCGCCGCGGATGGTGAGACCCGAGACCACGGTATCGTGATGCTCCCCGTCGGCGATGAAGAAGACCCGGTCGTTGCCGCCGCCGTCGACGATCGTGGCGGCCACGGTCGCGGAGTCGGAAGGATCGGTGCCGCGCACCGTGATCGCCTTGCCCAGAAGACGGATGTTCCACTCGCCGTAGGTCCCGGGCGAGACGACCACCTCGTCGCCGTCGGCAGCCGCGTTGACTGCCGCCTGGATGGTGGGATAAGTCGCCGGCACCTCCAGAATATCGCCCGAAAGCGTCACCGCGATCGCGAACACCTCGCTGGCGACCACACTCTGCCCGCGCAGCACTTCGAGCGTCATCGAGTACGATCCGGCCGGAGCATCGAAAGGCACCATCTTGCGCAGCATCCGCGAACGCGTCTCTCCCGGACGCATCGTCACCTCGACGTTGTTGATCAGGCGGAACTCCGCGCTCGCGGGTCCCTCGGCCCGCAGGTTCACCGAGTTGAAGTCGAGTGAGAAGGGACAGGGATTCGAGATCTCCGCGTCGATCTCCAGCACCTCTCCCACCGCCAGTGTCGGCGTGAAGTCGAGGATGTCGATGCCGAGATCGCAGATGATGCCGATGAACTCATCGGACCCCATCTCGTAGCCATCGTCGGTGGGCCGGGTGTGTCCCTCGTTGTCGACGTCGGGCGCCCGGAAGGGTGTGCCGGAGTCGATGCAGGGGGAATCCTGCATCAAGCGGTAGTCGCCGCTGGCCTCGTTCAGAAAGAGCGGATCGGAGTTCAGATTGCCTTCGTCGTACCAGCCCCCCTGCACGTCGCTGTAGGTGATCTTCGGGGTCGAGTATGGGGAGTAGATCGCTGCCGGCGAGTTGCCCCAGATGATCGTGTTGACGATGACCGGCCGAGAGTCGCCTGAGCAGCTCATCGGTCCCCCGGTCGCGCCCGCACTGTTGCCGGCGATCGTGCAGTTCATGAGATAGGGAGACGACTCGTCGACGCAGCGCATTCCGCCGGCGGTGCCGTCGGCCTGGTTGCGGTCGATGACGCAGTTCACGAGCTCGGGGCTCGATCCGGCCCAGCAGGCCAGACCGCCGGATGCGCCCTGCGCGCTGTTGAGCGAGATGGTGCAGGCGTCGAAGCTGGGCGAGGCCTCGTCGAAGCAGAGCAGGCCGCCGCCGGAGGCCTGGGCATCGTTGCGCTCGATGGTGCAGCCGCTGAAGCTCGGCGAGCAGTTCTCCAGGTAGAGCCCCGCGCCCCAGCTGGCATCGTTGTTGCTCACATCGGTGTTGGTGAAGACCGCCGGACCGTTCAGCCAGATCCCGCCGCCCTGCCAGGCCGAGCTGGTGCCGATGCTGCATTCGTCGATGATCGACGCGGACTGCGCGAAGCCGAAGATCGCCCCGCCGAAGTTGAGGGCATCGTTGCCGCTCATGGTGCACGAGCGGATCGTCGTGGCCGAGCGCAGGGCCGCGAAGGCGCCGCCAGAGTCGCCCGCGCCGTTGTCGTCGATGCTGCAGCCGGTGAAGCTCGATGCCGCCGCGTCCTCCAGCGCCACCGCACCGCCGTCGCCCGTCGCGCTGTTGCTGGTGACGACACAATCGGAGAGCAGGATGCCGGACTCGCGGGTGCCGAAGAGCGCCCCGCCGGATCGCAGCGCACTGTTCGAGCTCATCTCGCCGCCCGACTGGGTGAGATCGCAGGTGTCGGCCAGGGCGAGGGCGCCGCCGTTGCGCCCGGCCGTGTTGGCGCTGAAGCTACAGTCCACCAGGGTGAGCGACGCGCCGCCTTCCGTGAAGATGCCGCCACCGTCTCCACCGGTCGCGTTGCCGCTGATCGTGCAGCGCTCCAGAGTCGGCGCTCCGCCCTGCACGAACACCCCTCCGCCGGCGGTGCTCGGCGCGGCCGTGACATCGTTGCTCTGGATCATGCAGTCGAGGATGGTGGGCGACGCGTCGCGGCAGAATACCCCTCCGCCCGCCACACTCTCGCCGCTGCCCGGGCCGGTGGCGTAGACGGTGCCGCTGCCGCCGGTCAGCTTCATCCCCTGCAGCACCGACGACGCCGTTTCGCCGCCATCGAAGGTCACCGCGCTGCCCGCCGCGCCGGCGTCGATCACGGTGGTGGAGACGATCGAGGGGCTGCTCGGATCGCTGCTGCGTACCGTGATTCCCTTGCCGGAGAAATCGATCGTCTCGCCGTAGGTCCCCTGCGAGACGACGATCTCGTCGCCCGGCGCCGCGGCGTCGATCGCTTCCTGGATCGTGGAGTACTGCGAAGGAACCGAAAGCAGCGCCGCATGCACCGAAGCGCCACCCAGCAGACTCAGCACCGCCCATCCAAGGCGCGCGCCCAGCGTGGCATCGATCTCTGTCCGGCCGATATCGATCACTCTCGCGAGGAACATCTGGAGGTCTCCGTTCGCGTCCTCATGGTCCAACGACGATACTGACCGTGAGGGTTGCGGTGAAATCGCCCGCGTGCACGTTGGCGGGAATCGTGAGCCAAAACGAATCGGGATCGGGTCGATAGACGAACTCGCCCGGCGCGAAGGCCGGGCCGGTCAACACTGTGAGCGGATGCCGCAGACTGCCCTCGGAATGAGTCTCGCGCGGCAGCTCCGCGCCGCCCCCATCGGGCTCCCCCCGGCCATCGCGCAGGACTCGCCGTCCAACTTCAAAGAGCGTCGCCGACACTTCGGGAAGCTCGGCCGCGACGATCACGCCGCGCTCGGCGCGAAACCTCAGCCCGAGCGCCGGGATCGTCGCCCCACGCTCGTTCTCGAAGTCGCCCGCCTGGATCGTGACGTGGAACCCGGCGTCGCGGTCGGTTCCGAGACGAACCGTCGGCGCCTCCACCGCCGCGACCACGATCTCCCGGCCGCGCAGCGTGGTCGCGGGGAAGCGCAGCGCTCCGCTGACCTCGACGTAGGTGCGGCGCTGCTCGACGCCGCCTCGCCGCGGGCGCTCGATCGCCTGTGCGCCCGCCGAAGCGATCGTCAGGGCGCAGGTCACGCCCGCCGAGAGCAGCACCGATCGGACTCCGCCGATGCGTTGCTTCATCGCCCGCGCCTCCGAATCAGCAGCTCCAGCTCCATCTCCTCGCCGAGCTCGAGGACCAGCTCGGTGCGAGGTGGCGACACCAGCTGGTGGGTTTGGGGCAGGTAGTCCGGCAGCATCTGGACCGTGATCGGACCGGGCTCCAGCCGGTCGAAGAGTACCTCGCCCTGGTGCGACGCATACTGAAACGCACCGCCGACGATTTCCACCGGAATCCCGGAGGCTGCGGAGCCGGCGCCCTGCTCGTCGGTGATCCGCACCCGCAGACGGCAGTGGCGCGGCAGCACCAGCTCTGCTTCCACCCTCTCGTCGAGGCCGACCCGCACCATGGTGATCGCCGACACTGGAGCGATCGGCGCTCGGGGCAGCGCGCGCAGGCGGGCCTCCAGCGCCAGCCGGCCGACCGGAGCCTCGGTCTCGAAGCGACCGCCGGCGTCGGTCTCGGCGATCCACCGCCCGTTTGCATAGATGTCGACGCCGGCCGGCCCGGGCGAGGGCGCCTCTCCCGGCCCGACCTGCAGCAGCAGGCGGCCCCCGAGCCTCCCGAAGGCGCGCAGGCCGAAGCGCGCTACCAGCTCCGAACCGGGAACCAGCTCGAGCCCTTGCTCGGTCTCGGTCGTGGCATGCAGGCGCGGATCGAGGCGCTCCAGATCGAGCGCGATTCGATGGGCACCGGGGTAGCGGTTCGGGAGCAGCAACGAGCCGGTGGAGTCGGTCTCGAAGGTCTCGATCCCGTCGACGATCAAGGGAACCTCTGGGATCGGAACGTAGCCAAAAGGCAGCTCCCCCTCGCCGTCGATATCGTTCCACACCACCGCCAGCACCGAGCAGCTCGCCCGCAGGCCGAAGCGCAGGGTCTTCTCGGTGGCGCTGGGCAGCACGATATCGCGGCTCAGGTGGGTGCTCGGACCGTAGTTGGGACCCAGCTCGAAGGAGTCGAGCGCAACATGGTAGGGGCCGGGATCGAGGCGCGCGAAACGCGCCCAGCCGGTGGCGTCGGTTCTGGCGCCGATCGCGTCGTTCAAACGCACCGTGACGTTCGCCATCGGCTCGGCCTCTCCCGGCCCGCGCCGTGGCCGGGCGCTGACCCGGACCCGGAGACTCGGCAACAGCTTCTCGCGCCAGATCCGCTCCTTCGGGCCGCCGAAAGACTGCTGCCAGAGCAGACCGAGCTGGGATGTTCGGCCCCACAGCGCGGGCCGCATCCTGGTCACGATCAACGTGTAGCTGCCCGCGATCCGATTGCTCGGGCCCAGAGTGATCGCAGCGCCTCCATCGAGGCTGGCCGAAACGATCCCGTCCTGATCGGCGCGCAGCGCGGCCGAGCAGTGCAAATCGGTGCGTGCGCCGAGGTCGCCGGAGCCGCGCACTCTCAGGGTGCTCCGCATCCGCTCGCCCGGATCCGCCCCCGGCGCGAGGGAGAGCTGCCAGTCGGCGGCCCAGAAATCACGGTCGTCGTCGCTTTGCCGGTCGAGATGGAGCGAGGTCGAGAGCAGTGTCGGCTCGCCACCGCCCAGCGCGCCGCCCAGCAGCCGCCCTCTGGCGCTCCAGTGACGCCGGTCCCCATCGAAGCTGTCACCGGTGCCGATCAAGAGCTCGCTCCAGCGCCATGGGCGCCCGGCATCGAGCCGCCCCCAGACACCGAGCTCCAGCTCGGGAACAACAGCGTCGCGTGCTCGTCCCCGGGCTCCGATCCGGGTAGAGGGCACGGATGTGTCGCGGTAGAGCAGCTCCGCCTGCAGTTCGGACGCCGCGCCGCGCCAGCTCAGCTCCTCTCTCAGGAAGGAGCGCCATTGCTCCGCGCCCGACACCAGCTGCGCCCGCGGATAGCGGCCGCGCTGCATCCACGACTGGTGGATCCAGTCCCAGCGCCGCCCGATCGACAAGCGACCGCCGAGGCTCGCCCGATCCCAACCGGCGCGCGCCACCGGGGCCCCCAGGCGCGAATAGCCGGCTTCGCGACGCTCGTGTCGCAACGATAGGAAGTGCTCAGAGCCCTGCGTCAGAAAATCCCACTCGAAGGCCCGCCGGTCCGCCTCCCCTCCGTCCTCGCCCCAGAACACGCCGAGGGCGCCGCCGGCCTCGAAGGAGCCACCGGGCGCGGCCCTGAGCGACACCAGAGCGCCCGGATCATGTACACCGGTGGAAGCATCGCCCCAGTCGGCGACCGCACCCCGCAGCTCCAGCTCTCCCGGCAAGACCCAGTCGACGGCCGCCGCGCTCAGAGGATCGGCGAACGCTCCGCCCGCCCCGTAGAGGCCCGACTCCTGCGTCCTGCCGGCGATGCCGGCCAGCCACCAGCTCTCGCCGCCGGCCGCGGCCTGCACCCCTTCGAAGGGCAGCGCGGTGTCGAAGAGGACCAGCTCGGTGAGCGGCCGCTGGCGACCGATGCCGAGACCCGCGCGCGAGGGGATCCAGTAGCCGAGATAGAAACGGTCATGACCGGGCCCACCGCTCCATTCGCCGTGCTCCTGGAAGATCGCGTGCCGGTCGGACGCGGCGGAGCTCCACTCGGTCTCATAGCCCAACCAGGAGTGCGGATGCCAAGGGTCCCCGAGCCCAGCGAAGCTCGGAACGCCGCCGAAGGCGCCGGAGAGCGGTGCGCTGCTCAAAGCCGCCAGCATCACCAGACTCCGCCCTGGCCGCCGCGGGTTGCGGCACAGACGAGGGCGCCCGATCGAGCTCTGACGAGGGGCAATCGACACATTCTTCTACTTCACTAGCACCAGGCGCCGCAGAGCGCGTTCCTTGCCGGCGATCAGCACCGCGCTGTAGACCCCGCTCGGTACGCCGCGGCCCTGCTCGTTGTCTCCTTTCCAGCGGATCGAGTAGTAGCCGGCCTGGCGCTCCCCCTCGGCCAGGGTACGCACCAGGCGACCAGCGCTGTCGTAGATGCGCAGCGACAGCGGCCCCGCCTCCTCGACCGCGAAACGCAGCAGGGTCGAAGGATTGAAGGGGTTGGGCGCGGCCGGGCCGAGCCCGAAGCGAGGCGCCGGGAGCTGCGGTCGGCCCTGATCCGCCGCCGGAGAATCGAGCGACTGATCGCCCTCGTTCGCCTCGCCTGCCGCTTCGAAGCCGGCCTCCGCCTCCAACAGTCGCTCGCCCTCCGCGACGGCGATCGCTCCCCGGATCGAGCTCGTCCGCTCCACGATCTCCACGATCCACCCCGCCCCTTCGGCCTCGGCCGCCGCGCTCGTGCGCGCCCGCGCCGCCCCCGCGGCCGCTCCACCACGGCCCGCCGCCCCCGCTCCGCCGGCGGCCAGCACCGGCTCGCCCTCCGGCTCGCCTTCCGGCACGGCACCCGCAACATCGATCACTTCGACCTGGAAGCTGTCGACATCGAGCACGGTCGGGCCCTCGTAGGCCCTGGCCTCCACGGTATAGATGCCCAGCGGCGTGCCCACCGGGACCTTCATCGAATAGAGCGTCGTTTGAGTCTCTCCCGCGGCCAGAGTCACCGAAGTGGGCGCAAAGGAATGGTAGGGATCGCCCCCTGCGTCCAGAACTCGAAAGCGGTGCGTGAAGCTCTCCGACGTATCGCTGGTGTTGGTCAGCGTCTCCTTGAAGTCCCCGGTGCCGCCGCGCGGCACGATCGACTGATAAGGCGTCAAGGTGACGACGATCGCGTTCGCTGTGTACTCGATATCACGCCAGGGTGTGAAATCGACGTAGTCGGTCACCGCGTCGCCCGTTCCGCTCGGATTGGTGCCGGCGTGATAAGGCCCGGTGTCGCTGCCCCACCAGCAGTTCTCGGCGCTCACGGTGGTGCCCGAGTCGGCGTTGTAGATACCCCAGCTCGAGTTGCCGGTGATGTTGCAGTCGGTGAATGTGGGGTTGGAGCCTTGCTCGGAAAACACTCCGTAGGTGGCTCCGCTGAATGTGCTGCGCGCGATCTGCGAGGCGCAGCCCCCGCTCAGGTAGAGCCCGTGCGTCGAGCCATTCTCGATCGTCAGGTCGTTGATCGCCGGGCTGATGCTCTCGACGCGCAGTGTATAGCCGTTGCCGTAGCCGCCGTAGGGCAGCACCACGTGGTCGAGCTGCCCGCCCGACGCCGACGAGGTGTAGCGGATGTGATACCAGTCGCCGGCCACCGGCGTGGTCCCGGCTCCGTCACCGTTGCTGTCGCCGCCCCAGGTGTCGTCTTTGATCGAAGTGAACACCACCGGCGCACCCGCCACGCCTTCGCAGTAGAACCCCCCGTTGATGGTCACCGAGCAGCGGTTCATCTTGACGATGGTGGCGGCGTCGATGGTCAGGGTGTCGCCGCCGTCGATGGTGAACGATCCGACCACCTCGTAAGGCACTTCCAGTGCCCGCCAGGTCGCGTTCTCGGTGAGGGTACCGCTCATGATCTGGTAGGTCCAGGCCAGCGGCCAGTCGAAGGTGTTGCTGGTCAGCCAGCGCAGGTCGTTGGGATGCATCCGCACGGGGTGGGTGCCGGTGCCCGAGAAGCTGTTTCCGGACAGCGTCCCCAACGATCCGCTCTCGGTGTAGAGGCCCCATCCGGTGCTGCCGGTCGTGGTGTTGCCGGTCACTCCGGCACCACTGCCGTTGATGTAGATCGCGTAGCTCGTGGCGTCGGCGAAAGTGTTGTCGGTCACGCTGCTGGCCGAGCGCACGTAGACCCCGTAGGGCACGTCGAAGCTGCACTGTGACACACCGGGAAGGATGGCGGTCGATGTGTTGTAGACGGCAAAGGCCGGCACGTCGGCAAAGGTGCAGGAGTCGATCGTCGGCTCCGTGCTCGAACCCCCTTCGCAGTAGACACCGTAGTCGTACGAGTCGGTGATTGCACAGTTCTGGATCACCGGCGCCGGCTCGACAAAGGAGCTGTAGTTCAGAAAGACCATGCCGCGGCGATTGGAGTAGTGATTATAGTAGCCCCCGTAGCGGATGTCGGCGTAGACGAGGCGTGATCCCTCGCTGTTGGTGAAATTGATGCGCCACCAGTTGCCGGGCGCCGGCAAGGTCGCGTCGCCATCGCCGTTGGTGTCACCACCAGCCGCGTCGTCCTTGTACGAGGTGAAGACGATGTGGTCGGCGTCGGTCCCTTCGGAGAGCAGGGTGCCGTTCACATCGAAATGGGTCTGGGCGTTGAACTTGATGATCGACCCGGGAGTCAAGGCGAGCGTGGCGGCGGCGTCGATCGTGGTGGTGGTGTAAGTCATGACCAGCGGCAGCGTGGAGAAGTCCGGCCAGGTCGCGCTCGTCGTCATCGAGCCGCCGAAGCACTCATAACCCCGCGCGCCGCTCCAGCCGGCGAAACTGTTGTCGTCGATGCGCCGCACGTCCTCGGCATGCAGCCGCACCGGGAAGGGACCGGTGCCGGCGAAGGTGTTGCCCGAAAGATCGCTCATCGGACCCGCGCCGTTGTCGCAGAGCACGGCGTAGCTGGTGGCGCCGGTGGTGGTGTTGCCGGTGATCGTCGCGCCCGTGGTGTGGACGTAGATCGCGTGGCTGGTGGCGTCGTTGAAGCTGTTGTCGGTCACCGCGCTGGGAGAGCGCACGTAGACCCCGTAGGGAACGTCGAAGCTGCACTGCGAGACCGTGGGCAGAACCGTCGTGGAGCTGTTGTAGACCGCGTAGACGGGAACCTCGTCGAAGCTGCAGGAGTCGATCGTCGGCTCCGTGCTCGAGCTCCCCTCGCAGTAGACGCCATAGTCGTAGGAGTCGGTGATCGCGCAGTTCTGGAGCAGCGGCGCCGGCTCGACGAAGGAGCCGTAGTATAGGTAGATCATGCCACGGCGGTTCGAGTAGTGATTCTGGTAGCCGCCGTAACGGACATCGGTGTAGATCAGGCGCGAGCCGGAGCTATTGGTGAGATTGATGCGCCACCAGTCGCCCGCGGCCGGCAGCGTCGCATCGCCGTCGCCGTTGGTATCACCGCCGGCCGTGTCGTCCTCGTAGGAGGTGAAGACGATATGATCGGCGCCGGTCCCCTCGGAAAGCAGCGTCCCGTTGGCAGTGAAATGGGTCTGGGCGTTGAACTTGATGATCGAGCCCGGCTGCAGGGTGAGGGTGGCGCCGCTCTCCACGGTGGCGGTGGTGTAGGTCAGCACCAGGGGCAAGGTGGAGAAGTCGGGCCAGGTCGCCGTCGTCGTCATCGAGCCACCGAAGCACTCATAACCCCGCGCAGCGCTCCAGCCGGCGAAGCTGTTGTCATCGATGCGCCGCACGTCCTCGGTGTGCAGCCGCACCGGGAAGGGTCCGGTGCCGGCGAAGGTGTTGCCCGAGAGATCGCTCATCGGGCCGGAGCCGTTGTCGCAGAGCACGGCGTACTCCGTGGCGCCGGTGGTGGTGTTGCCGGTGATCGTCGCGCCCGTGGTGTAGACGTAGATCGCGTGGCTGGTGGCGTCGTTGAAGCTGTTGTCGGTCACCGCGCTGGGAGAGCGCACGTAGACCCCGTAGGGAACGTCGAAGCTGCACTGCGAGACCGTGGGCAGAACCGTCGTGGAGCTGTTGTAGACCGCGTAGACGGGAACGTCGTCGAAGCTGCAGGAGTCGATGGTCGGCTCCGTGCTCGAGGCCCCTTCGCAGTAGACGCCGTAGTCGTAGGAGTCGCTGATCGCGCAGCTCTGGAGCAGCGGCGCCGGCTCGACGAAGGAGCCGTAGTTGAGGTAGATCATGCCGCGGCGGTTGGAGTAGTGGGTCTGGTAGCCGCCGTAACGGACATCGGTGTAGATCAGGCGCGAGCCGGCGCTGTTGCTGAGATTGATGCGCCACCAGTCGCCGGGCGCGGGCGAGGTCGCGGCGCCGTCGCCGTTGGTATCACCGCCGGCCGTGTCGTCTTCGTAGGAGGTGAAGACGATGTGGTCCTGAGCGTCGCCTTCCGAGAGCAGCGTGCCGTTCACGCTGAAATGGGTCTGGGCGTTGAACTTGATGATCGAGCCCGGGCGCAGGGTCAGGGTGGCGCCGCTCTCGACGGTGGCAGTGGTGTAGGTCAGGACCAGCGGCAAGGCCGAGAAGTCGGGCCAGGTCGCCGTCGTCGTCATCGAGCCGCCGAGGCATTCGTAGCCCCGCGCGCCGATCCAGCCGGTAAAGCCGTTGGCGTCGATGCGGCGCAGGTCCTCGGCGTGCAGGCGCAGCGGGAAGGGCCCGGTGCCGGCGAAGGTGTTGCCGGAGAGATCGGCCAGCGGACCGGAGCCGTTGTCGCAGAGCACCGCGTAGTTCGTGGATCCGCTGGTGGTGTTGCCGGAGATCGTCGCACCCGTGGTGTAGACGTAGATCGCGTGCCCGGTCGCGTCGTTGAATGTGTTGTTGGTCACCGCGCTGGAAGAGCGCACGTAGACCCCGTAGGGCACGTCGAAGCTGCACTGCGTGACGAAGGGCAAGACGCTGGTCGACGAGTTGTAGACCGCGTATGTAGGGACATCGGCGAAGGTGCAGGAGTCGATCGTCGGCTCGCTGGCCGAGCCGCCTTCGCAGTAGACGCCGTAGTCGTAAGAGTCGGTGATCTCGCAGTTCTGAAGCAGCGGCGCCGGGTCGACGAAGGTGGTGTATTTGAGAAAGACCATGCCGCGGCGGTTGGTGTAGTGACTCTGGTAGCCGCCGTAGCGGATGTTGGTGTAGCTGAGCTCGGAGCCGGGGCTGTTGGTGAAGTTGATCCGCCACCAGTCGCCGCCCGCCGGCGTGGTGGCATCGGCGTCGCCGTTGGTGTCGCCGCCAACCGTGTCGTCCTTGTAGGAGGTGAAGGTGATGGGGTCGAGCGCGGTGCCCTCGGAGAGCAGCGTGCCGTTCACGCTCAGATGGTAGCGCGCCTGGAACTTGACGATTGCCCCCGGCTCCAGGGTCAGCGTGACGCCGCTCGCGACCGTGACGTCGGAGGTGATCAGGTGCACCTCGCCGGCGCCGGTCCAGGTCTCGTCGGCCGAGATGGTGCCGCCGTGGCTGGTGAGCGCATTGGCCGGGGCCGCCGCGCAGGCGGCCAGCAGGACGACGAGGAGGGGGCGCGGGATTCGAGCCCAGGCGGACGGGTGCATCGGGGGCCTCCGGCACGGGGGGGTGGATCCCGGGAGAGGCTGCGGGAGCCCCCCGTCTCGGTGGTCACCGGTCCGCGGAACCAGGCCGATCGTTCGCACCGGCGCCCATGCGCGGCCGCCGGTCCGGCGCTCGTCCTGCGGGTGCCCCCCCGGGAAGACGCTGCTGCTCTCTCCACCCTAACCCAAGGCCGGCGCCTTTTGCGCGCGAAGGCCGCCCTCGAACGAGAAAGGACCCGCTACCCCGCGCCCCCCCGCCGCCGCGCCTCCGCGATCTCCCCCGCCACCTCCGCCACCGCCTCCCGCCCCGGCCGATCGACCAGGCTCACTCCGATCCCGGCCAGGCTCGAGAGCACGAAGGCCGGCACCAGCTCCTCGAGCGCCCCCAACACCGGTCCGACGCCGGGCAACGCCGGAGCGGCGAACTTGAAGAGCGGCACGCAGACGAAACCGGTCACCATCGCCGCCAGCGCGCCCCGCGCCGTAAAGCGCGACCAGTAGAGAGAGAGGATGATGGTCGGGCAGAAGGTCGCCGCGATCCCCGACCAGCCGAAGATCACGAACCAGAAGATGGTGCGATCGGGGGTCGCCAGCGCCACCGCCAGCGACAAGGCGAGCGCGGCGCCGGCCAGGAGCAGGGTCGCCTTGCGGCTGGTCGCCACCAGCTCCGCGTCGGCGAAACCTGGATGCAACACTTTCTGGTACCAGTCGCGCACCAGGGCGCTGGTCGCCAGCACCAGCAACGAGTCGGCGGTCGACATGATCGCCGCCAGCACGATGGCGATGTAGAGGCCGACGGCGAAGCCCGGCAGCAGATGCTCGACCAGGTCGGGCAGCGCCGCCTCGCCCGAGACCCCCATGAGATGCCGCGCCGCCAGCCCGATCACCACCGCCCCCGAGTCGGCCAAGAGCGTCCAGACGAGCGCCACCGCCGCCCCGCGCCCGATCTCGCGCTCCGAGCGTAACGCCAGGAAACGCACGAAGATCTGTGGCGACCCGAGAAAGCCGATGCCGATGCAGAGCAGCGCGATCGTCGACGCCACCTGCACCGCCCCGGCCGCCGGCGCGAAGCCGAGGAGGGAGGGATCCTGGGCGCGCAGACCCGCCAGCAAGGGATCGATCCCACCGATCCCGGTCAGCGCCACCAGGGGCAGCGCCACCAGCCCCAGGAACATCATCAATCCCTGAAAGACATCCGACCAGACCACCGCCAGGAATCCACCGCCCGCGGTGTAGAGCAGCACCACGGCGAAGCCGGCGATGGCACCGGCGAAGTAGTTCCAGCCCAGGAACTTCTCGAAGGCCTGCCCGGTGGCGTCGATCTGGGCGCTGACGTAGATCGTCACGAACACCACCAGGGCCGCCGCCGCGACGATTCGCAAGTGTTGCGAGGAGTCCCGAAAGCGTGACTCCAGGTAATCCGGCACGGTGACCGAATCGTAACGATCGGTGAGGCGCTTGAAACGCCGCGCCAGGAGCAGCCAGGCCCCGCCGACCCCGAGCAGCTCCCCGG
>CAZBBK010000039.1:0-52343 GCA_964490075.1 uncultured Gemmatimonadota bacterium | reverse complement strand
GCGGACCTCTACCTGCCGAGCGCCGAATACCGGATCTTCGCGAGCCGCGCGCGGGATCGACTCGGCTGCGCCAATCTCGCGAGCGACGCCTCCCACTACCCCGGCATCTCCAGCCTGTGCACCGCGGTGACCAAGAACGGGCTTTGCATCGGCCCACTTGGCGAGTTGGTGAAATGCTGGGTTCACTTCGGCGATTCCTCAGGCACCATCGGCCACCTTCCTCCCGCGGATGCCGATCGGCCCTTCCAAATCTGGAACCAGGAATGGCTCCGATGGATGAGCTTCAACCCGGCCGATCATCCCGAGTGTTCGACCTGTGAGCGCCTCCCGCTCTGCCTGGGTGGATGTCCCCTGCGCCGACGCCTGGGCGTGGAAGCAGACGGCCCCAGCTGTGGGGTCCCGCCGCTCGAGTCATCGCTTCGAGACTTCGTGACCTGCGAGCTCGAGGAAGAGGTCACACGTTTCGAGCGCGTTCAAGCGACCGTCGCCTGAGCAACAGCAGCGACGTCAATGGGCGCGCGCCACTCATGCGGACGCTGAGGAATACACCATGATTCGAGCCCCTCCGACCCCTCATCCGACACCGAAGTACCAGGTAGCCGCAGAGCACCACAACCAGGAGAGAACATATGGACTGGATCCGAGAACCTGCAAGGATAGAGCTTCCCGGCGCCTGCTTCTGCATCATCAACCGCGGTTGCGACAAGGGCAACTGTGGTGACAGCAAATGCGTCGACCAACCTCAGTTCTCCATCGCACCGGCCAAGGACGAAAACTGACCGACTCCGCGCAGGCGCTCTCGCTCCGTCCCAGAGACGGCGCATCGATGAGGCGCCTGAGCAACCACTGTACTCAGGAGTGATCCCATGGATTGGATTCGCAACCCCCACGACCACGACCCCGCATTCCCTTGCTTCTGCCTCTGGAACAACGCTTGCACGTTCGGCAATTGCGGCCACGACAACGACGACACCGCGCCGAGGTTCCAGATCACCAAGGGCGAGGGTTCCAAGTAGCAACGGAGCCCGATCGATGCCCGGAGCCGCGCGACCCACTGACGACCGGCTGGTCATGCCTGAGTCGCGCGGCTCCGGGCGAGCGAGATCCCGCCGTTGTGTTGTTACTCCCTCCTCATTCACCGATACCGAGACACCGCTCGCGATTGCCTGTCGCCATGATTGGAGCTGTCGTGCCAAGCAGCCTTCTCGTCCCTCTCCTCCTCTGCGCTGTGGCCGCCGTGACCCATCCGGCCTTCGCGGATCCGCAGCCCACAGAGGTCCTCGAGCTGTCCTTCGCGTTGATGTCGCCTACGGTCGACGGCCAGCTAGACGACCCCTGCTGGAGATCGCGCCCGCGTCACGGCGGGTTCATCACCAACTGGCCGGACCCGGGCAAGGCACCGTCGATGCCGACCGAGGTCCAGGCCTGCTACGACCACGAAGCGCTCTACTTCTCGTTTCGTTGCCACGACAGCGAGCCGGGCGCGATCCAGGCCAGGATCGCCAACCGCGATGCGGGAGGCGGGAGCGATCTCGCCTACGTGATCATCGACACCGATGCCGAAGGATCGACCGCCTATCTGTTCTCGGTCGGCGCCGCCGGCACCCGCGGCGACGCGCATCTCACCGATGACGGCCTCTCCGTGGACCGTACCTGGGACGCGGAGTGGAGCGCGGCAGCCACCGTGCACGACGAAGGCTGGAACGCTGAGATCGCGGTGCCATTCCGTGAGCTGCGATTCACCGACGGCGAAGCGCCGCGCTGCGCGCTCAACTTCGGGCGCATGATTCACCGACTGAACGAGGAATCGTTGCTTTCTCGACCGCGGGACGGCGAGGCCATCGTCAAGCTGGTCGATGCCCGCCCGGTTACCGGTCTTTCCGGTCCCTTCAATACGGGGCGAATCGCCCTGGTTCCAACCGCCGCCAGTCGTTCGTTCAGCTCGCCCGCGGGTGAAGCGCTCAGAACCGAAACCGAGCTTGGGATCAGCGCCAAGGTCCGAATCGGCTCCGCCATGGTGCTCGACGCGGCGCTCAATCCGGACTTCGGCGAGATCAGCGCCGATCCCAATTACGTAAACCTGTCGCGTTATGAGACCTACTACGCCGAGCGCCGTCCCCTGTTCTCCGAACGCAACGATCTCTTCGACACACCTTTCCAGCTCTTCTACTCGCGCAGAATCGGCAAGAAGCTGGCCGATGGGGAGCTGGTGCCGATTCTCTTCGGCACGAAGCTGACCGGCAAGGTCGATCGCTACTCGATCGCCGCGGTGCACTCGATCACCGAACGCACCTCGTACGTCAGCCCCTGGACCGGTGAGTCGACCGAGCCGCGCGCCCAGTACTCGGTGTTCAGGATCGCGCGAGACTTCGGTGAGGGCTCCGATGTCGGTGCCACCTTGACCCACGCCGGCGGCGGTAGCCGCAACGAGACGGTCGTCGGAGGCGACACCTACCTCGAGCTTTCGCGCGACTGGAACTTCGAGGGGCAGGTCGCCGAGTCGGTTCACGAGGGCGCCTCGGGATTGGCGGCGTACGGAAAGCTCAGATTCTACGACGCGGCGCGGGCGGCCTCCCTCTCCTATCGCCATGTGGCGACCGAGTTCTCGGCTTCCGAGCTGGGCTATGTGCCGTGGGCGGGCCAGGATCGATGGACGGGCTCGGCCTTCCTGACTCCACACCCGATGCGCCTTGGGATTCGCACCCTCAGCATCGGATCGAAAGGGAGCTTCTCGCGCTACGAGGGGGATCCCCGGTGGTCGTGGAGCTGGAACCCCGGACTATCGGTCACAACCCTGGAGCAGTGGAGCGGGTGGATCGACGGCGACCTGAGCCGGACGACCTACTTTGGCGAGGTCCATGACACGCGCTCTGTCGTCGCGGGCGTCGGATCAAATCCCACGCGCGCTCTCATGGCAACGCTGAGCGCCGGCGCGGGCAACATGATCGACTACACTCTGGCGGAGCGCGTCGACTTCCGATCGGTGTCGCTTTCGAGCACCGCCAATATCGGGCGGCAGCTGACCGTCGACACCAATATCTACCGAATGTGGGAGCGCCCCCCCGGAGCGGAGGAGATCGACTGGACCACCGTCTCTATCCGTCCTCGCTACAGCGTATCGGATCGGACCTACTTCCAGCTCTACGCGCAGGGAGTCGACGCAACGAGCTGGGGCAGTGATTGGCGGTCCAGGGCCTGGCTTGATCTCAACGCGCTCGCCTGCCTCAGCTGGCGTCACGCGGTCTTCTATGCGGGACTGAATCGATCCGGAACCTGGCGCGAAGGTGAGTGGGCGCTCCTGACCAAGGTCGCCATGCTCTCGTGGTTGTAATCCTGGCTGGGCGGTGATTCAAGTGGCGCGCGTCGAAGCGATCCGACCGCAGGTCAGAAGGCATATCGGCCTGGCGGTCGCGGGCGCCGCGGCGATGCTCGGATCGGTGAGCACCATGCTGCCGATGCCCCTGATCACCCGGCACATCATCGATGAGGTCTTGCCGCGGGGTGCGAGCGCGTTCGCGACCTTCGATGGAATCATCGCCGCGTGCTTCGCGATCGTCGGACTGCGAACCGCTCTGGAGTACGCACAGAGCTATGCCTTCGCCCGCTTCCGTCAAGAAGTCGTACGGGATACCAAGGCCCATCTGCTGGCCCATGTATTGCGACTGCCCAGCGAAGAGCTGGCGCGCTTCAAGAGCGGCTATCTGGTCGGCAGAATCCAACGCGACTGCGATCGTCTGGGCGGGATCATGGGGGCTACCGTCTTCGGTCTGCTCCGAGATGCGTTGACCTTCGGCGTGGGCGCATTCATGGTGGTGCGGCTGCACCCGGGTCTCGGCTGGACCGCATTGGCGCTTGTTCTTCCCTACGTGCTAGCAACGCACGGATGCGCCGGTGTCTTGAGCCGAACCGCGCGCGGCGTGCAGGAAACCGACGCCGTCGAGCGCGGCGCCATGCAGGAGTTGGTGGCGGGCGCGCACACGATCAAGGCCTACCTGGCGGATCTCTTCGCCGCGCGCAGGGCCGGCATCGTGATGGATCGTGCCATCGAGGCGCAGCGTCGATCCGCGACGGCATCGTGCAACGCCGGCGCCCTGGTGGGGCTGATCGGCGCATGCGCCCCCTTGATCCTGTTCTGGGGATGTGGCCGTGAGATCATGGCGGAGCGCATGTCGATCGGGACATGGTTGGCCTTTCAGGCATTTCTCGGCTACCTCTTCGGGCCGGCGTCTGCAATCGCGGGCACGCTGGTCACCGCTCAGGGCTCCTTGGTCGCGCTGGACCGGATCGGCGAGATCCTTGCTCTCGCGGTCGAACCTCGCGCTCCGCGGCCGCGAACGACCGAGCAGCACCGAGCCGCCGGGCTGTCGGTACGGAACCTAAGCTACACCTATCCTGAGGGTACGCCGGCTCTGAGCGGTTGTAGCTTCGATCTCCGCGCCGGAGAGCACGTGGCGCTGGTTGGTCCCTCGGGGTGTGGGAAGTCGACGCTGGCCGATCTTCTGGTGCGCCTGCGCGACCCATCGACCGGGTCGGTCACGCTCGATGGACGGAACATCGCCCACCTGGCGGTCGAGGAGCTGCGCTCGGCGATCGTCGTGGCGTTTCAGACAGGTGTGTTCTTCTCCGGTCCTTTGCGAGACAACGTCTGTCTGGGAACGACACCGGGAGGTGATGAATGGATCTCCAAAGGGCTTCGATCCGCGCAAGCGATGTCGATCGTGCAGGGTCGTCCAGGTGGTCTGAACGGCGAGATCGACGAGGGGGCGCGGGATCTGTCCGGCGGACAACGCCAACGCCTGGCTCTGGCGCGGGCCCTGATCCAGGGCGGCTCGCTGCTGGTCCTGGATGAACCAACCGCGAATCTGGATGCCCGCACCGCCCGAGAGCTGATCGAATCGATCCGATCGATCGAGCCGCGCCCTTCGCTGCTGGTGATTACCCATTCTCTGGCGCTCGCCTCGCAGGCCGATCGAATCGTGGTGATGGAGCAAGGGCGCGTGGTCGGCGCCGGGCGACACCGCGATCTCGCTTCCTCGTGCCCCCTCTACCGAGAGCTCTGGCTCTCAAAGAGGGAGCACTCGGACTTTGCTGGGGTTTGATCCGGATAGAGCTTGGTGACCGCGCAACTGCTGCACATGACGAAACGCCGCCAGCGCCCGGCTGGCACGGTCGATCTTGCGATAGACCGGTATGCCGTTGCGTTGCAGCAGCAGCACGCTGGGGTCGTAGAGCCGGCCCGAGTCGACCGCGCAGACCATCGGCTTGTCGATCGATTGGAAGGTGCGGAAGAGCCTTGCCGGGACCGAGTTCATCGCGAACACGTTTTCCGGATGGGCGCCGCTCAGGTCGGGTGCCAGGATGTCGAGCGCCGGCGTCGCCGGCACCGCCGATGCGATCAGCATGTCGACACCCGGGTCGGTGGCGACGATCTCCACGCAGGCCGAGAACACCTCGCTGTCAGCCATCGGCGTGGTGTCGACGGGATTGCCGGCGTGAGCGATCTCGGGCAGCACATCTCTCAACCTGGCGATCGTCTCGTCCTGGAGCTCGGCCAACTCCAGGTCGTAGAGATGGTCGCTGACCGCCCCGGCCTCGAAGCCGGCGTTGGTGACCACCGCCACCCGCTTGCCGCGCGGAATGCGCCGGTCGAGCATGGTCAGGATCTTGGTGAAGTCCTCGAAGCGGTTCAGGGTGCGTGTGACCAGCGCACCGGCATCCTCGAGCAACGCACGCGCCACATCGTAGTTGCCGACCATCGACGCGGTGTGGCTGGCGGCGGCACGCGCTCCGAACTCGGTGCGGCCGGCCTTGTAGACCACCACCGCCTTGCCCTCCTCGGTGGCACGCCGGGTCAAGCGCACGAAGCGCTCTCCTTCCGCCGGCGCGAAACCCTCGATGTAGAAGCCGAACACCCGCAGGTCGGGCTCGTGGTCGAGGTAGTACTCGAAGAAATCCGAGGCGGTGAGGTCCATCTCGTTGCCGTAGCTGATCGACGCCCGAGGATGGACGATGCTGTCGAGGTTGCTCGAGAGCGACACCAGGTAGGCGCCCGACTGGCTGATGACCGCCAGGTTGCTCCCCGGAGCGTCGCTCAGGGGGAGCTTGTAGGAAGGCAGGAAAAAGGTGTTGTATTCACGCTTGCTGACGATGCCCAGGCAGTTGCCGCCGACCAGCACCGCGCCGCCGTCGTCGCGCGCGCGCGCCTCGCGCATGGTGTCGCGCACCGCCTGCGCGCGTCCGGTCTGGCCGGTCTCGGCGAAGCCTCCGGTGATCAGGATGATCGCACGCGCCTTGTCGGCTCGCACCAGCTCGGCGATCGCCTCTACGGCCGCATCGGCCGGCAGCGCCACCACCGCCAGGTCGACTCGCTCGGGCAGCTCGGCAATGCTCGCGTGGCAGGGAATCCCATCGATGCGCTCGGCCTTGCCGTGAATCGCATAGAGATGCCCGTAGTCGAGGCCCGGGGCGCTCTTGAGGTTCTGCAGGATGATCCGCCCGGCATTGGCGCCGCGGGTCGAGGCTCCCAACACGCACGCGCTGCGTGGGTGCAGCAGCCCGGCGATCGTCGCCAGCGGTCGCGGCGCCCGGTCGTGCGCCGGCGGTGTGCCGAGACGGGCGAAGCCGTCGACCGCCACCAGCTGTCCGCGCCGCGCCGCCAGCGGGTTGATCTCCAGCTCCGCGATGCAGCTTCCCTGGTGGCACAGGCGCGCCAGCTTCGACACCGCGTGCAAGGCCCGCGACAAGGTCTCCATTTGCGCCGGGGGGTCGCGGTGCAGGCGCCCGGGCTCGAGAGCCAGCACGCCCAGCGGGCTCCTCGCGATCGTCTGGATCGCCCGGTCGAGCGCGTCGTCGCTGGCCGACGCGATGGTCTGCGCCCCCCCCTCGGTGACGTCGGCATACCACTCGGTGAGCAGGCCGCCGATGCCAAAGACCACCACCGGACCGAAGGCGTCGTCCCAGCGGCAGCTCAGCAGATACTCCGAGCCGGGCAGATCGGTCTCGTAATCGATCCGTTCGGCGATCAGGGTTCCGGCAATTTCGGCCTCCGGGGCGGCCCGCGCGACCGTGTCGAGCATCTCGGCGATTGCGGCGGCGACCGCGTCGCTCTCTCGAGCCAGAAATCGCACCCCGCCGACATCGCTCTTGTGCGTTACGTCGGCCGACACGATCTTCAGCACCACCTCGGAGGAGGGAATGGCATCGAGAGCCTCGGGCGAGAGCGGTTCCCCCGCGGGGATGAAGAGATGCGCGGGCGTGGCGATCCCCGCCTCCTCCAGGAGGGCGTAGACTTCGTGCTCGAACAGGCTGCTTCTGCCTGCCGCGCGGGCTCGCGTCGAGATTTCGGCCAGAACGGCGCTCATCGGGGGGCTCCGGGCGAGTGGATGGGAGGGCAAAACGACGAGTATAGGGTTGCCGCTCTTGCCATACCTAGGAGTCTCTCGTCCGCCGGTTCAGGGTAGACTCCGTCTTCATGATGCAGCTCGCCCACACCATGATCCGCGTGACCGACCTCGAGCGCTCGCTGGATTTCTACACCGGCTTCCTGGGGCTGCACGAGGTCCGCCGCCGCCGGCTCGGAGACGAGGCCACGCTCGTCTTCCTGTCCGATGACGCCGGCGCTTACCACATCGAGCTCACCCACAATCACGACGGCCGCGGCTACGCCCTCGGCGACCAGTTCGGCCATCTGGCCTTCGCCTGCGACGACCTCGATGCCGTGATCGCAGCCGTGGAGTCGCGGGGGTGGTGGTTGCGCCGGTCGAAGCCCTCATCGTCCTCGCGCTACATCTTCGTGCGTGATCCCGACGGCTACGACATCGAGATCCTGGAAAGGCGTTAGCCGATGCCCGACGACATCCTGGACGCCATCGGCAACACGCCGCTGGTGCGGCTCCGCAAGGTCACTGCCGATGTCGCGAGCGAGATCTTCGCCAAACTCGAGTTCATGAACCCGGGGGGCAGCGTCAAGGACCGGATCGCCAAGTACATGATCGAGAAGGCCGAGGCCGAAGGGCGCCTGGAGCGGGGTCGGTTGATCATCGAGAACTCCTCCGGCAACACAGCGGTGGGGTTGGCGCTGGTCGCCATCCAGAAGGGGTATCGCCTGAAGGTGGTGGTGCGCGACTCCCTGAGCAAGGAGAAGCTCGCCCTGCTGCGGGCCCTCGACGTAGAGGTCCACACAGTCGACAGCTCGCTGCCGCCGGAGTCACCCGACAGCTACAACAACATCACTCCACGAATCGTCGCCGAGACTCCAGGCGCCTACTTCCCGGACCAGCACAACAGCCGCGACAATCTCGCGGCCCACTACGCCACCACCGGGCCGGAGATCTGGCGGCAGATGGAGGGCAGGATCGACTACCTGGTGGCCGGCATCGGCACCGGCGGGACGATCTGCGGCACCGCGAAGTTCCTGAAGGAGCAAGATCCGAGGATAAAAACCGTCGCCGTCGACCCGGCAGGATCGATCTTCTACGACTACTTCCATAGCCACGAGGTGGTCCGGCCGCACCCCTACCTGGTCGAGGGGCTGGGCGACGAGTTCCTGATCGGCTGCCCCGACTTCGAGCAGATCGACGATGTCTACCGAATCTCTGATCGCGACATATTTCACCATGCGCGGCTGCTGGTGAAGGGTGAAGGCATCCTCGGCGGCGGCTCGAGCGGCGCGGCGTTGTGGGCTTCGTTGAAGCTGGCCCGGTCGCTGCCCGACCCGGCGCGCATCGTCACCATCTTCCCGGACAGCGCCACGCGCTATCTGGGCTCGGTCTTCAACGACGAATGGATGGGTGAGAGAGGGTTGCTGGACTGATCCCGCATTCGTCCGGGCGTCTCAGCAACGTCGGCACCTTTCCTGTGCAAGAAATCTAGGTTATCTTTCCGGGATAGCTGACAGACCGACCGCCATCACGGTCGGATCCAACCCGCTCCTGGGGGGGCGGGGACCCATCCATCGGGGGACTTACAATGCTCAGAAGTGCTTGTTTTGCTTCGCTGTACAGCGCCACCGCGCTCGCCGCGACGCTTCACGTTCCGGCCGATCATACGACCATTCAGGGCGCCATCGACGCGTCGCAGGACGGGGACCGGATCGTGGTCGCGCCGGGCATCTACTACGAGTACAGCGTCCGCTTCCACGGCAAAGCGATCGAGGTGACCGGCACCGATCCGAGCGACCGCGACGTGGTGGCGGCCACCGTCGTAAACGCGGAGTCTCAGAGCGCGGTGTTCCGCTTCACCGAGGGGGAGGGCGAGGCGAGCGTGCTCTGCGGACTCGCCGTGGTACTGGGCTCCGGGTCGGGCATCCGGACCAGCGACTCGTCGCCGACCATTCGCGACTGCCTGATCACCGGAAACGCCGCCGGACAGGGCGGAGGCATCTACATCTATGGCGGTGCGCCGGTCCTGGAGCGCACCTGGATCGAAGCCAACTCCGCCAGCGGTCGCAGCGGCGGCGGCCTCTTCGTGACCGAGTACGCGCGCCCGATCCTGCGCAACTGTGTCATCTCCCGCAACCAGGCGGTCGACAGCTACGGAGGCGGCGTCTACCTCGACCGAGATTCCTATCTCAGGGCCGACAACACCCTCTTCGGCTGCAACACCGCCGACGCCTCGGGGGGCGCCTTCTACATGTACGACGGCAGTATCACTCTCAATAACTGCACGATCACCAAGAACGTCGCCGCCGATGCCGGGGCGGTGATGTCGGTCCGCTGGTCGTACATGAACGCGGTCGGATGCATTCTCTGGAACAATCTCCCCAACGAGATCGTTCTCGATGACACCGCAACGCCGATCATCACCTACTCCAACTTGACCGAAAGCTATGTCGGCGCCGGCAATATCAGCGCCGATCCGCGTTTCATCGAGCACTCGGGCCATTCCTATCTGCTCGGCCCCAACTCACCGGCGATCGACACCGGCCATCCCTTGATGCCGGACGGTCTCGACTGGGCGGCCCTGCACCCGGCCTACGGACGCCGCAACTCGCGGACCGGCGACATGGGCGCCTTCGGGGGTCCGGGCGCGGCGGGGTGGTTGGCGGAGTAGACGCACTCGACCGACCCGCGCTCGGCCGGATCCATGGCCGGCACGCTGCTCGATCGAGTGACCGCTCTGGTTGAGGGGCAGGGACCTACGGCGCCTGTTGAGATCGCGCGGGGCGGGGGGTAGCATTGCTGCCCAGGAGGCCGTCGCGAGTAGCGAAGAAGAGGCTCGACGATGTGCTCGACGAATGCTGCAACGCCCCAGGCCAGAGCGCTTCTGGCGCTCGCGCTGCTCGGCTGCTCGAACGCCGCCGGACTCGACCGTCGTCCACCACGTGCGTTGCGCGTGCCGAGTGAATTCGCCACGATTCAGGCGGCCATCGATGCCGCGCTCGACGACGATTGGGTGGTGGTCGAGCCCGGCACCTACCACGAGTCGGGCATCCGCTTTCACTCCAAGCCGATCACTGTAAGGGGAACGGCACCGGAGGACTCGTCGACCGTCGCCCGAACCGTGGTCGACGCGAAGGGCCAGGACGTCGTGTTCCGCTTCGAGGCGGGGGAATCCAGAGCCTCGGCCTTGCAGGGACTGACGATCACCGGGGGGCGAGCCGCCGAAGAGGGAGGCGGCCTGCGCTGCGTTCTCTCGCAGCCCACGATCAGCCACTGCGCGATCGTCGGCAACGAGACCATCAGCAGCACGCTGGGCGGTGGAATCTACTGCGCTGGTCCCTACGACTCGGGACCGCTGTTCGAAGACTGCCGAATCGAGGGCAACGCGGCCGATTGGATCGGCGGAGGCATCTACACCGATGGCAGCGCGGCGCAGTTCCGCCGTTGCATCATCCGGCGCAACGAAGCACCCTTCCGGGGAGGAATCGTGATCAGCGGAAGCAACCCTCGTTTCGACGCCTGCTGGATCGAGGACAACCGCGCCAATGCCATCTTCGTCGGCAGCTCAACGCCGGTCTTCACCAACTGCTTCGTCGTCGGGCACAGAGCCGGGTCCGGCGCTGTCCTCGAGCTCGGCTGGGCAGCCTATCCCTGGTTCATCAACTGCACGATCGTAGACAACACGTCGATTTGCGATCTTCTGGGATTCTCCGAGTACTCGATCGTAAACGTGCGCGACAGCATCATCCGCGAGGAGATCTGCACCGAGATCGTAGTCAACTACAGCAATCTCTGGGAGCAGGGGCTGGGAGGAGAGGGCAACATCCATCTGAATCCACAGCTACGATCGCTCTGGGGCTATCGCTACGCACTCTCTCACGCATCGCCGTGCATCGATGCGGGCACCCCCGCCAGGGACGACGGGCACCCCTGGCCGCCCGGCTACGGCAACGATCCGGACCGGGTCGACATGGGTGCCTACGGCGGCCCAGGAGCCGTGGACTGGGCGCTCATCAACACGCCCTGACCGCCTACGGCCGAACCCCATACACCTGCAGATTCCCCGTCCTGTTGCTCCAACCGACAAGCATGTCGCCGTTCCAGCCGCGAGCAAGACGGCCCCCAGCCATCGGGCCGAAGCTGTGGGTGGCGCCGAGACGTTTGTAGTAGCCGAAAGTCTGCAGCGAACCGTCGACCAGCTTCCAGGCGTAGGTCATGCCGTCGAAGTTGCGCGCCGCCAGGATCTCGTCGACCCCGTCGGCGTCCAGATCGGCGGCCGCCACCGCGGCCCACTCCGAGGCCGGTCCGAAGCCGCTGATCTCGTGGATGATCGTCAGCTCGGAGCCGACTCGGTCGAGGATGAAGATGTGCGCATCGGAGTTGCGCGCCGCCACGATCTCGGCCAGCCCATCGCCGTCGAAATCGCCGGCCGCCAGATCGGCCCAGTCGCTCTCCGCACCGAACGAGAGATTCGACGCCCGTATCTCGCCGTTGCCCGCCATGTCGTAGTCAGCCACCATGATCGAACCGTCGAAGTTGCGCGCCAACGCCACCCAGGGTCGCGCCCCGGCCTCGAACACCCCGGCGCCGACTCCGGCCCACTCCGAGGCCGCACCCCATCCGGTGGTGTGCCAGGCCTCGTCGAAGCTCCCGGCGCCGTCGGAGTCGATGAAGTGGATCTGGGCGTCGGCGTGGCTCGGTGCGATCAGCTCGTCGCGTCCGTCCTGGTCGAGATCGGCCGCCGCCAGGGCGACCCAGTCGCTGCCGAGACTGGTGTCCCAGCCCCAGGTCGAGACCCCTCCGGTCGCCGGGTTCAAGTCGTAGCAGAAGAGCCCTCCGTCGAAATTGCGCAGGGCGCAGATCTCACTCAGCCCGTCGCCGTCGAGATCCCCCGCCGCGCAGCCAGCCCAATCCGACGCGGAGCCGTTGCCGGTGTAGACTCCGCGCAGCTCGAGCTCCGATTCCCAGAGCGCCAGGTTGGCGACGCCGGCCAGGAGTGAGCCGCTGCCGGTGCTGACCCAGTCGAAGAGCTCCTCGTACACTCCCTGCACCGTGAACCACATCTCCTGCTGGGAATCCCAGGAACCGAGATTCAGCCAGCGGCCCGCCTGAATTTCGTAGCTACCGATCCCGCCGCCACCGTCGACCCGGTCGAACACCGCTGCTTCGCCCGCGATCACGTTGTCGGTGAAAGTCGCGGCAAAGCGTTGCATGTCGGTGGCATCGAATACCACTCCGGCATGATGCGCCAACGCCGCGAAGTCGACGTTGATGGCGGCGTGCGAGATATCCTCGCCAGGACCATCGAAGCCGGTATCGCCGATCAGGTTCCAGTAGTCCCAAACATAGGCGTCGCCATCCAGGGCGGCCGCACGGACGAAGAGGTTGGCCAATGCCGCGGCCTTGTCTCGATAGGCCGTGTCGCCGGTCGCCTGGTAGAGCGCTACGATCGTGCGCCCGAGCGCATTCTGCTGATTCGAGGGCAGATTCAGACCGGCCGGAATCCCTCCCGGTGCGTCGGGGGCGAAGAGGTAGTAGCCCTCGTCGCTCCCCGGACCGTCGCGCCATTGCCACTCGTGATGCGCCACGGTCTCTTCCGCGCGCAGCAGGTAGAGATCGGCCTTCTCGGCCAGCGTCGACTGGTCGTAGGTCTCGACATCCCAGAGCTGCGGATCGGAGTAGACCAGCACCGCGAAACGTGCCATCGGATAGGTGATCATCCCACTGTGCACGACGTAGCAGTAGGGCGACGAATCGCTCTGATAGTGTCGGTTGATCCAGCAAGCGCCGGAAATACCCCGGTAGTCGCTCACGCCGCGATGATCGTCGCGGTTGGCGAGCACCGCGTCGGCGTGATCGACCAGCTTGTGCAGGTAGTAGATCTCTCCCGTCGCCTGGTAGCTCGCCAGATAGGCCATCATGACGTACGACTCACCCCACGCCAGCAACGCGTTCTCATTGTGTTCGCTCTTGTAGCCCTCACCGCCATTGAGCGACAGATCGAGCGCGTCGAAGTGCCGAGCGATCATCGCCGGGGGTGGGTCGTAGTAGGCAAAGGCCGCGGGCATAGTGGCGGCGTAGCCGGGGCGGTTCTCCACGCTCAGGTCGACGACCCCGGCACTCTGGGCCGGGCTCAGCGCACGGATCCGCGTCGGGTTCACCCACTCCGTCGCCAGGGCCTCGAGCGCCCCGAAATGGACCCGTGCACCGGCGACGATCCCCCCTCCCTCGATCGTCACCCAGGTGCTCCCCGTCGTCGGCCCCTCGGAGGGCGCGACCGAGATCAGACGCGGGAAGGCGGGAATCGCGATCCGGTGGATGCCGGCCACCTCGAGCGCCACCGCACTCGTGCTCGGAGGCGATCCGAGCACGATCGGGAGCGCGATGGCCAGAAACGAGATCGACGGGTGTCGGTGCGGCATAAAGATTCCTCGCTAGACCGAGAAGGAAGCGCGTCCCACGCGCTCGACCAAGAGTAACGCGGGTTCTGGTCGGGGAGACGACGAGGTCCGCCGCGGGTGCGAGGGGCCTGTCGGCGAACCCGACACTCCGCGGCGATTCTGCCGGCGATGCCGACATCGCGCCCCGCGAGCCACGCCCTGTTCTGTTGTCCCGCAACACGTTGCGGTAGGCGCGGCGACTGGCGCGTTTGTCGCAATGCAGCCGAGCTGTCCCACCGCAAGAGGAGAGCGCGATGTCTTTCTTCGACTCCGGACCCGCTCCGACCGCCGCCCGCCCTGGTCGCCGGGGCGTCCCGGCGCGCCCACATCGAGGTCAGTGTGACCCCGGATCGGGTCGAGGTCGACTGCCTGCGCGCCTTTCTCGACGGCAAGGGCGACGATCGCTCCAACGCCCATGCCTACATCATCGAGGCCGCCGACTGATCCGAGCGCACGCCGCACCGGCCCTATTGCGGCGCCTCCAAAGCCCCCAGGTCGGCCCGCGGCGAGCCCAGGGGGCGGGGGCGTCCGAGGAAATCCCAGGGCGGGCCGGGCAGCGTGGGATCCGCGGCGCCGATCGCCGGCGACGCCGAGCGCAGCCGGAGATCCCGCCCCGGTGCGTCGAAGAACTCGGGATCGGCAGCGAGCGAATGCTGATCGACTCCGGTGGCGAGGCGCCACTGCGCCAGCGATTCGATCCGCGTCCCATCCAGCTCCCCCACGAAGCCGACGGCGGCGTTGTGGTAGAGGTTGTAATCGATCTCGGTGCCGTCCAGGCAGCCGCTCTCCAGCTCGATCAGCGCCCGGTCTCCGCTGGAGACCGAGAAGATGTTGTTGGCGACGATATTGCAAATCGACTCGGACTCCAGGATGATCCCGGCGGCGGCGCCGTAGACGGTGTTGTGGACGATGATGTTGTCGTGGGCCTGGCTGAGCAGCAGCCCCCAGTTCATGCCCGGATTGCGGCCGCCGTAGAGCACGTTGTCGAAGATCAAGTTGTCGGAAGAAGGCGTGCCGTCTTCGTGATAGGGGAAGAGGTTGACAGAGGCGCCGACGGCGTTGCCGTAAAAGATGTTGCCGATCGATCCTTCGAGCTGGAAGGCGGCCCAGGGCATGAAGTTGCCGCGGAATACGCAGTCGGTGGAGTAGTGCCAGACCAGGACGTTGCTGGCCGCCAGAATGGTCTCGTTCTCGATGATGCTGCCGATGTGCCCGTCGATGTTGATGATCTCTCCGGTGCAGCTCTCGTAGGTGTTGTTCCGGAGGTGGAAAGCGGTGCCGTTGGAGTGCGCCTCGAGCACGAACCCGTCGATCCCGACGTCGACCAGGTTGTTCTCGAAAAGCAGGTCGCGGGCCGGCTGCCAGGCGTTGTACGAGAGACCGTTGGCGGTGGAGTCGGCGATGATCCGGTTGCCGTCCAGGTGGATGTTCTCGACACTGAAGTCGGGGTTGCCCATCTCGACCGCGTACGAAGTCGGGTAGAGGAAGTCGTTGTCGCGGACGGTGAGATCGGATGCGTTCGCCGCATAGAAGTTGACCTGGTAGCCGCGGACACCGACCCCTTCGACCGTCACGTCGCGTACCCGACCTCCATCGTCCCCGACCCGGATGCCGAATCCCACGCCGTCGCCGACGATGAGGGTGTTGTCGCCGCGCAGCTCGACACCATCGGTGGCCAGTCGCAGCACGCCTTCCTCGCCGCGGTCGGGGATGTAGTAGGTGCCCGGGCAGAGCACGGTGTCGTCGACGATCTCGAGGTCGTCGCAAGGTACGACGCAGGGCGCGTGATCGGCCGCCGGGGCCGGTGCGGCCAGAGCCAGGGCGCAGAGCATCATCACCGGGGCCGATGGGAGAAGAACCCACACAGGCGGAGCGGGAGATCGGGCGATCGGGGCGTCGAAGGGGCGCATGTCCGGCTCCCGGTGCCGCCCAAGGGTAATCGACGCACCCCCCTGCGCCGAACTCCGGCGGGTGGCTCTTTCTGGTGCGGTCGCTGGGCCCCCATCGCTGCAGCGCCTGTGAGACTAACATCGAAAAGCACACCCATGGGAGGCCGATCTGCCCCACCACGACCCGGTCCCGGGCCGCGCAGGGGGAAGCGGTGCTGGAGGTCTGGGCGCCCGGCGCGGCCGAAAGCCGCACGTTGCAGTGGCGGCATTCAGGTTATCATTCACGTGCATAGTAAGTTCCCTCTCCCTGCCCCATGCCGCAACGGCCGGAAAGACAGCCCCCACACGGCGGAGCTCTCGATCGGAGAGGGCGAGCGGCATGGATGGATAGCGGCCGAAGCGCGGAAGGAGGCGATCGGGGGTGCTGATTCGACGCCGGGGTGGGACGCCGATCGTGAGCCGCGATCGCCGTCGATCGACCACGCCGGCCAGAGAGCCGAGACGGAGCTCCGATTCGGCGCTTACAGAACCGAGAGGACGCCATGATCAACACGCGAAACCTCGCAGGCGCGGTGGTCTGCTGCTGCCTGGCAAGCGGCGCCGCGCAGGCGCAGTTCCCGGTAACGGTGCTGCAGGACTGCTGGACGACCAACATCGAGCGGATGCCGGACCCCGAGTTCGAGGGCTACAGCTTTTTCGGAGCAAATGAGCCCGTGACCTTCGTCTGGAAGCACAAGATCATGCCCACCGACGCCTGTTCGGCCTATGTGGCGAGCATCTATGTGCTGCCTTGCATCGAAGGGAAGCCGAAGCCGACCGACATCGTGGTCCAGTTCCCCAATTTGCGAAACGAGATCCAGCGCTGGGACGGAGATCCCACGATCCCCGAGATCCTGTTCTCGTATACCGCTCCACCCGGGGCGATTCCCCCCGGCTACTTCGATTGGGCGCTGATCGTGGAGTGCAACGACTTCGGCGGCAACGGCATTCCGCTGGGGCCGGATGAGGACGTCGACGACGAGTGCGGCGTCAACGTCGGCATTCCACCGATCTTCGCCGGGCCGGTGATCTTCGGTCCGGAGCCGATCGAGTACTTCGACCCCGATCCCGGTGCTTCCCCGCCGGGCAGATCTCCCGGTGAGGAGGGAACCACTCGTCCCTGGTGCTTCCAGGTGCAGTAGCCGATCACGGCCGCCCGGGCCGCCGCCTTGCGCGGCCCGGGCCAGGAGGCCGCGAGGAGCCTGTTCCTAGCGCACCTCGTTCCCCGCGCTCACAACCGTCGCGAAGCCGGCGCTGGAGTCGAGCGTCAGACGAAAGTGAATCGAATCCCCGGCCGCCTCCACCGGCATCACGATCTGCACTCTGCCGCCCGGAGCGGCCTCCGCGCGCAGCGCCAGCCAGGGGCCGGTCGGTCCTTCCAAGGAGTAGTCCAGGTCGACCCGGGCGTCGTCGATCGCCGCCTCGGGGATGGTCGCGACGTAGTCCACGAAGCTGACGGCACCGCCGCGCAGCACGCGCCCGGCCAGGGGCTCCTCGAAACGGATCGCCACCGCGGTCGCCCGCCGCAGCTCCTTGAAGACCAGCACCTGATTGCGCTCGTGAAGCCAACCGCCCTTCGATGCGATCGCCACCAAGTCGGGCATGCCGTTGTGGTCGACGTCGCCGCCGGCGCGCAGCGCGCTGTGGTAGCCGGGGGCGACCGTCTCCATCGAGGTCACCTCGAACCAGCCGCCGGAACCGGCGTCGAACACCGTCACGGCTCCCTTGGTTTGCGCCACCAGCTCGGCGCGGCCGTCGCCGTCCATGTCGTGGAGCTGAGTGCCGTCGTAGCGGCCCGAGGCCGGCAGCCCGCGCGAGGCATCGAGCCACAATCCCACGCCGCGCGCCAGCCAGACCTGCAACCCGCCGCCGTTGGTCGCCCAGGAAATATCGTCGCGCCCGTCGCCGTCGACATCGCCCAGGTCGGGTCCGTCGCGGCCCAGAAGTGTCGCTGGAGGCAGATTGCCGTCCCCGTCGACAAAACCCCCGCTGCCGTCGCCGAGGTAGATTGTGCCGTACTGGTGGGACGCACAGATATCGAGAATCCCGTCGCCGTCGACCTCGCCGAGCACCACGTCCATCTGCGAATTCCCCCCCAAAAATCCGTAACTCTGGGTCCAGGTGCCGTCGCCGTTGTTGCGGTAGACGTGCAGCCCGGCGCCGCCCCCGAAGCTGATCGAGACCAGGTCCAGGTCGCCGTCGCCATCGATGTCGCCGAGATCGGTGCCGAACATCCCCCAGGTCTCGCCGTTGGTCGCCAGGCCGTCGTCCCAGGGAGTCCAGTCGACTCCCGAGCCGTCGCCCAGCGCGGCCTCGATCAGTTGGTCGCCGAAATCGTCGCCCGAGTAGTCGTGGTGCATGCCGTAGGCCACGTCCTGCAGGCCGTCGCCGTCGATGTCGCCCACCGCCACCCCGCCGTAGCCGAAGTCGCCGCGCATCTGCACCGCCCACGAGCCGCGACCGTCGCCGAAGTAGACCATCACGCCGTGCTCGTCGGCGTTGATGTAGGGACTGCCATGGTCGCCGATCGAGACCAGGTCGATATGGCCGTCGTCGTTCACGTCGACCATCTCCATCTCGGAGCGTCCCCCTTCCCAGCGGGGGAAGTCGAGCCCTTCGTTGGAAGCGACATATCGCAGGGGGCGCGGATGCGCGACCGGCGTGTCGGGGAGCACCTGGGCGGCGGCGGGGCCCGTGCCCCAGAGGGCGGACGGAGCCGCCGCGAGAAGCGTGCCGAGAATGGTGCCTGTGCCGTTCATCTGGCCTCCTGACGCCCTGGGATGGCCCGCTCCCGATGGCATTCCGGGTGATTCGAGGATAACCCGTGTGTTTGGTGCCCCGCCCGGGGTGCTGCTAGGATCTCGGCCCATGACCACTCAACCCCGAGCACGAACCATGATCGAACCAGGCCACTACCGCCGCCACGCCCCCCGGATCGAGGACCAGGTACGGGAGCGGTGGAATGCCGCCCAGGGCGACGCGGTCGACCTCGAGCGCCGCGACCGGCCCAAGCGCTACATCCTCGGCATGTTCCCCTATCCCTCGGGCAACGCCCACCTGGGCCACGTGCGGGTCTACTCGCTCAGCGATGCGATGGCGCGCCTCTATCGCTTCAAGGGGCACGAGGTGCTGCACCCGATCGGCTGGGATGCCTTCGGACTGCCGGCGGAAAACGCCGCCATCGAGCGCGGCATCCCACCCCGGGAGTGGACCCGGCACAACATCGAGCGGATGCGCACCGAGCAGTTCAACCGGCTCGGCTTCTCCTTCGACTGGGACCAACAGGTCAACACCTCCGAACCCGACTACTACCGCTGGACCCAGTGGCTCTTTCTCGCTCTCTACGAGGCGGGACTGGTCGAGCGGCGCCGCGCTCCGGTCAACTGGTGCAACGACTGCGACACCGTGCTCGCCAACGAGCAGGTGATCGGCGATCGCTGCTGGCGCCACGACGACACGGTGGTGACCAAGCGCGAGCTGGAGCAGTGGTTCATCCGCACCACCGCTTTCGCGCAGGCGATGTGGGACGGTCTCGACGACCTGCGCGACTGGTCCGCCGACGCGGTGGCGATCCAGCGCCACTGGATCGGGCGCAGCGAAGGGGTGCGTTTCCATTTCCCGGTCGCCGGCGGCGAGGCCGAGATCCCGATCTTCACCACCCGGCCCGACACCGTCTGGGGTGTCACCTCGATGACCCTGGCCCCCGAGCATCCCTTGCTGCTCGAGCTGGTCTCCGACGAGCGCCGCGCCAAGGTCGAGACCTACGTGGAGGCGGCGCGCAGCCGCTCCGACGTCGAGCGGGCCAAGGACGCCGAGCGCACCGGGGTCTATGCCGGCTTCCAGTGCATCAACCCGGTCAACGGAGACCTGGTTCCGGTCTGGGTCTCGGACTACGTGATCGGCGGCTACGGCACCGGTGCGATCATGAACGTGCCGGCGCACGACGAGCGTGACTTCGACTTCGCGCGTCTCAAGGGTCTGCCGGTGAAGACCGTGATCGAGCCGGCGCGGGGCGGCGCGGTGCTCACCGGCGCCTGGACCGCGCCCGGAACGATGCGCGACTCTGGTCCCTTCTCCGGGATGCCCTCGGACGAGGCGATTCCGAAGATCGGCGCCTGGGCCGAAGAACAAGACATCGGCACGCGCGAGATCAACTTCAAGCTGCGCGACTGGCTGGTGTCGCGGCAGCGCTACTGGGGCGCGCCGATCCCGATGGTCCATTGCGACGCTTGCGGCTGGTCTCCGGTGCCGGCCGACCAGCTTCCGGTCCTGCTGCCGGAGGACGTTCGCTTCAGCGAAAAGGGCAGCTCTCCGCTGGCGGCGGTCGAGGAGTTCGTGCGCACCGAATGCCCGAAATGCGCACGCCCGGCCCGGCGCGAGGTCGACACCATGGACACTTTCATGTGCTCCTCCTGGTACGCCTTCCGCTTCACCGACGCCCACAACGAGGAGCGCATCTTCGATCCCGAGCGCGGCCGCCACTGGATGCCGATCGACTGGTACGTCGGCGGCCTGGAGCACGCCGCGCAGCACATGATCTACCACCGCTTCATCGGCCATTTCTTCCACTCGCGCGGCTGGGCGACCCAGCCGGAGCCGGTGCAGGTCTTCCTCGACAACGGCATGGTGCGGCTCGGCGGCGCCAAGATGAGCAAGTCGCGCGGCAACACCGTGGCCCCGACCGAAATCGTGTCGCAGGTCGGCGCCGATGCGCTCAGGCTCTACATTCTGGCCGACGCCCCGCCGCGTGCCGACATCGACTGGGACGACTCCGGGCTGGCGGCCAAGAAGCGTTTCCTCGACTCGATCTGGGATCTCTACGCCCGCCACCAGGAGCAGCTCGCCGGGGCCCCGGCGCAGCGCCCGGAGCCGGCCGACACCTGGGAGCGCGAGCTCCTGGCTCTGCTCCACCGCAGCGCCCACGGCTTCGATGCCGAGCTCCACACCCGCAGCTACCACAACGCCGTCGCCTTGATCCACTCGTTCATCGGCGCCGCCGGCCCCGCCCTGCGCGAGGCCCGGGGCGAGCGCCAGTGGCTGGTGGCGGGCCACGTCATGCGCGAGTTCCTCAAGGTGCTCGGCCTGTTCTGCCCGCATCTGGCCGAGGCGCTCTGGCACAGCGTGTTCGACGCCGAATCCAGCCTCTTCGACCAGAGCTGGGTGGAGATCGATCCGGCGCTCCTGGTCGGCGACACCATAGACCTGGTGGTGCAGGTCAACGGCAAGCACCGCGGGACGATTCAGGTGCCGCGCGGGGTGGCGAAGGACCAGGCTCGGGAGGCCGCGCTCTCGCTCCCCGGCGTGCAGCGAGCGGTGGCCGGCAAGGCGACGCGGCGGGTGGTGTTCGTGCCGGAGCGGCTGATCAACCTCGTGGTGGGCTGAGGTCGGGGGGGGCTCGGGCTCTCAGGCCCTCCGAGGGCGTTCGGTGGTGCGCGGCTGATCGCCCGCGAACCTGTCCCCGATCGGTGCCGCCCGCCCTCGCGCGATCTCCGGCCGCCGGTGTAACGGTGTGAGCGTTCGATCGACGCGCGACAGGACTGGGAAGAGCACGCAGGCACAAGCGCGCAGGGCCACCGGGATCCGTGGTCGAGTGCGAGGAGCCCTATCGAGCGCCGCAGGATCAGGTGACACTGTTTCACTGCGACCTCCGCAACTACCAGATCTGGGTCCGCTCCCCGGAAGGCAAGGAGACCTGGCGCGATTTCGACGCCATGGGGCGCCTGGAATCGGAAACGACGCCTACGGCCACCGGATCGAGAAGACGGTGCGGGAATGGCAGCTGGTCGTCGATAGGCCCGGCGATGAAGGCGGTCTGGTGAGGCGCGTGCAGGCTTCCGGGAGCTACGGCTCTCGGAGCACCTACTATCTGCGCCTGGGCGCCACCTTGCTCGCGACCTACGACGAGGAGCTGGAGCCGACCCGGTGCTTCATTCACGGCCTCGGCGGCACCGTCGCCGTCGAGGAGCTGGAGCCGGCCGAGTATGCAACATGTTTCCTGGCCAGGGACCGGCTGGGCTCGGTGCGCCTGATCGTCGACGCCGAAGGCACGCCCCTGGAATCGACCACCTAATGGGGCTACGGCGAGGTCTACGAGTCGATCGGCGAGGCCGTCTCCGGTGACTTCCTGCGCTACACCGGGCAGGAGCTCGACGTGGAGCTCGGTTACCAGGAGCACGGTGTGCGCCTCTATGATCCGGAGGTTGGCCGGTGGTTGCAGCCGGAGCCGCTGCGGGCGCTCTATCCGGAAGTGTCGCCCTATACGTACGGGCTTGGGAATCCGTTGTTCTATGTGGACTTGGATGGATCGAGGGTCCGCTGGTTTTCGTTTGGCTTTGGCATCGGCCAAGCGAGCGCGGCGAGTGCTGCGCTTGGTTTGACGGTTCATCTCGCCATGGCGGCCGCGATCGCCAACCCGGTCGGCGCAAGCGTTACACTGGCTTTCGTGGCGACATCTGCGCTCACTGCCAGTTCGATTACGGGGAGCTCCATGAACATAGGGTTCGGGCTCGGCGCAGCTGTCGCGGCCACGCAAGGGCACGCTGCACGTGATTTTCCGCTGACCTGGGGCCCGTTGGCCGAGGTGGCATCAAGGCTGGACGACCGCTTCTTCCCAGAGGACGGAGCCGATGACCACTACGAGCCCGGCGGGCGACGTGCCGGACCTCCGTCCAACATCATCGATGGTATCGTAAGTCCCCAGGGACGTTCAGGTGGCTCTGGCGGAATTGGTCAGCCTGCCTATGGCGGCCCGGAGGAGGCGACGGTGAAAGCTCCCGGTCGAATGAGATTCGGCTGCGTATGGAAGGAGGAGGTATCGAGCTTTGGAGAGTATGGAATTAGGATTGAGGGGTGGTACGAGTGCGGCCTATACTAGCGCCAACGTTTGAAAAGGGTACTGAGCATCGCCGCGTGCTTTTCTCCAGCCTCGATCTCGCTGCCTGCTCCGGGCCATCCGTTCCCGCCCCTCGCCTTGGTTCCACCGAAAAACGACCTACACCATGCCCAATATGACGTTCGCACTTGCGATCATGGCCTTTGTTGCCATCGCGTCTGTTGCCCTCGTTCTCTCCTGGCGCTGGTTGCGGAACGCGAGGGAGTCAACGCGACGACGGTTACTGTACGCGATAGGCGTGCTAATGCTGCTCGGTGGTGTGCCGACCAGCCTTGATCAAAGCGTCGTTGCCTGGATCAGTAGCTTGGTCAGCTTGTTTTGCGGAGGTTCCGCTCTTGCTCTGGCTCGGCTACTCCCCCCAACTCGAAGGTGATCCCCCGAGACTCGATCCGCAGTGAACACCGCGGAGGGATCGATTCTCGGCCGGCCGCTCCAGAGCGAGATGGCGATGCGTGAGGCGCTCTACGCGGTGGTGGCCGTGGCCGTCATGACCGGTCTGATCATTACGATGGCGTTGATCTTCGTTCGCCTGCGCAAGCGCTTCGGACAGATACGGACGGGGCTCCTGGCGATCGGCTTCAATGTTCTGGCTCTCACCGCGACGATCATCTGGCTCCGTGACCTGCCCTGGCCACTTTGGCACCTCGTCTTCGTCCTGGCGTTGGAGTGCATCGAGTGGTTGACCCTGAGGCGCAAGCGCGGCAACCAAACGTGCAGGGACTAGAAGCACGGAATCCACCCAGGTCCCACATCATCGAAACGCTCTCCGGGCGCTCTCGGCCTTGGCTCCTCAGACCCGGCCGCGCTCCTTCCGCAGCCTGCTCAGCGCCGAGGAGATCGCCTTCACGGTGCGCGCGGGCCGCCCGCCGTGGAACTCCCGATTGAGTGCTCGAGCCAGCTCCGCACGGCGGACTCCTCTTGGCAACTGGTAGTCGGGATCGTGGGCCAACAGCCAAAGGACGTCGAATTCGGAGAGGTCGCAGAGCTCCTCCGTGATCCTCGGCTCCACCCAGGGCACGAAGCCCCGAGCGATCGCGGAGTTGCGGCCCGCCAGCTGACTGTCCTTGGACCACTGCTCGGGCGTGCGGTTGAAACGCCGGTTCCCCGCTCGTATTGCAGGCGTCCGGCTCGCCGCGCGATCTCCCTCCGCTCCTCCGCGCTCATGCCGAACAGGCCTTCGCCCCGGTCACGAAGAGCCTGGCCACCAAGGGATCGATGGTGAAAGCGTTCCTCCTCGGTCGCCGCGAAGAGCGCCCTGCCCTCCTCGTAGGTCCTGCGCCCGAGTCGGACTCGCTTCTGCCGCCGGATTTCCCGCAGCTCGGCAACCCGCAGGAGTCCGCGGAATCCCCGCTGGCTCCCGAAGCGCTTGGCACCGTGGAGTACGTAATGGATCGCCTGGCGGGAGACCTCTTCAGTCTCCCCGTAGGTCGCCACGATGTCGTGACGCTCGACGATGTCACCGAACTCGGCGCCCGCGCGATACTCCTCCGCGATCTCGGGGAGCTCATCCCGAAGCCTACGCCCCAAATTCCTGGCGCGCCGGATGGCGCCGAGCTGTTGGTCGGTCAGGTGCATCGTGCTTGCCGGCGGTGGAGCTCGGACCTTGCGGGGATTCGGCCGCGGCGGCAGCCCTGCTGTTCCGGCGAAGTTCGTGACAGCCGGTATCAGTGTAGCTGGTGACCATTGCCATCCATGCACACGGATGAAAGCACCTAGAACCGCACCCCCACCGCCACCATGCCGTTCAGGTTGAGGCCGACCCCGCAGCGCAGGCTGGTGGGGCCGTGGCGCAGCTCGTACTGCAGGGTCCCGAAGGGATAAAAAGCGCTGGTGCGGATGATGTGGCGGTCGCTCAGGTAGTAGCCGACCCAGAGCTCGGACGCCACCAGAGAGATCGGCGCCGGCACACCTCGGAGCTCGCAGAGGGCGCTCTCACAGTCGTCATCCGGAGCCGTCAAGCGACGCACATAGAGAGGCAAAGCCCCGTCCAGCGAAAAGGCGCCCGCACGCTTGCTGAGCGCGACCCCGAAGAAGGCCGCGGCGCCACCGCCGTAGCGCCCGAGATCGTCCCCGCCGCCCAGCACCGACCCGAAAAGAGCCGCCGCCACGCCTTCGGGATCGCCGAAGGGAATCTGGGCGCCCAGACACCAGAAGTCGGTCTCGGAGTCGTTCTCCGCGGGGCACGAAACCGGAGAGCGCGAGCCGATCTCGCACGCCCACTCGACCGTGCGTCACCCAGTAGCTCTCCGGGTCATTCGGATCGAGCGACAGCCATGCCGCCGCCAGGTGTCCCTCGCCGGCCGCCAAGGGCTCGGCGGAGGCCAGAGTGCCGCGGAAGAGGCCGCCCGCCTGGGCAGTCGTGCCGCAGCAGAGGACGAACAGTGCTCCAATGAGTGCCGTACCCTTCATGATCTCTCGATCCTGGTTCCCGGCCCGCAGCCCATCGGTCGCGGATCCCCTTCGTGGTCGGTCGATTCCATGGCAGCCCAAGATCCAATACCGACGCCGGAAGAGCAAGCCTTCATGACCCGGCAGGCCCCGCCACCTGCGTTATGCTCGAGATTGGAGGATTCGGCACGATCCGCGCTCGGCGCGGCTCCGGCAACAACCCACAGCGATCCCAACTACCCATGCACACCCGCACCCGCAACCGAAGCGCCCGCCGGTGCTTCGCGGCTCTTGCCGCCCTCGCGGCGCTCCCGGCCGGCGCCCACTCGCTCCCCGATACCCCCTACAACGTGATCTTCTACGTGCTCGACACCACACGGGCGGATCACCTGAGCCTCTACGGCTACCAACGCGAGACCACCCCCTTCCTCGACCAGCTCGCCACCGAAGGAGTGGCCTGGTCCAGCGCCCATTCCTCCGGCACCTGGACCTGGCCGAGCGTCGCCTCGATGCTCACCGGCCTGAGCGTCGAGACCCACCGAGTCGTCGAAGACGCACTTGCCCTGCCCAGCACCGTCCCCAACCTCCCATCCATCCTGGCGGACGCCGGCTACGACACCCACCTGCTGACCAGCAATCCCATGCTCGCGCCCGCCGGCAGAGCAGGTTGCTACTTTCAACACTGCAGCTTCACCGCGCGGCCCGACCAGAACCTGACCGACCAGATCGAGACCATCATCCGCGACCCCGGCGCCCGTCCCTTCTTCATCCACGCCCAGCCCTTCGCAGCCCACGCCCCCTACGACTGTCCCGCCCCCTTCGACGACCTCTTCGTCGGCGACCCCTTCTACGGTGGCCTGGGCGACGCACCGCTGACCAGCGGCCGCAGCTGCGTGGCAGCGATGCGCGACGACCAGGTGATCGACGGAATCCTGAGCATGGACTGGTACGTCGCCGAGTACGACGGCCTGATCGCCTACATGGACGACCAGATCCGCCGGCTCTTCGTGATGCTCGACGAGGAGGGCCTGCGCGAGAGCACCCTGGTGGTGATCACCGCCGACCACGGCGAGGAGCTGCACGGCGACCACAACTACTATTTCTGTCATATCGATCACTTCGAGGGGAACAGCCGCATCCCGCTGCTCATGATCTTCCCCGAGGATTGGCAACGCCGGCACGGCCCCGCGCGCGATCTGATGCTCGCCGGCAATCCCGATCTCGCCGATCTCCTCCCCACCACGCTGGAGGTGCTGGGGATGGCCATCCCACCCGGGATCCAGGGCCGCAATCTGATCCACGATCCCGAGCCCCGTGCCTCGATCCAGGAAGGCCGAGCATTCAGGGCGCTGGTCGACGGGTCGATGAAGCTGATCCACCGCGCTGAAGACCTGGACCATTCCGACAACAACAAGCTCTTCGATCTGGCCGTCGATCCCCACGAGCAACACAATTTAGCGGACTCCCTGACGCACGAAACGCAGCGCATGGAGGACGATCTGCTGCGAGTCGCGCGCGCGCTGGACGCGGTTCGACCGCCGCAACCGGAAGGGACGATCCTGGCTGTCGACTTCGAGGATCCGATCCAGAACGAAGGCTACGTCTGCATCTCCCGATTCGAGCGCGCCTGGGCCGTCGTCGCAGAAAACGACACCAATCACGTGATCGCGGCCCGTATCGGACCACACTCGGGAGCGATCCAGTACCTGGCCAGCGTCGCGGTGATCACGGAACCCCTTTGGGACTACGATTTGAACTGTCGCTTCACGCTGGAATCGGGGACCTTGTCGGTGCAGACCCGCTGGGTGCAGTGGTTTGATCGCGGTTATCGGTTGCATCTGAGTGCTGGCGGCGCACAGCTCCTGCGGAATGTGGCGCGCGGCTTCAGCGAAGAGCTGGCGCGCGTGCCGATGACGATCTCGCCCGGCGATTGGCATCGACTCGAGCTCCGCTCCGACGGGCACACGGTCTCCGTCGCCATCGACGGCCAGTCCATCATCCGGGTCCGCGACGAGATTCCCCAGGCATGGGGAGGGACCCACTTCGCGGTCCCCTCCAGCGGAGGCGCGGCCTGCGTGGACGACATCGTCATTTCGCGCCCCGCCACCGTGATCGGTACCGACCTGGACCTCGCTCGGCGCATTTCGGCCCCTTGATCGATCGCCTCAGCGGCCGCCACCAACCCACCCCGAGTTGCCCTCCCCCCCGTAGGCACCCATGTCGCTTCTGGGACCGTTCGGATACTGGTCCGGCCAGCGTGGATGCCAGTCGAAGATGGCGTCTTCGACGGCCGGATCGCCGCCGTCGATGCACGGCGACCCGGGGCCGAGAAGGCCCTCGAAAGAGCCGACACCGCGAAAACCCGGATCGGCGTCGATATTTCCTTCGCCGCTCCAATAGCCACGAACATCCGAGTAGGTCACGACCGGCGCGTCGAAGGAATAGTGGATCTCGCGCGAGGTATCATTCCACAGAATACAGTTCGTGATGGTCAGGTCGGAGGAATAGCCATAGACGGAGCTATTCCCGCTGTTCTCCATGATCGTACAGTTACGCAGAGTCGAGGAGCCATGGCTGCAATAGAGCGCGCTACCGGAGTAGGAGTAGTTCCTCGCCATCACGCAGTTGCGCACGATCGGGGAGGATTGGTAGCCGTAGATCCCCCCGCCGCTATAGTCCGACGCTTCGTTGTCCGTGATCGAGCAGTAGGCAAGCGTTGGGGATGAGAAGTTGCAGTGCAGTCCGACACCCCTCCTCTGGGTGGAGTTCCCCGTGATCACGCAGTGCTCGATTCGCGGGGATGCTCCGTCGCAGCGGATCCCCGTCCCGCCTCCGGTAACGGTGACGCCGGCAAGAGTCGCGTCCATCGAGGCGACCGGGGGACGAAAGAACATCACGTCCTTCTGATCGCCCTCGATGACGGTCGCGGCCACCACCCGCGGGTCCAGCGGATCCCATCCGCGCAGCACCAGGCCGCGGCCGAGAATCGTCAGCCCGGGCTCCTGGTAGGTGCCGGGGGCCACGAGGATGGTATCGGCCCGACAGGCGGAATCGAGCGCGGCGCGCAAAGTGGGGTAGTCTCCTGGAACCTCGAGCACGGTCGGAACGCTCTGGGCGGGTGAAACGCAGCTCTCGCCCCAGGCGCCCATGTCGGCGCCCCCCTGACCGCTGCCGAGACATGGCGAGTCCGAGGCGAGCCCGAAGCTCTCGGATCCCGCGCAGCCCTCGGCGCAGAATCGCGGATCGGTGTCGATGTTGCCCTCGCCGTCCCAGCCGCCCTGCACATCCGAGTAGGTCACGATCGCGGAATCGGCATCTTCCGGGTAGATCTCCCGCGGACTGTCGTTCCAAAGGATGCAATCCACCAGAGTCGGAGAGGAGTCGAGGCAATAGAGCCCACCGCCTTCTTCAAGGGCGACATTGCCCGCGATCGTGCAGCGCGTGAAGAGCGGAGACCCTTCCCAGCAGTAGATCCCGGCACCCGTCATCAGTGTGGAGTTCTCAGCGATGGTGCAGCGGGTGAGGGTCGGAGAGAACCGGTAGCAGTAGAGACCGGCGCCTTTATACTCAGCGAAGTTCCCGGAAATCGTGCAGTCGACAACGGTCGGCGAGGACTTGAAGCAGTAGAGGCCCCCCCCCGGATCAGAAGACCCGTTGGCGGTGATCGTACAGTTGGTGATGATCGGAGCCCCGCCATGGCACACGATCCCTCTACCGCCGGATGGGCTGTAATTCCCCGTGATCCGGCAACGATCGATCTCGGGAGATGCTTTGCGACAGTCGATTCCCGGATCCCCGCCGGTGACCGTGACACCCGAGAGCCGGTGGATCACGGCCGAATGGGTCACTCGAAAGCGCAGCGTGGCCTGTCCCATGCCGTCGATCACCGTCGCGGCGACGACCTCCGGATCCAGGGGATCCCAGCCTCGGACCACCACACTCAGATCGGGTTAGACGAGCTCCGACTCCAGATAGCTTCCGGGAGCGACGAGAATGGTGTCGAGCGAGCAGGCCACGTCGAGGGCGGCCTGCAAGGTCGCGTACTGCGCCGGCACCTCGAGCACCGTGGGCGTGGGCTCCGCCGGGAAGTCGCAAGCCACCGGCCACGCTCCCATGTCCGCCCCCCCTCGACCGCTGCCGATGCAGGGCGAGTCGGCGGCGAGGCCGAGCGCATTGAATTCTCCGCAAGTGAGATCGCAGAATCGCGGACCCGCACTTATATTGCCCTCGCCGTCCCATCCTCCCCGGACGTTGGAGTAGGTCACGTCTGCGTCACCGCCCGTCCCGGTGATCTCTTCCGGAAGGTTGTACCACAAGATACAGTTTTCGAGGATCAAAAAAGACGCGAAGTTGTAGAGTCCGCCGCCGTCGTTGTCGGCGCGATTCCCTGCGATCGTGCAGTTCGTGAGCACGGAGGAGGAACCGACGTCGCAGTAGAGGCCCGCGCCGTCGCGCAGTGCGGTGTTGGCGGCGATCGTGCAGTAGTCGAGTGTTGGCGAGGAGTAGATACAGTGGATCCCGCCGCCCGTACGACCCGCGCTGTTCGCGTTGATCGTGCAGCTCTCGAGAGCGGGCGATGAGACCCGACAACAGATTCCGCCTCCATAGGCATCGTATGGATCGACGGCACGGTTGCGCTCGATCTTGCAGCCGACCAGGGTGGGGGAAGAGGCCGAGCAGTAGAGGCCGCCGCCCTGGAGCTCGGTGGAGTTGTCCACCACCGTGCAACGCCTGAGGCTGGGCGACGACGACTCACAGCCGATCCCGCCGCCTCCGACCCGCTCGCCGATTCCGACCGTGCGGTTCTCGCGCACCACCAGGTCCATCAGACGAGGCGCGGTGCCGACGTCGCAGAACACGCCCCCGCCGACGGTGCTCGGGGAACCGTAGTAGCGGTCGATCTCGGTTCCCGTGCCACCGGTCAGGGTCAGCCCCGCCAGCACCGATCTCGGCCCCTCTCCCGAGGCGAAGGCCACGACACTCACCGGATCCTGCTCGGTGGCCATGGCGTCCACCACCGTCCGGGCGACGATCGCCGAATCGCGCGGAGCGGTTCCAGTGACGACGATCGGCTTGCCAAGAAAGTCCAGGTTCTCGATGTAGGTGCCGGGATGCACGATGATCGCGTCACCCGCGGCGGCGCCATCGATGGCGCCCTGGATGGTGGGGCTGTCGCCCGGCACATGGATCGTCGCGGCCTGGATGACCGCCGTACCGAGAATCGACAGCGTGGCAATCAGCTTTGGCCTCATGGCTTCCTCCGGCGTGATCGGGCGCGGTCCATGAGAAAAGGAACCCAGACGATGGGTCGTTACCTTGGGGCGCCCATCCCGAGCGCTTCATGGTTAGTGTAACGAGAACCACCGACCCAGAGGACCCCACCATGCCCGAGCTCCCCCTCTATCAAGTCGACGCCTTCACCGAGCGGCCCTTCTCCGGCAATCCGGCCGCGGTCTGTCTGCTCGAATCGCCCGCCGAAGAGGAGTGGATGCAACAGGTGGCAGCCGAAATGAACCTGTCGGAGACCGCCTTCGTGGTGCCGCACGAGGAGGGCTTCGGGCTGCGCTGGTTCACGCCCACCACCGAGGTGCCGCTCTGCGGCCACGCCAGCCTGGCCAGCGCCCATGTGCTGTGGGAGGCGGGCCGGCTGGAGCCGCAGCGAGGCGCTCGCTTCCACACCCGCAGCGGCGTGCTCGAGGCGCGCCGCGAAGGCGATCGGATCGCGCTCGATCTGCCGGCTTCGCGGGTCGCGGCATGCGCCCCACCACGACCCGAGGCGGAGGCGCTGGGCGTGAGCCCGCTGCGCTGCTTCGAGACCCTCGAACACCCCGGCTACCTGCTGGAGCTCGGCTCCGAGGCCGAGGTGCGCGAGGCACGTCCCGATTTCGATCAGCTGCGGCGCATCGCCCGCGGCGAACTGATCGTGACGGCGCGCGGCGCAGGGGAGTTCGATTTCGTGTCGCGCTTCTTCGCGGTGCACGCCGGGATCGACGAGGATCCGGTGACCGGTGCCGCCCACTGCGTGCTGGTTCCTTTCTGGAGCGCACGCCTCGACAAGGAAGACTTGGTCGGCTTTCAGGCCTCGGCGCGCGGCGGCGTGGTGCGCGGGCGGGTGCGCGGGGAGCGGGTCGAATTACGAGGCTCTGCGGTGACGGTGTTTCGCGGCGCTCTCCTGGTGTAGCGACGTCCGATCATGGGCGGGAGCGGGAGCCGATCGCCGGCGCACGTTCGCACACTTCGGAGGACCCGATGATCCACGGTATCCATGGAATGTTCTTCTCGTCCGAGGCCGAGGAGCTGCGCGCCTTCGTGCGCGACAAGCTGCGGCTCCCTTACCGCGACGTGGGCGGCGGCTGGCTGATCTTCGACCTGCCGCGGTCGGAGATCGGCATGCACCCGATCGACCACCCGGGCGCACCGCCTTCGGGCACGCACGACATCTCGTTCACCTGCGACGATATCGAGACCACGGTCGCCGAGCTGCGCGAGCGAGGGGTCGAGCTCAACGACGCAATCGTCGAGCAGAGCTACGGCTTCGTGACCCACTTCATGATGCCGGGCGGGGTGCGGGTGGAGCTCTATCAACCGAAGTACTGAGCGGCGAGCTCTGGACGAAGCTCCAGATCATGATCTGGCAGAACAGGCCATCTGCGCGGACCCCAAACGAGGAAGCCCGGGTCCGCTGCATCCGGACCCGGGCGCGTTCATCCTCAACGGTTCCACCCCGGCGGAACACCCCGCTCATGATCGAGCCAAGGGCCTCAGCTCGTTCCGCCAGCAGGCGTAGAGTGTTCCCTGCAACGATCGCGCCAATCCAAATCGGCCATCTACAACGGTCGATCGAGGGCCGGGACGACTCGCCGCCCGAGCGGGTGCGCAGTTCCGCCGCAGCGTGCGGAGCCACGGCGAGCGGACAGCGACGTCGCCAGCGCGCTAAGATCGAGGCGAGAACCAGCCCCGGAAGGGATCGATGACCGAATCCGACGCGAACGCCGCCGCTCTGGACCAGGCTCTGGCCCGACTGAAGGCCGACCCCCGCTCGATCGAGACGGCGTGCGAGCTGATCGACCTGATGCTTCGCCTCGACCGCGCCACCGACGCGCGGCACGTGCACCAGCAGGTCGCCCGCGACCTGCGCGCCCATCCCGAGCTGCTCACCGCGCGCGCCAAGATCGAGCTGGCTCTCGGCAACCTGCCGCAGTCCCTGAAGCTGCTGGGCGAGGCGGCGCGCGGGGCACCCGACGACCCGGTTCCGCTGATCAGCATGGCACGCATCAGCCTGGCGGCGGGGCGCGAGGAGGATGCCTTCGAGCACGCCCGCCAGGCCTTCGAACGGGCGGACGAGAGCCTGGCGCCCGATTGGGCGCGGACCTTGATCGCGGTGCTCGAGCAAGGCGGGGAACGCTCGCGTGCGGCGGTGCTGGTAGATCGGCTGCTGGCCTCCCACGCCGACGCGCCGGAGGTCCACGAAGCGATCGGACTGGCCGCCTACGACGTGGGGGATCCCGTGCTGGCCTGCGAGCACCTCGCGGAAGCGGCCCTGGCTGGTCGCAAAGAGGCCTTCCATCCGCTGGGCATGGTGATCTGGAGCCAGCTTCGCAATCCCGACTTGGCCGGCGCGGTCCACCTGCTGGCGCTGCTCGAGGGCGATCTCGACCCGGCCAATCTGCGCGAGCTGGCACTGATCGACCTGCTGCGCGACCAGCGCGCGCGGGCCGCCGACCTGATGCGTGCGTCGCTCGCCTCACACGAGGGCGATCCGCCGCCGATCTTCGCCGAGCGCTGGTGGGCCCGCGAAGGCAGCGGACGCTCGATCGAAACCGTGCTGAAGGAGTTCGAAGGGGCCACACCAGGCGATCTCGCCTGGGCCTGCGCGCGCTTTCTCCTCGACCGGAAGCTGCCGGAGAAGGCGTTGCGCTGGACCCGTCGCGCCCTCGAGCTCGACCCCAATATGGATCCCGCCCGCGTGCACCTGATCCGCGAGCTCCACGACGAGGACGACGAGCATCCCGATCTCGCCGCCCACCTCGAAGCCCTGGACTGGGATCGGCTGCCGGATCGGGTTCGGCACGACATGGAGCAGATCCGCGACGACGTCCAGACGCCCGAGGGTGGCGCCGTCGCCGGCCGATCCAGCGGAGCGGGAACGGACGGCGACCACCCGGCGATCGGCATCGGCCGCCCCCTCGATCCCAGCGACGGGCGGGCTCCGCCCTGGATCGGGTCGACGGCCGACATCGATCGACTGCTGCGGCTGCTGGCGCGACCCTCGCGGCGCTCGGTGCTGATCGTCGGCGGCGGCGGAGTGGGCAAGACCGCCCTGGTGCGCGCCGCCGCGGCGCGGATCGCCGCCGGAGAGGGCCCGGCCGAGCTGCGCGAGCACAGCTTCTGGGTGATTCCGCCGATCGAGCTGCAGACCGACATCAAGTACCTCGGGGAGTGGCAGAGCAAGATCTCGGAGCTGGCCGACAAGCTCAAGAGCCGCGGCAAGACGATCGTCCACATGCCCCGCCTGCACCAGCTTCTCGGCGCCGGAACGACCGAGCACCACGAGATCGACATGCTGTCGGCCCTGGCGCCGATGATCGAGGCCGACGAGCTGGTGGTGGTCGGCGAGACGCTGCCGGGGCCGGCGGCACGCATGCTGCGCGCCCGGCCCGAGCTGGAGCGGGCCTTCACCCGCGTCGCCCTGGCGGAGCCGACGCGCGCCGAGACCCGCAAGATCCTGACCGGTGCCTGCGGCTGGATCGGCGGCACCGGCCCCGCGATCGACGCGGCGGCGGTCGATCGGACGATCGACCTCTGCGCCCGTTTCCAGCGCCACCGCGGCTTCCCGGCCAAAGGGCTCGATCTGTTGCGGCGCACGGTCGAGAGCGTCGGCGCCCAGGGCGGCGAGCAGGTGGGCAGCGAAGAGGTCGCACACGAGCTGAGCGCCAGCACCGGATTGCCGCGCTTCCTCCTGCTCGACTCCGAACCGCTCGATCTGCGGCGGGCAACCGCGTTCTTCGCGGAACGCGTTCTGGGGCAGGAACGCGCCATCGAGGCGCTGGTCGACACCGTCGCCCGCATCAAGACCGACCTGCACGATCCGCAGCGCCCCCTGGCTTGCTACCTCTTCGCCGGGCCGACCGGAGTGGGCAAGACCGAGGCCGCCAAGACCCTGGCGGCATTCCTCTTCGGCGACGAGGGCCGGCTGATTCGACTCGACATGAGCGAGTTCGGCGACCCGAGCGCACCCGACCGGCTGATCATGGGCGACCCTCGGCGCGAAGGCTCGCGCGGCCAGCTGACCGGCCCGGTGCGCGACCAGCCGCTCTCGGTGCTGCTGCTCGACGAGGTCGAGAAGGCCCACCCGCGGGTCTTCGATCTCTTGCTGCAGGTGCTCGGCGAGGGGCGGCTGACCGACGCGCTCGGTGAAACGGTCGACTTTCGCGAGTGCGTCATCCTGATGACCTCGAACCTCGGCTACGAGCGCGGCGGGGACGGCGCCTTCGGCTTCCACCGCGACCGCGACGAGGCCGAGGCAGCCGCTCTGCGCACCGAGATCGAGCGCTTCTTCCGGCCCGAGCTCTTCAACCGCATCGACCGTGTGGTGCATTTCTACGGTCTCTCCCTCGAAACCATGCGCAAGATCGCCTTGCGCGAGATCGGGCGCTGCCTGACGCGCGAAGGGATCGTGCGTCGCGGAGTGGTGGTAGAGACCGATCCCGGCGTCGCCGACCTGATCCTGGAGCGCGGCCAGAGCGCCCGTTACGGCGCGCGCCAGCTCAAACGGGCGGTCGAGGACCTGGTGGCGGTGCCCCTGGCCCGGCTGCTCTCCGAGGCCAGCCCCGGGCCAGACGACACGGTGCGGCTGCTGCCCCGCGATCAGCGCGTGGAGGCGCAGATCGTGCGTGACGAGCCCGAACCCGCCGCAGCCCCACCACCGCGCCGGCCGGCGCGCGCGCGCCGCCACGGCTCGACGCGTCAGGCGCATCAGCGGATCGCCCGGCTGCAAGAGCGCCTGGCCGGCATCGAGGGCGCCCTGGGCATCGATGCGCTGCGCGCGCGCGCCGACGACCTGCGGCGCGAAATGACGCGCCCCACCTTCTGGGATGACGCAACCCGGAGCACCGCCGCGCTGCGTGAGCTGGCCCGGGTCACACACCTCATCGATCGTCACAAGGGGATGGAGCGCAAGATCGAGGAGGCCCTGTTGCTGGTCGACCTGGTGACCGGGGGCCGCAAGGAGCGACAGGGCGAGCTGGAGCGCCGCATCCACGAGATGGAGGAGCTGAGCGAAGGGGTCGAGCTGGAGACGGTGCTGACCGACCCCGGCGACGCACGCGCCGCCTACCTGGTGGTGGCGGCGGCGCAACGCGGCGCGGCGGCGCAGGAGTGGGCGGCGGCGCTGCTGAAGATGTATCGGCGCTGGGCCCGCCACCGCGGCTACGAATCGGAGCTGCAGGGCGAACGGCTCTCGGTGGGCGGCGAGGGCCGCGCCGCGATTCTGCGCATCGACGGTCCCAACGCCTACGGTCTGCTGCGCAGCGAGACCGGCACTCACCGGCGCATCGGAAGCCGCGCGGGAGACGGCGGCCGCGAGGTGACGGTGGCGCGGGTACTGGTGCTGCCCGATCCGGCGAGCGCCGAGCGGGCCGAAGAGCCGAGCTATCGGAGCGCCAGGGCCGACGAGCTGAGATTCCTCGACAAGGCCTGCGGCGTGCTGGCGCTGCGCGGCCCGCGCAGGGAGTGGCGAATCTACTCGCAGCTGCCGCGCGACGCCGCCCTGACCCTGGGCCGTGAGCTGATCCGTGGACTCGCGGAGCGGCGCGCCTCCATCGACGATGAGCTCGGCCGCGTGGTGCGCAACGTCGGTCTGCGCAAGCAGCGATTCGTGCGCGACCCGCGCACCGGCCACCAGGTGAGCGACGTGGGCGCGGTGCTCGACGGGCGGATCGACGAGTTCATCTTGGCGGCGCTGCTGGGGGCGGAAGCCGGGGCGCGGCAGGCGGGGGAGCCGATGCCCGCCCAATCGGCGTCAGGCCGCGGGTCGCGCACCTGAGCGACCCGCGGCACCGGAGCGACGCCGAGCAGGGGCCGCGTACTACTGCGCCTTCTTGTAGCGCGAACCCCACTTGACGCGCGCCAGGTTCGGGGAGCCGATGTTCTCGACCTTCAGGTTGCGTTGCTCGTCCTTGTCGAACTCCAGCTCATCGGTGGTGAGCGTGTCGCCGGGGTCGGCGTACTTCTCGCACATGAACTCCCCGTCGTCGTCGATCCAGCCGACACGCACCGGCTCCGACGGGTCGCCGTTGACCATGCGCAGCTGGATGATGACGTCGGTTCCAGTCTTGTTCCTGACCGGCAGGATGAACGAATCGCCCGGTTTGATGTTCGTCCCACCGCCCGGTCCCTTCCTCCAGTCCCCGTCGTCTTCCGCCCCGTGAGCGGATCCGGCGAAGGGTGCGAGCGCGATCAGCGCGGCGATTGTGAGCAATTTGCGGCCCATGATGTCCTCCGTGGTCGAATGCGTGAGAGCCCGGATCCAAGCCCGCGTTCGCGGGATGGGAATCGAGTCTCTTGCCTGGACATGGGCCGAACTGAGAATCCGTTACAACGCGAGACGCCGTGCGTTCCGCGTCTCTACACCCGATCGAGCACCGTCGCCTTGCGGTCGCTCCGGTAGATGTGGTCCCCCACGCGCCGCATCCACGCCAGCTCGTCCTCGTCCATCGGGCCGCGTTCGAGGGCGGCCAGCGCCTGGCGCATCTCCTCCAGGCTGTCGGGACCGGCCAGGGCCAGATCGACCGCCGGGTGCGAAAAGGCGAAACGGTAGCAATCGGTGCCCGTCGGCGTCGGCTCGCCGGGCGGCATGCGCCGCGCATCGCAGAGATTGCCCCAGCGCGTCGTGGTATAGGTCGCGAGGCCGGGCCGGCGGGCGACGTCGCGAAGGTCCAAGGCCGGAAACACCTCGCGTTCGGCGCCACGGTGCACGGCGTTGTAGCGCACGTGCCAGATCGCGTAGCGCGAATCGTCGACCAGGCCGGGGAACATCGTCCGGCGGTGCCCCGAGAGTGCCACATGACGCACTTTGCCCTCGTCGCGCAGCGTCATGGCCGCGTCGAGAATCCGCGCCGAGGGGGGCGAGTTGTGCCAGCCGAGCAGCAGCACATCGACATGCTCCAGGCCGAGGGCGCGCAGCGCCTTCAGGATCGAGGACCGCACCAGCTTTCCAAGGCGGGCATAACTCTGCACCACCACCACCAGCGATTCGCGATGCCGAGGCGCAAGAGCCCGAATCGCCCGCGCCATCTCCCCACGCCGCCGCGAGCCCCAGTAGAAGTAGCGCACTCCGTGTTCGAAAGCCTCCTCGTAGGCGGCGGCCGGGGCGCCGTACGACGCGCCCAGCCCGAGCGGAAGGGTGGTGAGGCCGGAGCGGCCCAGGGTGCGGGGGGCGGTCGCTGAATCGGGCATGCGGAGAGAGTAGGACGGATGGGGCTGGGGGGAGGGGGGAAGGTTGGATGGAGCTATTGCGAGGGGCGCTGGAGGGCCAGCCGTTGACCCCCCAAAATCCCGCGGATACACTTTCTCCAACACCTTGGAGGATTGCATCATGCAGTGGACTAACCGCGAGTGTGCTGATCTCGAGTCGAGTCGTCGGTTGACGACCCGAACTGCCATTGTCGTATCGTCGGCATTCGTTCTTTGCTGGGCCCCAACGCGCGCCAAGGCCGTGACCGTGGATCCGGTCGAGCGAACCGTCACCAGCGCCGCGTTCTTCGTCGACTGGAGCAACGGAGCCTCCGACCCCCCCAATCCGGAGGAGATCTCGGTTCTCACCTGGGATGTCGCCGGTGACGGGAATCTGACCCTTTCCAAGAACCCGAGCGGCTGTGCCTCGGGGCTGGTGGAGTTCTTCGGCAACAGCTGGGCCCCTCCGGTCTGGGGCGACGGAGGGGTGTTGGTCGGATCGGGATCGGTGCCGATCGGGGTCGAATGGGATGTCGCGTACGCCGGCAAGGGCGTGATCATCGAGTCTCAATCGACCGAATGCCCCCCCTATTCACTCGGCGCGTCCGTGCGTACCAAGTACCGCTTCTGGGATATGCAGAGCCGGCGCAATATGATCGGGGTCAAGCGCGTCTTCTACGGAACGGCGCTGGATCAGGAGTACGGACGTCCATATCTCCCGCGGCTGAGGCCGTCGGACGAGTACGCCCAGGTGCTCTACCCGAGCGTCGGCGGCGAGCTCGCCACCATCGACGTGCGTACCTGCAGCCCCGGATGCACCGAGCCCGAGCTCCCTGGCAGCGCGATCTTGCTATCTCCGCCCTGGGATCGGGAGCAGGGTTGGTACGCCATCCACAACCCCGAGACTGAGATCGGTCTTCTCGTTCGGCGCTACTCGAACGACATGCAGGTCCAGCTCTGGGTGGATCACGACGGCGGGACCGATTCCAACGCCACCAGTTTCCTGCTCGTAAACCACGAAGGATTCGCCGAAACCGTGAGGGAGATGTACCTCTTCTCGTTCTATGACGGGTTCATCTGGCCCGAGAGCGAGCGAGATTCCCTGGTTTTGCCGCCGGGGTTCCCCGAGCGCTGCGACTGGTAAAGGGGAGAATGAACGGTCCCATCGTCAGCATCATCCGGATCCCGATCCGGATCCCGAGGTTGATCCGCCTCCTCGGACTGCGCAACGCGTGCCGCTACGTGTGGCACATGCTGCGCAGATCGGAGGTCGTGCGGGTCGACCTGCCCAGGATCGCCACGCCCGTCTACTGTCGCCTCACCGGCTCCGACATCTTCGTACTCTGGCAGACCTACGGAAAACGAGAGTCCGATATCGACATGGCGGATGAGCCCGCGGTCATCATCGACGGGGGCGCCTACGCGGGATTCACGACACTGCTCTTCGCCAACAGATTTCCCAATGCCCGAATCCTCGCGGTGGAGCCGGACGAAGAAAACTGCAAGCTCTTCGAGATGAACTGCGCGGGCTACCCGAACATCCGCCTGATCCGCGCGGCCGTTTGGGGATCTCGAGCGACTCTGGCGGTCGAAAACCCCGAGGAGTGGAAATGGGCGCTGAGGATGGGGGAAAGCGGCGATTCGAGCCCAAGCCCTGTGCGCGGCGTGACGATCCCGGATCTTCTGGATGAGATCGAGGCCGATCGGGTCGATCTGTTGAAGCTCGACATCGAAGGAGCGGAGAAGGAGGTCTTCGCCGCGGAACCTCTGGACTGGCTCGATCGGGTCGGAACCATGGTCGTGGAGCTGCACGACGAGTTCATCCCGGGCTGCCGAGACGTCGTGCTCGAGGCCATGCGGGGCAGGGGGTTCACGGAGACGACCAGCGGTCAGTACGCGATATTCAGGAGGTAGGGCACACGCCCCATTCCAAACCGAGGGCGTGCGCGATCAAGGCCTGAACCGCACCAAAACCCCAACCTCCGGAGCCCAGTCGGTGGCGTCGGGGGTGGCGCCGAAGGCGTTGTTGATGCGCAGCATGAGCCAGTCGAGCGGGCGCCATTGGATGTCGCTGATCAGCTCCACCTCGTCGAGCGTCCCTTCGATCCCTCCGTAGAGCTGCCAGTGGTCGGAGATCCGCTTCATGTATTCGAGCGCCAACTCGCCCAGGTCCGCCTTGCCCTCCGCCTTGTCGTACTCCACCGCTGCGCGCAGGGTCGTGGTGCCCCAGTCGAAGCCCTTGATCAGACCGGTCCCGAGCTTGAATTCCCAGTCGGCGGTGCCGATCAGGGAGCCCTCGTCCTGGGTCGGGGCGACGGTCTCGAAGTAGCTGAACCACTCGGGGCGGGAGGCGCTCTCGAAGGCCCAGCGCCAGCGAATCTGCCCCTCTACGTCGCCCAGTCCCGATGCCTCGATCTCGCGCGGCAGCTCGGAGTCGGCGCCCGGATCCCATTCCAGCTCGGCCTGGATGATCGCCGCCTCGATCTCCACCGCGATCCGGTCGCTGATGCCGTAGCCGAGGTAGATCAGCTCTTCGGTGGCACGGTAGTCGGCGCTCAGCTCGGTCTCCTCGGCGAAGCCCAGGTCGGTCGGATCGACCGCGCCGCCCTTGTCGTAGTAGTACTCGAAGAAGGGGTAGATCAAGAGCTCGCCGGGCTCCACGTAGGTCGCGAACATCGAGGTCGCGATGCCCCGGCCACGGTCGCGCAGAAAGGAGGGCAGCTCTTCGCCCGCGGCCCCGCCCGACGCCGTGATCGGAATCGACGCGACCAAAATCAGCGCCCGGCTACTCCTCCACACCGCCATCGTTCTCCTCCACTGCGTCGCGCGAGGGCGCCACCGCGCGCTCGCGCCTGGCCTGAGCCGCGGCGGCGATGCCCTCGGCCCTGATCCGCTCCAGCTCCGCGACCGCGCCCGCCATCGACTCCGCCCGGACGTTCTCGATCCCCTCGCGGCGCTGGTAACTCTCGTTGTACTGCACGTGGCAGCGCGCGCAGCCCGCCACCACCTCCGCGAAGGCGCCGTTGGCGCCCTCCCAGTCGCCGGACGCGAGCTTGGCGCGCACCGTCTCCAGCTCGTCGCGCGCGCGCAAGTTGCGCCAATGCACCGCGCCCAGCTCGGCAACCCCTTGCTCCCGCTTGAGCCGCAGATGCTCCAAATAGAGCCGATCCAGCTCGTCGATGCTGCGCGAGACGCGCGCCCGGCCTGCGAAAAGCTCGCGCTGCGCCTGAATCGCCGTGGTGGCGACCGAGTCCATCACCGCGGCCGACAAGGCCCGCCGCTCTTCGATCGGTCCGCCTCCGCACCCGGCCGCGAGCGCCAGAAAACACGCCGAGAAAGCCGCCGCCGAGGCCGCGGCGCGTGATCGCCGTTCCATGTCCCCCTCCGCGATTTGGAGCAATCGATCGGTGGTTCGCCTGTTCGGGGGGGTCGGCAGTGGTCCGCCTCCAACGCGTAAGTCTACGAAACCCGGCCGCCGGGCGCGCCTCTTTTCACGGTCGCCGCCTCCGACTCCAGCGCTTCGGCCAGGGGACGGTACTGGAGCGTGTAGAACATCTCGAGATAGCGGCGGTTCTCTTCACGGGCCAGGTCGGTGACGAAGCGCCAGAAGCCGTAGACGCGCGAGAGGGTCATCAGCTTCTCGGCGTAGAGCTCCCAGGTGTAACGGCTGCGCACCCGCTCGATCCCTCCTGCCGAGATCCGGTCCCAGTAGTCCGGCTCGGCGGCGCAGCGCTGGAAGAACTCGGCCATCTTGCGCCCCGATTCGGCACCGTGGTTGGGATCGATGTGAAAGCCGCTGACGCCGTCTTCGATGATCTCGAGCGGCCCGCCGTAGCGCGTGGCGAAGGTCGGCAGACCCGAGAGCATCGCCTCGATCACGGTCAGGCCGAAGGCCTCGAAGAGGGCCGGCTGCACGAAAATCCCGCGCTGGTCGGCGGCCAGTCGATAGAACTCGGCTCCCAGGCGCTTGTCGACGTGGGATCCCACCCAGCGCACCTGCTGCTCGAGATCGTACTGGTCGAAGAGCGCGTGCATCCGCTCGATCTGGCGCCCTTCCTCGCGATCAGAGGACTTGCGCGGATCGATGTGGCCGCCGATCAGGAAGAGGTTGGCGTGCTCGCGCAGCTCCGGTGTAGCGCCGAACCACTCGACGATCCCGGTGTGGTTCTTGATGCGATCCATGCGCGCCATCACGAAGATGATCGGCTTCTCCGGATCGGCGAAGGTGCCGCGCACCGGGCGCGGCGGGTCGGCGTCGAAGAGGATTCCGCGCAGCTCCTTCTGCAGCGCCTCGACGCGCCGCTCGTGCTCGGTGAAGGGGAAGAAGGTCTCGGTATCGGCCCCCGGCGAGACGATGTTGAACTTCGGATCGAACACGTCGATGCCGTTCAGCACTCGATAGAGCCCCGGCATGGAGAAGCTGGCGTGGCTCTCGTATTGGCCCACGGTGTCGTCGGTTCCGGCGATCTCCTGGTAGGTGCTGGTAATGATGAAGTCGGCGGTGTTCATCGAGATCACATCGGCGGTGAACTGGCAGCCGAAATGGTGGGTGGCGTCGTTTTGCCGCCAGTAGAGATCGGAGAGCAGGTATTTGGACTTCTCCAGGGCGTGCGCGATGTTGCACTGGGTCACGCCCAGGCGCTCCGAGAGCAGGGTCGCCACCAGGTTGCCGTCGGAGTAGTTGCCGATGAGCAGATCGGGTCGGCCCTCGAGCTCGGCGTGAATCTCGCGCTCCACGTCGAGCGCGAAGCGCTCCAGGTAGGGCCAGACCTCGAAGCGCGAGATCCACTCCGGCACGATTTCGCCACCGGGAGTGCGGAAAGGAACGCGGACGATCTCGACGTGCTCGGTGCCGACGATCCGCTCCCGCGGCTGGTCGCAGGTGGTGCCCTGGGCGTCGGGGATCAGACGCGTCACCACCAGGATCTTGGGCTCGACGTCGAGACCCTGGCGTTGGATCCGCTGGCGCATCTCACGTTCCAGGGCGCGCACCTGGTCGAGGATGTAGACGATCTGCCCGCCGGTATCGGGACGGCCGAGCACGTTGGCCTGCCCGAACCAACCGTGCGGGGAGAGGATCACGACTCCGAAGATCATCGGGATGCGGGCCAGGAACTCTTCAAAGGTCTCGGCGGCGGGCGCCTCCATCAGCTCGGAAAGCAGCGCCAGGGTCTCGCGGATGCGGGCCACGGTGTCGCCCCAGCCGACCTCGAAGCCGAGCGCGCGCAGCTCCGGCTCGACTTGGTGCCATGGGGTGTCGGCGCTCTTCCGGGCGAGCGCCGCGTCGGCGCGACGGATGGCGCGGCGCAGCTCTTCGGTCGACTCCAGGTGGCCGTTGAGCAGGAGCTGGCGCCCCTTGTGGTTGTGCATGCGCAGGAAATCGAGCAGGCGCTGGGCGCCGGTCTCTTCGAGGGTCTCGAAGAGGCGGCTGGAGAGGCGGCGGTTCAGGAACTCGACCCCCTTGCCGATCGACCGAGCCTCGCGCATGCGCGGGAACTCGCGGTCGAAGGGGGCGAGATCGATCTCCAGATCCCAGGCGTTGCGTGACTGGTCGGGGGCCGCGATCCGCTCCTTGAACTTCAGGTAATGACGCGCCGAGATCTCGCTCATCTCGCCCGAATCGCCCTCGTACTCGTAGTAGCGCCAGCGCCCGATGCGCGGCCGCAGCGCGAAGCGCACCGACTCCCCCTGAAGCGCCGCTTCCTGGGTGCGTGTCAGTGCCTGGGCCAGCGGCGAACCGAGCAAGTGCTCGGGATCGGTGAGCTCGGCGGCGTAGCGCTCGAGCTCGTCGATGAGGTCGGAGCGCATCAGGAAGTCCTTGCCCAGAGCCCGGTAACGGCGCATCAGGGGGTAGACGAGATCGCGGTTGTGGTGGGTCCATTCGAGCAGCTCGTCCGGCATCGTGTTGCGCTCCCGCGGGTGGGATTGGGGCCTCTTGCCATCAGATCGGTGGATCTGCGGCTAGAACTCTAGCGTTTAGAGGAGAGAGCGGGGACCGGGCGCGTCGCGTCGGGGCGTGGCGCCATCTCCAGGAAGGAATAGTGGTCGATCGCCTCCAGGATCCCCTGGGCGCACTCGCCTTTGGCGAAGTAGACGCCGGGCTCGCCGGCAAGTGCGCGGAGCTCGCTGGAATGGTTCCCCACCACCACGCCGAGCGAGTCGCCGCGCAGCATCTCCGCGTCGTTGCCCGAGTCGCCCGCGACCAGCACCCGATCCATCGACATCCCCCAGCGCAAGGCAATGAAGCGCAGCGCCTGTCCCTTGGAAGCGCGCACCGGGAGCACGTCGAGATAGGCGCCGTGGGAGTAGATCACGTTGGCTTTCAGACTTTCACGGCGCAGCAGGCGGTGGATCTCGCTCACCGCTGGGGCGCGCCGCGGGTCGACGTCGTAGCTGATCTTGTAACGGCGCTGCTCGCGCTGTGGCTGGGAACGCAGGCCGGGCAGATCGCGCAGAACACGGCGGATCTCGTCGGGACGCCAGGCATAATCGAGGGCGCGAGCCCAGGCCGCGTCGGGCGCCAGTCGGGCGCCGTAGTGGATCTCGGTTCCGACCGCGGTGATGAACACGTCGGGCGTAGGGACGCCATTCTCCTTCAACACCTTGCGCGCGCTCTCGATGCGCCGCCCGGTGGCCACCGCCAGGGCGACGCGCTGCTCGTTCTCCTTCAGCAGCGCGAGCAGGCGGGCGAGCGCCCTGCGGTCGCCGAGCAGGGTGCCGTCGATGTCGCTGACCAGGAGGCGGCGAGCGGTCGGCAGGCGGGTCTTGGCCGGCACCGCGGAGCGCCGTCGGGTCAGCCGGCGCAGGGCGCGCAGATACTGGGTGGCGTGGCTGTGCCAGGAGTAGTGGCGGTGCACGTTGCGCAGGCCGCTCTTCGACCAGCGGCGCCAGCGTGACGCGTCGGAGAGCGCGTCGAAGATCCCCGCCTCGATGGCGGCCGGATCGAGCGCGTCGACCAACAGGCCGTTGTCGCAGCGGTCGATGATCTCTTGCGGTCCCCCGTCGGAGGTGGCGACCACCGGCAGGCCGCTGGCGGCCGCCTCGAGCAGGGTGAGGCCGAAGGGCTCGGTGAGCGCCGGATTGACGAAGACTCCGCGGCTGCGGGTAGCGAAGCGGTAGAGCGCCGGCACGTCGTCCGGCACCTGGTTCTTGGGGTAGGCGGCGAGGCCGTATAGATCGTAGTAGTCGACCAGGGCGATGATCTCCTCGACGACGCCCCGCGCCCCGGCCTCCATCTCCTGGAGATCGTCGCGCTGACCGGTGACGAGCGCCAGGTTGGCCTGGGCCCGCAGCCGCTTGCTGGCGCCGAAGGCGTGCAATAGGAGGCCCAGGTTCTTGCGGGGATCGGCCCGGGACAGGGCCAGCACCAGGGGGCGCTTGGGATCGAGCAGGAAGCGCGAGAGCTCGCCGACGATCCGATAGGGATGACGCCGCCGGCCGGGCGGGCGGAAGCGCGACAGGTCGACTCCCGGCGGCAGCACCAGCATCTCGCGCTGGCTGTAGTGGTCGTAGAGCGCGTACTGCTCCTCCACCTCCTGGCTGGAGCTGGCCACCACCAGGGCGGCGTTGTCGAGCGCCACCTCCTCGGCTTCGATCCGTTGGGCGATCCGATAACGCTTTTCGATCGACTCAGGCGTCAGGCCGCGGGCCAGCAGGCGGCGGCGCTTGACGCGCCCCAGGGAGTGGCCGGTGAAGACGAAGGGGACGCCGAGCAGACCGGCGAGCTGGGTTCCCACGTAGGCGGCGTCGGCGTAGTGGGCGTGGATCAGGTCGGGCACCCGGCGCAACCCGCGCAGGTGCAAGAGCGACCGGTCCAGGAAGCTGTCGAGGTGGGGCCAGAGCACCTCCTTGCGCAGGTAGCGTCGCGGCCCACACTCCAGGCGCCGAATCGTGGCCTTGGCGGTGATCGGCTCCTCGGGTTGGGCGTAGTCGGACGCGACCTTGGAGTCGTGGACGCGGCGGGTCAGGACGTCGATGCGTTCGACCTCGTCGAGCTCGGAGAGAGCGCGGGCGAGCTCCAGCACGTAGCGGATCTGGCCGCCGGTGTCGGGGTCCCGGCCGAGCTCCATCTCGCCGGCCCGCATCAGCCCGTGCACGCTGATCATCAGGATGTAGAGGCCGGGCTCGCTCACCGCGCGTCTCCTTGCCAGGCGCGCAACGTTCGCGGGGGTAACTCCGGGGGCGGCAGGGCGCCGCGCGCGCCGCAGATCAGGGCCGCATAGTCGACGGCGCGCGCCAGGAGCCGGTCGGCGGGCCAACCGCGCGTCAAAGCGAGGATCGCCACGGCGCTGAAAGCATCTCCGGCGCCGACGCTGTCGGCCAGATCGGGGACTGGTGGGGCGGGCGCAACGTGGCTGTCTTCGCCGACCAGCAGGGCCCCGCGTGCGCCGCGGGTGACCAGCACCAGCTCGGCTCCGTGCACGGTGCGCAGCGCCGCCGCGCGCTCGGCCATGCCCGCGCCACCGGGAGCCAGGGCGTCGAGCTCGTCCTCGTTGAGCTTGATCCAGCGCGCGCCATCGAGCAGCTCGCGCACCCGCGCCGCATCCCACCAGGGCGAGCGCAGGTTGACGTCGACGAAGCGCGGCGCTCCCGTCAGCTCCTGGAGCCGCCGCAGGGCGCCGCGCGAGCGCGGATCGCGCAGGGCCAGGGTGCCGTGGTAGAGCAGCGCCACCGCGCGCGCGCCCAGCGCGGCCTCGGATCGTGCGTCATCGATCGCGTCATAAGCCCGGTCCGCCAGGATCTGGTAGCTCGGCTCGCCCTCCTCGATGTCGACCCGGACCGACCCGGTCGGCAGCGTGTCATCGACCTGCAGCCCCGCCGTGGCGAGCCCGGCAGCTTCCATGTGGCGGCGCACCGCGCCCCCCGCCGCGTCGTCCCCCACCCGGCTCACGAAAAAGGGTCGCGCGCCCATCCGACCCAGGTGCCAGGCAACGTTGTAGGGCGCCCCCCCCATCACCCGGCGGCCGTCCGGGAAGTGGTCGAAAAGCACTTCGCCGAAGATCAGCGCGGCGGCGTCATCGTCCATCGATGGGTCCTTTCGTATGCGCAGACTATTCTTGCGCGAACCCCGAGCGCTCCGAATCGACTGCCCTCCCTATTCGCCATGAACTCCCGCTGCCTGCCGCACAAGCCGTATTGGATCATAGGGCAGCCAAGCTCTGTTTCCGACCCCGCCAAAGGCACCCATGTCCGACCTGGGGCCATTGTCGTACCACGCATCCCACGGCCACCTCGAGTCGGCGTCGTGGATCGAGTCCTCGAGCCGCGGGTCGCCGGCATCGACCCCGGGAGAGTGGGGTCCGAGCAGGAGGTCGAAGCCCTGGTAGCTACGAAAACGGGGGTCCGCGTCGATATTCCCCTCGCCCGGCCAGCCGCCTCTGACGCAGGAATAAGAGGTCGGCGGGGAGCCTGGACTTCGGAAAATCTCGCCGGTGTCATTGCCCCAGAAGATGCAGTTGGTGATGCTCGGCACCGGCTCGAAGCGCACGTAGATGCCCGCGCCACGGTCGGACTCGTTGCCGGTGATGGTGCGGTTCTCGAAGCGACCGGTGGTCTCGACCGTGTAGATCGCGCCACCACCGAAGGGGGCGGAGTTGCCCGTAAATAGCGTATTCAGACAGTCGATGTCGGATTCCGTGAGATAGAGCCCTCCGGCGTAGTCGTCGGTGTAGTTGCCCGAGATCACGCAGTTGGCGATTCGAGTGCTCGAGTTCCAGCTGTAGATCCCCCCTCCGACCGAGACGCCGTTGCGATTGTCCGCGATGCTGCAACGCGAGAGCGAGGGCGCCGAATGCCTGGAGCGCACACCGCCGGAGCGGTATTGGCCGGCGATGACGCAATCGACCAGTGTTGGACTCGAGTAGTCGCACTCGACGCCGGGTCCCGCGTTGTCTCGGATGGTGCAGCGCAGCAGAGCGGAATCGGCATCGTAGAGTTCGACAGCCGCGGAGTTGGCCCCCTCGACCACGCAATCGGCGATCGTGGGCGATGAGCGGAAGCAGAAGACAGCGGAGTGCCGGCTGCCCGAGGTTCCGCGAAGGGTGAGCGCCTCGATCCGGGCCGCGGCGCCTTCTCCAGACCGGAGATCGACCACACGCCCGTCCTCATCGGCGACGACCACCGTGGATTCAGCCCCGCGAGAGGAACGCAGCACCAGGTCGACACCGCGGAAGTCGAGCGCTCCGCTGCCGGAGCCCCCGTAAGTGCCCGGCTCGACGAGCACGGTATCCCCTTCGACAGCGACATCGATCGCTGATTGAATCGTGCCGTAGTCGCCAGGGACGTGCAGAGTGGTGCCGGCCGCCGCGCGAGCCAGGACCGTGCACGCCAATATCGCTCTCGAGGATTTCATCTGCGGGCTCCCGATCCTCGAATCCGATCCAGGATGTTCAAGATGGGATGACGACCGACCTCACGATCGCAGTATATGCGATGTGTGATCGCCGTCTGAGCCCCCATTCCCCCGGCCGCCGGCGAGGCGTGCGATCCTCTTCGCACGGAGGAAGCCACGCATGACCAAAGCGATCGCCTCCGGAGCGCCCGGACCGTGCCGAGTTTCCCGCCTGGCACCCCTCGCGGCGGCCCTGCTGCTGGCGGGCTGCCCCGGCAACGACGCCGCCCCCCCCGGCGTCCCCACCCTCGAAGTGTGGGCCCATGCCGGGCAGGAGAGCGAGCGCGTCGTGCTGCGGCGGCAGGTGGAGCGCTTCAACGCCGCGCATGGCGAGCTGCGCGTGCGGCTCACCGAGATCCCGGAGGGCGCCTACAACGCCCAGGTGCAGGCCGCGGCGGTCGCCGGGGCCCTGCCCGACCTGCTGGAGCTCGATGGCCCCTATCTCGCGTCCTACGTCTGGCAGGGACACCTGCGGGTGCTCGACGATCTGCTGCCCGACAGCCTGCGCGCCGATCTGCTCCCCTCGATCGTCGCCCAGGGGCGCTGGCACGGGCGTCTCTGGTCGGTCGGCACATTCGACTCTGGGCTCGGCATCTACGCCGACGGCGCCCGGCTGCGCGAGGTCGGCGCGCGCATCCCCACCCTGGAACGGCCCTGGAGCGGCGCCGAGCTCGACGCGTTGCTGGAGCGGTTGGCGCGCGGCGATCCGGACGGCGCGGTGCTCGATCTCAAGCTCGACTACGCCGGCGAGTGGTACACCTACGCCTTCTCGCCTCTGATCCAGTCGGCCGGCGGCGACCTGGTCGATCGCACGGGCGGGGGCGGCGCCGATGGCACCCTGAACGGCCCGGCGGCGGTGGCGGCGTGTGCGCGGGTGCAGCGTTGGATTGAGCGCGGTCGGGTCGATCCCAATATCGACGGCGCGGCGTTCGTGGCGCGGCGGGTGGCGCTGGCCTTCGGGGGACACTGGAACTACGCCGAGTACGCCGAGGAGCTGGGCGACGAACTGCTGCTGCTGCCACTGCCCGATCTCGGTCGCGGGACGCGAACCGGCCAGGGCTCCTGGACCTGGGCGCTGAGCGCCGGCGCTCGCCATCCCGAAACCGCCACCCGCTTCTTGCTCTACCTGATGCGCACCGAGCAAATCCTCGCCATGAGCGCGACCAACGGCGCGGTGCCCGCGACCCGCTCGGCCGTCGCCCGCTCGCCCCACTACCGCCCCGGCGGGCCCTTGCGCCTCTTCGCCGACCAGCTCCAGGGCCGGTGGGCGGTGCCGCGCCCGCGCACCCCGGCCTACCCGGTGATCACGGCGGAGTTCCAGAAGGCCTTCGACCGGATCCGCGGCGGTGGCGACGTGCAGGAGGCGCTGGACGGCGCCAGCCGCGCCATCGACCGGGAGATCGCCGACAACCGCGGCTATCCCCTGGTCGGTCGCGCCCGCGAAGAGGCGCTGCGATGAGCAGCCGGCGGGAGCTGGGCGGGGCCAGCGATGGCAGGGCATGGCTGCTGGCGGCGCCCGCCCTGACCGGGCTGGCGGCCTTCGTGCTGGCGCCCGCACTGGCGGCGCTCGGACTGGCCTTCACCAATCTGCGTCTCGGCTCGCCGCTGCCTCTGGAGGCGGTCGGCTTCGAGCAGTTCCGCACCATCTTCGGCGACCCGGCCTTCCTGCGGGCGATCGGCAACAACCTGCTCTTCGCCGCGGTGGTGGTGCCGGCGCAGACCGCCCTGGCGCTGGTTCTGGCGCTGCTGCTGAACCGCCGGCTGAAGGGCAGGGCGCTCTTTCGTACTCTCTTCTTCATGCCGGTGGTGCTGCCGATGTCGCTGGTGGCGGTGATCTGGATCCTGATCTACGCCCCGGGACCGAATGGCATGATGAACACTTTTCTCGATCTGGTCACGCTGGGACGCTGGCAGCCACACGATTTCCTGCGCGATCCGCGCCTCGCCATGCCGGCGATCATGCTGCTCTCGATCTGGCAGGGCGCGGGATTCCAGATGGTGATTCTGTTGGCCGGCCTGCAGGCGATCCCGCGCGAGCTCTGCGAGGCGGCGGCGCTGGACGGCGCCGGCCGCTGGCAACAGTTTTCGCGAATAACCCTGCCGCAGCTGCGCAATCCCTTGATCTTCGTCAGTTTGGTCACCACCGTTCTCGCCTTTCGGCTCTTCGACCAGGTACAGATCATGACCCGCGGCGGTCCCGAGCACGCCACCACCACGTTGATGTACGAGATCGTTCAGGCGGCCTTCGTCCGGCAGCAGGTGGCGCGCGCATCGGCCATGACCGTCGTCTTCTTTCTGCTGGTGGCGGCCCTCACCTGGCTGCAACGGCGCCTGGCGCCGCACCAGGAGGTGGCGTGAGACGCCGGTCCGGTGTGCTCGGCACCGCTCTGGGTACGCTGGTCCTGGTGGTTCTGGCGCTGTTCTTTCTGGCGCCGCTGGTGATGATGCTGGCCGGCAGCCTGAAGGCGGACCGGCGGGTGCTGGTCGAGGCCGGATCGCTGGCCGCCTTCCTCCCGGCCGGCGCCTCCATGCAGAACTACGCCGACGTGCTGCGCCGCAGCGACTTCTTGCGCTACCTGCGAAACTCGACGCTGATTACCGGCTCGATCGTGACCCTGGGGCTCTTGGTCAACTCGATGGCCGCCTACGCCTTCGCGCGCCTGCGCTGGCGCGGGCGCAGGGCGCTCTTCACTCTGGTGCTGGCGCTGTTGATCGTGCCCTTCGAGGCGATCGCGGTGCCGCTCTTCTTCGGCGCCTCGCTGCTCGGCCTGCGCGACACTTTTTCGGTACAGATCCTGCCTTTTGTCGCCGACGCATTTTCGATCTACCTCTTCTACAGCTTCTTCCTCGGTCTGCCCAAGGAGCTGGAGGAGGCGGCGCGCCTCGACGGTCCCTCGGTGCTGCGCACCTTCTTCACCATTATCGTGCCCAACGCCCGGCCGGTGTTCGCGACGGTGGCGATCCTCAGCTTCCTCACCTGGTGGCGCGCCTACTTGTGGCCCTTGATGGTGACCATCGGCGACGACGTACGCCCGCTGCCGGTCGCCATCGCCGCCTTCCACACCCTGCCGCCCCTGCAGTGGGGCGACATCCTCGCCTTCGGCGTGATGATGGCGGCGCCGGTGCTGCTGGTGTTCGTGGTCTTTCAGCGTTGGTTCGTGCGCGGGGTGGCCAGCTCGGGGATTCGGGGGTGAGGGGGCTTCGCGCCCCGCACCTCGGTCGATTTCGCCACCACCGACTTCTTCGGAGCGCACGAGATCGCGGGGACTCAGGGTCGGCGAAGATGTACTGGTTCCGCGGGAACATGACTTTTTGCGGTTTGATGTTGGAATCGTCGGTAGTATAGCAGGATGTGGTGTCCGCTTCGCGGACGTTGGGTGGAGTAGGTGAGGGGAAAGGAAGACCTTTCCCCATTGGGAACCAGAGCAGCAGCAGGTTGTCGGTTCGAGCGCAGGGGATTCACGCTGCTTCCTGTCGTACTGCTTGCCGGCGCTGGCGGCGGAGTTCCCGGGCCGTCTCGAGCTTACGATCACGCTCCTGCCAGATCTGTTGCTCCCGCCGCCGTCTCGAGTCCGACGGGCACCCACCGACCCTTCCCACGACGCTACCCTTCCATCGCGTGGCTCTTGTCGGAGATCGAGGTCCCCGACGATGCCCAGCTCCCCGCGGAGGTCGCCCCGACCGAGCTTCGATCGTTCATCGCCGACCTGATCCGCCGCCTCCTCCTCGCCGCGGCTCCTTGAGCTCCGGGGTTGTCGCGCCGTTGCCGGGACCTTGAAATCCTGCCGATCCCGCGGGCGTCCGGCCCTCGATTCGTGCTATGGTTCCTGGTGGAAGAGCCCAACGCTCGATCCACGACCAAGACGGCCCTGGAGGAGGGGGGCCGGGGGCGAAGATCGGGTCGCGGGCCGAAGAAGATGAACACTCAGAAGACCCAAGCTCAAGAAGGGGGGGACGACCTGACGTCTCAGGTCTCAGGTACCGTAGGCGGCCGCATCGATCCGCGGTAGCCGCGCTCGCGATCGCCGTGATTCTGTTCCTGGCGCGCTCCGCGCTCGCCGATTGGGGCGTCCAGCCCGCGAAGGCGATCAACTTCCTGGAGAACCCGCGCTTCGATGTGACCTACCAACCACCCACCGATGTCTTTCTCTGCACGAAAGGTGATTCTGTGGCTGTTCTTCTACCCGGCGGGCGGCCATGCGCAACACTGCCGATGGTCCCGGGCATCGTCGCGGAGTGGATCGAGGAGCTCGACGATCACCCCGCGCTCTTGGGCTGGACCTACGGAGACGAAAAGACATACAACAAGATCGGCCTGGCCAACAGAGAGGACATCGCGATACTCGACAACTACGACGAGTCGGTCGCCGAGCTCGGGGCGAAGTTCCGGCCGGTGTTTCTCTTCACCTCCGAGGGCGTCTTCGATGAGGGCACGGGAAGTTGGCACGGCGGCTGCGGCACACCGGGCGGCTG
>CAZBBK010000038.1:0-52830 GCA_964490075.1 uncultured Gemmatimonadota bacterium | reverse complement strand
TGATCTCCACTCCATCATCACTCCCTGAAGCTGGCCCCGGGCCCTGTAGGAGGAACTGCCCTCGCGAGGAGGGGCCGTTTTGAAGAGCACTCCAACCTCGTCCCCGACGCCTAACATCTCGGGGAGCGGTGGAGGACCAGACCCCGGTCGATAGACCTGGCACGGAGACTCGAGGAGCCAGCCATGGACACCCACGCGACCGCCACGATCACGAGCAAGGGTCAGGTCACGATTCCCGCGGCCTTGCGTCGTGCTCCGCGCTCTGGAGGGGGACGATGGAAGTTGGGATCGTTGGGTCGGTCACCTGCGGCACATCGAGGGACGCGACGTGGATGAGCTCATGACCGAGATTCGCGGCGCGGCTGATCCGTGACCACCGCGGTCGACACGCTTGGGGTTGGCCGGCATGTTTTGCGATTATTTGACTGGTCTGACTAGATCGATTAGCTTGTCGGCATGGAGAGCCCACCCCTCGTCTATTCCACCTATGAGGCCAAGGCGCGCTTCAGCGAGCTGCTGCGAAAGGTCCGCGACGGGGCGTCGGTGGTCGTCACCTATCGCGGCGAAGGGGTCGCGGTGATTCGCCCGATCGGTGAGGACGATTTGAGTCTGGAGCAGCGTGTGGATCGACTGCAGGCGAGCGGGGTGTTGGGAGCGCCGGCGACACCCAGCGGTGATCTGCGACCCGCGGCGGCGCGCGAGGGAGCCCTCGAGCGCTTCCTGGAGTCTCGCGATTGAAGCTCGCCTACGTCGACACCTCGGTTCTGGTCGCCATCGCCTTCGATGAGCCCGGTGCGCGCAAGGTCGCCCGCCGGCTGCGCGGCTTCGATCGCCTGATCGCCTCGGGACTGCTCGAAGCGGAGCTGCGCTCGGCCTTCGCCCGCGAGCAGGTCGCCGATGTCGATCGTTTCCTGAGCTGGATCACCTGGGTTCACCCGGCGGAACCCCTGTCCGCCGAGATCGCCCGCGTGCTGGAGCACGGGTATCTGCGCGGCGCCGATCTCTGGTACCTGGCCTGTGCCTTGCACATCGCCGGTCGGCCCGAGGAGCTGTGCTTTTTCAGCTTCGATCGGCGTCAATCGGAGGTGGCCCGGGCACTTGGATTTCGTGGTTGAGGGGTCGGCCTTCGGCCGGGGCTTCAGGCTTTGGACTTTGGCCTTTGGGGTCGGGCCGAGGTTGCGCGTTGTGATGGCGCCGTGGCGGGGTCTCGCGGAAGGCCCGAGGGCGTGGCGGTGCTCAGCGCTCCGCGGGTACTTGCGCGATCCGCCCCGGCAACACCTCGATCTCGATTTCTTCCACCACGTCGCCGGCGCTCAAGCGCAGGCGGTAGGGGCCGGGAAAGGAGTCGTCGGGGACGGTGAACTCCAGGGTGCCCTCCCAGGAGCCGCGGGCGCGCACCGGGCGTTTGCCGCGGCGGGCGATGAGGATCGGCTCGGGGTTGTCGGCGGGGCCGAAGGCGAGATCGAGGTCGATACTGCGGGGGTGGTCTTCGAGGTTGGAGGCCAGCACGTGGAACTCGATGGAGGTGCCGGCGAGGACAGCGCTGCGGCGCGGGACGACGTAGAGCAGCTCGGTCGCGCGCCGATCGAAGGGGTAGGGGCCGAGATCGAGGCGGGTGCCGTCGGGATCGCGGATGCCGAGCGGCGGGGATGGGTCGCCGGCGTCGATGGCGGGGGAACCGGGGCGGAGCTGGAAGCCGCCCCGGGCGGGGTCGAAGAAGAGGGGGTCGGCGTGGAGGTCGTGGGTGGTGTCGGGGACGACTCCGCCGTAGTTGCCGCCGGGATTGCGGTAGAGCAGGTTGTGGTGAGCATCGAGGTACCCGGAGCGCAGATGCAGGGCGGCGGCGCCATCGTTGCCGACGATGATGTTGTTGCAGACGTAGCCGGGCCCGAAGGTGGAGAGGGCGGAGCCGTAGGGGGCGGTGGCTTCGGAATCGGCGTGGGCTTCGCAGAAGTTCTCGTAGAAGAGGTTGTTGGTGATGGTGATGTCGTCGAACGGATACCAAGTGAGTAGGCCGGCCCCGATGCCACCCTTCTTGCCCGGTTCGTAGTCAGTGCCGTCCTCCGGGATGGCCCGGTTGCGCAAGAAGACGTTGTTCAATACTCGAGTGTAGGTGCCGGGGTGGTAGCCCTGCACCCAGAGCGCGGCGCCTTCATGCGCCCAGTTCCCCTCGAACCAGTTGCCGCGAATGTGGCTGTTGCCGGTGATGGTGACCGCCGCTCCGAAGCTGTCCGCCATCGGCTGCAGCAGGTGCCGGTTGTCGATGAATACGCAACGCTCCACGAGTGACCGCTCCGGCGTATTGCCGATGCTGAGCGCGGTTGCCCCCGCGGTGCTCCACTCCATGTGGCGGTTGTTCTCGAACCAGCAGTTTCGAACAACCAGATTGGTGCGGCCGCTCAGGGCTTCTATCGACACTGCCTCACGGCACACGTTGTCGGTGAAGCGGCAGTCCTCGATCAGGGCGTTGCCTTCCATGCCACCGACAGCCAGGCCGATGCTGGAGCCGGGGTTACCGACGCCTTCCTCATCTGGACGCCAGCCGCTGATGACGATGTCGCGAATTGTCATCTCTACACGATAGCTGTGGATCGCGCGCCCAAGCATCGGTTCGATCGTGAAACCCTGTATTAGGTTCGGCGAGGCGACGGTGAAGCCGACATCCACGATAGCCTCCAAAGGCACCGTGTCACAGATCGCGGTTCTCGTGCTCCCTCCCGTCCCGATGAGCGAGATCCCTTTGGCATCCCAGTAGACATGCTCGCGATAGACGCCCGGCGCCACCAGGACACTGTCGCCGTCGGCGGCGGCATCGATCGCTTCTTGAATCGTGTCGAACTCGGTGCAGGGGCCGACGTGCAAGCTCGCCCCCCCGACCATTCGCATGAAGTACTTGCCGTCCTCCGCGGTCAGAAAACGTCCGAGGTCGTGGTCGACAACCTCGTCTTCACCGTAGGGGTAGAGCTCGGAGAAGTCGGTGTCGGCGATCTGGGTCAGGACCCGGAGCTGTTCGCCATCGCAGTCGATCTCTTCGAGCGCCGCCTTCAGGATCGGGTAGTCGAGCTCGGGGTGATAGGCCAGCCATTCGGCGTCGTAGAGATTGAGCAGCGAGTTGTCGTCGGCTTTGTCGGTGAAGCTGTCGATCGGAAAGCCGCCATCGGGGCCGAGGTTTCCATGCTCCTGGTTCCAGAGCTCGACCGCTGAGGATCCCATGCCCGCGGCGCGGCTCTCGTAGAGCATCTCCATGGCCTCCGCGAACTGGTAGCGAGCCTGATAGTCATTGCCCCTGCACGGGTCGTCTGGGTGGGGTAGAAGAAGCCAGTGGCCGGGAAATCTGCGAACGCGGGCATGGCGTACAAGAAAAGAGCCCCGAAAAGGGGCTTGAAAAGCGGTCGAAGCTCAGGCACGTCTTAGGCGAACGGCGAACGGCGAACGGCGAACGGCGAACGCGAGTGCTGCTCTCTATGGGTTACCTCTCATCCATTGCTGCGGACCCTGCTCTCTCGACGCGGCGATTCTCGACCGCGCTTGCTCGAAACCCTGGTGGTCCGCTGACCAGATTGCATTCTGAGGGTTTCGGGGTGAGGGGAGATTGTCAAGGGGGAGATCGGCCTTCGTCCGACTTCCCTCTCCCTGCGCTATCCTCCCACGCCCACCAACCACGCCCTCCCACCCCGACGATTGCCAAAACGATGCAGCCCAAGGCCCTCCTCGTCGCGACCGCCACCGCCTCGAGCCTGCTCTTCCTCCTCCCCAGCGCCCGAGCCCAGCACACCCCGGCCGGCGATTCGGCCGCCCCCCACGCCGGCAAGCCCGAGATCGACTGCCCCCTGCGCAAGAAGGGCATCGATCCCCACGCCCTGCGGCCCTTCGAAGAGGTCGAGAAGTACATCGAGTTCCTCGAGAAGCCGGACCGCGCCGAGTGGCAGAAGCCCGAGGCTGTGGTCGCCGCGCTGGGGTTGAAGGGGGACGAGGTGATCGCCGACGTCGGGGCGGGCTCGGGCTACTTCAGCTTCCCCCTGGCCGCCGCGGCCCCGCGCGGCAAGGTCTGGGCGATCGACATCGAGGCGGAGATGGTGCGCCACGTCCACCACAAGGCGATGACCGCCGGTGTCGCCAACATCGAAGCGCTGCTCACCGCGCCGGACGATCCGGCGGTCCCGGCCGGCACCGACCTGGTGTTCATCTGCGATGTGTTGCACCACGTCGCCGAACGCCCGGCCTGGCTGAGGCGGATCCACGGCGCGCTCGAGCCCGGAGCGCGGGTGGCGCTGATCGAGTTTCGCGAAGGGCCGCTGCCGAAGGGCCCGCCCGAGGCGATGAAGATCGCCAAAGAGCAGATTCTGTCGCTGATGGCGGCGGCCGATCTGCGCCTGGTCGGCGAGCACACCGAGATTCTGCCCTACCAGCACTTCCTGGTGTTCGAGCGCTGAGCGCATGCGCCGAGTGTGTTCCTTCCTGCTGCCCCTGATTTGTGCCGCCTGCGGCTCGCCCGCTCCGGTCGTCTTCACCGATGTGACGGAAGAGGCGGGGATCGACTTCCGCTACACCTTCGGCGACACCAGCTACCAGAACATCCTGGAAAGCAGCGGCTCGGGCGTCACCGTGCTCGACTACGACGGCGACGGCGACATGGATCTCTACCTGCTCAACGGCACCTACCTGGAAGGGATCAGCGATCTCGCGGGCAGCGTGAACGCCAACACCGCCAACTCTCTCTACCGCAACGACGGCGACGGCACCTTCACCGAGGTCGCCGAACGCTGCGGGGTGGCCGATCGCCACTGGAGCATGGCCGCGGCGGCGTTCGACGTCGACGCCGACGGTGACACCGACATCTACCTGTTGAACTACGGCCCCAACGTCTTCTACGAGAATCGCGGCGACGGCAGCTTCGTCGATTCCACCGACGAGCTGGGGCTGCGCGGTCCCGACCTGTTGAACGGCTTCACCAAGTGGAGCGTCGGGGCGCTGTTCTGGGATCAGGACCGGGACGGCGCTCTCGATCTGATGGTCGCCAACTTCCTGGCCTTCGATCCGGAATATGTGTCGCCGACGGCGCCCGACATGATGCCGCACCCCGGGGAGTACCGCGGCCAGGCGTCGATGTTCTACCGGCGCGGGAGCGACGGTCGTTTCGCCGCCGTGACGAAACAGCTCGGGCTGCACTTTCCCGACTCCAAGTGCATGGGGCTGACGCTCTTCGACTGCGACGACGACGGCGATCTGGATCTCTTCCAGGGCAACGACCACCAGCTCAATTTCCTGTTCCGCAACGAGGGCGCCGGCCGCTTCGTCGACATCGCCCGCGGCGCGGGGGTCGCCGCCAATGACCAGGGAATGCCGACCGGATCGATGCACGGCACGCTCGGCGACGTCGACGGCGACGGACGGGTGGATCTGCTGGTCACCGACCTGCGCTACGGCGCGCTCTACCGCAATCTGGGAGGCGGCGCGTTCGCCGACATCACCGAGTCGAGCGCGATCGCGACAGCTTTTCGCGGCAAGGGGGAGTGGTCGGCGGCGCTCTTCGACTACGACAACGACGGCGACCTGGACATCTTCTCGGCCAACGGCACGGCCGAGGAGCTGGTGCTGCAGCCTCCTCTGCTCCTGGAGAACGACGGGCGGGGACATTTCGCGAACGCCGCGGCGAGGGCGGGGGACTACTTCCGCGGCAAGCGCTCGGGGCGCGCCGCGGCCACGATCGACTACGACGACGACGGCGATCTCGATCTGATCGTGTCGCATGTCGACCTGATCGCCGGCGCGGTGCTGCTGCGCAACGAGGTCGGCAGCCGCCGCCACTGGCTCGGGATCACGCTCCGAGGGCGGGCCGGGCCGGCGGCGACTGTGGGGGCGAGGGTCCGTCTGCGCGCGGGCGGGCGGGAGCGGGTCGCGGTCCACCAACCGGTGAGCGGCTACCTGAGCCAGTCCGACCCCAGGATGCACTTCGGGTTGGGCGATGCCGCCGAGGTGGAGTGGCTGGAGGTGCACTGGACCGGCGGGAAGGTGGAGCGCTTCGCGGGGGGGGCGGCGGATCGTTACCGGACTCTGCGCGAGGGGGAAGGGGTGCCGGAGGCCGGCTGAGTAACGTCAGTCGGTGCCGATCAGTGCCTCCAGCGCCGCGACGTGCTCCGGCGACACCTGGCGCAGGAAGGGCTTCCAGCCGAAGGGCATGCGGCCGGCCGGGTAGATTCGCTGCAGGCGGCGCATCTCGCGCGCGTGCGCGCGCGCCCGCTCCAGATCCCCGAGTGTCGCGGCGATCCGTGCGGCATAGAAGAGCGCCATGTCGGAGCAAGAGCGGCGGTGGTGCTCCCCGAGCTCCCGCAAGGCGCCCGCGTGGTCGCCCAGCCCGAGCAGGCAGACGCCGCGGTTCAGGTGGATCTCGGAGAACTGCGGAGAGAGCGCCGCGATCCGGTCGTAGAGCGCCAGCGCCCGCCGGTGGTTGCCCGCTTCCTGCTCGACGAAGGCCAGCTTGTAGAGTCCCTCCAGGTCGCGGGGGGCGCGCGCCACGACCCGCTCCAGCGGAGCCCGGGCCGCCTTCGGCCGGCCGGCATGGAGCGCCTGCTCGCCGCGATTGAGATCGGCCTGGATCGTGAGCCGGCGAGCGCTGCCGGCCAGCGCCAGGACGACCAGGGGCAGCAGCAGCGCCGCGACCATCCGCCCGGAGGCCCCCACGCCGCGCATCCGCCCGGCGGGAGCGGAGCCGCGGGCCACCAGCCCCAGGCCCAGCCCGGCGACGATCCAGGCCATGGCTCCCGGCACGGTCCAGCGCGTGATTACCTCGACGACGCCGTGGGTGAGCACTCCCGCCACGCCGAGCAGCAACGCCAGCCCCAGCACCACGTCGCGCTCGCCGCGCCGCTCGGCCGCCGCCCGCGCCGTCACCCTGGCCGCGGCCAGCACCAGCGCCGCGCCGAGCACCAGTCCGACCGCGCCCAGCTCGACCAGCAGCTCGAGCGCTTCGTTGTGGGCGTGGCGGGTGTTGAGGCTGACCGCGCGCAGCGGGTAGTCCCAGGGCCGGTGGAGGGCGAAGGCGACCGGGAAGGCGCCGGCGCCGGCGCCCAGCAAGGGCGCCGCGGCCGCCGCCCGCAGGCTTCCGCCCCAGATCGCCAGCCGGGTCTCCGTGGTGCCGCTGCGAATCGCCGCCGCGAGCCCCTCGAGCTCGCTGGGCGCCACCCGCAGCGCCAGTGCGATCGCCATGCCGGCGCCCACCAGTCCCACCACGATCGCGGCCGCTCCGATCCAGCGTCCGGGGCGTCCGCCCCGCAGAGCGATCACCAGACCCGCCAGGGCTACCACGGCCAGCAGCGCCCCGGTAGACCCCGCCGCCACAAGCGTCGTCGCCAGCAGCAGCGCCGTGGCGAGCGACCAGCGGGCCGCCGGCCCGATCCGAGTCCCCCCGGGCCGGGAACGCCGAGCCGCGCCTCGTAGCTGAGCCGCCCGCAGCAGCGCCACCGGCAGCACCAGCACCAGGAGGCCGGCCAGAAAGTTGGGGTTGCCGAGGGTGCCGCGCGCGGTGGAGGGCAGCTCGCGGTACTCCACGGCGTCGAACCCGGTGCGCTGGATCAGGCCGTAGAGGGAGGCGATCGCGGTGGCGGCGAGCAACGAGTCGACCACCCGGACCACCCCCCGCGAGCCGGCCCGCGCCGCGAGCATCGCCGCCCCGACCGCCGTGAGCGCGCGCGCCGCGAGATCCCCGGTCACCGCCAGGGCGGTCGTCGGATCGTCCGACCAGAGCGCCGACGCCGCGCTCCATCCCACCAACGCCAGCGCCGCCAACCCGACCGCGCGCAGCTCCTCGGGCCAGCGCGGTGGGCGCAGCAGGAGCGCGATCGCGCAGGCCAGCGCCGCTCCGTGCAGCAGCACGGTCTTGACGTGCACCGGGTTGTAGTGCTCCGGCAGGAACACCAGCACTTCGATGGCCAGGAAGACCGCGGCCGCGCGTATGGCCCAGATGCGTCACCATCCTCGCCCGGATCTCGCCCAGCGCGGATCGATTCCGCGTCAAGGCGCTCGGTACGAGAAGAGTCGGCTCGAAGCGACCTTGGATGCAAGGGCTTCGAGCCGACTCGATGGTGGCCGGGGGAGGATCGGGGGCTAGTAGAGGGCGCAGACTCCGTTTTCGTCGTCGGAATGCAGGGTGCGCTTGGAGTCGTCACCGGAGCCGATGGCGTAGTACATGGTCGCCGCCGAGACGCTGGAATGGCCCAGTCCCAGGAAGTGGCCGAACTCGTGGCAGACGACCCCTTCCAGGTCGTACTTGTTCCACGGAGTCGATCCGGGGCCGTCGTTCCAGTTGATGTTCTGCTCGATGATCATGTCGCATTCGCGATTCGACGAGTTGTTCATCAGGTAGGTGACGCCGAGCGCGCCGCCGGTGTCGCCATACTTGATGTGGTTGCGCCCGTCCTTCTTGGGGACGGTGCGGTTGATGATCGTCGGGTTGTCCTTGCGGAAGGTGAAGTTGGAGCAGGAGACGTTGTTCCAGGTGATCGCGCCGCGCTCCATGGCGGAGTACTGGGCGCTGGTGTAGCCGGAGTTGGCGGAGCAGTCCATGCGGGCGTTGCCGTCCTTGGTGCCCCAGGTGGTATAGGCCGATGCGCTGGATGCGGCGAGCGCCAGGACGGCCAGGGTCGAAATGGTGGTCAGGGATTTCATCGATTCGAACCTCCGTTAGCGCTTACTGGTTGACCGAGCTGTCGAGGATGGCTTCCAGACGACGCTCGAAGGCGTGCAGCGGCGCGCCGACTTCGACCACGACTCCGTCCTCGACGTGGAAGGCGCCCTGGGCCCATCCCACGACCGTGGTCGGGAGGTTGGTGTCGTTGTGCAGGAAGAGGTAGAGCTCCTGGCCCGCGCGCAGATCCGGGGTGCCGGGGACCTCGACCGAGAAGTCGCCGATGGTCCCGCCCGGGACCTTCACGGTGACCGTCGCGGCGTTGGAATCGCCCTTGATCCACTCGGAGACCTGGACCTCGGCGTAGCTGTCGATCGACCCGCCGGCGGGCTCCGACCAGACTTCGGTGACGGTGCCGGTGACGATCGACTCGGCTTCGTTCGAGAGGTCGACGAGGTTCTTCTTGATCAGCACGGTGGCGCCGGAGGTGGTGGAGAGGGCCAAGAGGCCGGCCGCCGCCGCCGCGCATGCGGTCTTCATGGTCATCGAAAGCTCCTTACCGCCGGGCGGACCGGCTGCTCTGGAGGGCGAACTCGGTTGCGCCGCCGGCGCCTGGGGGGCTGAGGCGCACCGGCGGCGTGAACGGGAAGGGGCGAGCTCACGGTAGAGAAGGAATGTTGAGGAACGCTGTGGGGAGCAGGCAAAGCCCGTGCCACCGGGCGGCGACACTATGGTAACCAACTTACCTCGCTTTGCTGCAATGGGTTATGGCGATCGGGCGGGGTCGCGGAGGGGGGCGGGGGATCGATCCGGCGAGGGTCGATCGCGCGGAATCGCCCATGCATTTTCGTGGCTGGGGGCTTTCACCCGGACCGGTCGGGCTTGGCGTGGGGGCGGAGGCTGTGCTTCGGAAGGGTGGCTGGGCTGCTGAGTCGTCTCAGGCAGGGGATTTGACCGAGGAGCGACCACAGCCGCGCGGATCGGGTCCTTCCGCAGCCCCAACTCCCGTCATGACTCCTCGTTCTGGGCGCGGAGTGGCACGCTGCGTCGCGGATTTCGGTCACGACTCCGCACTCTCGAAGGAGAGTTGGGAGTTGTGGCGGAAATACGGCCATGGCTCGGGACTCTCGAGGATGAGACGCGAGCCATGACCGATATCCGGTCGTGACTCGGATCTCTCGATCATGAGTTGGGAGTTTTGTCGGGTGAGGGGGACGGTCGCCGGGGGCGGTGGGCTCAGGCCCGCCCCGTGCTACCCTCCAGGTTTGCCTGGCAGCCCTCTTCGAGACGAGGCGGGGCCGCGCAGCGACCTCCTTCTCCCCCTCCTCGCCCCCAAGATCGCCATGTACAAGATCCTCGAAAAAGAGCAGTACTCCGATACCACCTTCGCCTGGGTCGTGGAGGCGCCCGATGTGGCGCGTGCCGCGGTCCCCGGTCAGTTCGTCATCGTTCGGCTCGATGAAGGCGGGGAGCGCATCCCGCTCACCGTCGCCGACTACGACGTCGACGCCGGCACCGTCACCATCGTGGTGCAGGCGGTCGGCAAGAGCACGCGCAAGATGCTCGACGAGTATCGCGCCGGCGACACCTTCACCGACTTCGCGGGGCCCCTGGGGCTGGCCAGCGAGATCGAGAAGGTGGGGCACGTGGTGATGGTGGGTGGAGGGCTCGGCGTGGCGCCGGTCTTTCCGCAACTGCGCGCCTTTCACCAGGCGGGGAATCGCACCACCTCGATCATCGGCTTTCGGTCGAAGGACCTGGTCTTCTGGGAGGATCGCTTCGCGCCCCACTCGGACGAGCTGATCGTCTGCACCGACGACGGCTCCTTCGGGCGGCCGGGCTTCGTGACCGAGGCGCTGCGCGACGTGATCAGCGGCGACTCGCCGCCCGATCTGGTGGTGGCCATCGGCCCCCTGCCGATGATGCGGGCCTGCGCGGAGGTGACGCGCGAGAGCGGGGTGCGCACGGTGGTGAGCCTGAATGCGATCATGGTCGACGGCACGGGGATGTGCGGTTCGTGCCGCGTCACGGTCGGCGGCGAGGTGCGCTTCGCCTGCGTCGACGGTCCCGAGTTCGACGCCCACGCGGTCGACTTCGACGAGCTGATGCTGCGCCAGCAACGCTTCAAGACCCACGAGCGCAAGGCCGAGGCGGACTACGATCGGATCTGCAGCATCGAGGCCGAGCTGTTCGAGCAAGAGAAGCGCAACTACAAGAAGATCAAGGATTTGCTGCCGACGGCGGTCCCCATGCCGGAGCGCCCAGCGGCCGACCGCGTGAGCAACTTCCAGGAGGTGAACCTGGGCTACAGCATGGGCGATGCGGTGGCCGAGGCGGAGCGCTGCATCCAGTGCGTGCGTCCCCTGTGCATCGCCGGCTGCCCGGTGTCGATCGACATCCCGCGCTTCATTCGCCACATCGTGGTGCGCGACATCGAGGGGGCGCTCGGGGTGATTCGCGAGACCAACGTCTTTCCGTCGATCTGCGGGCGGGTCTGCCCCCAGGAAAGCCAGTGCGAGGCGCAGTGCATCATCGGCAAGAAGGTGGAGCCGGTGGCGATCGGGCGGCTGGAGCGCTTCGTGGGCGACCACGCGTCGGGCCAGATCAAGTGCGGCGGAGAGCATCGCAAGGCGATCGGCAAGGTGGCGATCGTCGGGTCGGGGCCGGGGGGACTGGCTTGCGCGGCCGACTTGACGCGTCGCGGGGCGAGCGTGACGATCTTCGAGGCGCTGCACGTGGCCGGTGGGGTGCTGTCTTACGGAATTCCGGCCTTCCGGCTGCCGCGGCGGGTGATCGACCAGGAGCTGGGCTGCCTGGAGCGCGCCGGGGTGAACATCGAGCTCAACAAGATCGTCGGCAAGACCTTCTCGATCCAGCAGCTGCGCGAGGAGATGGGTTATGACGCGGTGTTCGTGGCGACCGGCGCGGGCTTTCCGATGTTCCTGGGGATTCCCGGGGAGTTCGCCGGTCAGGTCTACAGCGCCAACGAGTTCTTGACGCGCGTCAATCTGATGCGCGGCGACCAGTTCCCGCTCGAGGATACGCCGGTGGCGATGGGGCCGAAGGTGGTGGTGATCGGCGCCGGCAACACGGCGATGGATTGCTTGCGGGTGGCGGTGCGGCTGGGGGCCGAGTCGGTGCACTGCGTCTACCGGCGCACCGAGGCCGAGGTGCCGGCGCGCCTCGAGGAGCTGCGTCATGCCAAGGAAGAGGGGATCCACTTCCACTGGCTGCGCGGCCCGGTCGAGATCGTGACCAACCACGAGGGCGACGTGCGGTCGATGCGCTGCCAGGTGATGGAGCTCGGCGAGCCGGACGACTCCGGGCGGCGCCGGCCGCGGGCGGTCGAGGGCGAGATCGAGACGATCGAATGCGACACGGTGATCTACGCGCTCGGCACCCGTGCCAACCCGATCATCGCCCAATCGACGCCCGACCTGAAGACGCGCGGCAACGGCTACATCGTGGCCGACCCCGAAACCCAGGCCACCAACATCGAGGGGGTGTTCGCCGGGGGCGACATCGTGACCGGTGGTGCGACGGTGATCTTGGCGATGGGGGCCGGGCGGCGGGCGGCGGCGGCGATCGCCGACTATCTCGAGCGCTGGGAGTGGCCGCAGGCGGAAGAAGATGTCGAGGAGGCCGCGGCGGTCGACGAGCACAAAGTGGAGTTCCTGTGCAGCCGCTGCCATCGCCCGATCGAGGGGCGCGAGACCTACGTCTGCTGCGCCGACACCGAGCTGACCTGGCACTGCGAGAGCTGCAAGAAGGTCTACGAAGGCTTCGCCTTCCCCTGGGGACTGTGCCCGGCCTGCAACGGCCACATGGTGGTGGAGGACGTGGGCGACCTGGAGGACGACGAGGCGCGCCGGGCGGTGCGCCAGGCCTTCGAGATCGAGCTCGGGGCGGCTCATTTCTACGAGAGCCATGCCGAAGAGGTGGAGGATGGCGAGCTGCGCGAGCTCTTCCGGCGCCTGGCGGAGATGGAGCGCGAGCACGTCGAGACGCTGGCCCACCGCTACCACGTCGGTCCGCCCAAGAGCGTGGAGGGAAAGCGGATGACCACGGCCCAGGCGGCGGTCTACGCCGGCTTCGACGAGCCGGTGAACGACGGGGTCGACGTGCTGAAGCTGGCGATCCACCTGGAGGAGCGGGCGCGCGACTTCTTCGCCGCGGAGCGGGAGAAGTTCGATCCGGAGTCGGCGACTCATACCCTCTACCAGGAGCTCGAGGCGGAAGAGGAAGAGCATATCGACCTGTTGGCGACGGAGTTCCGGCGCTTCGCCCAGGGCAAGCCGGGAATCCTGTAGCGTCCGGGTGATGACAGTGCGCGCCCGCAGCATTGCCGTGATTGCCGGGGCGGAGCTGCGGCGGGTGCTGCGCGGCCGGCGCGGAGTGGTGCTGGCGGTGCTCTACGTCGGCTTCTACCTGTTCTGGGGCAACCTGCTGGCGCGGATCGCGGCGGGCGCGGAGGGGGCGCTGCGGGTGTCGGTGGCGACCTTGGGCGGCGGGGCGGGCGAGGAGTCGATCTCCTTCGTCGATCTACTGGGGGGCGGGGCCGGGGGAGAGCTGGCGGCGGCGCTGGTGACTACGCCGCCGGTGGCGCTCTTCTTTCTGGTGGTCTCCTATCTGTCGCTGCCTTTGCTCGCGACGCTGATCGCGTCGGACGCGATCGCCGGGGATATCCAGAGCGGGGCGATTCGCTTCGCTCTGACGCGCTGCGGGCGTGGCAGCTACCTGGCCGGCAAGATGCTGGGACAGATCGCTGTGCTCGGGTTGCTGACGGCGATCTGCGGCGCGCTCATGGTGGCGCTCGGGGAGCTGCGCGGACTGGCGCCCGGCTGGGTCGTGACGGGGTTGGTGGTGGGGCGCTACTGGTGCCTCGGGCTGCTCTTCGGCGCGGTCTTCGTCTGCGCGGCCTGTGCGATCTCGAGCGTGGCGACGACGGGCGGCGCGGCGCTCTTGCTCGGGGTGGTGTCGCTGGTGGGATGGGCGCTGATCTGGCTCCTGGGTCCTGACCTGGGCGGGGTGGATCTGGCGCGGCTCTCGCCCTATGTGCAGTGGCGCAGCCTGGTGATTCCGGGGCAGGTGGCGCGCGGGGCGGCGGTTCATGTCGCCTTCTGCGGCGTGTTGGCGGGGCTGGCGGCGTGGGCGCTCGGGAGGCGCGATGTCTGACGCGGCGATCGACGTGCGTGGGGTCGAGAAGCGCTTCGGGTCGGTGCGGGCGCTGGCCGGACTCGACCTGCGGGTGGAGCGCGGATCGGTCTACGGGGTGATCGGTCCGAATGGGGCCGGCAAGACCACGCTGCTGGGGGTGCTGGCCGGTTTTCTGGGGGTCGATGCGGGGGAGGTGGCGGTTCTGGGGGCGCTCTTGCCGCGGGATCGGAAGCGGCTGCTCGGCCGCATCGGGGTGCTGCCGCAGGGAGCGGCTTTGCCACCGCACGAGACGGTCGGCCGCTACCTGAGAGACTGCGCTCGACTGCTCGCGATGAGGGCGCATGACGCGCGCGCGGCGGCCCATGACGCGCTCGAGAAGACCGGCATGGAGACCGCCGAGGCGACCCGGATCGGCACCCTGAGCCACGGGCTGGCCCGGCGAGTGGCTCTGGCCCAGGCCTTTCTCGGCGAGCCGGAGCTGGTGCTGCTCGACGAGCCGACCGACAGCCTCGATCCGAAGTCGGCGGCTCTGGTGCGGCGCCGGATCGGTGCGCTGCGCGGGAAGGCCACGATCCTGATCTCGAGCCACAACCTGGCGGAGCTGGAGACGCTCTGCGACTGCGCGGCGATTCTGCGGGAGGGGCGGGTGGTGCAGGAGGGGACGATGAGCGTTCTCACCGCGGCCCACGCCGAGGTCAGCTTCGTGATCGCCGCGGGGTGGGACGAGGCGGGAGAGTCAGGGGGCCGGGCGGATGCGGCGCGGCGGGCGATGACGCAGCAGAAACACGTCATTGCGGTCGATTGGCGGCCCGGCGAGCGGAGCTTCGTGGTCGGTTTCGATCCGCAGCAGGCGCCGGCCGAGACGATGATCCCCGCCCTGCTGCGGCTCTTGCTCGACGCCGGCGCGCCGGTGGTCGAGGTGCGCCGCGGGCGGGGGCTCGAGGCGGCGGTGTTGGATGTGACGTAGACTCCGGAACCCCCCGGTCGCCGAGGGGCTCCGGATCGCACTCAGGGAACCAGCTCGAAGTCGAAGTAGTCGGAGCTCCACATGTCGTTGGGAGGCAAACCGAGGCGGATCCGCATCACGTAGGAGTCGAGCGGCGCCGCGCCTGGGATCGTCAGATCTTGACGCAGGGTGACGGTCTCGCCGGGATCGAGCGAGAGCTCCGAAGTCTCGACGTTGAGGTAGCCGCCCTCGGGGAGCTTGACGTCGAGTGTGGTGTAGACCGAGTGGGTGGCGGCGCCCCAGTTGTGGTAGTGGAGATCGAAGCCCAGGTTGCCGCCCGGGGAGTAGGTCTCGGAATCGGCCGTGATGGTCGCGACCACGTCGGAGAGCAGGCCGTCGATGTGGCTCCTGATGACTTGGTCGTTGTAGCCCTCCATCCGGTAGTCGACGGTCTGCCACAGGTCGTGGTCGATCACGTAGTTCAGCGGGATGTACCCCGTGTAACGATAGAGGCCGTAGGCGGTTCCGTCGGTGTCCTCCAACATCAGGATATTGGGATACAGGTCCTGGTAGCTCTGGACGATGGAGTGGCTCTCCTTGTAGTTGGGAGCGATCACCACGACTCCCCGCTCGGCGTATTCAGTGGCGATATCTTCGAGGTGCGGCAACTCCGCACGGCACGAGCTTCACCATGAGGCCCAGAAGTTGAGCATGATCACCTTGCCGCGGAAGTCCGAGAGACTGTGGTCGACGTAGCTCACGTCGTGCAAGGTGAAGTCGGGAGCTGGGGTTCCGGGCGCCGGGCCGTCCGCCAGCGCCGGAACCGAGACGCTCGCCGCGAGCAGGGCGGCGGCGCACGCGATCAACGAGTTCTTCATCGAGCGGTTTCCTGAAAGCGTGGAACCGCGCCTGCCATCGACCGGCTTTCGGTCGACTTGTGGGCGGCACCAGTAGGAGCGGTGAGAATTGCGCGTTAGGCTCAAGAGTAAGCGCCCTGGCGGCCTCGCGAGACGGAAGCTCGACGCTCGGCGCATCGAACAAGGGCCGAAGTGGATGGTGAAGCATGAGCATCTCGATCTTGGCATCGATTCTCCTTCTGGGAACCGCGGCGGTGGCCGAGCACGGTCCAAAACGCGTCGAGACCATCGTCGCAACGGTCGAGGCGGCCTTGCTCCCCGAGGGCAGGGACGGAGTGGTGCTGCAGGTGTGGGGACCGGTGGCGGCGGGGACGGAGATCTGGAGCCTGAAAGAGCTCCTGCTGGTCGCCCCCGCCCCGGGGACCGTGGTCTTCATCGACGACCACCCGAGCGCCAACTTCTCGCATCCGGTGCGCTACGCCTTCGTGGCCGCCGGCGGTGAGCTGGGTGACGTGGTCGTAGCCGACCAGCCGCCGCGCAACGACGCCGACTATCGGCCCGTCGAGACCGAGATCGGGCGCATCTTGGATGCGGCGCGCAACCGGCGCTCGCGGTCTCCGGCGTTGCACACCGTGCCCGACGACCCCCATCGCTGGGCGGTGCTGATGAACGGCGGCGCCTCGCGCTCGAGCAACCACGTGCGCTACTGGAACGACCTGTCCAACATCTACGTGGCCTTGAACGCGGTCTACGGCTTTGCCGACGAACGCATCATCGTGCTCTGTTCGGATGGGCTCGATCCGGCGGTCGACCAGTCGAACGGCGAGAACTCGCACCCGGATCTCGACGGCGACGGCGACGACGACATCATGTTCCCTTGCGACCTGGCGTCGGTCGACGCGGTCTTCGCGCAGCTCGCGACGATCCTCACGCCACAGGACAAGCTCTTCGTCTTCACCACCGACCACGGCGGCTCGAACGGCGGCTGGAACACCTACTTCAATCTCTGGGACGGCGACGAGCTGACCGACTCACATTTTGCGTCGTTGCTCGACGCACTGCCCCAGTGCAAGATCATCCAGACTTTCGAGCCCTGCTTCTCGGGCGGATTCCTGGACGACGTGGTGGTGCCGCCGGGACCGCGCATCGCCTCTTCGGCCTGTCGCCACGACGAGTACTCCTGGGCGATGCCGCCCGACTATGTCTACGACACCTATGTGTTTCACTGGACCGCGGCGGTGATGGGCGAGGACGCCTATGGCGTGCCGGTCGACGCCGATGCCAACTCCGACGGCGTGGTCTCCATGGAGGAAGCGTTCGTCTACGCCGAGGCCCACGATCAGTCGGACGAGGATCCGCAGTACGACGACTACCCGGCCGGGGTCGGTGCGGTGACGACCCTTTGGCCCACCGCCTCGGGGCCTTTTCTGTTGCTCGCCGGCGCCGAGAGTGATGATATCGGCGGCAACAACGACGGCAAGATCGATCCGGGCGAGAGCGGCTCGCTGGAGGTGACCCTGGTCAACGTGGGTGGCGAGATCGCCACCGGCATCTCGGGCGCCCTGTCGACATCCGACACCCTGGTCGAGATCACCCAAGCATCGGCCGACTTCCCCGATCTCGACAGCTTCGAGAGCGGCGCTGGCTCGCCCCCCTTCGAGCTCGATATCGACGCCGATTGTCTGATCGGTCACGTGGTCGAGCTCGAACTCTCGGTGAGCGCGGACGGCGGAATCGAGACCGATCTCAGGGTATCGTTCATGGTCGGTGATCCTTTCGCCGAGCCGACCGGCCCCGACAGCTACGGCTATCTCGCTTGCGATACACCGGATCGCCCCGGTCCCCTGCATCAATGGACCGAGATCGCGCCCGCGCGTGGGGGACCGGGAGTCCTCAACGGCCCCACTTCAGACGATAACCCCGTGCAACTGTCGCTTCCATTCTCGTTCCGTTACTACGGGCAGGATTACCAGCAGATCACCATCAGTCCGAACGGCTGGCTGGCGATGGGCTCGACCACGTCGACCGACTACACCAATTCGGCCATCCCGAATTCAGATGGTCCCGCGGCCATGATCGCCGCCTTCTGGACCGACCTGAACCCTGCCTACGGGGGAACCGAGATCTGTACCTACCACGACAGCGCGGGAGGTTGGTTCATCGTCGAGTGGTTCAACATCGCCCACTATGGCTCCAGCGACGTGCGCGAGACCTTCGAGGTGATCCTGCTCGATCCCGCGCACCATCCGACGGCGACCGGCGACGGCTTCGTGGTCTGTCTCTACGACCAGGTGACCGACCCCGGTGGGGCCACCTTCGGGATCGAAAACGAGAACGAGACGATCGGCTTGCAGCTCGCTTTCGATGGGCTCTACGATGAAAACGTGGCCCCGATCGACGATCGTTGCGCGATCCTCTACACTGCCGACCCCCTACCCAGCGACGTGGTGGTGAGCGCAACCCCCTACGATGCGCCGGTCGTGGTGCCTGCGCAAGGCGGAACCGTGCGCTACAATGTTGCCGTCACCAACGGCCTGCTGACCCCGGTGACCGTCGATCTCTGGTCCGAAGCGACACTTCCAGGAGGGCGCGTGATCGGCGGAATCGAATCTCGTCCCGGGCTGACGCTGCCCGCGGGAGCAACCGGCGACGCCGATGAGGAAGGATCGGTGCCCGGTGTCGCCCCCGCCGGCGAGTATCGTTACGAGGTCTACCTGGGCGGCGACCCCTGGCGGGTCTGGTCGAGCTCTGGGTTTGATCTCGAAAAGGAGGAATGAGCGCTGATCGACTCGGGGCGGGACTCCTGTGGCCGCCCCGATTCGAGCTCCAACAACCAACGCTTGCGCCACAAGCCACCGCCGTAGCCGGTGAGATTGCCGTCGGCGCCGATCACTCGGTGGCAGGGAATGATGATGGCGATGCGGTTGTCGCCGTTGGCCCGGGCCACCGCCCGCACCGCCCGCGGCCGGCCGAGGCGGCGGGCTTGCTCGCTGTAGCTGCGGGTTTCGCCATAGCCGATGGTGCGCAGCTCGCCCCAGACGTTCTCCTGGAAGGCGGTGCCGGCGGTGCGCAGGGGAACCGTGAGCTCCCGCAACGAGCCCCGGAAGTAGAGCTCGATCTGCTCCGCCGCCAGGCCGGTGATCTCGGTTTCTCCGGGCACGATGACCGCACCGAGCACCTTGCGGATCCGCTTCAGCTGGGTTTCGAGCATCGGCCGGTCGGCGAACTCCAGAAGGCACAGGGCCTGGTCGGTGGCGCCGATGACCAAGGGGCCCAGAGGCGAAGGGATGCGTGTCAGGTGCACGAGCGAGGCGTCGCGGCTGCGGCCGGGTGAGTCGCCCGCAAGGCGCCGCAGCGCGTCGTTGAAGCCGCTCAGGGATTGGTATCCGTTGCGATAGGCGGTGTCCAAGATATCGGCTCCCAACGAGAGTTGGCCCAGGGCCCGGCCGAGCCGGCGGGCCCGTTGGTAGGAGTGAAAGGTCATGTCGTGGTGGGTCTTGAACCAGCGACGCACGCGCGTCGGGTCGAGCCCGGCGGCGCGTAGATCGGCGTCGCGCCAGCGCCGGCCGGGGTCGCGCTCGAGCGCCTCGAGCAGCCCGCGCAGCCAATCCGGCGCCTGTCCCGCCGGCTCCAGGGGATGGCAGCGCTTGCAGGGCCGGTAGCCGGCGAAGAGCGCCCGTGACACGGACCGGTAGAACTCCACGTTCTTGCGCGCCGGTTTGCGGGCCGGACAGGTGGGCCGACAGAAGATGCCGGTGGTGCGCACGGCGACGATAACAAGCCCTTCATAGGCCGCGTCGCGCTTCACCAAGGCCTGGTACATCTCAGCGTGCGAGAGCTGCGTTTTCGTGAGCATGCCCTCCACGATCGCCGCCCCCCTCGAACCTGTCTACCGGGAAGTGGACATCAAAGTCAGGCAGTGTGGCCGTGCCTTTTCACCACCGGCCGGCGCAGAATCGTCTTGAGCCGCTCGGGCGGCACGCGGCGGGGATCGCTCAGGTAGATGTCGTGGTGCCAGAGGTGGGGCTCGAGGCTCTGCTCGGCGCCCCGAATGCATCCATCTGGGCGATCGTCTCGTGCTCCTCCTCGTAGGGGCCGAGGTGCAGCATCTGCACGCAGAGGCTCTCATCGATCGCCTGCAAGCGCACTGCGTCGAAGTCCCCCGGCTTCTGCTTCTCCCGCAGCGTGGCGCGGGCGGCCTCCAGGTCGGTGTCGCCGATGAACTCGGGCAGGCGGATCAGCATGCGCCAGCGCCATTCGTCCTGCGGCAGCTCGGCGAATGCGCTGCCTTGCCCGTCGACCCCATAGAGCGCCTCGAGCCTGCAAACGGCGAAGTCGCGGCCCGCGAACTTGCTGGTGAACTTGATCGTATAGGCCATGCCGTAGAGCGCGCCGATGCGCTCTCCGAAGCTCTCGCCGCCGGGGGCCCCGACGCCATCGACCGCCAGATAGCGGGCCGGCGCCACCTCGATCAGTGCCGGCTTCTTGGGCTTGACGTAGTCGTCCTTGTGCAGCTTGAAGAGGTCGATCTTGGGGACGCCCGTCCCCTGATTCGGCGCCGGTGATTTCGCTGGAGACATGATTTCTGGGCTCCTTAGGAGACTCAGACTGAATCGCGCGGAGAGAGAATCGGCACCCACACTTCTGTGAACAGATCTTCCGGCACGGTGGAGTCGGGATCGTTCAGGTAGAACTCCAGGCACGGGGCCGGCCCCGGCTCGCGCCCGGTGCCGGGGAGCCAGCGGCCGAAGATCTCGGCGTAGGTCTCCGTCAGCGAGGAGTAGGGCCCCTCGTGCAAGGCCACCGCGTACTCGCCGCCACCGATCGTCTGCACGCCGATCTCACCCTCGCCGGTGACGCTATCAGAGACGGTCAGGCAGGCATCGTAGCGCAGCTTGTCGGCCGGAGTGATCTCGGGGTCGTCGTAGGAGGCGCCGAAGAGCTGCACGTCGGGACCGAAGAGACAGTGTTCTCCGGCCCAATCGCACAGCCCTTCCCAAGTCTTCCCGACCTCGTCGTAGGGGCCGACGTGGCGCAGGAAGGCCACGCGGAGCGGACTCAGTTGTCGCACTTCGATCTTCATGGTGCTCTCCGTGTGGGCGATCGGAGTGAAGTCGACTTCTCCGCGGTCGGCCGCGAAATGCACGCCGGCGCGGACCCTCAGCGGCCAGCCGTCACCTCCACCGTGCGTCGGTCGAGATCGTAGGGCTCATCGGGGAAGATCCCGACGGTGCTCTCGACCGTGTAGACACCCTCGGGCGTGATCGGCGGCACCAGCAGCCGCACGCCGCGCGTGCCCGACTGGCCCGCGAGCAGCGTGATGTCGCTGACCAGCACTCGCGCCCCTTCGACGCCATTGCCGTCGATATGCAGCCAGACGTCGACGGTCTGGGGCAGTGCTGTGTTGTTGGAGACGGTCAGATCCCACTCGGCGAGCTCTCCGGGAGATACCGTGGCCGGCGCTCCGAGCACGGCGATCGAGACGTCGGGGCGGTCGCTGTCGAGCGTCAGGTCGTCGATGTACCAGCCCTCCTCGGTCACGTAGCCGTCGGTGCCGAAGCGGAAACGCACATAGGCCTCGCCGGCGTAGGCGGAAAGATCGAAGGACTCCTGCCGCCAGTCGTGACTGCCGCTGAAGCAGGGTGTGCCCGGCTCGAAGGGCGAGGCTGGGTTGTCGACGATGGTGTAGGGGTAGCCGCCCTCGGGCGTGATCTGATCGAAGCTCTCGCCGTCGCTCGAGATCTCGACGATTCCGCCGTCCCAGGCCTCGGTGGCGGTCTCGATCTCCGCGTCGATCCAGTGCCAGAAACGCAGCGTGCTGCCCGGACGCAGGTCGAGACAGTGCGTCACCAGGCCGGCGTCGACCAGATCCTCGTAGTCGCCGAAACCGGTGTCGCCACATTTCCACGAAGTGTCGCCACCGGGAGTGTGGTTGCGTTGCTGCGACAGGTGCCATTCGTCGAGGTAGCCCGGTGTGACCGCGGCGTGGGTCCAGCCGTTCTCGCCCGATTCCATGTCGTCGGCGCTCAGCTCGCTCAGCGTCAGGTCGCCGTCGGCGACCTGCCCGGCCAGCACCGTGACCAGGCGGCCTCCGGGCAGCAGCCCGCATGCCTCGGCGCCGAGACGGTAGGTGGAGTCGGCCGGCGCGGCGTCGATCGTGAAGGCCCCGAAGGCGTCGGTGTAGACGCTCGGCAGAGGCGTATCGAGCAGCGCGACCTCGGCGCCCACTACCGGCACCGCGCCTTCGTCGCGCACGATGCCGGCGATGCCGCCGGTGGCGGCCGCGTCCATCGCGACGAGCTTCCGCAGAGTGTCGCCGGGGGCGAGCTCGACCTGAAACTCGGCCGGCAGGTAGCCGAAGTAGGTGGCGACAATGTCGAAGGTGGAGTCGGCGGGAAGCGGCAGGATGAACAGCCCGTCTTCACCGGCGCGGGTGCGGCGCGGAGTGCCGACCACCTCGATCGCGGCCGACAGGGGAGCCCCGCTGGCAGCGTCCTGCACTTGGCCGGCCAGGGTGCCGTAGCCGGTCGCGGCGGCCAGAAAGGCCTCGTACAGATCGATGATGCCGTTGCCGTAAGTGTTGTCTTCTCCCGGGCTGCCGGCGTCGCGTGCGGTTTCGATCAGAATCGTCTTGACGGTCTCGGGGTCGAGGGAGGGATTGACCTCCTTCAAGATCGCCACGGCTCCCGCCACGTGCGGAGCGGCCATCGAGGTTCCCGAGAGCAGTCCGTAGCCGGAGGGCATGGTCGAGCGCACGTCGTCGCCGGGGGCGGTCGCCTCCGGCTTGATCGTCACGTGGTCGCAGTAAGAAGGGCCGCGCGAGGAGAACGACGCGATCTGCTCGTTGCTCTGCAGAGCGCCGGTGGCGAAGATGTTGACCGGGGTGGTGGCGCGGTTCTTCGGGGAGGTGATGCTCTCCGATCCGGGGCCGGAGTTGCCGGCGCTGAACACCACCGCCGCCCCGGCCGCCTCGGCGTTGTCGATCGCCTGGTGGAAGGTGGACAGGCACCGGGGCTGCAGGTCGGTCCAGGAGTTGCTGATCACGTCCGGATAGTCGGGGGTGCCGGGGTCGCCGTCGGGATCGGTGGCCCACTCGAAGGCCTGCAGCGACTTGGAGACGAAGTCGCCGGACCCGCCGATGGTGAGGGCGGCGATCCACTGGGCGCCGGGTGCGACGCCGACCGTGTCGCCGACTTCGGCGGCGACCATGGTTCCCATGGTGTGGGTGCCGTGGTAGCTGTCGTCGATCGGGAAGCTGGAGCCGGTGCTGGGATCGAACCAGTGATGGCGCCAATCCCCCCCATCGACGCCGCGCCACTTGTCGGCCAGGGCCGGATGGTCGCCCTCCACACCGGTGTCGAGGTTGCAGACCACCCGGCCGGCACCGAAGTAGCCCAGCGCCCAGACCTCGGGGGCGCGGATCATGTCGAGCCCCCACTCGTGGGACTGGACGCGCGGCGCGTCGGGCTGCATCTCGACCGGCTCCTCCAGGGCGATCGGCGAATCCTCGACGATCTGGTCGACGCCGGCCGCGCGTGAGGCGGCTCGAATGGCGCCCGGCAATCCCTCGAAGGCGACGGCGTTGACGATCCACAGCGGCGTGATCGCGCTCACCGCGCCGCGCCTCTTGCTCTCGTGCAGCCGGCGCAGCAGGGGGCCCTGGGAGCGAGCGGCGGCTCGCTGCAGGGTGCGCACCACCTGTTCGTGGCGCGCGGCCGGGTCCCAGCCCTCGCGGTAGAGGCGCCGGGCCTGGGTCGTGACGTCGGGGCGGTCCTCGAGCATCGCGATCACGCGGAACTCGGTGCTCGGCGACGCGGCTCGAAGGCGCATCTCCAGATCGGGATCGAGGGCGCCGGCGTGCGCGACGCGGGGCGCGAGGAGGACGGAGAGGAGAAGAAGGGCGCAGGGCAGGGCGGAACGGAGCTTCATGCTGCCTCCGGGAGTGGGGTGCGGGGAACCGGTACCTACATCGTAAGCAGAGAATGCCGCGTGCTCTTGGGTCTTCCGGGGTCGTCTTGGCCGCGGGGGCTCAGGCTCATCGTAAGGGATGACGCGGCGTCGCGGATGACCTGGGCGTCTATGGCTCCAGCGAGCGCACCATGATGACACTGCGGTAGTTGGTCTCCGGCCAGTCCGCATGCCCTTCGACGCGGTAGCCGCGGCGCCGATACATGGCGATCAGTTGGCGGGCGGGCTCGGCGGTGTCGAGGGCCAGGGCGCGGGCACCGTCGGCGCGCGCGGCCTGCCCGGCGCGCGCCAGGAGGAGGTCGCCGATACCGCGGCCCTGCAAGGCCGGCTCGACCCCGAACTGGTGGAAGCTGGCGACTCCGGGGCGGTCGTAGACCTCGCAGCCGGCAGTGCGCGCGGGGTCGACGTAGGTCAGCGTGCCGGCGAGGCGGCCGTCGAGCTCGGCGACGAAGCAGGTGCCCTTGGAGATCCGGCTGCGGGTGACGGCGACGCTCTGGTGGGTAGCGACGTAAAGCAGGTTCCGGCGCGCCAGACCGGCGTAGGCGCGGTGCAGCAGCTCGGTGAGGGCTTCCAGATCGTCGTCCGGTCCGAGCTCGCGGATCACCGCTCCCATGGGTCGCACGCGCCCTTTACAGATCGATGGAGATCTCGGCGCCGAACGTGATGAAGTTGACGTCCATGAGGTTGAACCGGGCGATGCCGGCCAGGGTCATCGTGTCGCTGATCTCGTAAGCGGCGCCTCCACCGAAGAAGATCCCGATCTCGGTCGTGGTGTCGCTGACCGACCCCAGAAAGGTATCGACCTCGGCCTTGAACAGGTGGATGCCGAGACCGCCGTCGGCGAAAGGCGTGATGGGCACGTCTTCGCCCATGGAGAAGTGATAGCGGACGCCGGGCAGAATGCCGATGTCGCGGAACGACGCCTAGGCCCCCGTCGTGCCCTCGCTGGTGCTCCACCAGATCAGGTCGGCGCGGGCATCGAGATTCTCCAGGATGGTGCCGACCTCGGCGCCCAGCGTGATGCCGAAGGTGCCATCGATATCCTCGGGCGACACGAGCGCCAGGCCCGCGGAGACGGAGCCCAGTCCAAACGACATCTGGGCGGGAGCAGGCGAAGCGGCAGCCGCAGCGAGAGCTGCGCACGCGAGGGTCGAGAACAACTTGGTCATCAGATTCTCCTGGTAGTCGTCGTGAGCCGCGCCGCGCTTCGAGTGGTCGAAGCGTGGTGCGCCGAGATCTCCTCGGGACGTGAGGAGGGCGCAGCAGGGTATCAGATCGGTCGGGCGCGGTTGGGGATGGGAGGGCGGGACGCCGTGTTATCGTGCCGCGTCGAGGCGTCGATCCGGGATCGGAGGACGCCCGGAACCATCGCGAAAGGGGCGATCGTTGGCGATTGCGCGGCGAGTCGTTCCGGCCCTGGCGCTGGTGGCGCTGACGCTGGCGGTCTACTGGCCGGCGGTCGGCGCCGGCACCATCTGGGACGACGATTCCTACCTGACCGAGAATCCGACTCTGACCGAGCCGGGCGGGCTGCGGGCGATCTGGCTCGACCGGAAGGCCTCGCCCCAGTACTACCCCCTGGTCTTCACCTCGTTCTGGTTGGAGCGACGGTTGTGGGGGGAGGATCCGGCCGGCTACCACGTGGTGAACGTCTTGCTGCACGCGGGGGCGGCGCTGGTGCTGTGGCGGGTGCTGCGGCGGCTGGGGACGCCGGGGGCCTGGCTGGCGGCCGCGCTCTTCGCGGTGCATCCGGTGCACGTGGAGTCGGTGGCGTGGATCACCGAGCGCAAGAACGTGTTGTCGGGACTGTGCTATCTGGTGGCTGCGTTGTGCTACTGCCGTTTCGAGGGTTTTGGAGCGAAGTCTGCGGGGGGGGAGCCGGGGACGCGCCCGGCGAACCGATGGCTGCTGTACGCAGCGGCGGCGGCACTCTTCGGCTGCGCGCTGCTCAGCAAGTCGGTGACGGCCTCCTTTCCGGCGGCGGTGGCGGTGGGGCTGTGGTGGCGGAAGGGGCGGATCGGCCGGGGTGATGTGGCGCGGCTGGCGCCGCTCCTGGCGCTCGGCGCGGCCGCCGGATTGGCGACCGCGGGGCTCGAGCAGCAGCACGTCGGCGCCGAGGGGGCGGCCTGGAGCTTCAGCTTCGCCGAGCGCGTCCTGATCGCCGGTCGGGCGCTCTGGTTCTACGCCGGCAAGCTCGTGGTGCCGAGCGATTTGACCTTCTTCTATCCGCTCTGGCCGATCGACGCCGGCGCCTGGTCGCAGTACCTGTACCCGACCGCGTTCGTCGCGCTGACGGCGGCGCTGTGGGGGGCGCGGCGGCGGCTCGGCCGCGGTCCCTTGGCGGCCCTGCTCTTCTTCGCCGGCACCCTCTTCCCGGCGCTCGGCTTCGTCAGCTTCTACCCGATGCGCTTCGCGTTCGTGGCCGACCACTTTCAGTACCTGGCCAGCATCGGAGTGTTGGTGCCATTGGCGGCGCTCTTGACGACAGGGTTTCGCGCTTCCCCATGGCGCGCCCTCGCCTGGGCCGGACCGCTCGCCCTGGCCGCGCTCCTGACTTGGCGCCAGGCCCACGACTACACCGATGCCGAAACCTTGTGGCGAGCGACTCTGACGCGCAATCCTCGGGCCTTCGCCGCGCACAGCGAGCTGGGTTTGATCGAGACCCGGCGCGGCGACCTCGGCGCCGCCCAGCAACACTTCGAGACCGCGCTCACGATCAAGCCCGACTACTACGAGGCCTGGAACAACCTCGGTCTGGTGAGCGCGCGCCGCGGCGACCTGGAACAGGCGATCGGGCACTACCGGGCCAGCCTCGAGCATTCGCCGGACTACGTGCCCGCCCTGGTCAACCTGGGCATCGCCTACTACCAGAACCACCAAGTCGAGGCGGCGATCGAGACCCTGCGCTCCGCCCGCGCCCTGGTCCCCGACGGCCCACAGATCCTGCTCAACCTGGGCGCCATCCTGGCCCTGCGCGGGGCGGTCGACGAGGCCGCGGAGCTGCTCGACCGCGCGGCCGAGCTGGGCTTCATGCGCGCCGAGTCGCAGCGAGCGCTCGCCGAAGCACTCCTGGAGCAGCGGCGTTTCGCCGCGGCGGCGATGTACTTTCAGCGCGCCGCCCGACTCGATCCCGGCGACTCCATCGCCCACAACGGCGCCGGCGTCGCCCTGGCACGGCTGGGCCGCCCCGACCAGGCGCTCGAGCACTTCCAGGCCGCGCTGCGCCTGGAGCCGACCAACGTCGACTACAGCCGCAACGTGCGCACGGCGCGGCGGGCGGTGGAGCGGGGGGAGCCGGGTGGGGGGTGAGGGGCATTTTTCTGAGCCCCTCCTTGTCACATTGCCGCACGACCGCCGTCTGGTAGAAGAGAGCAACCGGACCGTTGCGCACTGTGCGGGATCAGGGCCGGTGAGCGCCCGCCGAAAGGAGCAAAGTGATGAGCCTGGAGCTTCTGAAGACCGCCTTCAAGCTGGGTGTGGAGGCATCCCTGGCCGTCCTGGCCGGCGCCAAGGACCTGGCGGAGGCCGCGCGTGACATTCACACCGATCTGGGTCGCCAGTAGGCCGGAGAGCGCACGCCCCGTGGCGAGGCACTCTGAGATCGGACCGATCGGAATCAAGAAAGGGGGGCGGAGCTCATGTCTCACAACCACGAACACGACATCGAGGCGCAAGGCCCGGAGACGCTGGTGCGCGCGACAGTCCGCGGAGCGGCGATCGGCGGCGGAGCGATGGCGGGCGCAACCGGCGGCGGCGGCAGCGGTGCCGCGATCGGCGCGATCGGTGGGCCGCCCGGCGCCGCGGTGGGATTCATGATCGGGTGGGTTGTCGGGTTGACGTCGGGCGCTCTCGTGGGCTCTCGAGCGACGCGCGATCTGTAGGGGGCGACGCACAGGCGATTGGACTTCGTTGGCCTGGTCCACCCCCGCCACGGCGCTCACCGAAGACACGACATTTATCTCTTGCACGCCCGCTCTGACTGTGCCATTCTCATGTCCCTGCCGGAGTTGGACCCCGGCAGGCAACTGGGAGTGTGGCGATGGGCAAGGATGTGTCGACTCTGGATCTCTTCCACCGGTTCGTGGCGAATATCGAGTCGGGTCAGGACGCGGTGGGGGCCTCGATGTTTCACGATGCGGTGAGCCCGCAGATGCGTGCGTGGGTGTACCTGGGACCGGTCGAAGAGCGCGCGAGGATTCACGAGGACCTGGTGCAGAACGCGTGGCAGAGGATCGTTCGCTATGCGGCGGACCTTCGCGCACGGACCCCGAGGGAGCTCTACGCGTGGCTGAAGAAGATCTGCAAGAGCGTGCGGGCCGACTATCTCCGCGGACTCCGGAGAGTGCTGGAGACCGGCGAGGATCCGACGCGCATTCGCTTGGTATCGATCGATGGCCCGGACGGAGAGGACGACGGGGAGCATCAGACCTTCCACACGCTGATCGATCCGAGCTCGCTGCTGGACGAGCAGGTCGCGCGCCAACTGGAGGCCTCCGCCTCGATGGCGTGTGTCGTGCGGGAGATGGCGAGGCTCGCGCGGCGTGGCGAGGTGGCCAGGCGGCAGCTGAACACAGTGTTGCTCTTTCATCTCCAAGATCTTAGCGCGGCGGAGGTTGCGGCCGTCCTGCACGGTGATGACTATCTCGGCGCCGATCCGCGGGAACGGAAGATCAAGGAGGCGGGCATCCGCCAGGACGTTTTCCGTGGCCTCAAGGCCATTCGCGAGACGATCGACGAGGAGGAGGAGGCCTGACGATCGTGTTGGAAAGCTGTCGCGGCCTGCGCGACCGGCACCCGCGCGGCCGCCACATCGCGCCGCGGCCACCGGTAGTTGCCGTCCCTCTTGTGGCACCAGGAGCGGTTGGTGCCGGGCAGGTAGCAGTTGAAGTTGCAGCGCGGCATCAAGATGTAGCGCAGGGTGGAAGCGCGCAGTAGCTCTTCGGTCGCCTCTCCGAAGTGCGCTCGCAGGGAGGTGATCAGCTCGCCGGCGTCGCGCACCCGATTCAGATCGAAGCCGATATCCCTGCGCATGTAGCAGAAGAAGGCCTGGAGATTCGCCTCGACGCGAAGGTAGTCGCCGAATGCCTCCTCGCAGACGCCGCGAGAGCGACAGCGAGAGCAGGGCGCGACGCCGCGGTCGACCTCGTTTCCGAGCTTGATCTCCACGCTGCCGCCGCGCCGAAGCCGGTAGCGAAGTCGTGCTCGTCCGATGGAATCCTCGATGCGATCGATCGCGATCGCCCTGGGAGCGACGTGGCGGTCGATCACCGGCATCACTCTCTGGTGGATGTCGGAGTAGCAGTGCGCGATTTCCGGTGTCCACATGAGCTCGTAGAGTTTGAGGCGGGCGCCCTGGTCTTCGACGAAGTCGAGCTGGCGCGGCAGGTCATCGGTGTGGCCGCGAAACAGAACACGGTTGAATGCCATCGGCAGCCGGGCGCGGGCCGCGGCGTCGATGCCCTCGCGGAACATGTCGTAGCAGTCGATTCCGGCGATCTCTCGGAACAGCGCCGGGTCGCAAGTGTGCCAGCTGACCCGGGCCAGCGACAGTCGCGCCGCGGCCAGATCGCTCGCGTGCTGTCCGAGCAGGCTTCCGTTGGTGGTCAGGCTGACGTCGAAGTTCTCGTCGCGCAGCGCCCGCACCAGGTCGGCCGGACGATGCCCGCCGTCACGCCACAGCAGCGGCTCGAGGGCTCCGAGCTCGACCCTTCTGGCGCCACCGGCGGCGGCCCAGAGCCGGGCGACGTGCAGCGCATCGAGCAGCGGCAGAGGTCTCGGCCGGTCCCGGGCGCTCACGGCAGCGCCCTTCCGTTCGCGCAGGCAGGCTGACGGATCTGCCCGAGCATCATCTTCACCAGCTCTCGGGGCGCGGTGCGGCTGGTGTCGAGTGCGACGATCTCACCGGCGAGGAAGCCCTCTTGCGCGCGGTCGAGGAACGTGGAGTTCATCTCGATGTGACGGTCCGATGCATCCCGGTCGTCGCGCCGCGCGAGACGTTCGTTCCGAACGCCGGAGCTCGCCGTGAGGACGAACTCGAAGTCGGGCATGATCAGGGCGTCTTCCAGCTCAGGCTCGAGATCGACGCAGGCGCCCAGGGCCCGGTGGTACACCAGGGTGGAGCGCAGGTAGCGATCACAGACCACCGGGCGGTGGTCGATCAATGCGCGGATCTCGCTGCTCGCGTGTGCGACCGCCTCCAGGTAGAAGCGGAAGCGGATGGCCGGGTCGAAGCCCTTGTCCACGAACCGGCGCAGCGTTGCGTAGGGTCCGGACGGAGTGCGGAAGTAGATACCGCGCAGCTCGTTCGCGAGAAGCTCCGCGACGGTGCTCTTGCCGGTGCCGTCGACGCCCTCGATCACGACGAAGGGATGGCGCGGCGCCTGGCGCCGATTCGGGTCGTGTGTTTCCCTACTCATGTCCGAAACGACGAACCCGAGCTTGCCCTTGTGACGCGCGGCCGGAGCTTTACCGTCACATCCTCGGAAGCCGGGCGTCCTGTCATGAGAGAGGAGAACCCATCCTGAACGAGGAGCCGAGGACATGAGCAGCGAGAGACGGGGACAGGTCGACAAGCCCGAGCTGATGGCTCGTTTCATCGAGCGCTACCAGGAGCGCTTGGCGCGCGCCGAGGAGGGGCGCAGCTCCGCACAGAGCGACGCCAATGCGCACAAGGGCGCGATGCAGTCCCGCTACGACACCTTCAAGGAAGAGGCGCAGAATCTGGCGGCCGGACAGGCCAGGCGCGTGGCCGAGCTGCGCCAGAATCTGGCGCTGCTCCGCGACTACCTGGAAAGCGCGCCGAATCTACGTCGCGAGCTGGAGTGCGTGAAGGTCGGTGCGCTGGTGACCGTGGCGCTGGAGGACGGCGACTCCGCCGGTTCGCCGATCTGGAGACACTACTTCGTGTCGCCGGTCGGCGACTCCGAGCCGGTCGACTCAGCGCGCGGTCCGGTCTTGTTCGTGAGCCGCGCGGCCCCCCTGGGGGCGGCCCTGGCCGGCAAGGCCGCGGGGGATCGGGTCGCGCTTCTGAAGGACGGCCGGCGTACGCAGGGGGTGATCGAGGCGGTATCTTGAGTGGCGGCGGACGGGGCCGGGGCGGGGCGGCTCAGGGGAGGAGCGTTTTGCCGCGTCGGCTTTCGAGGAAGCGGCGGATTCCGGCAGCGGGCTCCTTGCAGCCTGGCCGCGGCATGATCGAGGCGTAGCAGGAGGCGCCTTTCTTGGAGGGCTCGGCCCCGATCTCCCATGCTCTTCCCAGCTCTTTCCGGAGCATGTTCTCCAACACCGCACGAGGCGGATCGCTGGAATCGACCGCCGCTGATGGTTGCCAGTAGAGGTGCCAGCGCCCGCGCCAAGAGTGGCAGAACCAGTCCTGTTCGAGCTCCGCCATGGTCGCATCGGCCGCGCGCATCAGGTTCAGGAACCCATCCTCCTCGAGTTGCTTCGCCTGCTTCGGATCGAGCTGCGCGGCCGCGCTCATTCGTCCGAAGATCAGCTTCCCCTCTCGGTGCGCACGGTTCAGGCGGGCCTGCGCGTCGGCCAGCTCTGGCGGCAGATCGTCGGGGTTCCTCCTGCCGACGAACTTCGCCAAGGCGCTGAAGAAGCTCGGGGCCTGGCCGCGGTCGATGACCGTCAATCTGGCGCTCTCGGCATAGCGGCGGTGCAGGTCGCTAAACTCCCGATTGGGCCGCACCAGGGCACAGGCCGCGCTCAAGCCGCCCATTCTACGCTGCAAGTTCGCCGCACGGCTGATCTGATCGGTCAATGGAGTGTCGCCGGCCTGATCGGCCTCGCGCAGCTTGCAGTCGATCATCAGCAAGCGGCCGCCGGCGTTGGCGACGATGTCGGTCTCGCTGACGGCCTGGGCGCCCTGGCCGACCGCACCCTGCAGCTCCGCGTTGATCTTGCAGTTGGTCACGTCGAGCAGGCGCAATGCCGCAGCCACGTACTCCTCGAAGAGCAGTCCGCCCTGGCGCCCCCTGGGATCGATACCGGCCGACCGGAACGCTTTCTCCCAGTTCCAATCGTTGCTTATGCCCGTCTCGGTGATGCGATCCACCGGCAGCCGGCGTGGCCTGGCCGTATTCCACCGCATCCCTGCCGGCGCGTCGGACTGCATCTCGATCAGTCTGTCGACCTCGACGTCGTCAGTCACTCCAGGATCGATCTCGATCTCGACCGCCTCGACATGCCCTAACTCTGTGGTCCGCGTCAGCTCGAACCACTGCCCGGAAAGCTCCCGATAGATCACCTGGCAACGCTCCTCCGAGCAGAACGCCATGGCGCCCTCGAACATCAACTTGACACCTCCGGTCGCGTTGATGACCCACCGCCACTCGTCGCCACGCCCGGTCCGCCAGCTCCCAATCTGCGCCCGAACCGCGCTCGGTACGATGCCACACGGCTTCTCGGGCAGGATGACCTCGATCTCCGGGTAGACCGCTCTACAGAGCCGCTTCAGGCGCCCGGCCGGCGCCTCGGATCGTCTCTCGTCGCCGGTGTGGTAGATGAACAGGGCGTCGACACCGCCCTCGTTTTCGTGCCAGTGCACGAGCCCGCTCAGGTTGGGCCAGAGCTGCTCGCTGGCTAGAACGATCATTGCGGTCTTCATGGTTCGGCCGTCGCCTTTCCGATCCGAGCGCGCATTCCGAAGAGGCGCTCATGATGTTGGCGTGGCGACCATTCCACCACGCCGGTCAATCCGTCGATCGTTGGCGTCACATCCTGCCGCCGGCCCCGTAGAGGGCTGCGCGCCTTCGCCAGCTCGAGCAGCTCGCCGATTCTCCTCGCCGCCACGATCTCCTCGGCCGGTACGCCGGGTTCCGTTGCGCATTCGAGCTCGATCGCGGCTGCCGACCAGGTGATCGAGAGCTCTCCGAGCGCCGTGCGATCGGTGGGCAGTGGAGTCGCGAAATCCTCGAGCAGAGTCTCTACCAGGAGCGCAGGAACGCGCAGCTCCAGGTCGTCGCCGCCGAAGTAGATCAGGTCGAGCGGCAGCCCTCCTTCCAGATCCGCGCGATGCTCCGCGCAGATCGTGTGGACTGCTCGTTGCACTCGCTCCAGCATCACCGACTCGATGCCGACACTGAGCGCCGGCGCCCGCAGCATCGGTCTTTCTACGAAGCCCTTTCCGACGCGATCGCCGTCCAGCTTCAAAAGAGCCAGGCGCCCCTCACCGCCCAGCTTGCGGTCGATTGCCCGCAGCCGGCGCGCGGCGTTGAGGTCGCGCAGGCGCCCGTCTTTGCGGTCGGGGAAAGCGATGCTCGCGAGCCCCCGCTCGGCGGTTCGGCGGTAGATCCGGCCGACCAGGGAGTAGGCGAAGGCCGCCCATCCGTAGCTTTCGTCGGAGCTCGGATTGCGTTTGTACCAGGGGGGAATTCTAGACGCCAGGGCTGGATCGCCCGGTCTTCCCTTGCAGTCCGGCGTCGAACCGCTCTCGACCGACCTTGCGGTACCCCCGAAGCAGCGGACCGTCCGCCAGCTGTTGTCGTGGCCCTCGTATTCCGGTTGGTAGCGAGCTCGCTGCATCGCGAGTCGTTCCAACGACATCGGAAGGGCCTGGACTTTCACGTCAGGAAACACCGTGCCCAACTCCGCAAGGCAACGCTCGGGGGCCCCGAGATGTGTCTCGTACATCTCCCAGGCTTCCCGCCGGTACGGCATCAGGAGTGGATATCGCTTGTCGAGCCCCACCGCGCTGCCCTCTGATCCCTGGAGCGCTCGGTCCAGTGCATCGCGCACTCCCGCCGCCAGCTCCTCGCCGGCGACCGCGCTTTCGGTCCAGAAGCTGACCACGGAGTTGGAGTCGATCAGGAGCCGGGGGCGGGTCTTGAAGGGCCAGTGCCCGAGCGGCCCCCAGGCGATGTCGTCGCGCAGCAGCGCCAGAGTCTGCGCGGACCAAGTGCTGGCGCCGCGACGAATGAAGACCAGGCGACATGCGTCGAGGAAATCCTGGACTCCGGCCGCCTTGAGGTCGATCCGCCAACGCCGGGTCGCGCGCAGGCGGTCGCGCTGATTGCGGACGAAGCGGCGTGCTTTCTTGTCATCCCAGAGCTCGTCGATCAGCTGATCGCTGCTCTGGTCGAAGCCGGCATGGCGCGCCAGGAGCGCCGCCACCACCGCGGTCTTGGTGGTCTCGGTGAACACCTCTCCCCGATCGCGGCTGTTCGGGGCGTCGAACAGCCCGAGGAGATCCCAGATCTGTTCCCGAAACAGGCTCCGCCGCAGTCCGAGTGTCTGCTCCAAGTGCTGCAGCAGATAGAAGATCCGGTCTTGGCAGCGCTTCTCGTCGTCGTCGCCACAGCCGAGCAGGGCGCAGGCGACGAGCCAATCGTAGAGGTTGTAGCTCGGCCCCCCCCGCCTGATGTTGTCGCTCGAGACCTCCCGGCCCGCCAGTCGGCGCGCGATCTCGAGGGCTTCGTCCTGGTGGGGGGCGAAAGGGAAGTCGCGCGGGCGGCTGCGACCGCGGATCGGCGGATGCCCGAGCAGGACCTCGATCAGCAGACCGAGCTTTTGGCCGGCGCGCAGCATCTCGAGCCTCGTCGGCGTGCTAACCGCGTGCAGCACACGATCCAGCAGGGCGTAGAGGTCGAGGTCGGCGGGGTCGACGGGTGGGGTGGGGCGGGGCATCCTGGGGGCAGGGTAGCTCGAGCGTGGTGTGCGTGTGGGGGAGTGGGTGCGATTGGGCGCTGCTCAAGCCGGCCCGTCGAGGCCGAGCTTCACCGCTTCTGGCTCTTGTACCAGTCGTTGAACTCGGTATAGTGCCTCTTGTTCTTGGGATTCACCCGCCGGCCTCCGAACTTCTTCTTGAGCGCGCCCAGCAGGGCGGCCCGGGCATCCGGCGACCAGCCCTCCGCCTCCATGCATTGCTGTTTGAGCCGGCGAAGCTCTTCGGCGTCTTCTCCCGCCGATTGGACTTTCGCCAGCTCCTGATCCACGGGGGCCGGTTTGGGACGTTCCTCCTCAGGCCATGCATCCATCACTGCCTTGGCCCAGGGCAGGCCCTTCTCTTCGCGGCCCCTCACGAACTCGAGTCCGAGCTCCCGGGCGTGTAGCAGCACCTTCTTCCTGAGCTCCTCGGATTCGGTCTCCAGGAGCCTGGGCATCAGGTGTCCGCAGTTTTCGTGCCCGAGCTTGGCAAGATCCCGTATGCGCTGCCTCTCCCGGGCGTCGGCTTCTGCCTTCTTGGCCTTCTCCGCGAGCTGCTCCTCGATCTGTTTGCGCCGCTCTTCTTCCTCTTCCTTGCGCTGCTTTTCGGCCTGCTCCTCTTGCGTGCGAAGCCCGTCGATCAAGGAGTTGCTCGCATCGAGGCTCATTCGGCCGTAGCCGGCGTTGGTCTTGGCTCCGATCCCGAGCTCTTTCAGGCCGATCCAGAGCAGGGCGAGCGCCGCCTCGCGCCATTCGGCCGGTCCCCGAACCACCACGAGGTAGCTCCCGCTGACGCTGGCGAAAGAGACCGGATTGGGCTTGTCGGTGTCGAGCGGCGGCGGCGTCTCGCCGGTCTTCCCGGCGCGGGCGTAGTAGTCGCCGTGATGAACCGTCATGACGTCGAGGTGGATGGGGGTGCTCGCCCCATCATCCGACGGCTCCCACCAGGCATCCATGAAGTCCACGACTCCGGCCTGTTCGGTGGTCCCGAAGAGGGTGTCGTAGCTTTCGCCGCCGACGTCCCACTCGGGAGAGCCGAGCAGATGGCGGGCGGCGGCGGCCGCGAGGCCTTTGAGGGCCGTGCCGGGCAGCTTCGGCACTCCCCAGGTGTGGTCGAGCGTCAGCCCCACCTCCAGGGGCGTGGCCTGGCCGAGGCCGAGAGCGATGCGGCCCCGCGCGGTCGCCAGAGCGAGCGTTGCGTCGTCGCCGAAAGAGCTCTTCCAGCGCCGGTGCGCCTGGCCATATCCGTCGGGCGCGGGGTGGTCCTCGCAGCTCTCGATCAGGTTCTGGCGCGCGCTCTTGGTGTCGTCGGATGAGGAGCCATCGGCGTTTCTCTGCTCGGTCAGGAAACGGTCGAGCCACAGGCCGCGGTGCGTATCGGCCGTGGGTTTGACGCCACCCAGGGCGCTTCGGCGGGATCTCACGAGTCGTCCTCTTCGACCGCCGTGAGCTCCGATTGCGCGAAGCGCCGGAACCATGTCGCCACCGAGATGAGGTCGGCCGACAGTGTCATGTACTCGCCGAGACCACCATTCTGGGCCTTCCTGAGTAGCTCGTCGCGGTCCTTCAAGCCGTAGGTCTGGGCCAGATCGTCGGCGAAGTCGCGCCCGGTTTGGTCCCGCGAGATGATGAAGGCGAGCGCCTGAACCACGCCGGCCTGTTGCACGAGAGAGGGGGTGGAGAGACAGCGCGTCTTGTACTTGGAGATCGCGAAGTCCTTGGCTTGCCCCTCCGCCTGGCGCTCCTCGACGCAGGCGAGCGCCTTGCTGGACCATCGTTGTTGCCGTGTAGCCATCAGTTGTTCCCCCGCGCCAGCACCAGGCGGCAGCGCCCCCGGCCAACCGTGGCGTTTCCGCCCAGCTGCAGCGGCTCCCGGCTGTAGCCCTCGAGTGCCCTCAGCACGTCGGTAGCGGTTGCATTCGACGCGGGGATCTCCTGTGCTGCCATCAGCGCCACCAGGATGGTCTCGACCGGCAGGCTCTCCTCATACCAGAGCCCACCCTTCTTGACCGTCTTGGTGTCGTTTTCGATGGAGATCCGCGCCACCACATCGGTCGCATGACGGGCCAGGAAGACCATGGTGTCGTCGTGCAGGATGCAGAAGCGTTTCTTCAAGAGCTCCGGCCACGGATCGTCTTTTCCTGCTTTTCCGGGGAAGAGCAGCTTCGCGATGTGCTCCGCCCACTGATTTGCCTGGTCGCCCGCCGTGACCTTGAAATCGAGATCTTCGAGGATGATCCGATTTTGATTGTCCGCCAACGAAGTGCCGCCGGCGACGAGGCCCCGGTCGATCGACTCGACCTTCGGCACCTGGGGCGGGCTCAGGCCAGCCTCCACGGCGTCGCGAGCGTAGCGAGCTAGCAGGTACGGCGAGGTCGCCCACGCGTAGGTTCCGCGCACCGACCGGACCGGAAGAAGGAGCAGGTTGGCGTCGCCGACGATCAGCGCGCCGGCGTGCTCATGGGCCTTCTGCGTAGGGGGACCGAAGACCATGACTTCGTCGTTGGCGCCGCCGGCGCGATCCCGCAGCGATCCCTTGATCGAGCTGCCCGGCAGGTACGGGAACGAGGTGGCGCGATCTCTGGCGATGGCGAGATCGATGGCCCCCACCGACTGCCCGGTTCCGGCGTGCAGCGGCGAGAGGGCGTGAACGAACATCAATCGGAGATTCATCAAGTGCCTCCACGTGAGAAGAAGTCAAGGAAAGCGTCCAGGGGATCGGCGTTGCCGGCGAGAGGGCGGATCTGGGCGGCTTCGGCTTCCGTGAGCCCGGCCTCGAGGCCCGCCCCCTTCGTCTCCAGGGCGAGGTCGCGGGCGCGGATGCCGTCCAGGAGCAGGGCCGCCGCCCGGTAGCTGTTCTTCTTGATGCGGATCGGGCGAAGCAGAATCGGCGACGCCAGCCGCTCCGAGTCCTTCGGCTTGATCTCGTGCTGCCGTGGATCTCCTCGGTCCTTGTCTTTGAACTGGATGATGAGCGGAAGCCCGAACTCGGCGCGGGGGGCTTTCTGGTGGACCGGGTGCTCCGGCTCATGTCCTTTCTTGTGGTTATCGGCGATGCGGCGGATGGCGTCGGCTTCCGGCCAGAAGCTCCGCCCCGGGCGCTTCCCGCCTTCCCGGCGCGCCAATCCCGGCTTCTGGCGGAAGTCCATCATCAGCTTCAGAGCCTTCTGCTGCGCCGCCCGCCCGGTGCTGCTGCGGCCCGGCGCCAGCACCAGCCGTGCTCCACTCAGGCTCGGCGTGTCGGGCAGCGTCGAGCCCGGCCGCAGGCGCCTCAGTGTCTCTTCCGGATCGCATTCTCCCTCGGCCGACGCGACGGCGCCAAAACCCCGCCGGGTGCGGCCGCCGATGCCTCCGAAAGTCAACCACGCGTCGAGCGCCCGTTCCACCTCCGCGCGGATTCCCGCGTCCGCCAGCCCGGGGCCACTCAGCACCAGCTGGCACTCTCCCTCGAACATCCCGAGCTTCCCGGCCGAGGTGCGCAACCCGAAACCGCCGTAGCCGAGAGGCTCGCCGATGCCCGGCAGCTCCATCGTCTTGGCGACCGGCTGTTCCGTGATCGCGAGCGCGACCGCGCCGGGGCTGCTGGCGGCGCCCCAGATCCGCGTCTCCGCGGCCAGCATATCCGCGACACTTTCGCGCTCCACGCCGCAGGTGGCTCGCCACCAGAAGCGTAGCTGGCCACGGATCGCCGCTGTTCTCACCGGTGTGACGGGATCGGCCTCGCCTGCCGCGGCCACGCCCCCGTCATGCACCGGAGAGATCACTTCGAAGCGTCGCTTCAACGGCCGACCGTCGCGCCGGATCATCTTCCGCGGTGTCTCGTTGGTCCGCCGCATCAGCCCACTCCCGCGGCCGCGAGGCCGAAACCGTCCTTGCGGTCCTGTGTGTCGTCGGAGACGCATTGGAGGTGATGCCGGGCCGCCCAGGATACGGGATCGGCGGGCTTCACCCAGTAGACGCTGCCGGCCGGGGCCATCCAGCGCACCGGCTTCGGCCCCTTCTGCACGCGCTTCCCCTCGGCGTCCCGGATCGTCTCGAAGGACCAGCCGGAGATCGGCTCGGGGCGGCCGACACAGGCGGCGACCACCGCGGTTCCGGAGAGCGCTCCGCTCGCCGGCAGGTAGCCATCCGCGAAGATGGCCGGGGTCAGCAGGACGACGCGGACCAGATCTCCGGGGAACGCTTGGGGCAGTGCCGGCAGGCGCCTGGAAGTCTGTCTTAGATACGATACACGCCGCTCTCCCCCCAGCGTTCCCGCGCCGCCGCGCAGGCCGGCGTGATCACAGCGGAAGCCGACCGCCAGACGACGGCGTTCGGGTGTCACGAAGCGCAGGCCGACCTCACCGAAGAGAGCGCCTTCCTTTGCCGTCCTGGTTTGCGCCTCGATCGAGACGTGAATGCGGGTTTCGTCGTGCAGGGCGTCGTGACCGAAGCTGCCGACCGCCGCGGCATCCGTGGGATCGGCGAGCCAGTCGGCCAGCTCCGCGCCGGTCCAGAACGCCGGGCCCGGCGTCGGTTTTCCGGCCGGGAGCTCGGTGCGTGGCCGAGGCAGCATCGGCAGCCTGCAGCTGGTCGTGATGCCGCCGGGAACCGGCTCCGGCGCGAGACGATGGCGCATCTGGGTGCCGCTCTTCGCCGCGCCCCAGAGCGCGTCGCGGGGGGCGGGAAAGAGCCACTGATCGACCTCGCCCTCGCCATCGAGACGCGCCAGCCAGGCGCCGGTCACCTCGATCGCCCGCGCCTCGGCCACGGTCGACCGAAAGCGCCCGGATTCGTCGCGCCCGACGCGGGTGCGAACGAAACCGGCCGTGGTCGACGGCCAGGGAAGGGCGACCGAGCGCATCGGACCCATGCCCGAGAACTCACGGCGTCCGTCACGAACCACGAGCGTGTCTCGGGGCTCGGCGATCCAGAGTGTCACTCGCCATCCTCCTCGTCGGTCTCCAGCGGGCCCCACGCCTGCGCGTAGGCACGGGCCATCAGGCGCGCTACGAGCAGCTCGCTGATCAGTGACTGAATGGCCTCGAGATCGTCGATACGATCCTCGAATGCGGTCGTGTCGATCGGCGCATCCCCGGCATCGCGACGGCGCCCCAGAACCCGCCGCGCGAGACCGCGGACCACTGCGTCGTCGGTCTCCGAGGAGTCCCCCAGGCGGAGAGGCGCGAGGGCGTTCTCCAGCTCGAAGGGCGCGCCGTGCGGCAGACTGCCGTCGAGATAGCGGCGCGCCCAGGCCCACAACCCGCGACACAATCGATCGCCTTCTCCCCACTGAGATCTCCAGCTGATTTCGCCCCCGCTCCTCGGGCTGTAGACGATTCCGAGGGCGTTGCGTTGCGCCCGCGCCGGCGTGCCGTCGGGGCCGCGCTTGGCCAGATCCTCGGCGCGCCTGGCCAGGGCGCGCGCCCGGGTCATCGGTTCCAGGTGGTGAACGAAGGCGAGGCCGACGCTGAGGGTCGGGCGCTCCTCGCCGGCCTCGAAAACCGGCGCGAGCTCGGTCTCGAATCGATCCTTGAGCTCGGTCGCGCACTGCAGTGCGGTATGCACCGGCACGAGTCCCAGAACGTCGTCACCGCCGGCGTAGATCAGGCTCCCCTGGTGGCCCGCGAAGATGTCGCGGGTCGTGCGCGAGAAGACCTCGAGTCGTGCGCTGAGCGCGCGGTGGCGATCGGCCTCCCCCATCGTCTCGATCGCCTGCCCCATCTTGTCGCCGTCGGCGAGCAGGAATGCGTAGTAGGGGAAGGGCTCGGTCACTTCGAGCTCACCCAGCACCGCCGCCAGCGCCTGCCGCGCCTTCTCGACGTCGCCTTCCTCGAAGGGTGGCGCGATCTCGGTCCGCTCCTCCCGCAGCATGGCTCGGAGCTGCCCTTCGTAGAAGATGCGACCATCGATTCCGCGTCGCGCTGGGGCATCGAGGGCGGCGGCGAGCGGAACGCGCAGACTCCTGTCGCCGCGCAGAGGATCGCCAAGCTCGACGTGAGACGCGCCCGGGACCCTGATCCGCAGCAGATCGATGTCGAGCCCGAGAACCTCCAGCTCGCCGAGGTAGCGGCCGACCGCGGCCGGGGCGGAGTCGTCGATCCGCGCCAGGAGCGGCGCGGAAGCGACATGCGAGGTGGAGTGAAAGACGGGTCGCCGATCGCCGAAGAGCGCATCCCCGACGCTCGGGTCGACTCCCCAGCGCTTGACCAGATCCACCCCGCAGAGGCGTTCGCCCTCTCCCGCCCGGTATCCGCGCCACAGCTCGTCCGCGGCCAGGTCGAAGGCGTCTTCCCGCAGCACCGATTCGCGGGCACCGCAAATGGAACACTTGGGAATGCCTTCGCCGCCGGACGTGGCCGTCGGCCAGGCGGGTTGGGACCAGGGCCGCGCGTTCTTGGTGGCCGCCAGCCAACTTTCGGCCGCGAGTCTGGCATCTTCGTACGATCCGGAGATCTCGACCGCGGTCCAGTCGAACTCGCGAAGCCCGATGAGCTGGGATCGAGCGACATCCTCCAGCAGGTGCTCACGACGCACTTTCGAGAGCGTCCGCTCCCCGATCTCCGCGAAGCGTTCCCCGAGCGCCTCTTCACATGCCTGCGCCACCGATTCCGCCGAGCCTTCGTCCACCTCGATAAGCACTTTGTTCGCCACCGCCGGTCTTTCGTGGGTCAGATCCGCGGGGAAGATCAGCGCGGGCGATCCGGTCTCGGATTCGGCGCATCGGGCGACCGTCTCGGAGAGGTCGCTCAGCAGCCGGGAGCCGAACCAGAGATCCTGACAGGTGCGGGCGGTCGCGATGAAATCCTGTACCGGACCCACACTCATGAGCAGCAACTGTTTCACCATCACCTCCCCCGTCGAGTGGCCGCGCGCTCTTCGACCGGGTCGACCGGCAGCCGCTTCGCTTCTTCCTCGCGCTCTTCGGTCGGGGTTGCGAGGGAACGAGACAGGCCCCCGTGCGTGACCCAATCGCCGTCGACGCGCTCCCTCCGCCCCCGCTTGTTCTGCACGAACCACTCGAAGTTCTTGTCGAACCGCCCCATGGGATTGGGCGGGTAGTGGATCGGCGCGTTCGGTGGAGTGGCCGCGTAGAGCTCGCAGAAGGCGGCGCGGGTTGCCCCCAGGTCGGGGGACTTCCTCTCCGCGGCCGACCAGGCATCGAAGAGCTCCTTCCGAAGATCGGAGATCGTTGGCTTCTCGGGAGGCTCGACGTCGCCCTCGCCCCAGGGCGCGACCTTGTAGCGAGCACTGGGATTCTCTGCTCGGTGATGGATGCGCATCTCCCGCACCTGCACGCGGCACGCCCCCATGCCGAGCGGCTTGCCCGCGCCGAGGGCGTGCCGGAATCCTCCTTCGGCCGGAGCGCGCCAGCCCGCCGCGTCATTCTCGGCGAGCTCCAGCGACTGCAGCAAGGCACCGAGCTCCTGGCCGCTCAGGTTGTCGAAATGGACGTGGAAGCGGAACTGGAGCCTCGGCGGCAGGAGGTGGACGGTTCTGCTCTGGCTGTCAGGCTCGCCCTCGGGACGGCGCAGGCCGTCCCGGGTTGGATCGTTGCTTCCGGGATCGATCTTCTCACGCCGGCGGTAGTGCTTGCGGCCTCGCAGCCGACTCTCCTCCGCACGATACATGGGATGACCGGGCGGGAAGGCGCCGGGGGCGTTGCAGGCTTGCGGCCAGCGTCTCTTGCGGGCGTTGGCGACGCCTTTTCGCTCCCGCAGATAGAAGCCGGTGGTCGTCGGCTTGGGACTGCCGAGGATCGGCAGCTCGCAACGGATCGATTGGCGCTCCGGCCGGTCACCCCAGGCGCCCTGGAGCAGTCCATGGCTGAAGCGAACGTGGCCGCGCACGGCATCGTCGCGATCCTGGTCCCGCTCGTGCTTGCGCCCGACCTCGTCGCCGCGGACCCAGCCGAAGACCCGGCAGGCGGCGCACAGCTCTTCCGGTTCGCGACACTTGTGGAAGTCCTCGTGCAGCAGATCGCCGCGCCCCTGGGGATGGGTCATGCGCGGGATCGCGACCGGGTAGATGCCTTGTATTGTGCCGTTGCCGTCGATCAAGGCGTAGACCAGATCGTCCTCGCGCAGCTTCTTGGCGCCGACGAAATCGCTCAGGTGGGGTGGCTTGCCGTTGGAGATCCTGCGCGGGGCCCTCTGGGCTCTTTTCAGGTCCTTCTCGTGGCGATCGGCGTAGCCGGCGAGCATCTGATCGGCCTCCTCCACGATTCGGGCGCCGACCTTGGTGGTCGTTGGTCTGGCCGAGAGGAACGCCTGGTATCTGTCTTCTGGCGACATTTGGAAATCGGTGTTGCACGTGGCGTCGGCATCGAAGAAGACCCGCTCATGGTGCTTGTTCTCGATGTTGGGGCCGGTGACCACCAGGTACCCGAAGCGGATGTCGCGGGGGCGGCATCCGGCGGTGTGCAGTTTGGCGTGATCGCCTGCGGGTTCGAGATCTTCGACCGGCCGGTATTGGTAGCCCTTTCTGGCGCGTGTCATTGCGCCCAGGGCGACCGCGACCGGTTCGCCGTTCCTCGCGGTGATCCCACGAAAGAGCTTCGTCTGTCTTCCCGTGGTCCATCGCCAGTCGCGGTCCTTGAACCTCACTCTTTCGTTGTATGCATAGAGCAAAGCTACAGGAAGCACTTTTCGCGCCCGGTCAGCCGCGCTCCGCCCCTCGAGCAGCTCCACCTTGCATTCGAAGCTGCCATCTTCACGCTTCAGCTCGACGACCCGTGCCGGCAGATAACGAGCGCCGCCGCGGCTCGAGGGATCTCGCCCGAGCCGGTAGTCGAGTCGCCCGCCATCGAAGACCGAGAAGCAGGAGAGGGTCAGCGTCTCGAAGGTGGAGCGCACCATGCCGCGCAGACTGCCGGCCGGCAGCGCCGGAACTGTGTCGTCGGTGTTCGGATCCCATTCGCCGACCGGGTCGAGGGTGAAGTAGCCGAGCTCTTTGTGTTCCTTGTTGTTCTCTTCGCTCGCCACGCATTTGCGTGGATGAGGGATAAAGGCGTGCGTCTCGAGCGTCAGCGAGCAGGTCAAGGTGCCGCTATGGCGACCGCTCAGGTAGCGCGCATGGGTGGGGAAGGGGGCGCGGGCGAAAGGGGTCTCTTCCGCGGCCTCGCCGAGGCCCTGCTCGGGGAGCGGGATGAAGTTGTAGGGGTGGACGAAGGGCCGGATCGCGCGCGGGCGCTGGGGGCGGTTGTTCCTTCGCTGCCCATTGCGGTGCGTTCTAGCCATTGCTCCCAACCTTCTCTTGATGCGACGCGACAACTTTGTTCCAACGCAGCAACGCGCCCCCCGGAGCGGGGTGCCGGGCACACTCGAGGAAGAGCTCGGTCCCCTCGGCGATCGGCGCTCCGCCCGCCGGCAACGCGGCGCGGAATCGGTCCTCACGCAGCTCTCCCCGCGGCGTGCCCCGTCCGAAGAGGGGCGCCCGGCTGGTGTCGGGATCGCCCAGCTCCACCGGATGGCTCCAGTGCTCTGCCTTCGGGGGCTCGCTGGTGCTGATCCAGCGCACGCGCCAGGGTCTTTCCCGTTCGTGGTCGAGCCGCCGCGCCGCCAGCTCGCCCCGCTCGCCGAAGATCCGCTGGGACCAGAGCTGGTGGGATGGGGGAGCCGACTGGGCCTGGTCGAAGATGCAATGCGTCGGTCCCTCGAAGAACCCGATTGCCGCTCCAGTCGAGAACTGGCCGGGGGAGGCCGCGCTTGCCACCAGCGTGTTCAGCTGGTCGTCCTTCAAATCACAGGTCCACGCTCTCCAGCTCATTGTGTCTCCTCCTGCTGCCGCGCGGACGCCGGACCGAGGCGCTTCCAGAGCGCGTCGACACATTGCTGGTGCCCCGCGTCGATGCCGTCGATTCGCGGTCGGCCATCGACCCTCATCCAACCGTGACCCTTGGCGCCGCCGTGGCCGACTGTCGCCAGGCCGTGGTGCAGATCGGCCAGGGCCAGGAGCAGGAGACCGGCCATCCAGGGGCGCCGCGCCTGTTTCGCGCGCAGCTCGAGGGTGACTTGGAAGGAGGCGCCGCGCGCGGCCAGGGCGTCGAACTTGAGAGCGTCGCGCGCTCCGCCGGTGAAGCGGTCGAGGGCGACGTGGTCGAAGGGGGCGGGAGAGGCGCGGTGCCGGTCCGGCGTTTCGACGACGACGCGCAGCGGCGATGCGGCGCTGACGTCGCCGAAGAGCTCGCAGGCCAGGCAGCGACCACGATGCAGGCCGCAGCGGCCCTTGCGGGTGCGGGCGGTGCAAGCGGCGCCGGTGCCGAGGGTGCGCAGGATCCGTTCGGCGGCGGAGCGCAGGGCGCCGCGCAGGGAGCTGCCGGGGAGCTCGGGGGTGGTCGGGCCGCCGCGGGGGGCGCGGTCCCGGCCGGCGCGGGTGGCTTCGGTGGGGTCGGCGACCAGGAAGGTGCTGTGGGCGGGGGAGGTGAGGGTGAAGGCGACGACGGCGGGGGCGGGGAGGGGCTGGTGCGTGCGCGGACCGGCTCCCGCCCCTTGCGGCCAGGCGGAGAAGTGGCGAGAGGGGTGGCGGGCGGCGGCGACCAGGTGCTCGATGTTCGACAGGTCGCGGCCGCGGCGCTCGATCGCGTCGAGGGTGACGCGGCCCATTCCGGCGGCTGCCCGGGCTCCAAGGATCAGTCCCTGGTCTTTGGCGGTCGCGAGGACTGTCTCCAGCAGGGCGCTCTGCTCCTCGTCGAGGTCGCGGGCGCGGAGCTCGATCTGGAAGGAGGCGCCGGGCAGCAGCTCCTCGGCGTCGAAACGCAGCCGGTCGGCCGCCGATCCGCGGTCGCGGTCGAGGCTGACGCCGTCGATGATGCGGGTGCGCGCTCGGGTGAGCGGTGCGTCGAGGACGGTGACGCGGGAGGCGCGGGCGGTCTCGCCGGTGGGGCGAACGTTGCCGAAGAGCTCGCAGACCAGGCAGGGGCAGGGGGTGGAGGCGCGCCGAGCGGGACCGGTGGCGATTCGGCAGGGTGGGTCGTCGGGGGCGACCCGCTCGGCGATGGCGCGCAAGGCGCCGGCCAGGCCGGTGCCGGGAACGACCGGTCGGCCGGCGGCGCTGCGGCGGAGGGTGGCGTCGGTGAAGAGGTTGGCGGCGCCGGTGCCGATGCGCGCCGGGGTGCTGAGGGTGCAGGAGAGCAGGTAGCGATACTCGTTCATGGCTCAGCTCTCCCGCGATGCCAGGCGGGCGGCGGTGGCCAGGAGCTTCTCGGGGCCGGCGCTCCTGAGCTTCTTCAGGGCCTTGGCGACCGCCTTGGCGCCGCCGGAGCCGCCGCGATCGGAGGCGAGGATCTGGTCGATCCGGGCGCTCGGGTCGGGCTCCTGGGCGAGCTCCAGGAGGAGCCGCACGAATCCCTCGCGCTCCGACGCTTTGATGTCGACCGCGACCGGGCTGTGGGGGGCGGGGCGCCTGTCGGCGCCGGCGGCGACGGGTTCGAGACGGCTGTCGGCGTCGACGAGGTCGGTGTCGCAGTCGATGCTCACCTGGTGGGAGGCGCCCGGTCGGGTCTGGTCGACGGCGGCGGCGTGCAGGGGGTGGTCGACGATGACGCGGCCGAAGCCTTCGCCGCGGCGCAGGCCCAGGCCGTGGCGCTGGGCCTTGGCGAGCAGCCTGCGGGCGTTCTCGACGGCCTTCGGCTCGGTGCCGGGGAGCCAGTCGAACCACCAGGTGCTGCCGGCCTCGATGACGGTGTCGGGGCTGCGCGGCAGGCCGGGGACGCCGTTGAAGCCGGCCACTTCGCGCTGCCCGGAGAAGGCGGCGCCGGCGCTGAAGGGGACGGGGCTCTTGGCGTCGCCGCCGAGCAGGTCCCAGAGGGCGGGCGGGTCGAGGGTGGCGAGGGGGCGGAGCAGGCGGTCGACGGCCACCAGGTCGCTGTAGAGGGTGAGCGCGAAGCCCTTGTCGCCGGCGCTCGGGCGCTCGGGGTCGTGGCCGGCGGGGAGGAGCAGGGGGTAGCTTTCGTGGCGCGGCTCCTGGCGCAAGACGCGGGCCCAGAGGGCGCCCTGACCGCGGGTCCGGCCCTTGCCGACGCGCAGGTCGATCGGGTCGTCGCCGAGGGTGGCGAGCAGCATCTCGGCGAGGTCGCGACGGGCCCAGATGTAGCCGACCATCCAGGTGCGGCGCGGCAGGCGGCGGGTGGCGCGCAGAGTGCCATCGTCGCCGCGCTGGGTGTCGGGGTCGATGGCGGTGCGCTGAATGGTGTGGCGCTCCGGGCGGCAGTCCTGCAGGGCGTGGCCGGTGGTTTCGCGGCGCACCTGCAGCCATCCCGGCCAGCCGGCCATGCGGGCGCCGCAGTGGCAGGTGGCCAGGGGGTTTCGGGCGCGCAGCATGTCGCGCAGGCCGTGGACCTGGTCGGCGCGGGCGACGCCGTCGCGGAGTCCCGGCAGGCGGCTGCAGGTGATCAGGGAGCGCGGGGCGGGGAAGGGGGCGCTGCGGTGTTCGCCGCGCCAGGCGCGAGCGGGGTAGAGGGGGCCGAAGCAGATCTGGTCGCGCACGAAGGCGCGCTGGAAGGGGTCGCTGGATGGGTGCCAGCCGCTGTGGATGAGGCGGCGCGCCAGGGCGCCGCGCAGGCTGGTGCCGGGGATATGATCGAGCGAGTCGATGACGTTGCCGGCCTGCGGGCGCCACAGCGGGGCGAGGGGGCCGGCGGCTTCGGCGACGACCAGCAGGGTGACGCGGTCGGGGGCGCCGGGGATCGGGCGTGGGCCGGGGAGCGGTGGGGGCTCCGGGCGATCCCAGGGGTCGGGGGCGCTGCGCTCGATCTTCTGCATGATTCGGCGGTAGATCAGGCCCGCGCCGCTGGTGCCGTCGTCGGGCAGCTCCAGCCGGTCGAGCAGGGAGCCGGGCTGGGCCACGCGGACGGTCACTTCGACCTGCCCCTTGCCGCGGCGGCGCTGGCCGCCGAGGGCATCGATCTTGCGCAGCGCGGTGACCAGCAGGGCGATCTCGCCGGGGGCGAGGTCGCGCGCGGCGCTGACGCGCGATTCGAAGGTGCCGGCGGCGGCGTCCTCGTAGTGGAAGAGGGCCTTCTTCATGGGACCGCCGGTCGACCGGTCGCGGGCGCTGCGGCCGTGCAGCCGGGCGGGGTCGCGCGGGGCGGCGCTCGGCCGGGCGTCGTCGAAGACGGCCGCGCCTTCGATTCCGCCGGGAGCGCCGAGCAGGTCGGCGATCCTCTCCTCGGGGACCGCGGGCAGGGCCGCGCGCAGGATGCGCATCTGGTCGCGGACCAGTCCCTTGATGGTCGACCCGGGGATGGTGGCGCGGCCCTCGGAGTCGCGCAGGCAGAGGTCGTCGATCGTTCTGCCCAGGCCCATCCCGGTTCCGACGTGGAAGTCGGAGCGCAGCGACCAGGTGACCTCGATCTGGCAGCTCATCGCGTCTCCTCCCGGAATCCCCAGAGCTCGATGCCGTCGGCGAGATCGGGGGCCGGGGTCCATCCGTCGCCCTCACCGTTGTCGGTGGGGCGGACCAGGCCGTCGCCGGCGTTCAGCTCTTCCATGGCCTTCTTCCATGCCGCGGCGTGGTCGCGCGAGCGGTGGATCTGGGCGCGCCATTCGGACAGCCGGTGGTCGATCTCGTCCAGCGCGGCGGGGAGATCGGTGGCGGGACCCAGGCCGAGCGCGCTGGCGCTGCCGAGCGAGCGCAGGGCGACCAGCTTGCCGCGCGGGAATTCGCCGGAAAGGTGTCCGCAGGCGACCTGGAACCGGGTCAGTGATCTTTCGGCGTTGACGCCGTCGACCTGGTAGGGGCGTCCGGTGAGCGCCAGGCGATCGGTGCCGCCCGCGTGCTCGCGGTCGGCCAGCAGGCGGTCGGCGTCGGCCGAGGCCTCGGTCACGACGGCGAAGTCGACCGCTCCGGCGGGCCAGCCCTTGGTTCGGGCGACGTCCTTGGCGTGGCCGAGCAGCCGCTTGGCCAGGTCGTGGCCGGCGCGGAAGGGGAAGGAGGGGCGGACGATGACGGCGGCGCTCGACATGCCGAGGCGGCCGCCGGGGAGGGATTGGGAGGCCGGGTGGAAGGTCTCCGAGAGGGTCTTGCAGATCGGCAGGGCGAGGTCGTGGCGGCAGGCGAGGAGCAGGTCGTCGCCACCGGCGAAGAGGACCTCGACCGGGAGCTTGGCGTTCTTCTCCTCGACCTTCCCGCGCACGCTGTCGCAGGCCGTGCGCAGGGCGGTCGCCAGGGCGTGCTGGACCGCTTTGGAGAGCTCTTTCGAGAAGGTGCCGATGTCGGTCTGGCTCTTCAGGGAGGTCAGGCGCGCTCCGGCGCCGTCGACGTCGGCGACGACGATCCCCAGGTCGCCGCCGGGAGCGACCAGCTCGGCGAAATCATCGGGGGCGTGACGTTCTTGCAGCCAGGCCCAGGAGTCGTCTTCGGGATCGCTCTTCAGCAGCTCGATGCTGCTCCGCCGGCGCGCGTCGTGCTTGGCCTTGCAGGCCAGACCCAGCCAGCGGTGCTCGTCGCCGCGCTCGACGCGCTCCGACGCCGGTTCGATGCCGCAGGAGGCGCAGCGCCGGGCCAGCGGCATGGTGAGCAGCTCGCAGGAGGCGCCGGCGGAGCGCTTGGTGTGTTCCAGAGAGGCGCGGGCAAGCGCGTGGGCGGGATCGAATCCGCCGGCCTGCTCGAGGTCGATCGGGTCGCTGGCCGCGAAGCGGGCGGTGAGGGTGGCGTCGAGCAGCGCGGTCTCCAATTCGCGCGTGAAGCGCTGCGCATGGTCCTTCGAGGGGAAGAGGGTCAGGCAGGCACCGCCCGCGGCGTAGACCACGAATCCCCCGTGCTCGGCGGCGAGCGTGGCCGCCTCCTCGTCGTGAGCCGAGATCAGCGAGCTGGCGCCCTGAATCTCGCGCAGCCGCACCGACGCCATCAGGTAGCTCTGGATGCCCGGCACGTCGGTGACTACCAGGTGGGTGGGGTTCGGGGTGGTCATTGGGGTTGCGTTCCCTGCGCGGGCTCTTGAGATCTCCAGGATTCCGCTCAGCTCGTTGGGTTGGAACCAGGCCAGGCGTTGGTCGCGGCCGAGCTCCTGTCGCCAGGTCAACCAGTCGTCGCGCCCGGCCGATTCGATCTCCAAGGCTGTGCCTTTCCAGAGTCGGTAGCAGACTTCGATCAACCGGGGCACGATTCGCTTGAAAGGTGTGCCGACCAGAGATGGTTCGAGCAAGGGGACGCGTGAGTGGACGAGCATGTGACGTTCGTCGACCCATCTCCATCCGTCGTCGTCGCGCCGCGTGGCGAAGGAGCGACTCCAGCAATCGTTGTCGCAGCCTAGCGGGGGGTTGGCGAGGGTGAGCCTCAGAGTGGCCTGGCGCCACGGTGGCTCTGGCACGGACAGCGTCGGATCCAGACCCGCGCGGAGCTCCGATTCGTGGAGCTTCGCCGACCAGGTACATTCGCCTCTTCGCAGAAGCCGCATCTTCTTGCTGAGGGTGCCGGGCGGGATGCGATGGGGAGGAAGGACCGCGCGAGAGGGGCTGAACCAGCCACCGTTGCTCCTGATCGACGTGACCCGCACTCGTCCCGCCACCATCTTCAACGCGGTGTTGCCGGCCAGCTCGGCGAGGCCCGCCAGAGCGATCAGGGCCTCGCGCTGCTGCCCCAGGTCGAGCAGGAGGCCGATTCGCCAGTACTCGTCGGCCATATAGGGGACCGCGACATTCGGCTGGGCGCTCAGCGCGTCGCCCAACGACTCGCCGTCGTCCCTTTGCGGTGCTGATTGCAGTTGAGCGTCGAACCAGTCCCGCAGGGCCGCATCGACGCCGAGCCGGTGGTACTGGGCGCTCATCCAGAGTCGCGCGCTCTCGATCAGCTCGCGCCCCTTCTCCAGCCGCTCGACGTCGCGCTGATCGAGGTAGCCGCTTTGCCTGGCCGAGCGGAGCGCCTGCTCCAGCAAGGCATTGGCGCTGGCGAAGTCCTTGCGCTCGTAGGCGCGCAGCACCGCCCGGCGATGCTCGAGCGCGAAGGCGCCGTCGGGCTGGGAAGGCCAGGCGTAGCGCGCGGTCCAGGGCAGCGGGCGGCGATGGAGAATCGAGTAATCGTCGAATCCCAGGTAGCCGGTGGGTGCGCCGAAGTAGCTGGCGGCGAAAGCGGCGCCGTTCGACATCGGCTTCTGCCCACCGGTCGTGTCGACCCAGGCGGGGGTCTCGCGCAGCGCGCCGAGCACCGCACGGAATGCCTCGGCCGGGTCGGCGCGCGAAGTGTGGATCGCGGCTTCCCAGCGGACTTCCGTCTCGAGGATCGCCAGCAGCTCGCGAAGTTCGTCGCGGACCTTCACCCAGGTCTCGGGCGGTCCGACCGGCACCACGCTCAGGTCGCCGGCCAGCCGGGCGTGCAGGGCTACCGAGAGAGCGAGCTGCTCCTCGCTCAGTCCGATGCAGAGGATCAGGCGGCCGGGATGGGGCTCCGCGGGGCGCGAGAGGCGGGCGCTGATGATCCGCAGGGTGGCCGGCAGGTGGGTCGTGCGCTGCTCCCCCCAGCGTTTGAAACGTGGGCTGTTCTCAGAAGACAGGGCGTCGTTTTCGAACGCCTCCTTCCAGCAGCGGGTAATGGTCTCGACCGCCTCCGCGGCGGATTGCTCCACATCTTCCATCCGGCGGACTTCCCTTCATGCGGCATGGTTCGGGCCGGCGCCCATCCGCTCGCGCTCCGTCGCGGTTCAGGATGGGGCTGGCGAGTCAGCATTATGGCTCCAGGCGTGAGGGCGGGAGCGTAGTGGATGGGGGCGGGGGAGACAAGCCCGTTCGCGCTTGCCTGATGGTGTCTCAATCTCAAGCGACCCGCACAGCTCCTTGCCCGCCGAAGCGCAAGTCGCCGGGCTTGAAGCCCGCGATGCCATCCGCCCAGTAGATGGGGCTGGGGAGATTCGAGTAGCTGAGCCCGAGGCCGGGGGCGCGACAGAGCCGCTCCACTCATCGCCGGCGGGCCAACACCGGAGGCGTCCGGGACCGGCATCTCGGATCCCGAAGTTGGCGGCCAAGAGCGCGTTTCCGACGGGGGCTTTCCATTCGCCCCTTTCGGAAATGGTCAAGGCAAGGACGATTCGTTTGTTCATCTGCCGGTCAACTCCGATCTCGGCGGCCGGTTCGCGAAGGCCCCGCCCGCGACGGTTCAGCGGTCGCTGGTGTCGGGCCGCCGCCTCGGGCCCAGACCTTGTCGGCTTCGGGAGCCAGGGAAACCGGCGCCGGCACGGCAGCAACACTTCGCGGCCCTTCGCGCGAAGCGTTGGGCTCGGCATCTTCTTTCGTGATGAGCTGAGCAGCAGTCGTCGGTCTGCGGGCGTCCTCACCGTCGGCGCCTCACGATCCAAACCAGACGAAGCGTCCGCCACTCCGACCGTCCGCTGCCGGCCCGTCGAAACCGTCGCCCGTAGGCGCCGGATCGAGCTGCGCCGGTGTGGCGGCGAGGCTCCGGGAAAGTGATCGGCCACCAGCTCCTCGCTCTTCCGCTTCGTCAGGCCCGAGGCCGCGGACCGGAGCTCGCGGTGATTCCCCGCCGTCGGATGCGGCCCCAGCACCGCCAGGCCAGCCAGATGGACGCGCCCCTTGCCGAACGCATCGAGCACGGCCGGCAGGCCGCGGGCGAGACGGGCGACGCGGATCCGCCGGCACCGGCTCTGGCGATCGCGAGATTGCTCCGGGCACGGAGCATCCAGGCGGCGGGAGTGGTCGGATCGTGAGAATCATCCTGCGTCATGCACGACTCTCCCTTCTTCGAGGGCGGCGCGATACACCAGAAAAGGGGACTCTCCGTACTGCTCCACATCTTCCGGATGGGCAACCAGGATGTCGATCGGGTAGAGCCGGAGCCCCAGGGACTTGCGAATCTCACGCGCCAGATGACGGCGATGGACGCCGCGCTTGATGACGAGGAAGTCCAGATCGCTATCCGAGGTCATTTCGCCGCGCGCCGCGGACCCGAAGAGAATGAGCTTCTCGGGCTCTACGAGGCGCACAATCGCTCTCACGATCTTCTCTAGCTCGATTTCGTCGATTTCGTTCGCGGCTCGCCCACGACTCATGGTCAAGGCATCCAAAACTCAAGAGTACCGAGCGGCATTGCTCATGCGCGAGTCTTCGGTGTGCTTTCGGCAAGCGTGCGCAAGCAAGCGCGACGGGGCGCGGGGGCCGGATTCGGCGGTGGCGAGGCGGGGAGAGGGCCAGACGGCGCGGGGGCGGCGGGTCAGCCGGCGGGGCGTTGTCCGGCAGGAGCTGGGCGACGGCTTCGCTGTAGTTCCAGGGCATCCAGCGAGACGGCTCATGCTTGACGTGTTCGTGGTGACGCTGAAGGGCGACGAGGTAGTCGAAGACGTTGTTGCTTCCACACCGAGGTCGTCAACCGCCAGTTCTCTGTCTCAATCCACGCCCCGGAGCTCCAGAGCAGGGAACCCTGTCCTTCCTCGAGAAGGGCGAGACGTCGATCGTGGGTCATACGATGGTCGAGTCTCAATCCACGCCCCGGAGCTCCAGAGCAGGGAACAGGCGAGGTGAGAACTGCGCCATCGCCATCCAGGCATCGGCCGATGTCTCAATCCACGCCCCGGAGCTCCAGAGCAGGGAACTTCCTGATCGTGGTGATCCTTGTACTCCTGGAGGGTCTCGTACTCTCTGTCTCAATCCACGCCCCGGAGCTCCAGAGCAGGGAACTCTCCTTCGGGAGAGCCAGTGTCCAGATCACGG
>CAZBBK010000037.1:0-53456 GCA_964490075.1 uncultured Gemmatimonadota bacterium | reverse complement strand
CCTTCCACGGTTGAGAAACCGTGGCTCCATTGAAGCCCGAGCAGCTCTGCTACCCGATCGGCGTCGGTCGGGCCTTCCACGGTTGAGAAACCGTGGCTCCATTGAAGCTGGAGTTTCTCAGGAGACTCGGTGTGTACACACGATCCCTTCCACGGTTGAGAAACCGTGGCTCCATCGAAGCTCCGGATCGGTTCTACCTTGTTGGAACCGGGCGAGTACCCGCGGATCGGGCCAGTCCGCCGGCGTGGATTCCGGCTTTCGCCGGAATGGCGATTAGGGAACGGTTGGTCGAGACTAGGGCTGCGCGACCAAACATGACCAGAAGGGCGCCCGGTCCACAGAGTGGGGCGTGTGCCCGCCTCGAAACAGACCCGGCCCTCGATCCACTCGTCGACGCCTCCTTCCCCGTCATTCCGGCGAAAGCCGGAATCCAGTTCGTCCGAACACCGAACCTATGAAGTAGAATTGGCGGATGCATGGTACCTTCGAGTTACTCTCTCCACGGTTGAGAAGCCGTGGCCCCATTGCAACCGCTTCACGGAAACGTACAGAGAAGAGAAGTGTCTCTTCCCCAGTCGAAAGCCGTGGGCTCGCTTGAATCCGGCTCTATCGGCGCGCCTCCCCCATGTTGGTAGCTCCTTCCACGGTCTCGCGACCGTGGCTCCATTGAAACGGCTGCCGCCTCGAAGAGGGAGAGCGAGAGAGAGCCGTCCACGGCCGAAAGGCCGTGGCTCCATTGAAACGGGAAGCTCATCCACGCCAAAAGCGACGAGCGCCCCAGCCTCCACGGCCGCAAGGCCGTGGCTCCTTTGAGTCCACCCGCCGGCCCGACCCCGGGAGCCGAACCAGCCGCACCCGGCAAGCCGCGACTCGCCCCGAGGCGAGTCGGCCGGGCGGTGGGGCCGCGTGCCGCCGCTCCATCGACGGGGCGCCACCGGCCGGGGCGTACCGAGCGGCCCCTCCGGCGAGGCTCTCCGTGCGCTCCTCGACGGACCAGCGGTCGCGGGGAAATGGCGGTTGAGCAAGGGGTTCGGCCGGCAGTCCGCGCCCCGCGGCGGCGGAGCTATCAGGAGCAGCCCCGAAGCGTATATCCCCCCGGTGATCCAGAAGCGCCCGCCCGCATCAACGAATACCGCCCGAGCCTGCCGCCATGAGCAACCTCTCCATACCGACCAGCGAGCTCGAAGGGCTTCTGCGCGACATCGAGTCGGACCGAGCCGAGCGCAAGGAGAGCCTGAAGGGCGACGCGCCGAAGAAGGTCAGAGAGGCGCTCTGCGCCTTTGCCAACGACCTTCCGAACCACCGGCGTCCCGGCGTGGTCTTCGTCGGCGCGCGGGACGACGGATCTCCTTCGGGATTGGCCATCACCGACCGACTCCTCCGCCAGCTCGCCGATATGAAGGGCGATGGCAACCTGGTTCCACCGCTCACCAATCCCAATCTGGCCGAGGCGATGAAGGTGATGGGATTCGTTCAGCGCTTCGGAGTTGGGCTCGCCACCGCGCGCAGGCTGCTCCGAGAGAACGGAAACCCGCGCATGGAGCTCGATGTGCGGCCGACAACGGTCAGCGTCACAATGAGGACCCGGCCATGAAGACCATCGCCTTCTTCAACAACAAGGGCGGAGTCGGCAAGACGTCGCTGGTCTTCCATCTCTCCTGCATGTACGCCGAGCTCGGCCTGAACGTTGTCGCGGCCGATCTGGATCCGCAGGCGAACCTGACCACGATGTTTCTGGACGAGGATCGACTCGAGGCGCTGTGGGCGGCCACTCCAGAGAGCAGGACGGTCCTGGGCGCGATCCTGCCCTTGATGGAGCTGCCCGCGGGCAGCATGGCGCCGCTCGGCTACATCGTCATGCAGCACGCGGTAGGCCTGGACCGGCCGGTTCAGGCCTGCGAGAAATGGATGAGCCGGATTCCATCCACCTATCGCCAGGCAGTCCTCGGCGAGCAGTCGACGAAGATGCCGTCCGGCACCGATCCCCATTGCCTTGCTACGCTCAAACACTATCGCAGCCTCATGGCGCCGGCGCAGGAGGCGCGCAAGCCGATGTTCGTGCTCCTGCCGGCCGATGGCGCGATCGGTGGCGATGCGACGGCGGCTCGGAGCTGCTATCGCGATTACGCCGAGCTATCACGAGAGATCGCGCGCCGGGCGGGCGTGGCCGTGGGTTGAGGGTGGCTTCTCAGAGCGGCTGAATGCTCTCGAGCAGGTCGGCCGCGGCGATTGCCTGTACGTTGCTCGCGAGTGGAAATGAGTCGTTTCCGGCGTGCACCAGGTGCAGGCGCTCCAGACCCAGAGTGTCGATTGCGCTGCGCATCGAGGCGCTGATCCGCGGCCGATCGGTGCGCTTGACCTCGAAGCCGAGCCGAGTGTTGCCACGAACGACCAAGAGATCGAGCTCCGCCCCGGCGTGGGTCGCCCAGAAGAAGCACTCCTCGCGGCGGGCTCTCATCAGGCGCAGGAGCTGATGGAGGATGAATCCCTCCCAGCTCGAGCCGAGCTTGGGATGACGCTCCAGGTCACGCATCGAGACCAACCCCAGGAGAACGTGCAGCAGACCGCTGTCGGTCACGTAGACCTTGGGCGATTTCACCACCCGTTTGCCGATGTTCTCCGCCCAGGGCGGCAGCACGGTGAGGACGAAGGCACCCGAGAGCAGATCGACATAGCGCCGCACGGTTGGCTGGGAGACGCCGAAGGAGCGCGCCAGCTCCGAGCCGTTCCAGACCTGGCCGTGGTAGTGCGCCAGCATGGTCCAGAAACGTTCGAGCGTCCGCGCCGGCAAGGAGACGCCGAGCTGGGGCAGATCCCGCGAAAGAAAGGTGCGGATGAAGTCGCGCCGCCATTCAAAGCTCTCCTGGTTGCTGCGAGCCAGGTAGGAGCGGGGAAAGCCCCCCCGAAGCCATCGTCGCTGCAAGACCTCAACCCCCAGCTCTTCGAGGTCGAAGCCACCGAGCTCGTGGTAGGCGATTCGCCCCGCCAGGCTCTCCGAGCTCTGCCGCAGCAGCTCGGGCGAGGCGCTTCCCAGCACCAGGAAGCGCGCCGGCGTGCGAGGTCGGTCGGCCAACACCCGCAGCACAGAGAACAGGTCGGGGCGATGCTGAACCTCGTCGAGGACCACCAGGCCGCGCAACGGCCCGAGAGCCAGAGTAGGTTCGTCGAGCTGCGCCAGGTCCCGCGGATCTTCGAGATCGAAGAAGCGCGAAGGTCCCTCGTGGCTCGCGATCAACTGGCGCGCCAGAGTGCTCTTGCCGACCTGGCGCGCCCCGAGCAGCCCCACGACTGGAGAGCGCCGGAGAAGCTGCCTCAGATGAGCGAGATGCGCACTACGTGGGCGGGAAGGCATGACTTGAAATCTAAAGCTCGCGCTTTTGATTTTCAAGGCAATGTCGTTTCGCTCGTTCGCTCTGCGAAGCCGACGAATCTCAACCCCCGCCGCTACGCATCAGTCCCTTCAGTGAGTCGCGAACCGCCGGCACAGCCTCCAGCATCGACACCACCTCATCGAAACCCGTCTCGTCGAGATCAATGCGCACCGGCAGCAGCGCCTCGTCCGGCATCTCCCTCCGCGCCTCCATGAAGAGGAGCAGCGCCTGCTCGACGACGTAACTCTCCTTCAGTCCATGGGCCTCGGTGAAGCGGTCCAGCTTGGCCCGGGTGTTGGAGGAGATGGCTGCCTTCAGCACGTGAGACTGGATTACGAATCTCCGATTCCGGCCGGACCGAACAGACCCAGCCCGAGCATGGACGAGCGCCCGATGGCGATGGGGCCTCGCACGGGAGCGGTAAAGCGCAGGACGAGATCGAAGCCCATGCGATCGCCGATGAACGCTCGCCGCTTCCGCCCGGAGGGTGGGTGATGGACCGCAGTCCATCGCGGTGGCCCCGCCTCCTCGACCGAAAGACCTTCGACCGGCCACCCCCGCACCTCTAGTTCTCGGCGCACTTGACTCGCCACGTCTTCGTCGCGGCGCTCTCTCCCTCTGCGAATTCGGTGGCGGCTCGGCACGAAGGGCGTGATCGTCCGCCACATCTGATGGGCGCAACCGTCGAGCGCATCGGGCAGTGGCGTCTCGAGGGGCATGGGGATCAGGGAGACCGACCACGCGGGTTCCTTTGAGCCAGCGCTCGCCCACGTCAGAGGCTGCGTCGCCGCACCAAGCAGCGCCGCGACTTCCAGCTCGTCGAATCCGGCCACGTCCCCCTTGACGTGAGGGTCGGGTGACCGCGATACAACAAGTCGCGCTGGCACTCCATCCTCCATGCAGACCGTGAACCGGGCGTGGCGGCGTCCCTTGATCGGATTCCCATCAGCATCCTTGCCGATGAAGGGTATCAGGCGTTCGCGCGTAGCTCTTTTCGCGCGCGACCAGGGCAATCTGCGACCCTCCAAGCTCTCGACCAGGAGCCCGACGGCGCGATCGCGAAGCCGCACGGTCAGCCGGCAGAAAGCGCGGGGTTCGGGCGTCACTGCGCAGTTGATGGCAAACTGCACGGCCACGACTCGGGTCGGCGAGCCTCGGCGCCCGAAGCGGGCCCGCAGCTGCACGGGCGGCGGGACTCTGGCGAAGCGCCGGGTCGCCCCCGGCGGCACGCTGCTGCCCACGACCATCGGATCGTCCGTCACTCGTTCGAGATCCTCTACGGTCGCCGCAGGCGACGGACACAGAACCGGGACGGTGTCGGTGGCGCCCTGGTTCTCGAGCTCACAGTTCGGCGTCCTCGCGCCAACGTGCGAGATCCGTCGCAGGGTCGAAAACGAGTCGGCTCGACCGAACCAGGTCACGCGCTCGATGCAGCGATCGAGCAGCTCGGCGAGATCGGACGTCCAGTCCTCGCCCTCGATGAGCCAAAGGACTGAATCGTCGCTGGGCACGGCCCAGCAGTTGTCCTGGACCAACGACCTGCCGTGCGCCCTCATTCCCGGAACCAGGACCTTCTTTCCTTTGACCGGCCTGGTCCGGTTCGCCGGTTGCCATCCGAAGCCGGTTGGCTGGTACTGCCGGAGTACCGCACCCGGCCGCGCCGCTGGCGGCAGGTAGTAGGAGAACGTGCTGGACACCAGGGCGCGGACGAGGCGAGCGAGCTCCGCTTGGTCGCCCGCGCCGCTCTCGCGGTTCCACTGATGCCACCTGGCGATGACCGTCCGGGCCAGACGCCACGGGCTCGGTGGCCACTCCCCGCGATCGTCGAAGGGGTTGGCGCGCCACGGTGTGGCGTGAAAGCGCCCGAGCGGGAAGCGCTGCTCCAGAACCAGTCGCATCGTTGCTACCCGCCTTGTTCCGCGGCGTCGTCATCTACCTCGCGCGCAGCCGCATCCGCTCCCTCCCGGTACAGCTCGTCGGCCGGCCAGTAGACGTCCGTGATGCTCGGCTCAGTGAACTCGGCGGCTTTGATGAGCGGCGCGATGTCGACGAGGAGGTCATCCAAGGTCGCTTCCGCCCCGTCGATCTCGACGGCGCTGCAAGCCAGGTCGCAACCGCTTCGGTATCGGAAAGGCCCTCCGAGCAGCCGACCGATCTTCCAGAGAGCCAGTCCCACGACAAACGCCTTCTGCCCAGAACTGATTCCGAGACCATCGCGGCCGAAGGACCGCACCAGCGCAACATCAAGCACGAAGGTCGCCTTGATCTCCCTCGCCACCTCCTCGTCCACGGCGAAGATCGGCTGTCCGGAGGTCGTCTTCCCGAGTCGATCGAACTTCACCCCTGCGCGGTCCACCCGCGCGACCCCCAGAGCTTCCAGGTGAGCGCTCAGGGCGCGTGGGATCTTCACCTGCCACTGAGGGAACAGCACTCCGTGGACCAGGGCGTTGGGATCGTGACGGCACAGGGTCGAGAAGACCGTCCACCAGGCGTCGGGCTGCGGGTGCGCCTTCTTCTTTCCCAGAGGCAGAACGCCGCAGGCTTGGCGCAGCTCCTCCTCGAACTTGGTGTCCACCGCGGAATCGCCATCGAGACGCTTGCCGCCAAGGAAGTAGGTAGAGGCGATCCGGTGGCCCTCCGTCAGGCTGGTGACCACGACCTCCTTCGGCTTGCCCGGGTCGACCTGGGGCCAGCCCGCGTCCGTCACGCAGCGAACATAGGGCATGCCAGCCAGTTCCGGTACCAATTCGGGATCGTGCGGGCCGCGGAGGCACACGCTCTCCAGATGGTTCGCCATGCTCGCGGGGCTGTCCACAATACAAACCGACTCGTAGGTCTCGTCGCCGCGCGGTGCCCGGTAGATCACATGGCCCACCTCGGGAAAGCCGGCGGGCTGGAAACGGTCGAGACCGGCAACCGGCCTCAACGTGGCACTGATCACCAGGCGGAGCGGACCATCGACTGAGACCAATTGCTTGGGATCGAGAGGGGGCATGTCACGAACCTCCTTCAATGCGCCTTGGGCGAAGCCAGCGGAGAGTCACCTCGAGCAACTCGTCGCCATAGGGGTGAAACAACAACGTCGATGCGAGCCGGAGCGGATCATCGACAGCGAACGTTGCGCCGAGGCCGCCGATCGGGTGCCCTGCCATTCGGTAGCGGCTGGCGGCGAGATCGACTGCACCCTCGACGTCGCGCATTGTCAGCCGCGCCAGCACGCTGCGGCCGGCCGCCACGGTGCGCGGATCGACGTGTTTCTCGAACAGGGGCTTTCCGAGGAGGGAGAGGCGGCAACGATCGAGCAGTGGACGGAACAGCCCCCAAAGAGCCAGCAGGCCATCGACGTGCGGTGCACTCGCGGCGCTGACGTAGGCCACGCGAGGAGTTACCGGCGACGAAGACCAGTCGAAAAGGGCGAAGCGGTCGATCCACCTCGCGAGCTCGCGCTCATCGAGCTCTCCAGCGAGCCACGAGCTCAGGTCGCCTCGACGCACCGGTACAGTCGCGCGCGTCGGCAGGCTCTCGGGACCCGCGACGGCTTCGCCCGCGTCGACGAAGCGTCGCTGGAGGACCCGAACCAGGTTCGCCGTCAGCGGGCCAACCGTCCACACACAGCGAGCCTGCCGCTCCTTGGTGAATCGGTATCGTGGGACGGGTCCCGGCACCCGACGCACGCCCCACCGATGCACGATGAAGGGCTCATCGAGGAGCGACGCCACGCCCATCGCCAATCTGACCTCTGCTGCCGGCTCGTCGCGACCGAGCCATACGTCCAGCCACTCCGGCGAGAGCAGTTCGAGCTCGACCGCGGCCTCTCGAAAGGAGCGGTTGGCCTCGACACGATCCATGGCGGCGGCCACCGTGTCCAGCAGCCTCGCCGCCGCTTCGTGGGCTGTCGGACTCGCCGCATATCGAACCATGGCGTCCTCGATGGGTCCGCGCAACCCGCGAAAAACCCATCGCTTCCCCTTGCGCAGGTCACGAGGCAAACGCTCGCAGAGGCTGACGATTCGCGATAGCGGCGTCGAGAGCGCCGCGGCGCGCTCCGTGCCCGAGGTGATCAGCTCGATCTCTCCCATGTAGCGGGGCTCGAAGGTATTTCCGCTCGTTGTGCCACCAAGCGCGTGGCGAGCGAAAGAAGCCACGCCGGCATCCACACCACGCGAGACGACCGCCGCGGCCATGGCGGCCGGCGTGGCCGCACCCCGGCCACCGAGCTCGGCACGTCCGCGCCGGAACAGAGCGTCGACCTCGGGCACCGTCATGGGACGGGACCAGAGGGGCGTCCAGACCTCGGCCTGGTCGCGGCCCGCCTCACCGGCGGTCTTGGGGGCGGCCGAGGCCATGATGAACGGGAACGCTCCCAGGCGACGGGTGGCTGCACCGAGCCTGCGCGAGGGCGCGCCCGTGAAGAATGGAAGAGCCTCGCAGGCGAGCAACATCGCCCACGGCGGTACCTGTTCTCCCCGATCGACACCCTGGCCGCTATTTGATGCGTACGCTTCGCTGAACCAAGACGCCGAGTTCCACGAGCCTGTTCGTCGAAGCGGTCCACCCGCTCCGTCGAGGAAGCCGCTCAACTCCCGCCTCACATCGTCTTCGTTCCAGCCCTTTCGGAGGCTTCCGGATCGCTTCGGCCGCCTCCTTCCAGCCCTTCGAGAAATCGCGCCGCCCGGAGTTCCCGCCGCTTCCGAGCAGGGGGTTGAAGTACCTCGTGGACCCCATCACCAGATGGGCGAGCGCCAGTGCCGCGGTGTCCTCGTCCTGCTTCGCCAGCCACAATGCATAGGGGGACGGTACCCCCTTCGGCGGTTTCTTCTCCGCGTCCTTCTGCGCCTCCAACCAGCTCCGGTCGTAGGGCGACCACTCCACCTTCATGACGTAATTCGCCAGCTCGTCGAAGCCGGCGGGCCCGCCGACGACCCACAGGCAGCCCTCGCGCCACGCGCCTCGCACCCCCGGCCACCGGCGCGCTGCAATCCGCATCACGCCGAGGGCAGCCAAGTAGCGCCCGAGGGAAACGGCACGCACACCGGCCAGAGGAAAAGCCGGCAGGATCTGGCTCTCAGACGACATCGTCGCTCCCCGGGGAACGTGCGGCGGTCGGCGCCCCACTCGCTCTCCAGTCGACCACGCGCACCAGCGCTTCCAGGTATGCGAGGGAAAAGGGGCCGAGGCAGCGGGGCTCGTTCCCGTCGAGGGCACCGGAGTGCTCCGGCTCATCCGGACGCGGCGAGCCCAGCAACTCTGCCACGAGCCCTGTCCATCCCGGCGCCGTCATTCGAAACCCGTGCTCGGTCCACTCACCGGCGCAGCCGTCCGCCGCGATCTCGAACGCCAACCTCCAGACCGCATCGTGCTCGATCTTGCTGGGCTCTGGGGGTACGCCGCAGACGTCGTCGCCCGTTCGGGATCGCAGGACCGTCCTGACCTTTCCGTGATGGCTCGCGGCGAGGTACACGGCCAGTCCCGGCAGACTCTGCTCTCTGCGCGCCGCCCACATCGCGAGCGCGGAGGCGACTTCATGCCGCAGACCCGGGCGAAACGCGCAATGGCGCGCGTGGATGACTCCGGCGAGACCCCGCAGCTCCTGCATCTGGCTTCGCTTCAGCCTGCGGCGCAGCGCCCAACGAAGCGTCTCGCCACGTTCTTCGCTGCCTGACTCCAGAGACTCGGCCGGGTTGCCAAGCAACCCTTCGACCAGGGCACGGACCGCTTCGCGACGCGCACCTTGGACCGTGACCGCAAGGACGGGCGGGCACTTGGCCAGAACCCCGGCGCCTGCCCCGCCAGGCAGAGCCGCTTGCCATGAGGGGTGAGCCTTGCCAATGTCGTGGAATCGGGCGGCATCGACCACGGCCCGTGCGAGATCCTCCTCCAGCTCCAGCTCCGCGACCAGGAGCGCGGCTTGCTTCTCAGCGTCTCCGAGGTGCGACGCCAGGGTCGTCCAGTGCCCGGCCTCGCTGTCCGCCTCATCGTTCCAGGCCCGGCCGTGTCCCGGTGGCGGCACATCGGAGACGACGTCGCCGTGGTTCCCCGTCCAACCAAGGCGCAGGTCGTATCCGCCCTGGCGGGCCTCCAGCATCAGCGCCATGCCGGGCCGTAGCTCGGATCCGCGGACGGGGATCCATGCGCCGGCTCCTCGGCGATCGCTCTCCCACCTCCACGCGCGGCCCTTGTCGCCAAGAAGCGCTTCAAGACGGTACGCCGCAACGGAGCAGCCTTCCGCTCTGGCGTCGAGGGGGGGGCCGTCGAGCTCGGTGGCGCCGGGCCGTTCACCACCCCACGCGCGCCAGAACACCACGACATCAGCGTCCGGGTCAGGTGAGCGGACGAACTCGCTGACATCGGTGAAGCCGCCGAAGACGTCGGGCTCGGTCGAGAAGAGCCCGTGTACGTCCGCAGCTCGCGGGAGCGGCATCGGCCTCGGCGCAAGGGCTTCCTTGATGGCCTGAGCGCGTTCTCCACTCACGAGGATCTCCACGGCCTCGCGGTACGTCGATGTCTTCGACAAGCGAGACAGCTCGGCGACGAGCTCGTTCCCACGCCCAACCTCGTCGGCTGGATAGGGACCAATCCGATCTGAGCCCTTCCGGGGGCGCTCAGGGCACAGGAAGCAGGCCCGCGCGTCGTTGTCGCGACCGTCCCGATTCATCCGGCCGAGCCGCTGCACGACCGACGGCCACGGAGCCGCCTCCGACCAGAGGAGGTGAGCGGAGACGTCCACCCCCGCTTCGACCACCTGGGTGCTCACGCAGATCAGTCCTGGATCTCCATCGACGCGGGCGCCTTTCGCGGCCCTCCTCAGATCTTCGAACTGCTCCAGCCGGGACTCGGCGTCGGACCGGTCGGCGCCCCGAAACCTCGAGGTCAACAGGATCGTGGGAACGTCGGTCGCGAGCGACGTGAGCACCTCTTGGGCGAAGACCACCGTGTTGCAGATCACTAAGGACAGGGTGCCGGGCGCATGCTCCTCCATCACCTTGCCCGCCAACCACTTCGCACGCGCGCTCTTCTTCGGCGGGCTGAGCAGCTCGACCGAGCGCCTTGCATCCCGCAGCCGCTCGAGGTGCCGCCCAACGTCTTCGTCGAGGTCGGGCGGGAGATCCCAGGTCATGGCAAAAGGCGCGGCTTCGTGGAGGTCATCGTCCCGGCGGTCCCGGGTGTCGAGAAACGACGCTTCCAGGGTGGCACTCATCCATGTCGTCCTCGCTGGCCCGATCGTGCCGAATCGGCGCGTGCGCATCCAGTCGAGCTGTGCGGAGGTCCACAGCCCCGGGCCCATGAGCTGAATCTCATCCAGGATCCACTGGCAATCGTTGTTCAGGATCCCGAAATGGACGGGCCAGGCATAGGGTGAAGAACAGTAGCCCCGGTTCAATGCGCGACTGAGAAGCTGATCCTGGGTGCCCACCAACACCCACTCTCGGTCTGGAATTCGTTCCCAGTCCGCGTCGCGATCGTCACCCGTGAGCTGGAAGACCCGCACCTCTCGCCCGCCAGCCTGCGCAAGACGATGGAAGCAGGTCCTGAGACGCTCCACTGTCTGACGGACCAGGACCCGCATGGGAAGGCAGTAGATCAGATGGCGGGGCTCCGAGCCCGCGATCTCCCTCGTTCTGCGCCAGCTCCAGCCGAGGACCGCGCCCTCCGTCTTGCCGAGTCCCGTCGGAACCGACAAGACCTCGGGTAGGCCGTTCTCCGCCAGATCACGCTGCCAGGGCAGCGGGCCGAACCCGGTCGCGACTCGGAAGTAGGCGTCGAAATTCATCGGCCGAGCCATAGCCAATCCGAGTGCCCATGGACTTCGGCAACGCATTCGGGCAGAGATCTCGCGCTGCAAAGACACTCGCTCATCATGGCTCCTCACTGCCGCCGATTCTCGTTCGCCGCGATGCTGCGATCCCCGCGACCATCCCGCGGCGGGGGATGCGACGGTGTCGCACACCTGAGTCCACCACACTCCTACAACCACGTCAACCCACCCCTGCGCACCCGCCGAAATACTCTCGTTTCCAGGCTCCAAGCGCCCACCCATTCCCTTCTCCTGCCCGTGTATCGCTCGTCTCCGGGCCCCCAGACCGGAGCAGTGCGATGCGGCCCCCCTCACCACCCCGCTCCCCTTGGCGCGGCCCTCCCCCCGCTCTCCCTCCCGGCGGCACCGGTGCGCCCAAGTCCCCCGCCCACCAGCGAGGTGACGCGGGAACGACCACCCCACGCCGAACCCCGCCACTTCCCGCGTGGTCCTCCCGGCGCTAGGCTTGACCGCGGAACTCGAACACGGAAACGCCCATGCTCGATCTCAGCAGCCTCGAAGCGGCACTCGACTCTTTCGACTCCGCGATCTCGATCAGCGTGAACACCCAGGCCGACGAGGCCGTGCAGCGCGTTCTGCGAGCAGGCGTAATCCAGAACTTCGAGCTCACCTACGAGCTTTCGTGGAAGATGATCCGGCGCTGGATCCGCGCCAACGTTTCTCCGGAAGACAGCGATCCGCGCACCCGCAAGGACCTGTTTCGATTGGCGGCCCGAGCGCGACTCGTCGACGATCCGCTGCCGTGGTTCGACTACGCGAAGGCCCGCAACATCACCTCGCACGTCTACGACGACACCAAGGCCCAAGAGGTCTACGAGACGGCTCTCCGTTTCGCCGCCGACGCGCGCCGACTTCTCGTTGCGCTCGAGCAGGCCAATGACGATTGATCTCGACCCTCCCCATCTCGCGCAGGTCGTTGCCATCTTGAAGCAACATGTGCCGGGCGTGGAGGTGTGGGCATTCGGCTCCCGAGTCACCGGGACCGCGCGGCGTTTCTCCGACCTCGATCTCGTGATTCGCGCCGATGCAGCTCTGGCGCCAGCGACACTGGAAGGACTCAGAGACGCCTTCTCGATGTCGGACCTGCCCTTTCTGGTGGATCTGGTCGACTGGCACGAGCTCCCCAAGCCGTTTCGGGCGATCGTCGAGAACGCGAATGTCTCGATCGGGCAGCTCGACGACTGATCGAGGTTCACCAGGCGGCACGCCCGCCTCTCCCCTCCCCCTCCTCCTCCTCCCCGCCACCCTCCCCCTCATCGCCCGCGCGACCCACGCGGCACCATCCACTGGGTGCCGCGCGACTATCCGACCATCCAAGCGGCGATCTCGCGGGCCCAGGACGGCGACCAGGTGGCGCTGGAGCCGGGGACCTATCGCGAGAGCTTTCACTTCGCCGGCAAGGTGATCCGGCCGCGCAGTGTTGCGGAGACGGTGATTCTCGGCGCCGGGGGGTTTGGTGCCGCGGTCGAGTTCTGTTCGGGCGAAGGGCGCGGCAGCGTTCTCGACGAGCTCACCGTCAGCGAGGATCCGCCGGGGCGCACATATCGAGGGCTGCGTGTTCTGGAACAACCGAACCAAGGACGCGCTCTGGCTGGAGGAAGGCAACTGCGTCGTTCGCGACTGTGTGTTCGCCCGGAACCGCTGTGGCGCGGTCATGGTGCGGGGCGGTAGGCATCGATTCGAGCGCTGCACTTACTATCGCAACTCCCACGACGGTGCCATCAGAGCGGCCTACCGTCCGGCGACACTTCGGATTCGTGACTGCCTGCCGTGGGGCAACAACGGCGGATCGCCGATCGTGACGGATGACCCTCCGATCGACGCCGAAGCGAGCCACGGCAATATCGAGGGCGGCTGGGACGGGGAAGGCAACATCGATCAGGATCCGCTCTTCTGCTCCGCCGACTGCCCGACCTGGGAGCTGACGCTGGCGGCCGACTCGCCATGCGTCGGCAGCGGCCACGACGGCGCCAACATGGGGACCTTCGGCGTCGGCTGCGATCCGTCGGTGCCACACCGCGGTCTGGCGCGCCGCGTGCCTTCGGACCACCGGCGGATTCAGAGCGGCATCGATGCCTCGTGTGATGGAGGCACCATATGGCTACCTGGGCGGATCGGGCACGCTGGCGCTGGGGTCGAGTGCGATGCTCGAGAATCTCACCTTCGCCGACAACCGCACCGAGCACGCGATCCAGGGACTGGGCAGCCGCCTGGAGATGATCAACTCCCGTCTCTGGGAGAACGGCGCTCATCCAATCCAGACCGACGGCCCGGAGCGCGTCCTCTACTCCGCCGTCGAAGGCGGCTACCCCGGCACCGGCAACATCGACGCCGGACCGTTGCTGCGCGGCGACCGGCCGCTGCTCGGCGCGGCCTCACCCTGCATCGACGCCGGCGACCCAGATCTGCAAGACGCGGTCTGGGACCGCCATCCGCTCTGGCCGCCGCGGCATTCCGACGGTCCACGCAGCGACATCGGGGCCTATGGGGAACCCGGCGCCTTGATCTGGCTGCCACGCTACGGACCCGGGGCACCCAACCGGGGTTAGCCTGAGCCCAAGCTTCGCCTCCTCGTCCCTCAGCCTCGGAGTCCCCTCTTGCTCCCCGTCGCCCTCTCCTCCCCCGGCACGCCCCGGCGCGCCCTCGCCGCTCTGCTCGCCGTGCTGCTCGCCGCCGGCGCCACGCCCGCCGCGCTCGACGCCTCGAAGGCTCCCCTCCCCGCCTCGCTCGAGCCCGCCCTCGCCGAGGAGCTGATCCACGACGGCGACACCGAGGCTCTCATCCCCGTGGTCATCGCGCTCGACTCCTACCCCGACCTGGCGCGATTCACCCGCATCGAGCGGACCACCCCCGGCCGCGCCGGGCGCGCGGCCCGCCTGAAGCGCTTGCTGACCGACCACTTCGAGCATAGCTCGGGCGCCGTCGCCGCCCTGCTCGAGGCCGAGAGTGAGCGCGGCACCGGCTCCCTCCCCCGGCCCTACTGGATCTTCAACGGCTTCATCGCCGACCTCGCCCCGGCCGCCGTCCGCCGCGTCGCCGCCCACCCGGCCGTCGCCCTGGTGCGCCACGCCGATCCGATCGCGCCGCCGCGCGTCGCCCCCGCCGAGAGGCCCCCGGCCCAGGCCCAGGCCAGCGAGTGGAATATCGCCAAGATCAACGCCCCCGAGGCCTGGGCCCGCGGCTACCGCGGCCAGGGCGTCGTGATCGGCGGAATGGACACCGGAGTCCGCCTCGAGCATCCCGACCTCAACCCCCGCTACCTCGGCGGCGCCCACGCCTGGAACGATCCTTTCGAGGAGCACGCCACCCCCTACGACGCCGACGGCCACGGCACCCACACCATGGGCACCATCCTCGGCGGCGACGCCAGCGGCAAGGATATCGGCGTGGCCCCCGACGCCAACTGGATCGCGGCGCGCATGTGGAGCGACGGCGGCTTCAGCTCGCTGGACGTCACCCAGGAGCTCTTCCAGTGGTTCCTCGACCCCGACGGCGACCCCCAGAGCGACGACGCGCCGCGCGCGGTCTCCAACTCCTGGGGCTTCGACTACGACGGCTGCCTGATCGACTTCCGCCGCGACGTGCTGGCCTGGCGCGCCGCCGGCATTCTGCCGGTCTTCGCCTCGGGCAACTCGGGACCGGGCGAGGGCTCCAGCGAGAGTCCCGGCAACTACCCCGAGACCTTCTCGGTCGGCGCCACCGATTCCTCCGACCGCATCGCCGGATTCAGCGGCCGCGGCCCCTCGGATTGTGACGAGAGCTGGATCAAGCCCGACATCAGCGCTCCCGGCGTCTCGGTGCGCTCGGCGGTGGGCGGGGGCTGGCAGTCGTGGAGCGGGACGTCGATGGCGACCCCACACGTGGCGGGCGCCGCCGCGATCCTGCTCTCCGCCGATCCGACCCTGACCGTCGAGGAGCTCGAAGAGCTCATGAAGATCGGCTCCCTCGATCTCGGCGACGCCGGACCCGACCACGACTTCGGCTACGGCCGTCTCGACGTCGACGCCGCGCTGCAGGAGCTGCTCGACCGCGGCACGCTGCAAGGTACGGTCACGGACTCCGCCAGCGGCGTGCCCCTCGACGCCCTGGTCGCGGTCGAGCTGATCGGCAATGCCCGCGAGGCCCTCACCGATCCCCAAGGTGGCTACACGTTCCGTCTGCCCTCCGGCCTGAGCTACACTCTCGAGGCGAGCGCCTTCGGCTACCACGACCAGTCCGTCGCGGTCTTCCTGCCCGCCCAAAGTGTCGTCACCCAGGACTTCGCCCTGGCCGCCAAGCCCCTCGGTCCGGTCACCGGCACGGTGCTCGACGAGGCGGCGCTGCCGATCGCCGGGGCCGCGGTGGCGCTGGCCGGCGGACAGGCGACCGACACCACCGCCGCGGACGGATCGTTCGACCTGGGTCCCGCCCCGGTCGCCGAGCCCCTCGACCTGAGCGTCTCCTACTGCGGCCTGCTCGACGACCTGCAACAGATCACGGTTCCGGATCCCGGCGGACTCGACCTCGAGATCACCCTGGCGACCCCGGCGCCCGACGACATCGAATCGGGAGCCAACGGCTGGAATTCGGAAGCGATCACCGTCTTCTACTCCGACCAGTGGCATCTGTCGCAGACCCGATCCCACTCCGGCGCCGCCGCCTGGAAATGTGGCGCATCCGACGGCGGCAAGTACCTCAACTACCTGGATGCCGGGCTGGTCACCCGCTGCTACGACATCGACCAGGGCACCAGCTTGCGCTTCTGGCACTGGGTCTCGACCGAGCCCAACCCGACCTTCATCGGCAGCGTTTGGGACGGCGGCATCGTCGAAACCTCCACCGACCAGGGCGCGTCGTGGAACCAGGTCTTCCCGGCCGGCGGCTACCCCAACCGCATCACCCCCAACCCCGCCAACGTGCTACCTGGAGGTACCCCCTGCTGGGGCGGCTACCGCAAGGTCTGGGAGGAGGCGGTCTTCGACCTGCACGAGCTGCAGGGCGAGGTGCGCTTCCGCTTCCGCTTCGCGTCGGACGGTCTGGTCACCGCCGAAGGCTGGTATGTCGACGACCTGAGCCTGGCTCCGACCGATCCGAGCTGCTCGCTCACCATCTCGAACGCCCCCACCACGGTACAGATCGGCGAAGAGGCATCCTGGGACGTGAGGGTCGTCAACGCCGAGGACCGGCCGGTGAGCTACGATTTCTGGGCCGAGATCAGCGGGGTGGGCGGGGAATGGACCAAGAGCTACGCCACCAGGTCGGAGCTGGGCGCGCAAGACAGCCGCGATCTCAACGTCGGAATCGCCACCATTCCGCCGGTCACGCCCGGCAGCTACACCGTGCGTTGCCGAATGGGCGTGCGGCCGGATCTGGTCTGGGCGGAAGACAGCTTCGCGGTGGAGGTGCAGTAGACCTACGGGAGCGGCCTACTCCTCGACCTCGCCGTCCTTGACCCGCACCCAGCGGCGCATGGCGGCGAGGGTCTCGTCCTCCCAATCGCGCGCCAGGCGCGCTTCGAGGAAGCGGGCGAAGAGACCGTCGATCAATGAGCTGGCCAGGAGCAGCCACTCGCTGCGCTCGATCACCTGCTCGACCGTGGTCGGACCGGCCGGGCTGGGAATCCTGAGACCGCGAATATCGAGATCGTCGGCGTCCAGCGTCAGCACCAGCTCGGCCTCGTCGGTCTCGATGCGCAGCTTGATGCGCGCCACCTTCTTGCCGACCGCCAGCGCCGCGCCGGCCTCGGCGCAGGCCGCGGGATTGCCCTTGCGCAACACATTTTCGCGGGCGTCCGAGTGCTCCGCCGAGAGCTGTATCTGGTCGTCGACCATCACCCTTGCTTCACCCACGCCCTCGAGCTCGAAGAGCCCCTCCGACTGCTCCGACGCGAACCACAGCCAGGTCAAAAAGTCGGCGCCGAGAAAACGCTTGGCGACGCGTGTCTTGAGCAGATCCATCACTCCTCCTCCTCGATGGTCGACGCGGCGGCGATCCGCGCTTCCTCGGCCGCCAGGATCCGCGCGGCCATCTCCGGCACCAGAATCGCCTGGCCGATCGCGTCGAGCCGCGCCCCGGCGCCGGCGCTCACGCCGAGCCGGCCGGCCAGCGCGTAGGGAAAGAGCGGCGTGGCCTGGATCTCGAAGCTGCGCTCGAAGTGCTCGCGGATCTCGGCCACCAGGTTGGTGGAGGTCGATCCGATCAGCAGCAGGCCCTCGCGCAGCGACCAGAGCACCTCGCAGATCGAGATCCGCGGCGTGGTCTCGGCGAGCAGGGCCAGGGCGACGCTCTCCTTGAGCTCGCGCATGCGCCCGCGGGGCAGCACCTCGAGCCCCTCCTCGGCGCGGATCCGGGCCTCCTCCTGGCGCAGCCGGCCTTGTAGACGCAAGGGCTGCACGGTGCGTTTCTCTACCCGGTAGGCGAGTCCCACGGTGCCGTCGAAGTCACAGCTCTGCGCGTCGAACTCGGTCTCGAGCGGATTGTCCAGCAGCGCCCAGCCGGACGAGGGACGGTCCTCGTCCTCGGGAGTCAGCTCCCGGAAGGCGTGGCGCTGGATGCGCTTCACCAGCGACTCCCGCAGGCCGTCGGGAAGCTGGGTCGGCACGGAGAAGCGGCGGAACGAGGCGCTGCCGCGCATGAGGCTCATGGGCAAGCTCCGGCGAGAGGGGGGGACGGGATGGAGGGCGGACGGAATCGAGATCATAGCCACCCCCGTCCGGCTCTGTGCTAGCTTCCGCCGCTCGGGACCCTCGAGCAACTTCGCACCGATCTTCGCCGATGATCATGACGCACCAAGAGCCGACCCCGGCAACGCCGCATGACGCAGCCGAAGCGCGTCATGGCGAGCGGCCCGCGTCCTGGCCACCGGATCCCGAGGCGCTTCGGACCTGCCGTCGTATGTTGCGTCACGGAGAGAACTTCCCGGTTCTCTCGCTGCTCGTGCCGCGCCGCCTGACGCCCCACGTGACGGTGCTCTACGCCTACTGCCGCGGCGTCGACGACCTGGGCGACGAGGCCCCGGGGGACCGCCGCGCGGCGCTCGACGAGTGGGAAGAAGATCTGCGGCGGGCGTGGCGCGGCGCTGGGGTCGCGAATCCGATTCTGCGCGCCTGCGCCGCCTCGGCGGCCGCTCGGGATCTGCCGCTGACCCCCTACCTCGACCTGATCGAAGCCAACCGCCGCGACCAGGAGCGGGTGCGCTTCGAGACCTTCTCCGCGCTGCACGATTACTGCCGCAAAAGCGCCGACCCGGTCGGGCGACTCTATCTCGCCCTGTTCGGCATCCGCGATCCACGTCTGATTCACCTCTCCGATCAGGTCTGCACCGGCCTGCAACTGGTCAACTTCCTGCAAGACATCGCCGCCGACCTCGCCAAGCGCGACCGCATCTACCTGCCGGGGGACTCGATGGCGCGCTTCGGCGTGACCGAGCCGGACCTGGTCGCCGGTCGCGCCGGGGCGGGCTGGCCGCGGCTGCGCGCGTGGCTCGACTTCGAGCGGTCCCGGGCGGGCGCCTTTCTGACTGAGGGTGGGGCGCTGGCCGACGCGCTGGAGGGCCGTCTGGCCGCCTCGGTGCGGATCTTCGCCCAGGCCGGATTGCGGGTGCTCGACGCGCTCGAGGCCGTCGATGGGGATGTCTGGCGCCGGCGACCGGCTCCCAGCGGCGCCGCCAAAGCCCAACTGGTCGCCGCATCGATCTGGTGGCTCCTGCGACGCGGAGCCCGGGGGAACGCCGCATGAGGCCCGCGATCAGACGCCATACCATCGCCACCGCCTACACGGTCTGCGGGCGGCTGACCCGCCACGCGGCGCGCAACTTCTACCTGGCCTTTCTGCTGCTGCCGGCCGAGATGCGTCGCTCGATCTACGCCGCCTACGCCTTCAGCCGCCGCGTCGACGACATCGCCGACGGCCATGCCGGAGCGGCACACAAGCAGAGGCTGCTGGACCGCTGCCGCGCCGACGTGCGACGCGCCGCGGCGGGAGGCGCGCGGCGCTGGGATCCGGTCACCCTCGCCCTGGCCGACGCCATGGATCGCCACGCCATCCCCCCCGAGTACCTGCTGGGGCTGATCGACGGCATGGAGATGGACTTGCGGGTGAGCCGCTATCCGCGTTTCGACGACCTCTTCCAGTACTGCTACCGGGCGGCGTCGCTGGTGGGGCTGATCTGCATCGAAATCTTCGGCTACCGCGGCGCCGAGGAGGCGCGCCAGCATGCGATCGATCTCGGCATCGCGATGCAGCTCACCAACATCCTGCGCGACGTCGCGGAGGACGCCACGCGCGGTCGGGTCTACCTGCCGGGCGAGGACCTGGCCGCCTTCGGGGTTTCGGAAGGGCAGCTCTCGGGGCGGCTGGCCTCGCCGGCCTTCCGCGAGCTGATGAAGTTCCAGGTGCGGCGGGCGCGCGGCTACTTCGATCGCGGCCGCGAGCTGCTGCCCTTGCTCGACCCGGGGGGGCGGCTCTGCGTGCAGACCTTGGGGGCGATCTACAGCCGGCTCCTCGACCTGATCGAGGCGCGCGAGTACGACGTGCTCTCCGGGCGGGTGCGGATCTCGAATCCGGCCAAGTTGAAGTGTGCGCTCGGCGCCTGGGTCGGCGCGGCGCCTTCCTGGTGAGAGGGGCGGGGCGGGGCTTCGGACGCCCCGCCGTGGTAGTGGGCGGCGGGCTGGCCGGCATCGCGGCCGCTCTGGAGCTGCGCGCCGCCGGGAGCGAGGTGCTGCTGATCGAGACCCGGCCGGTGCTCGGCGGGCTGGTGCGCTCCTTCGACGGGCGCGACAACGGCCAGCACATCTTCCTGGGCTGCTGCCGGCGGCTGATGCGGCTCCTGGATCGGCTGCGGATCTCCCCGGACACCGCCCTGCAGGCGCGGGCCCGGATCCCGGTGGTCGACATCGAGGGGCGGATCGGGGTGCTGGGGGCGCGCGGACCCGCCGGGGCGCTGGCGCCGCTGCTGGGGCTGGCCACTTACTCTCTGCTTCGGCCGCTCGAGCGCGCCTCGATCGTCCGGGCGCTGGCGCGCCTGCCGCGTCCGGAACGGGCCGCGGCGACGCAAGGCTGCTTCGCCGACTGGCTGCGCGAGCAGCGCCAGGGGCCGCGCGCGCGGCGCTACTTCTGGGACCTGGTTACCACGCCTTCGCTGAACGCTCCGCCGGAGCGGGTGGCGACCGGCGCCGCCGCTTTCGTCCTGCGCCAGGCGCTCTTCGGAGGCGCGGACGCCCTGCGGGTCGGCTGGGCGCGCCGCGCGCTCACCCCCTGGATCGACCCCGCGTCCCGGGCGGGACTGCGCGCCGCGGGTGTCGAGCTGCGCCTCGGGTGCAAGGTGCGCCGGATCGTCGTCGAGGGGCGGCGGGTGGCGGCGCTGGAGCTGGACGGCGAGACCCTGGGCGCCGGGCGGGTGGTTTTGGCGGTTCCGCCGCGGCAGCTGGCTGCTCTGCTGCCCGAAGCGCTGGCTCGCAGCGATCCCTTCCGCGCTGCCGGACGCATCGACTGGGGCGCCATCGTCGGCGTCCACCTGCGCTACGACCGAACCCTCGACGCGCCCGCGATCCTGGCCGCGCCCGACTCTCCCTGTGAGTGGATCTTCGACGCGGGCGGGATCCGCGGGGAGAGCAAGGGCGCCGGCCAGGAGCTCTCGGTGGTGCTCTCGGATGCGCAAGGGTGGCTGCGGCTGAGTGCCGATGAGATCGTGCGACGCCTGAGCAACGCCCTGCCCCTGGTGCTGCCGAGGGCCGCGGCCGCGCGCCTGGTCGACGCGACCGTGCACCGAGAGCCGCGCGCCACCATCGTGCCCAGCCCGCGCTGCGAAGCGCTGCGCCCGCCGCAGGCGACCCCGATCGCCGGCCTGGCGCTGGCCGGCGCCTGGACCGACACCGGCGGCTGGCCCTCGACCATGGAGGGGGCGGTGATCTCCGGGGAGCGGGCGGCGGCGGTGCTGCGGATCCCTATCTGATCCGCCCAAGAACCGCTATCATGCACGAGGAGGGCGGGAGCGGAGCTGGCCATGATCCGACACGAATCGAGGTCGACGATGCACCACACCCGCGAAGAGGGCGGAGCAAGGTGAGCGACCCGGGATCGATCCTGGTCGTCGACGACACCGAGGTGGTGCGCTGGGTGGTCTGCAGAGCGCTCGACCTCTACGGATACCAACATCACGCCGCGGAGACCGTCGAGGAAGCGCTGGCCGCGATCGAGAACCACGCCATCGACGCCGTCATCCTCGACCTGCAGCTTCCCGATCTGCCAGGCACCGAGGTTCTGCGGCGGATCAAGGGGCGCCAGCCCCGCGTGGAGGTGATCATTCTGACCGGCCACGCCTCGGTGGCCACCGCGGTCGAGGCGATCGAGAGCGACGCCTTCGCCTACCTGGAGAAGCCGGCGGCGTCGGAGCAGATCATCGGGATCGTGCGGCGAGCGGTGGAGAAACGCCGGCTGGCGCTCGAGAACCTGCGCCTGACGCGCCAGCTCCGATCGGCCAACGAGGAGCTGGAGGCGAAAGTGGCGCGGCGCACCGCAGAGCTCGCCAAGGCCTACGAGGATCTCAAGGCGCTCGATCGCCTCAAGGCCGCGTTCATCGATGTCGCCTCGCACGAGCTGAGAACACCCTTGGCGGTGATCGAAACGGTGCTGGCGATCATCCGGGAAAATACCCACGCCGGCCGGCACTGCTCGGCGCGGGCCACCGAGCTGGCGGCCAGCGCCACCACCCGCTTGAATGCGCTGGCTACCCGGATTTCCGGCTTCGCCCAGATCGACCAACTGGAGAGCCGCCTGGAACGTACGGCGATCGAGCCGAAGCTGTTGGTGGAAAATGTCGTCGCCGACGTCAGCGCGTTGCTCGAATCTCGACGACAAAAGCTGACGGTCGAGGTCGAGCACGATCTTCCCGACGTTTCGGTCGACGCGAACAAGATCCATGATGCAGTGCTGAATCTGCTGATGAACGCAACGAAGTTCACGGCCGACGGTGGCGACATCGGCCTCAGCGTGCGCAACGTCGACGTGGAGTCGGTGGAGTTTCGCGTCTCAGATACCGGAATCGGAATCGCCGAAGAAGACAAACCGCATCTTTTCGACGGATTCTTCACCAGTCTCGATACACTGCACCATTCCTCGGGGGATTCCGACTTCGAGACCCGAGGGATCGGTCTGGGGCTCGCCATCGTCAAGAAGTTCGTCGAGATGCATGGCGGCAAGGTCGGCATCGAAAGCAACCGCAGGACCGGATCGTCATTCTGGTTTACCCTGCCGGCACGGGGCGCGGATCTCAACGGCGCGAGCGAGGGTCGATCGAAGATCGGACGCGGAGGATGAAATCGTGACGGCGAAGCAGAGGTCGGCCGCAGGCCAGGGAAGCGTCCTGGTGGTGGACGATTCTCCGATGGTCCGCAACGTGCTGTCGAAGGCATTGGGCCGCCACGACTACACCTTCCTCGCCGCCGAGACCGGCGCCGAGGCGCTGGAGCGCCTCGAGACCCACGAGGTCGACACGATCCTGCTCGATCTCGGGCTACCCGACATTCCCGGAATCGAGCTCCTCGACCGCTTGAAGGCGCTGGCGCCCGACACCGAGGTGATCATCTTCACCGGACGGGCGTCGCTCGACTCCGCCGTCGAGGCGATCGATCGCCAGGTCTTCGCCTACCTGGAAAAGCCGGTGGTGCCCGATCTGATCATCGGGACTCTGCGACGGGCCATCGAGAAGCGTCGGCTCACCATCGAGAACATCAGACTGACCCGGCAGCTGCGCAGCGCCAACCGGGAGCTCGAAGCGCGCATCATGGAGAGGACGCGCAGCCTGGAGCTCGAGAAGGGACGCATTCAGGCGATCATGGACAGCCTCGCCGAAGCGGTGGTGATGCTCGACGAGGAGGGCAGGCTCGCGGCACTCAACGCAGCCGCGGAAGCGATGTTCGGAGTCCGGGGCGAGGCGCTGATCGGCAGCCAGATTCCCGGCGACGGAGCGGCGCGCGGCGGCGAGGTCGATGCGCTGGCGGCCGCGGTCGCTGATCGCCGCGCCACGACCTGCAAGGTGCTGCCAGAGCGGCGCCGGGCTCGACGCTTCGACCCGACCTGGCGCAAGGAGGTGGAAATCGGTGGGTCGCGGCGACGCCTGCTCGAGGTTTCGTCGACTCCGGTCGTCGACCAGGACGACACGCTGCTGGGCAGGGCGTTCGTGGCACGGGACGTCACCGCGGAGCGGGAAGCGAGCAGCCTGAAGGACGAGTTCGTAGCCCTCGTTTCGCACGAGCTGCGCACGCCGCTCTCGACCATGATGATCGCGTTGAAGCTCCTGCAGAGCGGCAAGACCGGCCGGCTGAACGAGAAACAGATGCGGCCCCTGGAAATGGTCAGCGGTCAGTGCGAGATGATGAACGAGATGATCGATCGCTACCTCGACATCTCCCGCATCGAGGCCAATGCCCAGACCGCGGACCACCGGCCGATCGACCTGGCGCCGGTGGTCTCCGATGCGGTCGCGCAGATGGCACAGCTCGCCGAGCGCAAGTCGGTCGACATCGAATGCGAGCTGGGGCACGGCGCGGCGCGGGTGTCGGGCGACGCCGACCAGATCATGCGCGTCTGCATGATTCTGCTCGACAACGCGATCAAGTACAGCGCCCGGGGCGGCCGGGTGAGGATCGGCACGGAACGTGGCGGCGTCGAGCTGGCGCTCGAGGTGAAGGACAACGGTCCCGGCATCCCCGAGGCGGAGCGTTCGCGGGTGTTCGAGAAGTTCTACCGCGGCACCAATCGGTCGCTGACGGAAGCCCCCAAGGGCAGCGGACTGGGGCTGGCATTGGCACGCCTGATCGTCGAGAAGCACGGCGGGCGCATCGGGGTGCAATGCCCCGAGGGCAAGGGGAGCAAGTTCCGTGTTTCGCTGCCTCTGCTCAGCTCTCCGGCTGCTCCGTCAGCTTCTTGATCTTGCTGTGCAGGCGCGCCGGGTCGAAGGGCTTGGTGATGTAGGCGTCGGCCATCGCCCGAAACCCCTTGTCGACATCGGGCACGCCCGACTTGGCGCTGATCAGGATGATCGGGATGTGCTTGGTCTTGCGATGCCGCTTCAAGCTTTGGCAGGTCTCGTAGCCGTCTCTGCCCGGCATCATGATGTCCAGGATGATGACATCGGGTTGCTTGTGCCTGGCCTTGCGCTCCCCCGATGAACCGTTGTACGCCTTGTGAATCAGGTAGCCGAACCCATCCAGGTACATGGTCAAGACATCGACCAGCTCATGATCGTCGTCGATGATCAGCAGCGTCTTGAGATCCGTCTCCATCCGACCCTCTCAGGTATGATCGATTGGGTTCCATCGGAACTCTACCATTGAGGGCCGCTCGAGGGAGCGGCGATTCGCGCGCGGCGGGTGCGCCTACTTCGTCCGAGGCTCCGCGCCGCGCCGCGGGTGATCGGGGGCCGGAGCTGCCGGACCGCGCGGAGCGAGGTCCCGCAGGCGCTCTTCCTGCTCCGCGCTCAACAAGTTCTTGACGCGGATCGCGAGCAGCAGCTGGCTCTTCTTGATCGCCGACTCGAGCGACAGGATCTCCTCGAGCGCCGCGATGGCTCGTTTCTCATCCACCTGCCCCGGCTCGAGCAGCGCGACGAATGTCTCCAGCTCCCGCTCCAAGTCCCACTGCAAGTCGGTGAAGCTGCTCTGGGCAGTCTGCAGCTCGCGCTTGATCTCTGTTCGCTGCTCCTCGGTAAGGGCGATGGCGCGCTGGTGCCGCATCACCAGCTCGGGTGGAAAAGTATGGTGTGCGATCGGGTCTACGGGAGCTATCTCCTGGGCCGGGGCGGCGACTGCCGCCAATGCCAGCAGCGCGATCATCTGCATCGGTCTCATGCTGATCTCCTGTTTCGAGTGAATTCATCGTGGTCGCTGGATCGGTGCTCGGATCTCGCCGGAGGCCGCAGCAGGAATCGGGTCGGAGAGCTCCAGTCCGGGATCCGCGGGGACGAAGAGAGAGGCCGGTGCATCGGCGTGCCGACCCGAGGCGGCAGCGGCGGCGCCAACAGCCGAGCCGTTGGAGAACGCCATGGGGCGAGCTCCGCGGGTCGTGGACCCGGCGCCGAGGCCAGCCAGTGCAACGCCGCCCACCCGCCGCCGAGCAACAGGATCCAGGCGGCGGCCCGACGCTGGAGCACGCGCCGAGCGTGTCGTTTGCCGGCCTCCTCCTCGGCCGCGCCCATGAGCGTCTCGAAGCTCGGAGTCGGCGCTTCCGGCGCGCGGCGCAGCCCGGCGAAGAGCTCCCGGAAGCGGGTGTCTTCATCTTTCATGGCTGGCTCCCATGGTCTCGATCCCTTCCCGAAACCTCCGCTTGGCCCGGTCGTAGTGAGTGCGCGCAGAGCCGTGGCTCACGCCCATTGCTCGCGCCGCTTCGCGCAGGCTCAGCTCGTGGTAGAAGACCAGCATCAGCACCTCGCGCTGGCGTCGTGGAAGCCGCTCGAGCTGCCGCCGCACCGCGGTTGCGGTGTCTCCTCGCTCCAGCTCGCGATCGGCGGCTTCCGAGCTCGGCGACTCCGCCTCCAGCGCACGCAGCCGGACCAGCCCGATCCGGCGGCGGCGGCGCCGGCGCTGCGCGTCGATCGCGGTGTTGCGAATCACCCGGAAGAGCCAGGTGCGAAAGCTCGAACGTCCCGCGAAGCGTGCCCGCCCCTCGAGGACCTTCAGATAGACCGACTGCAGGACATCGGCCGCCTGCTCCCGATCCTGAGCGCAACAGCTCAGCGCCCAGGCATAGCCCTGCGCGTGATGCTCTTCCAGAAGCGCTCGCAGGTTCATCCATTTCGATCCCGCGCCGGTGGTGAACGATCGAGGTCGGGAGCTCGGCCGTCGAGGCTCATGCGCTCGACTCCGGCAGAGCTCGGGCCGCCTTGGCCCATTCATACCATTGGTCGTCGGTGGGGCGCCGGCGTGCGTACAGGGGCCGATGCGTCGCTTGACACCCCCCCATATGCGACCGAATATGTCGTGTTTGGCTCAGCCTCTGGAACCGGGAGTATACCCATGGATTCGAACCTGGCACCGCGTCCGCGCCCTCCGCGCAAGCTGCAGATCCGCGGGGGCTTGCGGGAACGATACGCCGACGTTTTCACGCCCCAGGCGGTCGCCGCGCTGGAAGCACTGGCCGGCTTCAACGCTGAGCGGCGCGAGCTGATGGCGACGCGCATCGAGCTCCGCCACCGGCGTGCGGAGCGTCGCGAGCAGATCGACTTCCTCGATCCCGCGGCCACCATCGGGGGAACACCGCTCACGGTCCGCCAAGCCCGCCTGGGCGACTTCGAGGGCAGTGAGATCCCGGCCGATCTGCAGCGCCAGTGGATCCAGGGAACCGGTCCCGGCGCCAAGCCCAACGCATCGGTCGAGAAGAGCATCCGCAACGTCGCCTACGCGCTGCTCTCGGGCGCCGACGGCTGGATGTTCGACGGTGAAGACGCCCTGGGCCAAACCCAGACCATGGCGCTCGACAACCAGAGAAATCTGAAGCTGGGTTTCGCGCGCGCCCCGGTGTTCCTCGCCGCGGCCGAGAGTGTCGCGGCCGAGATGAACACCTGGGCCGAGGGCTTCTTCGGCCGGCCGATCATCGAGGACTGGCGCCGCCAGCTCGACTTCACCACCCGCATCTATCGCGCCCGCGGGCTGCACCTGGACGACCGGCACGTGCGCGAGAGCAACGGCACGGGCTTCTCCGCTTCGATCGTCGACATGAGCTTGTACGTCGCCAACAACTACCGCGCCTTGCTCGGAGAAGACAGGTCGCTGGTCCTCTATCTGCCGAAGATCCAGACCGCCGACGAGGCGGCACTCTGGAACCGGATGATCACCGCCCTCGAGGCGCAGCTCGATCTGCCGGTCGGTACGATCAAGGTGTACGTGCTGGTGGAGCAGCTCGAGGCCTGCTTCCAGCTGATGGAGATTCGCGCCGCGCTCGGCACCCATTTCGTCGGCTACAACACCGGCCGCTGGGACTACATCAACAGTGTCGCCGACGCCGTGCGCTGGGATTCCAGCTTCGTCAACCCGAACATCGACGCGATCGTCATGACCTACGGCTACATGCGCCACTACGAAGACCGCGTGCGGCGCGCCGTCAACTCTCCCGATCGCCAGGGCAGATGCGCGCTCTGGCAGGGCGGCATGGAGCCCAACATCCCGGTCGGCTCGGAGCAGGGCGTGAGCGCGAGCATGGCGAAGGCGGTGGCCGGCGCCGAGCGCGAGCAGCGCGAGGGGGCCAGCGGCAAATGGGTCGCGCATTGGAAGATGGTGCACATCGTGCGGCCGGTCTGGGAACGTGCAGGTGATGCCAACCAGCTCGGACGACAGTTCCCACCGCTCGGCTACGAGGCATCCGATGCGGCCGATCTGACGCTCTTGGAACCGGCTGCGCGCACCGTGCGCGGCGCCCGCGACCTGTTGAGTGTCGCCATTCAGTACGGCAACGCCTTCGAGCAGGGAATGCAGGCCGCGGCTCTGAAGCCCGCCGACCACTTCGGCAACGACGACGTGCTCTACCTGATGGAGGACATGGCGACCGGTGAGATCCGTCTCAGCATCCTCTGGGAGTGGCTGCACAAATCGGCCGCCTTCACCGAGAGCGACGCCGAGACCGGCGTGCGCGCGGGCGACCGCTTCGGTCTCGCGCTGTTCCAACGGCTTCTGGCGGAAGAGCTCGCGAAGCTGCGCGCCGCCAACAACCGCGACGTCCACGACCGCTCCAAGGAAACGACCTTGCCGATCGTCGGCGAGATCGTAGACGCCTACGTCGCGAACGACATCAAGGCGCCGTGGTACATCGATCTCTTGAACGTCAATCTCGACAACCACGACCTGTCGACCGCGCTGCAGCGCATCGGGAGCTACCTCGATGCCTTCCGCGACCGCCGGCGGCGGATTACCGACAACCTGGATTTCGAGACACCATTCGAATCCAGCAACGCCAGGAGCTGAGCGATGAACACATTCGCCTCCGAGGTCGAGACGACCCGCCAGTGGATGTCCAGTCCGAGGTTCGAGGGGATCGTCCGCCTCTACTCGGCACGGCAGGTGGTGGAGCAACGAGGCACGATCCGTGTCGATCATACCCTCACCCGAGAGACCGCCGAGATCTTCTACTCGCGGCTGCGCGCGCTCTTCGAGCACAAGCGATCGATCACTACCTTCGGCCCCTACTCCCCGGGGCAGGCGGTGGCGATGAAGCGCATGGGCATCGAGGGGATCTACCTCGGCGGCTGGGCCACCTCGGCCAAGGGATCGATCACCGAAGATCCCGGTCCCGATCTGGCCAGCTACCCCCTGAGCCAGGTACCGAACGAGGCGGCAGTGATCGTGCGCGCGCTGCTCGCAGCCGACAAGAACCAGCGTTTCGCGCGCTGCCGAATGGGCGCCGAGCAGCGCGCGGCGACGCCGGAGATCGACTTCCGCCCCTTCATCATCGCCGACGCCGACACCGGACACGGCGGCGACGCCCACGTGCGCAACCTGATCCGCCGTTTCGTCGAGGTCGGAGTCCCCGGCTATCACATCGAGGATCAGCGTCCGGGGGCCAAGAAGTGTGGGCACCAGGGAGGCAAGGTGCTGGTTCCGGTCGACGAGCAGATCAAGCGTCTGAACGCCGCCCGCTTCCAGCTCGACATCATGCAGGTGCCCGGGATCATCGTCGCCAGGACCGACGCCGAGGCGGCGAGCCTGCTGGAGGCCAAGGGCGACGAGCGCGACCAGCCATTCCTGCTCGGCGCCACCAATCTCGACCTGCCGGCCTACAAGATCGCCTACCTGGCCATCCTCAAGACGCTCCACGAATCCGGCGTCGAGGAGCTGAACGGCCATCTGCTCTACGACGTGGCTCCAGAGGAGTACCGGGAAGCGGACCGATGGTTGCGCGACGCGGGCGTGCTCGATCATTTGCAGCGATGTCTCGACGGCCACCAACAGAACGGTGCCGACCGCCTGCTCGATCAGGTCGCGACATTTTTCGTCGACGCCTGGCAGGCGCAGGCGGGCCTCAAGACCTACGCCCGCGCGGTCGCCGATCTCATGGAGTTCCGGGCCGGCGAAGGGCGGAGCTTCGAGCTGTCGGTGGATGAATGGCTCGAGTTCGCGCGCTCGGCGCCTTTCGCGCGCGCACGCGACAAGGCGCACTCGATGGGAATCGGCGCGGTATGGAGCTGCGAGCATGCCAGAACCCCCGAGGGCTACTACCAGGTTCAGGGCGGAATCGACTACGCGATCGCCAAGTCCCTGGCCGTCGCCCCTTTCACCGATCTGTTGTGGATGGAGACCAAAACCGCGAACTTGGAAGACGCGCGACGTTTTGCGGACGCGATCCACACGCAATTCCCGAACAAGCTCCTGGCCTACAACCTCTCGCCCTCGTTCAACTGGGACAGCACCGGAATGAGCGACGACGAGATGCGGCGCTTCCCGGAAGAGCTGGGTCGGTTGGGCTACGTGTTCAACTTCATCACCTACGGGGGCCATCAGATCGACGGGCTGGCGGGAGAGGAGTTCGCCGCGGCCTTGAGACAGGAAGGAATGCTCGCCCTGGCCCGATTGCAGCGCAAGTTCAGGCTCCTGGAGTCGCCCTTCAAGACCCCGCAAACGCTGGTCGGAGGCCCGCGCCTGGACGGGGCGCTGATGGCCAGCTCGGGGCGCACCGCAACCACCAAGTCGATGGGCAGAGGTTCGACGCAGTTCCAGCACCTGCTGCAGACCGAGGTGCCGCCCGGGTTGCTGGGAGGATGGCTCGAGCGTTGGCGCGCGCACCACGGTTCGGAGGGTCCGCTGGCGGTGCACCTGCGGCCTCACCGCGCCGGCTCGGAGCTACTGGAGCTGCGGATCGCAGGCCCGCACAACGACCGGATGGCCAACGTGATTTTCGCCGATATCCAGGACCGCAAGCGACGGCACATCCTGTCGGTACGCGACCAGAACACCTTCGACACGGCGCTGCGCAGAAAGCGGCTCATGACCTTGATGCACCTTTTCCTGATCCACCGCTACCACGTGGAGTCGGTGCACTATGTGAGCCCGACCGAAGACAACCACCGCCAGACCGAACGAATGAAGGAGCTCGGGTTCTACTCCCAGGTCAACAACGAGGTAGGCGAGATCATCGTCGCCGATGTCGATCGGATGCGCATCGCCGAACTGCTCGACGCCGATTCCCCCGCGCTCGAGGACTTGATCCACAAGCGTCGCTGATTCGCCCGAAGGCGTAGCTCAAGTGGGGCGCACCCAAATCGCGGCCACGCCGAGCCCGCAGGCAGCCAGCAGCGCGGCCGCGGCGAAGGTCGCGCCGCCGCCCCAGATCTGGTAGATCGCCGTAAAGAGCACCGGCCCCACCACCCGTCCCAACGACTGCGCGCTCATCCCCAACCCCTGCGAGCGGCCCTGGGAAGTCGCGCCAAGCTTGCTGACCAGCGCCGTAAAGGTCGGTGTCGACAGACCGTAGCCGATCGCCAGCACGGCGCCGGCGACGCCGAACCAGGCGATGTCGGTAGCCCGGGAAACGGCGACCAGGCCCAGGCTCAGCAGCGCAGTGCCGGCCAGCAGGGTGCGGTAGTCCCCCAGCAAGCGCACGATCGGTCGAATCAGGGCACCCTGGACCAGCACACCGACCACACCCATTCCGCCGAGCAGCAGGCCGACCTGGCGCGGGCCGGCCCCGACCAGATCGGCGAGCGCGAAAGCGATGGTGCTCTCGAAGCCGACCCGGGCGGTGGAGATGACGAAGATGAAGACTAGAATTCCCGAGAGCCGCGACAGCAACATCCGGAAGCTGGAGTTGCCGTTCCGCGTCGCGTGGGCTGCGGGCTCTTCGATCACCAGCGCCACGTATGCGGCGGCGGCGATCGCGAACGCCGCCGTGCACAAGAAGGGTGCCCTCAGATCGATCTCGCCGAGCAGACCGCCGATGATCGGACCGACCACCACCCCCAAACCGATCGCCGCTCCGACGATCCCCATGGCGGCGCTGCGGGTCTCACCGCTCGAGACATCGGCGGCGAAGGCGAAGATCGCGGGCATCGTCGCCGCCGCCAGCGCACCACCCAGAACGCGCGCCGCCAGGAGCTCCACGAAGCTCTCGCCAAAGGCGAAGAGCAGAAAGCCGAGCGCGAATCCCAGCAGTCCGATGATCATTGCGCTCTTGCGCCCGCGGCGCTCGGAGAAGCGCCCCCAGAGAGGACTGAAGGCAACGCTCATCGCCGCGTAGACCGCGAACAACACTCCGGCCTGGGTCTCGCTGAGTCCCAGATCGCGGACGAAGAAGGGCAGCACCGGGAACAGCACGCTCAGGCCGAGCATGAAGAGCATCGCTGGTGGCGCTACCAGGAGCACCTGCTTCATCTGCCCTTGATCCTGATCGAGGATGAGCCGACAATCGTCGCCTCGGCGAAAGGAGTCTCAGTCATTCGTGTCGTTTCTCTGACCTTGCTGTCGGTCGGCCTCGCGCTGTTGGCGTGGGGGTTGGTGTCGTTGCGCGGCGCGCGCCGGGCCGAGCCACTGCCGATCCTGGGCGAGGTACCCGACTTCGTGCTCAGCGACCAAGAGGGAGCGCCAACGGGAGCAGCCGAACTGCGCGGAAAGGTCTGGGCGGCCTGCTTCATGTTCACGCGCTGTCCGACGATCTGTCCACCCCTCACGCGCAAGATGGCGCTCATCCAGGAGCGACACCGGGATCTCGAAGAAAGCGTCCACCTGGTCTCGTTCTCGGTCGATCCCCAGTACGACACGCCGCCGGTGCTCGCCGCATACGCCGAGCTGCACGGCGCGAATTCCGCTCTGTGGAGCTTCCTGACCGGGCCCCTGGACGATGTTCGGGCCACCGTGACCAAGGGTTTCAAGATGGCGATGGGCCGCGAAGGCGACGATTTTCTCAACATTTTCCACGGCAGCCATATCGTGTTGGTCGACCGCGAGGGGCGCATTCGCGCCTACTACGATTCGTCGGACGAGAGTGTCGTGAGCGATGTCGAAGGGGGCATTCGCCTGCTCCTGGAAGAGGGCTGAAGGGCTCAGACGCCATAGAGCAGGTAGAAGATCAAGAGACCGGTCGAGGAGATGTAGAGCCATAGCGGAGCGGTGAGGCGGGCGATGCGGCGGTGGGCCGCGTGGCGCTCGCGCAGCCCGAGGAAGGCGGTGCGCAAGATCAGAGGCAGCGCCGCCACCGCCAGCAGCGAGTGACTCACGAGCACGCCCAGGTAGAGCGGCCGAATGCCGGGCGGACCGGTGTAGTAGACCGTTCCCTGAAGGGCGTGGCGTGTGAGGTAACAGATCAGGAACGCGGCGGAGGCGGCGATCGCCCCCAGCATCAGCCGCCTGTGCAACTCGGTCTTGCGCCGCCTAATCGAGACCAGAGCGGCAATCACGCAGAGCAGAGCGACGCCGTTGCAGATCGGTTCCAGGGTGGCCAGCAGGCTCGGATCGTTGCCCATCACCCCGCGTCGATCACCAGCGCGGCCAGCAGCAGAGGTAGATAAGCCAGGGAGTAGAGGAAGGCGCGTCGCGCCCAGCGCAGCGATCCACGCTCCCGGCGCGCGGCCCAGGCCACGGCCACGAAAGCGCCGCCCAAAACCGTCGCCACCGTCAGGTAGATAGCGCCGCCCGTTCCAGTCACCACCAAGGCCAGGCTGGAGAGGGTGAGAGCGGCGGCCCAGAGAGGCAGCCGGCGCCGCACCACCGCCGCGCCGCGGGTGACCGCCAGCGTGCGGATGCCGCCGCTGCGGTAATCCTCTCGATACATCAAGGAGAGCGCGAGGAAGTGCGGAAGCTGCCAGAAGAAGAGCACCGCGAAAAGCGCCACACCCCCCGCATCCAGGTCTCCTGTGGCCGCAGTCCAGCCCATCAAGGGCGGCATGGCGCCGGCGAAGGCGCCCACCTCAAGCGCCGCGGGGCCGACGCGCTTCAGCGGCGTGTAGGCGAGGACGTAGACCAGAAACGCGAGCAGTCCCAGAAAGGCGGTGAGCGCATTGGCGGCAAAGTGCAGCACCGGAATCGCCAGCGCGGCCGACAGGGCTCCCGAAGCCAGCGCCACCGCGGGCGCGATGCGACCGCTCGGCAGCACTCGGCGCGCGGTGCGCGGCATGCGGCCGTCGGACTCGCGCTCGATGTAACAGTTCAGTGTGTTGGCGGCGGCCACCAGCAGGCCGGTGGCGGCGATCGAAATCAGCGCCGGCCACCACGAAATCGGACCATCGGCGAGCACCAGGCCCACCGCGGCGGTGATCAGCACGAAGGCGGTGATGCGAGGCTTGCCCAGCTCCACGATGGCGGGCAAGAGCGGCGCCGGCACGGTGGTGGTGTGCATGATCAGATCTCCGCGGCCGTGACCAACTGGCCGGCTCCAAGTGTCGCTCCCGGCGCCGCCACCGGCGCAGGCCGCGGCGTGCGCGCCAGGAGATGTGTCACCAACTGCTGAGCCAGCAGCAGCTCGGCTCCAGCGAGATGCGCGGTCACGATCGGTGCCGCGATGAAAGTCCGAACGGTCCACATGCCCAGCAGGACCTGCCCGCACACCAACACCGATCCGGCCGCCGCCAGCCACACCAGATCGCGACGGCCCGCGGCGCGGGCGCGGCGGTAGATGGCGAGGGCGGAGCAGATCACGAAAAGCGCCACCATCACACCCAATAGACGATGGCTCATGTGCAGAATGGCCGGCCCGCTGCCGGGTCCGGTCGGCCACAGCTCCCCCTTGCACAGCACCATGTCGTTGTTGCAGGCCAACCCCGCGCTGGTATGGCGCACCAGGGCGCCCAGGATCATCTGCGTGTAGACGAGCACGCCGCCCAGCGCCGCCAGACGAGCCGCGGGCCGCAGCGCCTCGGGCGCTTCCCCGGCCGGTCCCCGCAGTGGCGCCCAGATGCGCATGGCGATGATGATCAACAGACAGAAAAACGCGCTTCCCAGGGCCAGATGCGAGGTCGAAACCAAGGTCGGCAGGCGGTAGAGGACGGTGATGCCGCCGAGCAGGCCCTGGGCGATCACCAGGAGCACCGCTCCGCCCGCCAGGCGCGCCAGGCGCCCCTCGGCAACCGGTGCGCGGCGCAGAACCAGAAAGAGCCCGATGCTCAAGAGCCCGACCAGCGACGCCAGCAGACGATGGCCGTGCTCGATCGCAACTCCGCCCTTCATCTCCGGAAAGACCTCTCCGTAGCACAAGGGCCAGTCGGGACAGGCCAGCGAGGAACCGGTCGCGTGCACCGTGCCGCCCCAGATCAGGAGACAGAAAGTCGTCGCGACGCAGAGCCAGGCGTAGCGCCGAATTGCCGCTCTTTGAACCGAATGCTGCATGGTGTCGGCACCCATCCCTTTCCCTTAGAGCTGTAAGCTCAGCTCTTGCAGCTTGGTCCGGTCGGTGATCTGGAGCGGACCGGGCGCGGCGTCGATGATGCCCTCGCTCTTCCAGCGCGTCAGGCAGCGCACCAGCGCCTCGGTCGACACACCGCAAAGCTCGGCGAGATCGCGCCGGGCGAAGTCGGCCAGCACCGGTCCCCGCGGGCTCTCTTCGCTCTCCATCTCCAGCAGCAACGCCGCCAGCTTGGGCTCCAGGCGCGGGCAAGACAGGAGTCCGATTCGGTTCTCCGCCCGCCCCAGCTCAGCCGCCAGCGCCTCTTCCAGCGCCTGGGCGAAGAGCGCGCACTCGCTCTGCAGCTCGGCGATGGTCTGCGCCGCGATGGCGCACACGGTCCCGCCGCGCACCACGGTCGCGGAAGTCAGATGCGCGCCGCGCCGGCAGACCGCGCCCAGTCCGACCAGGTGTCCCGATCCGGCGATGCCGACGGTGATCTCGCGCCCGACTGGAGAGCGTCGCGTGAACTTCACCACCGCGTCGCGCACGCAGTAGAGGTGCGAGGCTGGACTGCCCTGCTGGAAGAGCCGCGCGCCGCGCTTGTACTCGTGCCCCACCCGCTCGCGATCGAGTCGCTGCTGCTGCGACGTCCCGAGCGCGCCCATGAAGGGATGGGACGTGAGCGCACAGCTGTGGCAACTGTCGTGACCGCTGCCGCGCTTCGCCGGGGTGCTCATGATGCCGGCTCCTCGCTCAGGGACCCGCTATCGGCCTCCAGCCGAGCCCGCAGCGCCAGCAGCTCCGCCGTGCCGCTCATCTCTTCGACGCTCATCACGAAGTGCGCCAGCGCCCAGATATCCTCCTCGCTCAGCCCGTAGGTCCAGGCCGGCATGGCGGTCCCCGGAATGCCCGCGGCGATGGTCTTGTAGAGGTCGTCGATCGAGTGCGCGTTCTTGATCGGGTTGAGCGCAAAGTCGGGCGGGATCAAGAGACCCATCTCTTCGCAGCGACCGAAACGACACACGCGGTCGTCGTCTTCACCGCAGCCCGCGCTCTCGTCACACTCGGGATCACCCGGCCGCGGCCGCGAATAGGTGGCGCTTTCCTTCGGTACCGAGGCCCACAGATCGTCCCGAAAGCCGGCCAGAGGCTGCATATTCATCGAAATCCGATACTCGTTGATGCGCCGCCGTTCGGCGTACGCTGGATGACATTGATAGCACATGGCGACGCCGTGGTAGAGGGCGTTGCCACGCTCGATCCCCGCTTCCACCTGTCCCTGCCAGGGATCGTCTCCAGGGACGATTCGCTCTCCCAGCTCAAAATCGTCTTCGCGCCAACCTTCGCCCTCCGGCGAAAAGGTCTTGATGTAGTCGATGATGTCGTGGAGCTCCGCATCGGGCACCGGCCAGGCGAGCATGGCGGTGCCGTCCAGACCGTGCTGCACGAGCCGCTCGAGCTCCTCGTCGGGAGGCAGACCGTCGATCACGCCACCGAACTTGAACATGCCGGTGCGGAAATCGCGCGGCGGTGTGCTCAGTCCCGCCGCGGACGCACCACGGCCGTCGCCCTTCTTGCCGTGGCAGGCGGCGCAATAGAACTGGTAGCTGGCGCGCCCGGAGTTCAGAGTCTGGGCGGGAACTTCCTCGCCGGCCAGGATCTGAGCGGTGACGAAGGGCTCGGGCGCTTCGTAGCTACAGCCGGCCAGGGCGACGGCAAACGACGCGATCTTTGCGACGCGTTTCATTGTAGGCCTCGCGACATCGAGTAGATCAGGAGCAGTGCCAACGCGTCTCCGGCGCCGGCGTGGTGGACCCATGCGGCGGCCTTGCGCGCCCCCTTCGCGCGCAGCAGCCAGATGACCAGCGCCGCGATCAGAACCACCGGCATCAGCAGCAGTAACGCTGTTGCTACCAGGTAGGCTCCGGCGTTGCCGGGATTCGATCCGGCACAGGCGGGACAAGCCGCCGCGCCGGTCGCGCACAGGCCGAGCAGCAACGAGGCGGGAAGCAGTCGCACTACCACAGGTACACCAGTGCGTAGAGGGGCGGCCAGATGGCGACCACGAACGCCCAGTAGAGACCAAGCGCCGAGAGCCCCGCCTGATCGGCGGCGTGATGGCGACCACGCAGCGCCCGGATCAGGACCGCCGCCAGCACAGCGATGGCGGCCAGCACGTGCAGACCGTGACAGCCGACGATGGTGTAGAAGATGGCGCCGTAGATGCTGGAGCTGGTGGTGAGGCCGTAGCGAACCAGCGAAATCCACTCCAGGCCTTGGATCGCCACAAACGCCGTTCCGCACGCCAAGGTCAGACCCAGCCAACGCACCAGGGCTCCCGATCCGCCTCGCTCCAGCGCTCCCACGCCGCGCCACATGAAGTACCCACTGAGCAACAGAATTCCTGTGTTCAGCGCGGTCGCCGCGACCGGCAGACGCGGCTGGTCGAGCGGCGGCCAGACCGCCGCGTCGCCACGCAGCACCACGTAGGCGCTGATCAGGGCGCAGAAGAGCATCACTTCCGAGAACAGGAAGATCGCCGTGCCCAGCACCGGCGTCGGCACGATGGTACCGCCCGGAGCACTCGGCGCGACCAGTCGCTGGTTCACGGCGCCACCTCCCGCCCGAAGTCGCCGGCGATGTCGGCGTAGAAACCGGCGAAAAGCACAACCAGTGCGAGCAGCGCACCGCCGACCAGCACCTGGATGAAACGCGGCTCCAGGCGCAGCTGGATGAAGTAGATCAGCACCATGTAGGCCTTGATCGCGGCGATCACGAACACCGCCGCCACCGCCGCCGCGCTCGCGGAGAGCTCGGTGATGGCCACCGACACCCACAGTGCCGCGACCAGGATCCCATAGATCAGGATGTAGTTCGTGTGGTGCTCGGTGGTTTCACTCATCGCGATTACGCCGCCAGGTAGAGCAGTGGAAAGAGGAAGATCCAGATGATGTCGACCAGGTGCCAATAGATGCCGACCGCCTCGACGCGCCCCGGGTGACGGCCCTTGCGCACGCCGATCGCGATCAGGAAGATGGCGATCATCCCGCCGAGCACGTGTAGGCCGTGCAGACCGGTCATGACGTAGTAGAACGACCAGAAGAGACCGGCGACCGGAGTGAAGCCCTCGTGGATCTCGTGGCTGTACTCGTAGCCCTTGACGATCATGAACACCAAGCCGAGTCCAACCGTCAAGAAGAGGAAACGCGATGCGTCGACGAGGCGCCCGCGCGCCACCGACTGGTTCGCCAGCACCACAGTCAGGCTGCTGGTGAGCAGCACCATGGTGTTGAGGATCCCGGCGGCATTGACGGTGTGGCTCGCCTGCTCGCTCCACTCGGGATGCGCCAGGCGCATCAACACGAAGACCATGATCAGGCCGCCGAAGAGGGCGATCTCGGAAGCGATGAACCACCACACTCCCATCCGCGCGTGGGGCACTTCGGTCGAGATCGGCGCTGCGGTGATCGTCTCGTGGCTCACATCGATGCTCGCATCTCAGAATGAGGCTGATTCTGCGGGATCCAGTCGGGTCCGTCTCCTGGAGGGCTGTAGACATAAGGACCCCGGTAGCAGGCCTGGGGCTCGTCGAAGTTCCCGTGCGGCGGCGGCGAGGCGGTCGCCCATTCCAGTGTGGTCGCCTGCCACGGATTGCGCTCCGCGCGAGGACCGCGCACCATGCTGTTGAAGAAGCTATAGACGAAGGGGATCTGGGAAATCAGCATGCCGATCAGCCCCACCGTCGACATCACCTGCAGCCCCTGGCCCTCGTGCAGGAAGTCGTAGATCAGCGGGTTGGCAATGCGCCGGTGGTGGCCCATCAGCCCCAGCGAGAACTGCGGAATGAAGGTCACGTTGAAGAACAGGTAGGTTCCGGCGAAGTGTAGCCAACCCAGCTTCTCGCTCAGGTAACGACCAAAGATCTTCGGATACCAGTGGTAGATGCCGGAAAACGATGCGAACAGCACGATCGGCACCAGGGTGTAGTGGAAATGCGCCACCACGAAGTAAGTATCGTGAATGAAGATGTCGGCCGCCGCCGAGCCGTTGAGGATGCCGGTCACGCCGCCGATCAGAAAGAGCGAGAGCATCCCGAGCGTGAAGGCCATCGCCACCGTGAAGCGGATCGAGGCCTTGTAGAGTGTTGCCAGAAATCCGAAAACGTGCACCGCGAAAGGCACCGAGATCAGGATCGTTGTCACACTGAAGGGGAAGGCCAGGCGAGGATCGATGCCGCTGACGAACTGGTGGTGGGCCCAGACTACGAAGCTGAGCAGGCCGGCGGTGATCATCGACCAGAGCATCGCCCGGTAGCCGAAGATCGTCTTGCGCGCGTTGACACAAATCACCTCCGACATGATGCCGAAGGCCGGCAGCAGCAGCACATAAACTTCCGGGTGGCCGAAAAACCAGAACAGGTGCTGGAAGAGCAGAGGGTCTCCGCCCGCCGCGGGAGCGTAGAATCCCGTGCCGGCGGTGCGATCGAGCAGCAGCATCGCGGCGCCGGCCACCAGGGGACCGACCGAGAGCATGAAGACGATGCTGGCGATCACTTCGTCCCAGACGAAGAGCGGCAGATCCCACATGCGCATGCCGGGCGCCCGCAGGTTGACAGCGGTGGTGACGATATTGACGCCGCCGATCAGGAACGACGTGAACTCCAACGCCACCGCCAGAATCCACAGGTTGACACCCCAGTCGACGCCGGATGCCTCGACCGAACCGGAGAGCGGCGGATAGGATGTCCAGCCTCCGGCCGCGGCCCCACCGGGAACCAGCAGCGACGCGATAACCACCACGGTGCTCAGGAAGAACACCCAATACGAGAGCATGTTCAAGCGCGGAAAGGCCATGTCCTCCGCGCCGACCATCAGGGGCACCAGAATATTGCCGAAGCCCGCCACCAGAATCGGCATCGCCACCCAGAACACCATGATGGTGCCGTGCATGGTGACCAGCGAGTTGTAGGCGTGGGGAGCCAACACTCCGAAACCGAGCACCGGCTCGCCCGGCCAGGCCAGCTGGCTTCGAAAGCCGAAGGCGAAAAAGCCGCCGATCAGCGCCATGAGCAACCCGGTGATCATGTACTGCTTGCCGATCACCTTGTGGTCGACGCTGAAGATGTACTTGCGCAGGAAGGACTCGGGTGTGCCGTGGCTCATCGTAGGTCGGCCTTCGTTACGAGGATTGCTGGGTGGCCATGGTGCTGGACCACAGGTCGAAAAGCTCAGGCGAGTGCACCGCAAGAATGCCCCGCATCGCGGTGTGGGACGCGCCGCAGAGCTCGGCGCAGGCGATCTCGTAGTCCCCTTCGGTGGTGGGCTCGAACCACCCGGCGATGCTGCGCCCCGGAACCGCGTCCTGCTTCAGACGCAGAGCCGGAACCCAGAACGAGTGGAGCACGTCGAGGGATTCGAGCTGGAAGCGGATCACCCGGCCGCGGGGCACGTGCAGGGCGGTGACGGTCTGGTAGTCGTCGGCGGTGTCCAGGAGCCCGTCGGCACCGGCGTAGGTGAAGCTCCAGGCGAACTGGCGCGCCGTCACCCGCACCAGCAGATCGTGCTCGGGAAGCTCGATCTTGACCTCGTCCCAGACCGGCGCGCTGCGCGCCTCGATCGCCAGGTCGCAGACCGTCACCACCGCGGCCGGCACCAGGATCCAGCTCATCGCGCGCAAGGTCTTCGCCGGCATCCAGGCGGCCCGCACCATTGCGCGCCGGCGGTAGAGGATGATGAAGGTGACCAGCAGGAGCTCGCAGGCCACGAGCCAGAGCAGGGTCATGTTCCAGATGAAGCGGATCACGCCGTCGATGTCGGCGCCGAAGGTAGAGATGTTCTGGGGCAGGTAGTCGAGCATCTCGCTCCTCTGAAAGCTGCTCCCGAGTAGGGGCCTTGGTCCAGCGTGAGATTGATCTGGATCATTGATCGGGATCAATGACCAGGAATTGATATCAGGCCCGATCCGTCAAGTCAATCGCTATTGAACAATCCGGCCTCCGGAATCGACTCGATGGCCGGATCGACTGTCCATCAGGGGGTTACACTGGAACCGAGGCCCCAATGATGCTCCCTTCCAACGCTCTCCTTGTTGCCTTGCAGCTCCTCTCGAGCCCCTCGGAGGGGGCACCGAGCGAGAGCATCGCCAGCGTCGGGGGCGAGCCGATCAGCCGCTCCGAGATCGCTCGCGCCATGCTCCGGCACCGCTGGGCGTTCTGCGCCGATCCGCCGGAGCTCGGCGGCCATACCGCGGCAGCACTGGCGGACCGGGCACTGGCCGAGTGCGCTCGTCGGGCAGCTGAAGAACGGATGGCGAGGGAGCTCGGCCTCGAGGCGGATCCCCCCCGATCCAGCCTCCACGACCCGCTCAAAGCGGAGAACCGCCGCCGCGGCCTGGCGGTGGAGCGCGGCCGCCCCCTGCCGGGACCGCGCCGATTCACCGAGCAAACCCTGCATGCGCGGCGCTCCGCGTGGCGGCGATTCGCGCTCGAGCGGAGATTGAGGCGCACCACGATCGACCGGCGGGTCGCGCAGGCCGTGGTGCGGGCCGACCGCGCCCGGCTCCTCGACATGGCGGATGCACTGCTCTCCCCCGGCCCGCCCCCGGGTGCCCGCGGCGGCGGTGCTCGAGACCCGAGCCCCGCCACCACCTACTATGTCGACTCCGCCAGCGGCGACGACGACAACCCCGGCACCAGCCCCACGACCCCGTGGCGCAGCTTGAACAAGGTCTCCTCCACCAGTTTCGCAGCCGGCGACAGCATTCTGTTCCGAAGCGGCTCGGCATGGACCGGCGCGTTGGAGCTGCAGGGCGTCGGCTCCGCCGACCAGCCGATCGTGGTGGACCGTTACGACAGCGGACCGCTGCCCCTGCTGCGGGGCGAGGGCGTGCCGGCAACCGTCAAGCTGGAGAACGTCGCCGGCTGGGAGCTACACCACCTGGAGATCACCAACTCCCTCCCCGGCAACACCGGCGACTGGCTGCGCGGCGTTCATGTGCACAACTACAACTACGGAGTCGTCGAGCATATCCACCTGGTCGACCTGGTGATCCACGACGTCGACGGCACCCTCGATACCAAGCACAACGGCGGCATCTATCTCCGCGCCGGTGGCACGCAGACCCCCACCCGCTTCGACGACATCCTGATCGAGGGCTGCTATCTCTACGACGTGGACCGCACCGGGATCTCACTCGACTCCGGCTGGGAGAGCCGCACCAGCGAGGACCAGGGCGAGTGGTTTCCGAGCACCAATGTTCGCATCCGCGACAACGTGATCGAGCGCAGCGGCCAGAACGGCCTGATCTGGCGGGTGAGCGCCGCGCCGGTGGTGGAGCACAACCTGTTCCAGGAATGCAGCCAAAAGGGCAACGGCAACGCGGCCTTCTTCTTCAACTGCGACGATGCGCTCTTCCAGCACAACGAGTCCTGGGGGACGGTTCTGACCAACCCAGACGATCCGGACGCCGGCGGGCTCGACGCCGACTACCGCTGCAAGCGCACGATCGTTCAGTACAATTGGCTGCACGACAACGACAAAGCGGGCGTGGTAGCGGTCGCGGACGGCAGCGGCACCGGCTTCAACGAAGACGTGGTGATTCGCTACAATATTCTCCAGGACAACGCTCGAGAGGCGATTCGAGTTTCCGGAGTGCCGCGGCGAACCACCATCTACAACAACACCATCTGGAACGGGTCCTCGATGCAGGATGTGATCCTGATCCGGCACAAGAGCTGGAACGGCTGGCCGCAGGATACCCACTACTACAACAACATCATCTGTGATTCCGGATCGGGGTCGAGCTACGATTTCGGCTCCAGTCTGGGCACTCTCTTCGACTCGAATCTGTTCTTCGGCGCCCATCCCCCGGGCGAGCCCGATGATCCGAACAAGATCACCGATGACCCGCTCCTGATCGCTCCGGGACAAGGCGGAGAGGGGTACGAGACCCTCACCGGCTACCGGCTGCGGACCGACTCCCCAGCCGTCGACTCGGGCCTCCTTCTCGATGGCCACGCCGAGCTCGACCTGTGGAGCGGAACTGTTCCAGCCCTGGACGGCGTCGATCGCGGCGCGCACGAGCTCAACCCACCGGTGCTCACTCTGACCGACCTCCTGGCCGGAGAAGACGCTCGGCTGGAGATCTCCGGCGCCACCCCCTTCGGCACGCTGGCGGCCGCCTACGCGCTGGCGGGCGGCGGGCCGACCTTCGTGCCCGGCTACGGCGACATGCTGCTCACCCCACCGATTCACCAGCTGCCGATCGGCCCGGCCGACGCCTCCGGCTTCGCTTCCTACACCGCCGCCGTGCCGGCCGGAACCGAAGGCACGTCGGTCTGGCTGCACGCCTTCGACGAAGCGGCCCTGGCCTGGACCAACGCGCTCGCCGATACGATTCGCTGAGCCCACATCAGGGTCCACGTTGCGAGCCGGCGCAAGGGCGAGCGTCAGGCGTATAAGCTCTCGATCCGCCGGTGGTATTTCTCGTTGATCAGGGCCCGCCTCAGCTTCAAGGTCGGAGTCAGCTCACCGGATTCGACCGATAGCTCCGCCGGCAGCACCTCGAGACGTTTGATTGTCTGGTAGCGCGCGACTTTCTTGTTGCATCGCGCTTCGACCTCGCCCTCGAGGTAAGCCCGCAAAACTTCGTTTGCATACAGATCTTCGATCGTAGCCTCGGGGATCCCGAGCCCGCCGCAGAGCTCGGGGATCGCCTCCGGGTCCAGACTGATCAACGCCGAGAGGTAGGGTTTGCAATCGCCGACCACAACGGCCTGACCGATTCCGCGAATCGACTTCAGATGCGCCTCCATCTCTGCGGGAGCGACATTCTTTCCGCCGGCGGTGATGAGGATGTCCTTCTTGCGGCCGGTGATCTTCAGGTTTCCGACCTCGTCGAGCTCACCCAGATCCCCGGTGCGCATCCAACCGTCGTCGGTGTATAGCTCGGCGGTCTTCTCTGGCAGACGGTAGTACGACTTCACCAGGTTTCGGCCTCGGAGCTGGATCTCGCCATCTTCGGCGATGCGGATCTCGATCCCGTCCAGGGGCCTGCCGACGAATCCGGCCTTTGGGCGACCATAGTCGCTCGCGGTTCCGACGCCGCATGTTTCGGTCATGCCGAGCCCCTCGTGGACCACGACACCGATCGAGGCGAAGAAGTCCAGCGTCGACACGGCGATCGGCGCCGCGCCGGTCACCGCCAGGGCGAGCTGGTCGAGCCCGAGCTTGTCGCGGATCTTGGCGAGCACCAGTCCGTTCGCCAGGGCATGGGAGAGTGTTCGCACCGGCCGTCCGGACTCGACCCCGCGCCGGTGGTTGTCGAGCTCCGTTCGCAACGCCCAGGCAACGAGCTTCGCTCGCACCCCGGTCGCCTCGGCAAGCTTCGCCTCGAGCGCCGCCTGGAACTTCTCCCAGACCCGCGGCACACCCAGAAAGACGGTCGGCCGCACCGCGACGAGGTAGTCCTTGATCTGCGTCAAATCGGGACAGAAGTAGACTTCGCCACCGGTGGTGAGGCCCCCGAAATTGGTGACCAGCTGCTCCGCCACGTGGCAGAGAGGGAGATAGGAGACGACTCGGAGCTGGTGATCGGCCACCGGATAGCGGGCGAGAACCGAGTCGATGGCCGAGGTCATCCCGCCGTGCTCCAATTCCGCGCCCTTGGGCTGACCGGTCGTGCCCGAAGTGAAGATCAGCAGCCCGGTCCCGTCCGGCCGGATCGCGGACAGCCGTGCGTCCAACTCGTCATCGGGCTGCTTCCGGGCCAGCGCGCGCAGCTCATCGAGGGTGCGCAGCGACGCGCTGCCCATGTCGGTGCCGGATGCGTCTTCTAATGAGCGTAGAGACTCGTGCGGGGCGTGACCAGCCGGTGCGTGTCCCCGCAACGCCCGTCCGACCCAGCCCATTTGGCGGGAGAATCGTCCCACGATCCAGGGCACACCGATTCAGACGCGGGCCCGAGAATCGCCGATCAATCCGCGGCTCGCCAGGCCCTCCAGACAAGGCGAACCAGTCATGCGCCACCAATGCTCAGCTCTTCTCGTCGCTCTCGGCACCTGCGCCCAAGCCACGGTGATTCGGGTACCCGCCGATCAACCCACCATCCAGGCCGGTCTCGACGCCGCCGGTGAAGGCGACACCGTGCTCGTCGCTCCGGGCACCTATACCGGTGCGGGAAACCAAAACATCGAGTTCCGCGGGGTCGACCGCGTGCTGCTCTCCGAATCCGGGGCGGCGGCCACCGTGATCGACTGCCAGGGCGCCGGGAGCGCGCTCGACTTCAGCGGCGCCGAGACACCGGCGTCGCTGGTGAGCGGTTTCACCATCACCGGCGCAACATTCAGTGGGGTCGACTGCGTCTACTCGTCGCCGACCCTGATCGACTGCGTCATTTCCGGCAACTCGGGCGGGTCCGGCGGCGGGCTCTCCTGCCGCTCCAGCCACCCGACCCTGATCGACTGCTCGATCTCCGAGAACTCGGGCGAGGGCGGGGCGGCGCGCTGCAAGTCGTCCGGTCCCGTGTTCATCAACTGCTCCCTATCGAGCAACAACGGCGAGCTCGGCGGCGCGCTGTACTTGTACGATACGTCGGCCCCGATCCTGACCAACTGCATCATCTCGGGCAACTCGGCCACGGGCGACGGCGGCGCGATCTTCTGTTCGGAATCCAACCCGAGGCTGAGCAACTGTGTCGTTGTGGACAACTCCTCCGGCGGGCTCGGCGGCGGTCTGTACTTCGGCTACTACTCCGGCGGAGAGCTGACCAATTGTGTCATCTGGGGCAACTCGCCCGACCAGATCCACAACGTGCCGAGCGACCACTGGAATCCGACGCTGCGCTACTGCGACGTGGAGGGTGGCTACGAGGGAACGGGCAACATCGACGCCGATCCGCTCTTCCGGTCGTTCGGCGGCTTCGACTATCTGCTCGCCCCTTCCTCACCCTGTGTCGACAGCGGCGATCCCGCCATCGAAGACGGCGTTTCCGACTGGCACTCGCGCTGGCCGCTCTGGTATCCGAACGCCCCCCGCTCCGACATGGGGGCCTACGGCGGTCCGGGCAACGCCGGCTGGCTGCGCTGACTCGTACGTGCCAGGACTCGCCGAACATCGAGGCTCGTCGTCGAAGAAGGCAGTCGACGCCCTGCGGCACAGGGTCCCGGCAGAGTCGCCGGCTTGCGCTCGGCTCGCTTGCCCGCCACCCGCGCGGTCCGCCCTGGATGTCCGATGTCCGGGCCCAAAGCCCAAAGCCGGGTCCCGGCGACTTTGACGGGACCCTCCCCCGCGCCAATCAGGGGGTTGTGAAAGCCGCGCCGTGGGCGGAGAATGCTCGGATTGACTTCCCACCCCACGGCGCTTGCAGGACGCGCGCCGCGGGCGCTTCAACCACGAAGTCTCGAGCCGGCGGCACGCTGCCTGAGCTTCCCCGCGCATCCCCGCGACCGCTGCCCGAGCACGGAGGCCACGAACACCATGGCAAGCGCGCAGCAAATGTTCCCCCGCGCCCGAATTCCATACGGGACATGGGGCAGCAGCTACTTCCCGGCCTGGCAGACTTCGGCACTCGCCGAGGTCAACATCGGCCAGTTCGCCGGCGAGTCGATGAACCGCATTCTCGGGCTCCGCAAGGTGCCCCGCACCGAGCTCGAGTCGCTGATCATCGGCTCGACCATCCCCTGGCACTGGAAATTCTGGAACGCGCCGCTGGTGGCGAGCTGCCTCGGCCACCGGATCCCCGGCTACCACGTCGAGCAGGCCTGCGCGACCGGCCTGCAGGCCACGCTGCTGGCCGCCGCCGAAGTCGACTCTCAGGCCCACGACGTGGTCGGGGTGCTGACCTTCGACCGCACCAGCGACTCGCCGGTCGGCGTCTTCCCCGAGCGCCGCGCCCATGAGCGCACCCAGGCGATCTCCGACGTCTGGGACAACTTCGGCTTCGATCCTGCCACCGGCAACGCGATGATGAGCGCGGCGGGTCTGACCGCGCGAAAGTACAAGGTGGACCGGCGCGAGGCGGACGATGTCGCGTTCTTGCGCTACCAACAGTATTTCGAGGCCAAGGACTCGGGATTTCTCGACCGCGTGCTGGTGCCGCTCGAAGTCCTGAACGTCGCCGGGCGGCCGCTGGGCCGCATCGACAACGACCTGGGCGTGCGCCGCATGAGCCTCGGTGAGATGCGGGCGATGCGCGAGCTCGACACCTGCGTCACCGGCGGCACCCAGACCCACGCCTCCGACGGCATGGCATGCCTGTTGGTCACCACCAAGGATCGAGTCGCCGACCTCAGCCCGCGTCCCGAGATCGACATCGAGTTCGTCGCCAAGGCCGAAGTCCGCACCGATCCCAGCCTGATGCCGGAGGCGCCGGCCTTCGCGGTGCAGGCCTTGCTCGAGCGCACCGGATTGACGATGGACGATATGGCGGTGGTCAAGAACCACAACCCCTTCTCGGTCAACGACGTGGTGTTCCGCAAGGTGCTCGACTACGACTGGGCGAAGATGAACCGCACCGGCTGCCCCCTGGTCTGGGGCCATCCCCAGGGCCCGACCCTGACGCGGGTCGCGATCGAGGCGCTGGAGGAGGCGGTCGACCTGGGCGGCGGCCACGTGCTGATCTTCGGTTGTGCCGCGGGCGATGTCGGCATCGCCGCCGTGCTGCGGGTTTCGTAGAGGAAGGCGAAGAAGATGACCAAGGCAATGAGGGAAACGACACTAGAAACCATCGGCCTGGGCACGGTGCTCGATATCTTCCGCAAGGGCCGGTTGCCGCTCAGCGCCGGCGAGGCGGTGGACAGAGTATTCGGCGACTCTGCGAATCGTGGCTCGATGGTAATCTCCGGCGCCAACGGAATCGTCGGCGCCGGCAAGACGATGCAGCTCGGATCGCGCCTGACACCCTTCGGCGTGAAAATGGTGGCGCTGGATTTCCCAGGCACGCCGGACGGGATCGGGGCGCAGTATCCAGGGTTGGCGCGGGCCTTCGGGCGCGAGGGCGCCGACGCGATCATGCGCAACATCATTCGGCTCAGCTACGACGGGCGTAGTCTGCCTGAGGAGCTGGCCGGGCTGCGGCCGCGCTTCTTGCTGGAGGCGATTCCCGAGATCCTGGAGCTGAAGCGTTCCCACTACAAGATCTTCCGCGACGCTTTTCCCGAGATCGAGATCCGCTCGGTCACCTCGGGCTTCCCGGCGGCGGAGCTCGGCGTGGGTGTCGCCCACCCGGCCTTCCCGCACGAGATCAACAAGATCTGGGAGACGGTGGAGGACCAGCCGCGGGCGATCGGTCAGCTCCTGTGGGCACTGGGGTTGATCCCGGTGGCGGTGTCGGACAACTGGTCCTTCGTGCTCGACGTGCTCTTCTGCGGCGTGACCTTGGCGGCGTCGCGCTACTGCACCGCCTCGAACATGCCCGGCTGGAAGGCCGACAAGTTCACGCGCAAGCTGGTAGGCCCCAATCCGCTGCGGGCACACGACGCGATCGGCACCAAAGGCGCGACATTCCTCACCTGGTCCTGTCTGCACCACTTGGCCGAGATGTACGGACCGCTCTTCGCGCCGACCGCCGAGATCGCCCAGCGCAAGGAGACCGGACAGAGCTGGTATCCGCCGAACCACTTCCGGCCGCTGGTCGACTGGTCGATGAACGAAGAAGAGAACGCGGAGTTCGAGGCCTGGATCTTGGGCCCGCTCTTCCAGATGACCAGCCTGATGCTGCACGAGCAGCGCGGCCACCTGACCCATATCAACGCCATCGGCGAGCTCTGCGCCCAGTTCCGGCGCGGGATCTTGGCGGTGATTCGCGAGGCCGGGACCGGCCGGGTGATCGACACGGTCGAAGCCTACCATCGCCTCCATCCGGCGGCCAGCGAGGCGGCCTGGCACCCCGAAGCCTTCGAGACGATCGGCGCGGCCGACTGGCAACAACTTTATGTCAATGCCGAGCACGACGGGTCGGTCGGAGTGGTCACCATCAGCCGCGAGAGCATGAACGACGATGTCGATCGCGAGCTGAACCGGGCCTTCGACTGGCTGCGCGCCGAGGGGATCGAGAACCTGATCCTGACGAGCGATTTTCACCTCTCGACACAGATGGTCGGTGCCGACACCTCCGCGATCTACCCCTCTCTCGAGGACGTGAACGAGGGGGTGCGGCTCACCAAGGCCTGGTCGAGCACCGCGCGGCGCCTCGATTCGGACTTCGCGACGGCGGTCGGCTTCATCGCCGGCAAGCGTTGTCTGGGCGGCATGCTCGAGCTGATGGTGCACTGCGACTACCTGGTGGCGGTCGACGACGCCCGCTTCGGCTTCCCCGAAGTGACCCTGCCGATCGTGCCCGGCGTCGAAGGCTGTCACTGGACGATCCGCAAGGCGCCGCCAGCCGAGCGGTCGAAGGTGATGCACATGCTGCTCAGCGGCCGCAACGTCAAGGCCGGCGATGCGGTGGGCTGGCTGATCGACCACGCCGGGCCGATCGAGGGCGCGCTGCAGGTCGCCTGGAACCTGGCCCAGGGGCGCAGCGACGGAATCGCCAAGCGCGAGCTGGAGCGCGGCGCCTTCGACCTGGCGACCGATGCCGGCGAGCTGCCGGAGGCCGACAGCCCGGCGACCGAGACGGCACGCGCGGCCATCGTCGCTTGCGCGCAGGCCGCCTGCGGGACCGACTTGGGCGAGGCGCTCGATGTACAATGCCGGCACGCGGCGGAGTTCATCGCCTCGAAAGCCTGTCGCAAGGGTGTAATCGGAACCGACTACACCAAAACGATGAAGATCTGAGCCCGTGGCTGCGGTCGAGGTCGAGATCGTCTACCAGGGCGACCTGCACACGCAGGCGGTGCACGGACCGAGCGGCGAGACGCTGCGCACCGACGCCCCGGTAGACAACGAAGGGCGCGGCGAGCTCTTCTCGCCCACCGACCTGGTGGGCACCTCGATGGGCACCTGCATGCTCACGATCATGGGGATCGCGGCGCGCCGGCGCGGCATCGAGCTCGAGCCGGCGCGCTGCCGGGTGCGCAAGCACATGGTGCACGACCCGGTGCGGCGCATCGGGAAGCTGGAGCTGGAGTTCCAGATGCCCATGGCGATCGATCCCCGCCAGCGCCAGGTTCTGGAGCGTGCCGCCGACACCTGCCCGGTGCGGGCGAGTCTTCACCCCGATGTGCGGGTGGAGGTGTCATTCAGGTATTCGCTCTGAGCCCCACCACGGAATCGAGCCGTTTGTGCGCCCGAGGGGGGTTAGGGTGAAAGGGATGTCCCCGAGTTCTCGGCGATCAGCCGGTGTCAGGAATGGGAGTATCTCGATGAAATTCAAAGGCACGGTCACGGCCGCGCTGCTCGCCACGGCGCTCGCCCACGCTCGCACGATCCACGTCCCGGACGATTTCGTCACGATCCAATCGGCCATCGATGCGGCGGCCAACGGCGACTCGGTGCTGGTGCAGCCTGGGACCTACTCCGAAGCGATCACCTTCGCGGGCAAAGCGATCGAGGTGACGAGCGTCGACCCAAGCGACCCCGCGGTGGTAGCCGCGACCGTGGTCGATGCGTCGAGCGCGGACTGCGAGGAGCTTTGCAGCGTAGTTCGGTTCCAGGACGGTGAAGGCTCCGGCTCGGTGCTGGCGGGGTTCACGCTCACCGGGGGAACCGGCGTGTTGGTCAGCAAGTTCGACTACGGCCCCAGCACCGCCGGCGGCGGCATCTACTGCGTGCGCTCCACCCCCTCGATCCTGAGCTGCGTGGTGAGCGGAAACTCCGTCGTCGGGAAGGGCGGCTGGCACTCCACGGGTGGCGGCGGAATCTACTGTCGGCAAGCGTCTCCGAGCTTGATCGACTGCACCGTGAGCGACAACACCAGCGAGGATTTCGGCGGCGGAGTCCGTTGCGCTTACGACTGCTCTCCGATCCTCCAGGACTGCACGATCGCCGACAATACCTCGGCGGACAATGGCGGCGGGGTCTCCTGCCACGACGGCTGCGAAACCACCCTCGAGCGTTGTCGAATCCTGCGCAACTCGGCGCATGAGGGCGGTGGGATCATCGACTACTACAATTCCTCGTCGATCCTCGTGGACTGCACCGTCGCGGGCAACTCGGCAGGCCACCGCGGTGGCGGCATCGCCTCGTTCTCGTACGCCAGCCTGACGAACTGTACGGTCGCCGCGAACTCGTCCGAAAAGGGTGGCGGATTGTACTGTTACTACAGCCCTTCGCTGTCGGTCAATACGATCTTCTGGGCCAACGCCCCGGATCAGATCAGCTACTACATCGACCACACGGAGGTCTACTACTCGAATGTCCTGGGCGGCTGGCCAGGCGTGGGAAATATCGACGCCGACCCGCGTTTCTGTGACGCGACCTGCGGTGGCTTCGCCGATCTCGGGCTGGCCGCCGACTCTCCCTGCCTGGGCACCGGCTTCGGCGGCACCGACATGGGCGCCTGGGCGCAATCCTGCGACCTGCCGCGGCAGACCACCGGTGCGGTGCTGGAGGTTCCCGCCGCCTATTCGTCGATCGGCGCGGCGCTCGAGGCCGCCTGCGACCATGACACGATTCTGATCGCGCCGGGGGTCTACCTGGAGCCCACGCTGGTCGTTCCGGCGCTCGATGTGGTGGTTCGCGGTTGGGATCCAGTCGATCGCGAGACCGTCGCCGCGACCGTCATCGACGGCGGCGGATCCGACGTGCTCGCCTTCGCGCCCACCCATCCGGCCGTGCAGCCGAAGCTGGCGGGTGTGACGATCACCGGCGGCGGCTGCGGGCTGATCTGCAACGCGGCGAGCCCCTGGATCGATCGCTGCCTGGTGAGCGGCAACGCGGCCGTGGAGAGCGGTGGCGGCCTGCGCTGCGGCTACGGGGCCGCGCCACTGATCACCAACTGCATCGTCGCCGGCAACTCGACGCAGGACGACGGCGGCGGCCTGAACGCCGAAACAACCGCCAGCCCGGTGCTGCGCAACTGTGTCATCGAGGGCAACTCGGCCCGCCGCGATGGCGGCGGGCTCCATGCCAAGAACAACGCCAGGCCCGATCTCGCCAACTGCACCCTGACCGGGAACGTCGCGGAGGAGGGTGGCGCGGTCCTGAGCTACTTCGCCGCCACCAGCTTCACCAACTGCATCCTCTGGGGCAACGTGCCCGACGAAATCGTCGCGGACCATGGCCGTGCTCCCGAGGTGCGCTACTCCGATGTGCAGGGCGGCTGGAGCGGCGACGGCAACATCGACGCCGATCCGGACTGGATCTCATACGCCGGCTTCGACCACCTGCCGGCACCCGGCTCCCCCTGCATCGACGCCGGCGACCCGGGCATCCAGGACGGGGTTTCGGACTGGCATCCGCGCTGGCCCGACTCCTACCCGAACGGTCCCCGTTCGGACATGGGCGCCTATGGTGGACCCGGCAACCTGCGGTGGGTTGGGGGGTCCTGAGGGCCGACTATTCGAGCGAGCCCGCCCAGCGCCAGTTCCCCGGCCCGCCATAGGCGCCCATGTCTGAGCGTGCTTCGTTCGCATAGCTGGGAGGCCACCGCGGATGCCGGTCCGAGACGCCGTCGTTGATGACCGGGTCGCCGGCGTCGATACAGGGCGAACGCAACATGTAGGTGTCGCCGACCCATCGATCGATCGGGTTGGGGAGCGCGCTCAGGCCACGCCATTCGGAGAGCCGGGGGTCGAGAGCGATGTTGCCCTCACCCGGAAAGCCGCCTTCGATCCCCGAGTAGGTCACCACAGGATCGCCGTCGCCCATCTCATCCGGTGCGTCTCCCCAGACAATACAATTGGTCACTCGCGGCGACGATCCACGGCTCGAAAACCCTCCGCCATCCTCACCCGCCTCGTTCGATGTCACGGTGCAGTTGAGCAAGCTGGCGCTCGACCTGAAGGAATGAAGCCCCCCACCGGTCCGCCCGGCGCTGTTCTCGAAGATGATGCAGTTGCGGATCTCGGGGGCGCCATCCTCACAGAAGACTCCCGCGCCGATGCTGGCCCGGTTTCGCGAGATCGAGCAACCCACGATGGTCGGCGAGGAGCGGATCGAGCGAATCCCCCCGCCGTAGACCGCCGCGTCGTTGCCGACGATCGCGCAGCGATCGATCAGCGGAGAGGTCTCGTTGCAGACGATTCCCGATCCGCCGCCGGTGATCGTGAGTCCGGCCAGAGCTCGCCTCGCTCCAGGCGGCGCCGGATCGAAGAGCAGCACATCGTCTCCCCCTCCGTCGATCACGGTGCTGGCGACGATCGCCCGATCCTGCGGGTCTCGGCCGCGCACCGTCAAATCCAAGGGAGGAATCTCGAGCATCCCCTCGCGGTAGGTGCCCGGGGCGATGAGTACGGTGTCGGCATCACAGGCGTCAGCCAGCGCCTCCCTAATGCTCGAGTGGTCGCGCGGAACCTCGATCACCAAGGGATCGTGAACGGCGGGCAGGTCGCAATCGGGCCCCCAGGCGCCGATGTCGGTTCCTTCCTCTCCCGCCCCGATGCAGGGCGAGTCCGCGGCCAGCGCAAGATCCGCGAAATGCCCGCAGGTAGCATCACAGAATCTGGGATCGGATCTGATGTTCCCCTCGCCAGGGAAGCCGCGCTGCACCAGGGAGTAGCGGACTTCTGGATTGCCCGAAATCTCTCGAGGGAGATTGCCCCAGAGGATGCTGTTGACCACCAGCGGCGTCGAGTCGTCGCAGTAGATGGCGCCCCCCGATCTACCGCGCTGTTGCCGACGATCGTGCAACGGTCGAGCGACGGACTGCAGCGCGCGAAGAACATCCCTCCGCCATTGCTGGTGTGATCCACCCCGGCCGTGGAGTTGTTGCGCACCGTGCACCGCTCCAGGCGCAGCGCGCAGGCCTGGGCCGATATGCCGCCACCGGCGCCTCGGGCGCTGTTTTCCTCTACGCTGCAGGCGCTGAGATGCGCCGCGCCGGCGACCGCCAGCAGGCCGCCACCGCCCAGATCGTCGGCCCGATTCCCGCGTATCGTGCAGCCACGAAGCGATGTC
>CAZBBK010000036.1:0-56040 GCA_964490075.1 uncultured Gemmatimonadota bacterium | reverse complement strand
GCTTCGAGGTCCCCGCCGACTCCGACCCCGGGCCCCACATCCTGCGGCTCGCCGCAGGAACCGCCGTGGAGGAGATCGAGATCGAGGTGCTGTGGTGGGCGCGGCTGGGGGAGGCGGAGCTCGGCGGCGAGTGACTCGTCCTGCCGGGGCTGTTGCCGCCCCGGCCGTCCCTACTCCCCCCGCGCCGCGATCCAGCTCTCCACCGGCTCCCAGGTCTGCTCGAATGCGTCGACGCCGAGCACGATGTCGCCGTGGCCGTGGCCGAGCACCCGCCGCAGGGTGCGGTCCTCGCTCCGCACAGTGTTGTAACCGTACTTTCGAATGATGCGGTCGTTGGCCAGCTTGTCGTACTCGCCGCTGACGAAGAGCACGGGCAGCGAAATCGTCGCCATCTCGTTGCCGTAGCGGTAGGGCGTGTGCAGCGCGTCGCGGTGGTCGAAGGCGCGCAGCCCGTGCTTGCGCACGCTCTGCATGAACTGCTGCGTCACCTGCGCCGAGATGTTGTCGAAGCCGCGCGCCACGAACACGTCGATCACTTCCTGGTCCATGTTGTCGGGATTGAAGATGTCGACCAGCAGGAAGCTGGTCGCCACCACGTCGAAGACCCACTCCAGGAAGTCGGCCAGGAGCTCCCCCACGAAGGGGATATCGCGGATGTCGACGGTCATGAACTCGACCACGTCCTCGATCGGGACGCAGGTGAGCAGAGACACCGCGATCTGGGCGTAGGTGTCGTGCGCCAACTGATCGATGATCAGGTTGTAGGCCCAGAACTTGTCGACGTCGAAGAGCAGGAAGGGCCAGTTCCACCAGGTGACGTAGACCTCCCAGGCGGCGCGCGGCGGCGCCGAGATGGTCACCAGTCCCGCCAGGCCGGCCTGCCGGTCCGCCGCCAGCGCGGGATCGGCGACGATGCGCGGCGCCAGCACATCGACCAGCTCCCAGTCGAAGAGGCCGTGCCGCACCCACTCCCGGTCGACCACGACATCCTCGTAGTGGGCACCCTGCAGGTAGCCGTAGGCGACCATGCCCCCCATCGAGTGGCCGATCCAGTAGGGCGCGGATCCGGAAAGCTCGGTCACCCGCTCGATGATCGCCTGCGCGTCGTAGGCGACGAAATCGTCGAAGGTCCAGCGACAGTCCCCCGGAGCGTCGGAGCGGATCTCGCCTTCACCGTGGCCGCGCAGATTGGTCGCGTAGACGTCGTAGCCGCGCTCGTGGAACCACTGGGCGATCGAATACCCCTCGACCGGCAGATCCATCGCCAGGTGGTTGGCGGTGAAGCCGGTCTGCAAGATCAGCGGCACCGCGCCCGGGTTGGGGTAGCGGACCATGCGCAGCACCACGTCGTCGGCGGTGAGCGCTTCGACCACTTCGGGGACCACGGCCCGCGCCGGGGGGGCGGCGAAGGGGAAGAGCAGGGCCACGAGGACCAGGGCAGAGCGACGGGACATCGAGACCTCCTGGGTCGAGCGGCGGATCGGATGCGGGCCCCTCAAGGGTAGAAACTCGCGGGCGATCGGGGCACCGCCTTCCCCGAAATCCGGAAAAGTTTGCATCGTGCCGCGGCAGATCCTGCCGATCAATCCACCATACGCAGCCGCCACGAGTCCCGCCACGGCCGCTGCCACAACGACTTCCCCATTCCCCGAGATCCTGGCACGACGGTTGCAATCGCCCGGCGCAAACCCCGCGAAAGGTGCGCCATGCTCCGACGCATTCTCTTCTCCGACAAGGTCTTCCCGGTCGTCACGACGTCCATGGACGCCTATGCCACCCGGCAGCGGGCGATCGCCAGCAACATGGCCAACGTCGCGACCCCCGGCTACCGGCGGATGGAGGTGCCCTTCGAGCAGGAGCTGCGCGACGCCCTGAACCACACCGGACACCTGCGCGGCGCCACCTCGGAGAGCCAGCACCTGCCCCTCGGCCGCTCCACGATCGACGACCTGCACCCGCACATCCGCCGCGCCGACGACCGAGCCCTCGCCTCCGGCGTCAACAACGTCGACGTCGACCGCGAAATGGCCGAGCTGGCCGACACCAACATCCGCTACCAGACCATGACCCGTTACATGAAGCGCAAGATCGGGATGCTGCGCAGCTCGATCACCGGCCGCGCCGGAAGCTGAGAGAGGGAGTCGATCGATGCCCGAACCGGGAATCCACGGCAGCCTGCGCATCAGCGCCGCCGGCCTCGCGGCCCAGCGCGTCAAGATGAACGTGGTGTCGCAGAACATCGCCAACGCGCAGACCACCCGCACCGACCAGGGCGGACCCTACCGCCGCAAGCAGACATCCTTCCAGGGCACCGACTTCGCCGTGACCCTGGCCGAGCGCACTCGCGGCCGGGAGGGCCTGCTCGCGGCCACCGACCGCGGCCACCTGCCGATGGGCGTGCTGCCCGAGCAGATCTCCGACCCCTCGAGCGAGGTCTCGGTCACGGTCGACGTGTTCGACTCCGACGCGCTCGGACCGCTGATCCACGATCCGAGCCATCCCGACGCCGACGAGCGCGGCTACGTGCGCTACCCGGCGATCAACATCGTCACCGAGATGAGCGACCTGATGGCCGCTTCGCGCGCCTACGAAGCGAACGCCACCGCGCTCGAGACCGCCAAGCAGATGGCGCTCAGGGCCCTCGACATATGAGCCCGGCGCACCCATCGAGCTGGAGCCGACCATGAGACTCGACGCGACCCAGCTGCTGGCGCGTTACCAGCGGCAGATCGATGCGACCCGCCGGCCGCCCGCCGCCCCGCCCGCGCCGCCGCCCAAGGTGCGGGCGAGCTCGACCCCCGCGTCTCCGGCCGCCGCCGAGCCGCGTCCCCAGGTGAACGACGCCGAGCGCGCCTTCATCGATCGCCTGCTCAGCAGCGCCGACGGTGAGAGCCTGCCGGCGTCGGTGGCCGAGCTGGCCAAGGGCCGCAACGTGGATCTGAAGGCATGAGCCCCGGAGCCGACGCGCTGCCGCTGCGCCCCGAGATCGGCGGCCGCACCCGTCCCCTCGACGTCGGTCCCAACCGGCTGCGTGGCGGCACCCCCCCGCCGCCCTTGCCGGCGCGCCCGCATCACTCCCGGCCCACGCCCAACGCCGCATCCGGCTTCGCCGAAACCGTGCGGCGCCTGGTCGGCGAGGTCGACGCCGCGCAGAAGCAGGCCGACGCCCAGCTCACCGGTCTGGCCACCGGCGAGGTGACCGACGTCCACCAGGTGACCGTGGCCCTGGAAGAGGCCCAGCTTTCGCTCTCGCTGATGATCGAGATCAGAAACCGCCTGGTAGAGGCCTACCAGGAAGTGATGAGGATGCCCATCTAGCCGTCCCCTTTCCGCGAGGTAGCCACCGGTGCCCGAAGCCGTCCAAAACGTCTCCAAGTGGTTCAACGAAACCGCCCTACCGCGCTTGCGAGCGCTCCCGGCGGGGGTCCGCACGGCGCTCGTCGTCGGCCTCACGGCGCTGGTGGTCTTCGCCCTGGCGAGCGGCTTCTCGGACTCCAGCGGCGCCGACTACCGGCCGGTCTACAGCAACCTCACGCTCGAAGATGCCGGCCTGGTCACCGAGCGCCTGTCCTCGCTGCAGATCCCCTATCGACTCGGCGAGACCGGGTCGGCGGTGCTGGTGCCGGCGCCGCGCGTGATCGAGGCGCGCCTGGCGCTGGCCAAGGACGGACTGCCGCGCAACCGCCGCTCCGGCCTCGCCCTGCTGGAGAAATCGGGGCTCGGCGAGACCCAGGTGGTGATCGACGCCAAGCTGCTGCGCGCCCAGGAGGAAGAGATCGAGACCACGCTGGTCGGCATGCTCGAGGTCAAGGACGCGCGGGTGCACCTGGCGATCGCGCCCGATGTCCTCTTCGAAGAGGACAAGGTCCCCACCACCTCGGCCGTCATGCTGACCCTGGTGCCGGGGGTGCGGCTGGCCGGGGAACGGGTCGACGCGATCCGGCGGGTGGTGGCGGCGGCGGTCTCGGGGCTCTCCTCTGAGCAGGTGACGGTGACCGACTCCCTGGGGCGCCTGCTGGCCCGCGGCGGGCGCACCGACTCCGAGGCGCTGCTCTCCGACCGGCGTCTGAAGCTGCAGCGCGACGTCGAGACCTACCTCTCCGACAAGACCCTGCGACTGCTGGAATCGGCCCTCGGCCAACGCCACGCCACGGTGGCGGTGCACGCAACGCTCGACTTCGACGCGGTCGATCGCGAGGTGACGACCTACGACCCCGATCGCTCATCGATCCGCTCCGAGGAGCGCAAGGAGCAGACCGAGCCCCAGGCCGGGGGGGCGTCGGAGAGCTCGATCACCAACTACGAGCTGAACTCGCGGGTCGAGCGGGTGGTCTCCGCGCCGGGGTCGATCGAGCGGCTCTCGGCGGCGGTCTTCGTCGAGGGGAACTACATCGACTCCGACGAGGGGCCGCAGTACGTGCCGCGCAGCACCGAGGAGCTGAAGCGGATCGAGACCATGGTGCGCTCGGCGCTGGGCGTCGACGAGAAGCGCGGCGACACGGTCACGGTCGCCGACCAGCAGTTCGACCGCAGCATGGAGCGCGAGCAGCGCGCCGCGCTCGATCGGGCCGAGCGCAACGACATGATCTACACCATCGCCCTGCGGCTGATCCTGCTGGCCGGCATTGTCGCCGCCTACCGGCCGATCAAGCGCCTGCTGCGGCTGATCCCGAGCGTCGACTCGGCCTTCCGCTCGCGCGAGATCGACCAGGATGCCGAGGGCGGCGGGCTGGAGCCGGCGGCGATCCCGCTCGAGGAGGAGCGGCGGCGCCAGATTCACGAAGAGGTTACCGGCCTGGCGGTCGACAGCCCCGAGAACGTGGCGCAGCTGGTGCGCACTTGGCTGGCGGAGTCGGCCGTGAAAGAACGGAGATAGGTCGTGGGCGACGCACCGCAGCTGGTCTACGAGAATCTCGTCGGGCGCCAGAAGGCCGGAGTGCTGATGGTGGCGCTGGGCCCGGAGGTGGCGAGCAATATCTTCTCCCACCTTTCGGACGACGAGGTGGAGCGGCTGGCCCTGGAGATCGCCGACCTGAAGGTGATTCCCAAGCAGGTGCGGGCGTCCGTGCTGGAGGAGTTCTACGAGCTGGCCCTGGCGCAGGAGTACATCTCCCTGGGCGGCATGAGCTACGCCCGCGATCTCTTGAAGACCGCGATGGGCGGCGGCAAAGCGCAGGAGCTGCTGCGCCGCGTGCAGGGCGCTTTGGAGCGGCGCGACTTTCAGCTGCTGCGCAAGGTCGATCCGGCGCAGCTCGCCAACTTCATCCAGAACGAGCATCCGCAGACCATCGCCCTGGTGCTCTCGCACCTCGACGCGCGCCAGTCGGCCGACATCCTGAGCCGCCTGAGCGAAGAGATCCAGGCCGACGTCGGCTACCGGATCTCCACCATGGAGGCGGTCAGCCCCGGCATGGTGCGCGAGGTGGAGCGGATTCTGGAGGCCACCACCGAAAACCTGTCGACCCGCGACTCGTCGCGCCTCGGCGGGGTGCAGGCGATCGTCAACATCCTGTTGGAATCCGACCGCACCACCGAGAAGCGGATTCTGGAAGGGATCGACGAGGAGGACGGCCAGATCGCCGGCGAGATCCGCAACAGCATGTTCGTCTTCGAGGACCTGATGCTGCTCGACAACCGGGCGATCCAACGGGTGATGAAGGACGTGGAGACCGCCGACCTGACGCTGGCGCTGAAGGCGGCCTCGCCGGAGCTGCGCGAGCACATCTTCAAGAACATGTCGAGCCGCGCCGCCGAGACCCTGGCCGACGAGCTCGAGGTGATGGGACCGGTGAAGCTGAAGAACGTGGAGGAATCGCAGCAGAAGATCGTCGCGGTGGTGCGCAAGCTGGAGGAAGATGGCGAGATCGCGGGGGCCGCGCGCGGTGGCGGGGGAGAAGAGTTTGTCTACTAGGCGTCCTGGGACGAGCCCGGTCTTCAAGAGTGGACGGGTCTGCCTGCCGGTGCAGCGCGAACAGCGTGCCGAGAGGGCGGACCCGACCCTGGAAGAGCTGCGCGCCGCCTGGGAGGCGGAATGTGTCGAGCGGGTGGAGCGGGCCGAGACCCGGGCGCGCGAGGAGGAACGCGAAGCGCTGCGCGCGGCCGCCGACAAGGAGCGCGAGCGGAATCGGCGCAAGATGGAGAAGGAGGCGCGGCGCGACCAGGCCGCCGCGGAGCAGACCCGGGCCCTCACCGAGGAGCTGGCGCGGCGCCACGAGGAGGCGATCCGCGCCCAGATCGCCGAACTCTCGGGGCGGCTGGGAGAGATCGCGCTGGAGCTGGCGAGCCGCGTGGTGCGCTGGGTGGTGGAGCGCGATTCGGAGGTCGTCGGGCGCACCCTCGCCGAGTGCCTCGACGAGGTGGAGCCCGGCGCATCCGAGATCACGGTGCGCCTCAATCCGCGCGATGCCGCCCATCTGCGGGCGGAGGGGGTGACGAGGGTCGGCGCAAGGGCGCTGTGCTTCGTCGAGGACGCCGAGATCGAGCGCGGCGGATGCATGGTCGAGGATGGAGGGACCACCCTCGACGCCCGAATCGGCCGCCAGCTCGACCGCCTCGGCGAAGCCCTCGCCCTGGCGCTGCAAGACGACTCGGAGACCGACGAGGCCGCGCCCAAGGCCGCGGCGGTGGGTTCCGAGCAGATCGCCGATGACCCGGGAGGCGCGTCGTGATCGCCAACGCCGCGCACGTCCTGGACGCGATCCGCTCCGCCGCGACGATTCGCGGAATCGGCCGGGTGGAGGAGCTCTCTGGCTCGATCCTGCGGGCGCGCGGCGCGGCCGCGGTCGTGGGGGAGCTCTGTCACGTGCTGGCCGCCGACGGGGAGCGCCTCGGCGACGCGGTGGTGGTCGGCTTCCGGGGCGATCACCTGGTCCTCACGCCTTTCGACGAGCTCGGCGGACTGGCGCCGGGATGCGGCATTGAGCCGACCGGCCGGCCGCTCGGCGCGCCGGTGGGAGAGGGTCTGCTGGGACGGGTGGTCGACGCCCTGGGAAGGCCGATCGACGGCGGCGGGGCGCTGCGCGGAGTGCGCACCGTCGCGGTCGACAGCGCACCGCGCTCGGCCCTGGCCCGGCCGCGCATCGGCGAGGTCCTGGTCTCCGGGATTCGCGCCGTCGACGCCGCCATCACCCTGGGCAAGGGGCAGCGGGTCGGGGTGTTCGCCGGCAGCGGAGTCGGCAAGTCGACGGTGCTGGGGATGCTGGCGCGGGGCACCGGTGCCGAGCGCTGCGTGATCGCCCTGGTCGGCGAGCGGGCCCGAGAGGTGAAGGAGTTCATCGACGACGCGCTGGGCGAGGAGGGGCTGCGCCGCTCGGTGGTGGTGGTGACCACCTCCGACGAGCCGGCGGTGCGCAAGGTGCACGCCGTCGCGACCGCTTGCCGCATCGCCGAGCAGTTCCGCGACCAGGGCCGCGACGTGATGCTGCTGGTCGATTCGATCACCCGGGTCGCCTACGCGCAGCGCGAGATCGGTCTGGCGGCCGGCGAGCCGCCCACCACCCGCGGCTACACCCCCTCGGTCTTCGCTCTGCTGCCGAAGATCCTGGAGCGCGCCGGCACCAGCCCAAGCGGCAGCATCACCGGCATCTACACCGTGCTGGTCGAAGGCGACGACCTCGACGAGCCGGTGGCCGACCACATGCGCTCGGTGCTGGACGGCCACATCGTGCTCTCCCGCACCCTGGCCCATCGCCACCACTACCCGGCGATCGATCTACTGGGCAGCAAGAGCCGGGTAATGGGCGATATCTGCGGCGACGCACATCTGAAGCTCGACGCCGAGCTGCGCCGCACCCTGGCGACCTACGCCGAGATCGAAGACCTGGTGCGCATCGGCGCCTACCGCGCCGGAGGCTCGGCCGATGTCGACCGGGCGGTGCGGCTGCAGGGCTCAATCATGGACTTCCTGGCCCAGGATCGGCATCGCTGCGCGCCCTTCGACGAGACCCTGGCCGAGCTGGCTCGGCTGCTGGCCATTCCGGCGGGAGGAGCATCGTGAGACGGTTCCGCTTCCGCCTCGAGGCGTTGACTCAGGTCTTGAAGCAGGCGACGCGCGAGAAGCGCCTGGCGCTGGTCGATGCGCTCGACCGCGCCGACGCGGCGCACGCCGAGGTGCTCGACCTGGAGGCGGCGCGCGCTCGAGCGATCGATGTCGGGCGGCTGGCGGAGCCGCGCTTCGACGTGGCGGGGCGCCAGGCATTGAACGACTACCTCGACGACTCGGCGCGGGCGCTGGCCCAGGCCGGGCAGGCGCTCGATGGCTGCACCCGGGCGGTCGACGCGGCGCGCCAGGCGGTGCAGCGGGCCCGGGTCGAGGCGGCGCGCATGGAGCGGCTGCGCGAGCTCCACCAGGAGCGTCACCGCAAGGAATCGACCCGCCAGGAGATGGTGCGGATCGACGAGATCGCCGCGCGCCGGGGAGAGGACTAGGGCATGGCCGATCGACCCAAAGGCTCGCGCGCGATTCCGCTGCTCCTGACGCTGCTCTCGATGACCCTGGTCTTCGAAGCGATGCTCTTCGTGACCGGGAAGATCACCGTCGACGAAGCGCTGGTGGCGCTGGGTTTGCGCGAATCCGATGCCGAGATCGTGGCGGCGCTGCGCGATCAAACGCTGCAGTCGTCGGAGCTGCTGATTCAATGGGAATCGCTGCTGAATCAGCGCGACCTGCTGCGCGAAGAGAAGCGCGAGCTGATGCGTGTCGAGGCGCGGGTGGCCATGGATGCCGAGACCCGAGCGGCCGAGCGCACCATGGTGCACAACTTGATGGCCGCCCTGAGCGACACCCTCTCGGCGCGGCGCAGGTCCGAGGTGAGCAAGCTGGCCAAGCTCTATGACTCGATGAAGCCGGCCGACGCGGCACGGGTGCTGAAGGGCCTCGACACGCAGCTGGCGACCGAGGTGCTGGCGCTGCTCAAGCCACGCCAGAGCGCCAAGATCATGGCCGCGCTCGATCCCTCGCGGGCCGCGGAGCTCTCCACGCTGCTGTCCGGGGGGACTCTGCCCGAAGAGACGCCCGAGAAGGAGCTGGCAGATGGCCCCTGAGGCGATCTCCCTGATTGCGAAGCTCTTCGCCGGCCCGACCCGGGCCGCGGGCCGGGGTGCGCCGGCCGACGCGGACGCCGCCGGCGAGGCGATCGGCGCCGCGCCAGCCGTCGGGGGCCAGGACGACCGCCCGGAGGCGCGCTTCGAGCGGCGCCTGGATCGAGCGCTCGAAGGCGACGCAAGAGACCAGGCCGATGGCGGCCGATCGGATGTCGCGCGGCCCGAATCCGGCGGCGGGCCGGACGCTCGAAGGAGCCGCTTAGAGCAGGACGGCGACAACAGGGCCGCCCCGCGTGACGGCGCGGCGCCGGCTTCCGACGATCCGGCCGCGAGCGAGCAGGCCGCGGACGACACGGCGCGGCACGCTGCGGGCCCCGGCGCCGGCGCCCTTGATTGGACCGGCGAGGCCGAGGCCGCGGCGTCCGGCGAAGGACCGCGGGCGGACGCAGAGCCGCTGCAGGGTGGAGCGGCGCCTCCGAAGGGGGCGCCGCTGGAGGGTGGCGCGCCCTTGGCGGCGGAAGCCTCTCCCACCGGCGCGACGCTCGACCTGCTGCCGAGCGAGGACGGCGCGATGCCGACGGCGCACCGAGCGGCCACCGCTCCCGGCGAATCGGCTGCGGTCGCAAGCGGCGGCGCAGCAGCGGATGCGTCGGAGTCCGTGCAAGAAGCTCCGGCTCCGCGCGCGGCGCCTGCCGCCGCGGCACCAGCGCGGAACACAGGCGCGGCGCTCCCGCACGCCGATCTGCAACCCGTGATGGAAGAGCCGAACCATGGCGTCGAGCGGAGCGTCGCCCCGGCCCCCGGCGCCGATCGGCCACCCGACCAGGCGCGGCCGGCCGGCACCGAGCAGGACGAGACCGGCGACCGGGCGAAGCCGGCGGCGACTCTGCTGCCGATCGACGCCGCCGCGCCGGAGCCGCCCCCCACCGCCGGCCCGGCGGAGACCGCGGAGTCCGAGAACGAGGAGCCGCTCGGCCGCATCATGCGCCTCTACCGCGGCATGCGCGCCGCCGCGCCCCCGGAGACGGATGATCGCTCGCGGCCCGAAGCGCCGCGTGGCCCCGCGCCCGGTCCCGGCGAGCGCGCCCTGCGTTCGATCGACGAGCCGCGCGCCGCACGCCGCGGAGGCCCGCGCTGGCACACCCGTCCCGCGCCCGCGCCGCCGCCCCCTCTGGAGCGCCCGGACGCAATCGTCGCTTCCCCGAGGGACTCGGCGAGCGCCACGCCCCGCTTCGGAGCCGCCGCGCCGCGGCACGCCGCACCACCTGCCTCGCTCGCCGGCGCCGAAACCGCCGCCGCCCCGCGCCGGATCGGCGCTCTGATCCGGAGCGCCCGTCGCGCAGCGCCTTCTGCCTCCTCTCCCGGCGCAGGCAGCGGCGACGCGCCACGCCCGGGGAGCGCCGTCCAGTGGCCGCTTCCGGGCCTGGGCGGCGACCGCGCCTCCACGCTCACGCCGGGAAGCACCTTCCCCTCTCTCGCTTCCACCGCGACCCCGAGCTCGCCGCCCCCAGCCGCCGCGCCCTCCCAGGCGGCCGAGGATCCCTCCGCGGCCCGCCAGGCATCCGCGGCGACCGACCGCCCCTCGCCCGCCGCCGCGGAGCCCTCGAGCGCCGCCTCGGGCGGCACGCAACCGGCCGACTCTCAGCCCGCCGCCCCCGCCGCCGATCGGGCGCTGCCCCTGCCCTCCGACCCCCTGCCCCCACCCCCGCCGGCACCCGCCGAACCGCCATCTCCAACCCGTCCCGCCGCACCCCTCTCCCCCGCGGCGCCCCTCCCCGTTCACGAGCTGATCGATGCCCTCGGCCGCGAGGCCGGCCTGCGCATCCTGCGCAACGGCCAGGAGCTGCGCCTGCGCCTCGCCCCCGCCGACCTCGGCACCCTGCGCATCGAGCTCCGCAGCGACGAGGAGCACGGAGTGCGGGCCTTCATCCGCGTCGAGACCGATGCCGCCAGACAGGCGATCGAGGCCCGTCTCGAGTCGTTGAAGCAGACCCTGGCCCGCAGCGGCATCACCCTCGGAGGGCTCGAGGTCTCGGTCGGCGGCGGCGACGACGAGCGCCCCCAGCACGCCCCGAAAACGCCGCGTCCGCTCTCCACGATCGCTCCCTCCCCATCACCCGCCACCCCCGATGCCCCGCCCGCCGCCCGGCGCCCGGTGCCGCTTCCCGCCGGCCGCCTCGACCTGGTCGCGTAACACCCCAGCAAAAGGAGTCTCGTCATGCAAGTCACGCCTCCCGCCTCCAACACCTCCGATCCGGCCTCGGCCCTCAGCAGCGCTCAGACCGGCAACATGGGCAAGGACGAGTTCCTGAAGCTGCTGGTCACCCAGCTCCGCCACCAGGATCCGCTCTCGCCGATGGACAACACCGCCTTCGTCGCCCAGCTCGCGGAGTTCTCCTCGCTGGAGCAGATGACCCTGGTCAACGAGAACCTCGACGCCCAACAGGCGCTGATCCAAGGCAACACCAACTCGCTCACCACGACCTTCCTGGGCAAAGAGGTGCTCGCCTTCGGCGACCAGATCGATCGCGACACATCGAGCGAAGGCCACAGCCTAGACTTCGAGCTGCAGGCCGATGCCGACGTGACGATCACCATCACCGACAGCGCCGGTGCCACGGTCCGCAGCATCAATCAGGACGATCTGGCCAGCGGCCGCAACAGCGTCGACTGGGACGGCACCGACGACTACGGCAACGATCTGCCCGCCGGCAACTACACCTTTTCCGTCTCGGCCCTCTCCGACAGCGGAGAGACCGTTCAAGTCCAGACCTTCACCACCGGCACCGTGACCGGCGTGCGCTACGGCGGCGGCGGCTCGGTGCTCCTGCTCGGCGACCGCGTGGTTCTGCTCTCGGACGTGCTCGAGATCAACGAGCCCTCGCGCGATGCCGACGATCCACCCCAGAGCCCCGAAGAGGAGGCATAAGCCATGGACCGCATCACCCTGGCGCGGATCAACCCGGCGGCGCAGACGCCGGCCGCGGCGCGACCGCGCACCCACCCCCCACCGCCGCGGGTGGGCGACTTCGCCGACACATTGCGCGCCAAGCTGCCCGATCCCTTGCGTTTCTCCGCCCACGCCAACGCGCGGCTGCAGAGCCGCGGCATCGACCTCAGCAACGAGGATCGACGCGCGCTGGAGCAGGCGGTCGACGCGGTTGCCGAGAAGGGTGCCCGCGACGCGCTCTTGATGCAAAGGGACCGCGCCTTCGTCGTCAACATCCCAAACCGTGTGGTGGTCACCGCCCACACATCCGGGGAAGCCCAAGCCCGGGTCTACACCGGAATCGATGCCGCGGTGATGATCTGATTTTTTGGCTGGGGCCGGACCTCGAGCTCAGCTCGAGGAGGCCCTTGTCCCGCCGATCGACCGACGCGGGGCTTCGAAGAGCTAGTGAAACCTCTTCCCGCGCGGGTAGCCTTCCCGCGCCGGAGGGCCTAGAAATGTTGCGTTCTCTCTACAGTGGTGTGTCCGGCCTGCGAAACCACCAGGTTCGGATGGATGTGATCGGTAACAACATCGCCAATATCAATACCTTCGGCTACAAGTCCGGACGCGTCGCCTTCAGCGACATCATGTCGCAGACGCTGCGCAGCGGCAGCTCGCCCAGCCCCTCCAACGGCGGCATCAATCCGATCCAGGTCGGGCTCGGCATGGACGTCAACTCCGTTGGCCAGCGCTTCATACAGGGATCGATCGTCTCGACCGGTGTGACCACCGACCTGGCCATTCAGGGCGACGCCTTCTTCATCATGGCCGATGGCGACAACAAGTACTTCACGCGCACCAACATGTTCCAGTTCGACGGCGCCGGCCGGCTGGTCGATCCCGGCACCGGACTGGTGCTGCAAGGGAGCATGGCGGACGATGAGGGCAGCCTGGTGGGATCGCGCACCCTGGGCGATATCTCGCTCCCATTCGGGCAGAAGTTCCCGGCCCAGGCCACGACCCAGGTCGATTGGACCGGCAATCTCGATGCGTCGATGGAGCCGCTCGAGAGCATCTTGCAGTCGAAAGGGGTGCTCTCGATCCCCGAAGAGACCGACAGCATCTTCTCGCTCTACGACGGCAGCGGCGTGGCGCTCGATATCAATCAGGGCGACCAGGTCTTCTTCAACTCGCTCGCCAGCCGCGGCACCGAGATCGACCAGCTCTACAACGGCTCGGGCACCTCGCTCGGCCTGCAGCTCGGCGACTCGCTCTATGTCTCGGGCTACCTGGGTGAGATCGAGTCGGCGACGCTCGACACGGATGACTTCCTGAGCGAGGTGGTCGGATTCACGATCGAGGTACACGACGAGAGCACCAGCGATGTTTTCGAACCGTTCACGGTGTCGGTTCCCGCGCTGGTCGGCGAGAGCGCTTCTCAGGCGGTCGACAAGATCGCCGAGGCAATCAAGGCCTCCGGCGCGCCCCTGGAGGTGATCGACAACGGCAGCAGTTTCGACATTCGACCGCTGAACCAAACTACTCACGTGAAGATGTCGGGCTACGACGCCGCCGAGATGGCGACGATCGGCCTGGCCGGCACAGAGACGATCGACGCCGATTTCCTCGAAATCGAACTGATCCAGCCCGACACCAACCACTGGGGCGATCTGATCGACGCCATCGAGGATGAGCTCAACCTCTCCGGTCTCGGCGGCGGTACCGAGATCGCGGTCGTGGAGGAGGACGACGGTACGCTGCGCATCGAGAACAACCACGCCACCGACGACATTACGGTCGAAATCCGCTCCTCGAGCACCAACACCGTATTCGCCGCCGCGGTCTCGGAGCTGCAAGGCGAGCTCGACGCCACCGACCGCACCGGCAAATCCGATGCCTTCGCTTTCCGTGCCTCCTTCGTGGCGGGCGACGATTTCGGCACGCTCGACGATCTCGCCGAGGAGCTGCAGAGCGCCATGCAGGGAGTCAGCGCCGGCGCGGAGGTCACCGTGACCACGGAGGGCAAGCTCTCCTACTTCAACCCCGCCGGCGTCGACTCGTACAATATCCGCGACATGGAGATCGAGGTCGCGCCCTCCGATCGCAACGTTTACGAGCGCGCGCTGAGACTCGACGGCGAGGATCTGGTGGTCGACGACTCCCTGCTCTCCGATCGCTTCCTGATCGCCGCCGCGGCCGACAACGAACTCGTCGACCTCTACTCGACCTCCGGTGAGCACCTGGGTCTCAATACCGGCGACTCGATCGACATCGACATCACTCTCGGCGGTGAGCCCTTGCAGCGAATCACGGTGCGCATCGGAACCGATATCGCGACCTACGAGGAGCTGGGCGAGCTGATCGAGGACGCTCTCGACATCCGCAGCGGCTCCGGGATCGAGATCCAGTCGAACGGCGCTCTCTACATCGTCGGCGACCCCGGCGAGGAGGACTCGCTCGACAACATCCTGATCACCGAGCCCGGCAACGCGGTGCTCTCCGACGGTCTGTCGTTCAACACCCTGCAAGAGGCGATGGACGCGATCACCACCGCCTCGGTGGTGAGCTACGACTCGCTGGGCAATACCCACACCGTGGTGCTGACCTTCAAGAAGTCCGAGATCGAGAACTACTGGACCTGGGAAGCCTCGCTCGACAGCGACGCCACCCTGCTGCGCGGCGGCACCGGAACCATCTCCTTCAACTCCGACGGCTCGCTGGCGAGCTTCGCCTCCGACGACGGGGCGGCGCTCACCTACGATCCGAACACCGGCGCCGAGACCGTGGAGATCGAGTTCGATGCCGGCACTCTCGGTGATCTGGACGGGATCTCGCAGTTCTCCTCGGCTTCGACCGTCGTCGCCTCCAATCAGGACGGCTACGGCAAGGGCGATCTGGCCTCGATCACCATCGACGAGCTGGGCGTGATCACCGGTCACTACACCAACTCGATTTCCAAGACCCTGGCGCAGATCTTCCTGGCCACCTTCAACAACGCGAACGGTCTGACCAAGGAGGGCGACAACCTTTACGCCGAAGGCGCCAACTCCGGAGACGCGGTGATCGGCACCGCCGGGGCACCCATCAGCGCCTCGATCGTCTCGGGCGGGCTCGAGCAGTCCAACGTCGACCTGGCGGCCGAGTTCACCGATCTGATCACCACCCAACGCGGCTTCCAGGCATCGACCCGGGTCATCACGACCTCGGATGAGATGCTGATCGAGACCGTGAACCTGAAGCGCTAGTCCCGAACCGGTAGGCGACGGGGCCCCCGATCGACGATCAGGGGGCCCCCTTTTTCGATAGAGCTGAACGATCCGCCAAAGCGGCCGAAGAGACGAAGGAGTGGTCTCTTGCGCCAGGCGCGCGGCGCCTGCGCCCGAGGCCGAAGCGAAAACCCCGGCAGAGGATGCTCCCAGCCGTGGATATCTCCACAATCTCCGGCCTGGTCACCGCGGCCTCCCTGATCGGCCTGGCGATCTTCATGGGCGGCGGCGCCCTGGGCTTCGTCAACCTGCCCTCGATGCTGATCACCCTGGGCGGGGGACTGGCCGCGACCATGACCGCCTTCCCCCTGCCCAAGTTCCTGGGCGCCATCGGCGTGGTGCAGAAGGCCTTCTTCTCCAAGCCGCAATCGCCGATCGAGGTGATCGGACAGCTCGTCGAGTTCGCCAAGAAGGCGCGCCGGGAGGGCATCCTGGTGCTCGAGCAAGAGGCGGAGGGCATCGACGACCACTTCTTGCGCAACGGCATCGAGCTCGCGGTGGACGGCATGGAGCCCGAGCTGATCCGCTCGATCCTCGACACCGATCTGGCCTACGTCGCCGAGCGGCATCGGGTCGGCGCGGCGTTTTTCGGCAAGCTCGGGGACTACTGCCCGGCCTTCGGCATGATCGGCACCCTGGTCGGCCTGGTGCAGATGCTCCAGAACATGAACGATCCCGCCCTGCTCGGCCCCGGCATGGCCACCGCCCTCTTGACCACCCTCTACGGCGCGATCGTCGCCAACGTGATCGCACTGCCGATCAAAGACAAGCTCGAGGCGCGTTCCGAGGAGGAGGTGCTGGTCAAGTCTCTGATGCTGGAGGGCGTGCTCTCCATCCAATCCGGCGACAACCCGCGGGTGGTGGAGCAGAAGCTCAAGAGCTTCCTGGCTCCGGCGCTGCGAGCCCACGAGGTCGCCGCCGAGTAGACCCCGAAGAAAGCCAGCACCATGGCAGGTCCAAGCAAGAAACAAGAGCCGGGAGGGGCGCCGAAGTGGGTCGTCACCTTCGCCGACATGATGAGTCTGCTGCTGGCCTTCTTCGTCCTGCTGCTCTCCTTCTCGTCGATCCAGGAGGCCAAGTTCCGCGAGCTGGCCGGCTCGCTGAAGGGCGCCTTCGGTGTGCTCGAATCGTCCACGGCAGTGAACGTCACCGATGCGCCTCCCAGGCCTTCGCTGGCGACCATCAAGATCCAGCAATCGGTGGTGCGGCGACAGATCGAGCAGTTGGTCGGCCAGGCGGACAGCCTGGGATCGCCGGTGGAAATCGACGGCCAGGGCGGCGAGCTGCGCATCAAGCTCAGCGAGCGCCTGCTCTTCCCTTCGGGCAACGCCGACCTGCGCGGAGGGGCGGCACCGATCTTGAAGTCGCTGGCCACGATCCTGGCCACAGCCGACGGCGAGGTCGACATCGCGGGACATACCGACGATCGGCCGATCCACACCGCCCGCTACCCCTCGAACTGGGAGCTGTCCTCCGATCGCGCGATGGCGGTGCTGCGCTCACTCGAGCGCCTTGGCATCTCCCCCTCCAGAATGAGCGCCACGGCACACGGCGAGTACCAGCCGATCGCCGTCAACGACAGTCCCGCGAACCGAGCAAGAAACCGGCGCGTGGAGCTCCGAGTCCTGATGGACCAGGAGCTCGGCACGCCGGAGTTCATGAGCTCCGTATCGACTCCGGAGACGAGCTGAGCCCCACAGCCGAAGAGAGCAACCATGGCCAACCAAGAAGAGAAGAAGGAAGCCGGCAACACCCCCGAGCCGGCCGCCAAGAAGGCCAAAGGCGGCGGCGCGCTGCGCTTGCCCCTAGTGCTGGGTGCGGTGCTCCTGGCCCAGATGGCGATCTCCTACGCGCTCATCACCCAGGTGCTCTTCCGCATCGACGGCCACGAGCTCCCCGCCGAGGAGACGACCCTCGCCGACGATCGAGAAGAGATCGGCAGCGTCTTCCTGATCCCGGAGCTGGTGGTCAACCCGGCCGGCCACTCTGGAATGCCGCGCTATATCAAGTGTGGCTTCGGCATCGAGGTCGATTCCGAAGCCGCCTACACCGAGATCGAAACCCGCCAGCCCCAGGTTCTCGACACACTCATCGGGATCCTCACCTCCAAGTCCCTGGACGAGGTCGACACGCTCCAAGAGAAGGACCTGATTCGCATGGAGATCCAGGAGCAGCTCAACGATCGCATGATCACCGGAACCGTCACCAACATCTACCTCACCGACTTCGTCATTCAGTAGCCCGCGTGCGGACCGACCCATGAAGCCCGAACTTCCCGACTCGACCGAAGGCCTGTCACAGACCGATATCGACTCCCTCGTCGACAGCTTCGACGACGAGCCGATGACGATCGACACCGCGGCCGAACAGGTCGCGCGCGAAGACGAGAGCGATCACGTATTCGACTACGACTTCAAACGCCCCAATCGGATCTCCAAGGACCAGCTGCGCACTCTGCTCTCGATTCACGACAGTTTTTCGCGCCTGTTTTCGACCAGCCTGTCGTCGATCCTGCGTTCCTTCATCGAGATCCAGATCGAGTCGATCGACCAGCTCACCTACTCCGAAGTGATCATGTCGCTGCAGAATCCGACCTCGCTCTTCGTCTTCGATGTCGAGCCCCTGGAGCGCAAGGGTTTCTTCGAGGTCAATCTGCCGCTGGTGTTCTCGATCGTCGACCGGCTCTTCGGCGGAAGGGGCAGATCCATCGACAACAGCCGCGAGCTCACCCACATCGAGGACGCGGTCAGCCGGCGCATCGTCGATCGGGCCTTCGAGGACCTGACCACCGCCTGGGCCCCTTTCTGCGAGTTCCGTCCCAAGCTCCACTCCACCGAGTCGAACCCACGCTTCGTGCAGATCTCTCTGCAGAACGACATCGTGCTCTTCCTCTCCTTCAAGGTGATCATGGAGGAGAGCTACGGCCTGCTCTCGATCTGTTTCCCATACTTGCTGCTGGAGCCGATGCTCGGGCAGCTCTCCAATACCTCGTGGTTCGTATCGAATCTGCGCGGACAGACTCCCACGGAAAAATCGCTGCTAACGCGTGAGACCCACAACACGCTGCTGGATCTGCGCGCCGTGGTGGGCAGCACCCAGGTGCCGATGCGCGACTTCGTGCAGCTGGAAGCGGGCGATGTGATTCGTCTCGACCAGTCGGCCGACGAGCCGATTCAGGTGCTGGTCGGCGACCGTTTTCGATTCTGCGGCAAGCCGGGCCTGAACGGAATGAAGAAGGCGGTCCAGATCACCGAAGAACATCCCCCGGACGACATCGCCGAAATCACCGACACCCCCCAGAGCGACCCGGAGCAGCCGGCCTAGGAGAAACCGATGGCGGAAGAGGAAATCACCCAGGACGGAACAATGGAGCCTAGCTCCGAGCAGCTCGAAGACACCGACAAGCCCGACGAGGACGACCAGCTCAGTCCCGACGAGGTCGAGAGCCTGCTCGCCGAGAGCGACGATCAGACCGATGAGGAGTTGCTCCTCGAGCAGGAGGCCGAGGTGCTGGACGCGACGCACGAGAAACCGGCGCCGCAAGCTCAGGACCAGGTGGCGGCGACACCGGTCAAGCTCGATAAGCTGGACGGCACCGCGCCAGCGTTGGACCATGTCGATCTCGATCTGGTGCTCGACGTCCACCTGCCGGTGGTCGTCGAGCTGGGCCGGGCCAAGAAACTGGTCAAGGAGATTCTCGGTCTGCAGCGAGGCTCGGTCATCACCCTGGACAAGATGGCCGGCGAGCCGGCCAACCTGGTGATCAACGGCGTCGTGATGGCGACCGGAGAGATCGTCGTCATCGACGACAACTTCGGCATCCGCATCACCAAGATGCTGAGTCGTCTCGACCGCCTGCGGGGCATCGCGCAGAGCCGATGAAGGGCTGGGCCGACAGCACCGACACGCTGCTCGCCGGCGCCGAGCCCCTGTCGATCTGGGGTCCGGCGCTGCGTCTTCTGTTCGGCACCCTGATCGTCGTGGTGCTGCTGGTGAGCGCGCGGCGCTGGCTGCCCGCGTTGGCTCCCGGCGCGGTCTCCCGACTGCGGGGCGCCCCCTTCGCCGAGGTGCTGGGCCGCCAGTACCTGGCACCGCGCAAAGCTCTGCTCCTGGTGCGCGTCGAGGGCCGGGTCTTCATGCTCTCCGAAACCGGCGACGGTTATCGAACCCTCGCCGAGCTCGACACGGCGCCCCCCTCGTTCCAGGATTCCATCGAGCGCGCCTCGAGCAAGGAGCCCGCCTAGTGTACCCTGCCGCCTCCGTGCTGCTCATCGCCGTGCTCGGCCTGCTGCTCGCGGCTCCCGAGGCGTGCGCCCAGGCGCCCCTGCCATCGGTCCAGCTCGACATCGGCGCCAGCGACGCTCCAGAAGATGTCGCCACCACGATTCAAGTCATCGTCGCCCTCACGATCTTGTCGCTGGCTCCCGCCATCCTCATCCTCACCACCTGCTTCACTCGTCTGTTGATCGTCTTCGGCTTCCTGCGCCAGGCGCTGGGCACCCACCAGATGCCGCCCAACCAGGTGCTGATCGGATTGGCCCTCTTCCTGACTCTGTTCATCATGCGTCCGATCCTCACCGAGATCCACGACCACGCCTTGCAGCCCTATCTCGACGGAGAGATCACCCAGGGCGAGGGCCTGGCGCTCGCGGAGGAGCCGCTCAAGGGATTCATGCTGCGTCAGACACGCGAGAAGGACCTCGGTCTCTTCGTGCGCATCGCCGGCGCCGAGCGCCCGGGATCTGCGGAAGATCTCGGCTTCTCGACCATCGTGCCGGCCTTCGTCGTCTCCGAGCTCAGGATCGCCTTCCAGATCGGCTTCATGCTCTACATCCCCTTCCTGGTCATCGACATGGTCGTGGCATCGGTGCTGATGTCGATGGGAATGATGATGCTGCCGCCGGTGATGATCTCGCTGCCATTCAAGATCCTCCTTTTCGTTCTCACCGACGGCTGGTACCTGGTGGTTCGCTCGTTGGTCGAGAGCTTCGCCTGACCCGGATCGCGCGCCATGACTGAAGAATATGCTGTCTCGATGGCCCGACAGGCTCTCTTGCTGACCCTCTTTCTGGCCTCGCCGATGCTCGCCCTGGGGCTGGCGGTCGGGCTGACGGTGAGCATCTTCCAGGCCGTGACACAGATCCACGAGATGACCTTGACCTTCATCCCCAAGATTCTGGCGGTGGTGGGGGCGCTGATCGTCTTCCTGCCGTGGATGATCTCTCTGATCGTCGGCTACACCACGGAGCTGATCATCTCGATTCCGCTATTGGCGTCGTAACGTGGAGCCGCTCGCGCTCTTCGAGTTCGCCTCGGGGCGCTTCATTCTGGTGCTGCTGCGACTGAGCGCCATGTTGGCGCTGGCGCCCTTCTACGGATTCAAGAACGTCTCTCCCCGAATCCGCCTGGGTCTCGCTCTGTTGATCGCCCTGATCGTCACCCCACTGGTCGATGTTCCCGATCTGGAAGAGGACGTGCTCTCGCAGTTCGTGGTGCTCGGCCTCAAAGAGGTTGCGATCGGTGGGATGCTCGCCTTCGCGCTCTCCCTGATCTTCTCGGCAACCCAGTTCGGGGGGCATGTCATCGGCTACCAGATGGGGTTGGCGATGGCCAATACCGTCGATCCCCAGGGCCAGGTGTCGCTCTCTGTGGTCGGTGAGTTCCTCTACGTCGTCGCGGTGCTGCTCTTCTTGGCCGTCGACGGGCATCATTTCGTGCTGCGCGCGATCGTTCGCTCCTTCGAGCTGGTGCCGATCGATGCACTGGTGCTGACCGGCGGCGCCGCGCGGCTCTTGGTGCGGTTGACCGCGGAGATCTTCACGCTGGCCGTCCAGCTGGCGGCACCGGTGATCGCGGCGCTCTTCGCGACCTCGATCACGCTCGCTCTGATCGCCCGCACCGTGCCGCAGATGAACGTGTTCATCGTCGGCTTTCCGATCAAGGTCGCGCTCGGCTTCGTGGGCTGCTACCTGAGCGCGCCCTTCTTCGCGGCGGCCTTCGGCCTCGCCTGGCACGGCCTGCAACGCGACGCCCTCACTCTGCTGGCAGCGCTCTCGGGGGCTTGAGCCATGGCCGAAGCAAGCGCCCAAGAACGCACCGAGCAGGCAACACCCCGCAGGCGGGAAAAGGCCCGCTCCGAGGGACAGGTCGCCAAGAGCACCGAGCTCAACTCGGTCGCGGTGCTGCTGGCGGCGGTACTGGCTCTGTGGGCCTTCGGCGGCGTCGCCCTGCAGCGGCTCGCGAATCTGATGCTCACTGTCTGGCAGCGGGCCGGCGATGTCGACGTGGTGGAGATCGCCAACCGAAAGGGGGCGTTCGCCGGGTTCGGTTATGTCGCCACCGTTGCCGGTCCCTTCTTCGTGGTTCTGCTGCTGGCCGGAGTGGCGGTCAATCTCGCCCAGGTGGGTTTTCTGGCGTCGAGCAAGGCGATCCAGCCGAAGCTGTCGAAGATCAATCCGATCAAGGGATTCGGTCGCTTCTTCAGCAAGCGCTCGTCGATGGAGCTGCTCAAATCGCTGGCCAAGGTCGGCATCATGGGGGGCATCGGTGTCTGGACGGTGAGCGACTACATCGGCTTCGCGCCGAGCCTGGCCAATTCCGATCTGCACCACCTCTTGCTGCTCACCGTGACCCTGGTCACGACGCTGGTGCTGCGCGTGCTGGCGGCGCTGATCGTGCTCGCGGTGCTCGACTATACTTTTCAGAAGTGGCAGCTCTCGCAAGACCTGAAGATGACCCGCCAAGAGGTCAAGGACGAGATGAAGGAGACCGAGGGCGACCCGCAGATGAAGAGCCGCATCCGGCGGATTCAGCAGGAGATGTCGCGGCGGCGGATGATGAAGGCGGTGCCGAACGCCGACGTGGTGGTCACCAACCCGACCCACTACGCGGTCGCCCTGAAGTACGACGCTCCCCAGTCCGCCGCCCCGGTCGTGGTCGCCAAAGGCGCGGATCTGCTGGCGCTGAAGATCCGCGAGATCGCCGAGCAGGCGAGCGTGCCGATCGTCGAGGATGCCGTCACCGCCCGCGCCCTCTACGCCACCACCGAGATCGGCGAGCAGATCCCGCGCGAGCTCTACGGCGCCGTCGCAGAGATCCTCGCCCTGGTCTATCGGCGCAAGAAGGCGACGGGTCTTTAGAGTCCGCGCGCGTCCCGACTCATCGAATCGCCGAATCTGCCGATCTCTTTGACGGGCACACTTTTGTACGAGTACCTGCCGCGTTTCTCCCGCGTCATCGCCGCCATCGGGCGCCAATGCCGGGCGAGGGGCACGGACCGAGTCAGGAGGCGGAGCCCTGGGCCCGAGCTTCATCAAGGCGCTGATCGAGCGCAGCGACATGCTCATGGCGGCCGGCATGCTTGCCATTCTGGCCGTGATGATCGTGCCGATCCCTCCCATGGGGCTCGATCTGATGCTCTCCTTGAGCATCACTTGCAGCCTGGTCGTGCTGATGATCGCGCTCTATACGGCGGAGCCGATGGAGTTCAGCGTCTTCCCGGGCCTGCTCCTGGTGCTCACGCTCTTTCGCCTGGCGCTCAACGTCGCATCGACCCGCCTGATCCTCGGCACCGGCAACGCCGGCTCGGTGATCAGCGCCTTCGGCGGCTTCGTGGTGCAGGGCAACTACGTCGTCGGCATGGTGATCTTCCTGATCCTGGTGATCATCCAGTTCGTGGTGATTACCAAGGGCTCGGGCCGTATCGCCGAGGTGGCGGCACGCTTCACGCTCGATGCGATGCCCGGCAAGCAGATGGCGATCGATGCCGATCTCAACGCCGGACTGATCGACGAAGCCCAAGCGCGCAAGCGGCGCCAGGAGATCGCCTCCGAGGCCGATTTCTACGGCGCCATGGACGGCGCCAGCAAGTTCGTCCGCGGCGATGCGGTGGCGGGCATCATCATCACCCTGATCAACATCGTCGGCGGCTTCATCATCGGCGTCGCGCAGCTCGGGATGACGGTCTCCGAGTCGATGGCGACCTACACCATCCTCACGGTCGGCGATGGGCTGGTCTCGCAGATTCCGGCGCTGCTCATCTCCACCGCCGCCGGCATCATCGTGACCCGCGCCGGCACCCAGGAGAATCTGGGGCGCGACATGGCCCGCCAGATCCTGGTCCAGCCGCGGGCGATGCTCCTGGCCTCGGTCATCCTGGCGATCTTCGCGGTGATTCCGGGCCTGCCGACGGTCCCCTTCCTGGTGCTGGCGGCGATCACCGGCGCGATCAGCCTGGCGGGGGGGCGCGCGCTGGCCGCTTCCGCCGAGCCCGACGCCGCTCCCGCCGGCCCGGCCGCCGGTCCCGCCAACGCGCCGGCCGCCGAGGAGGCCGAACGGATCGAGGATCTGCTGCACATCGATCCGATGGAGCTGGAGATCGGCTACGGCCTGATCCCCCTGGTCGACACGGAGAAGGGCGGCGATCTGCTCTCGCGCATCACCCTGATTCGTCGCCAGTGCGCGGTGGAGCTGGGGATCGTCGTCCCCCTGGTGCGCATTCGCGACAACATGCAGCTGCAGTCCAATCAGTACTCGATCAAGATCCGCGGCGAGCGGGTCGCCGGCGGCACGGTGCTGGTCGGGCAGCTCATGGCCCTCGATCCGGGGCTGGCCGAGGGGCGGCTCGAAGGGGTTCCCACCACCGAGCCGGTGTTCGGTCTGCCGGCCTACTGGATTCCGGAGAGCCGTCGCGAGAAGGCCGAGGCATCCGGCTACACCGTCATCGAGGTGCCCGCGGTGATCGCCACCCACCTCACCGAGACGATCAAGACCAACGCCGCGAACCTGGTCGGTCGCCAGGAGGTGCGTGCCCTGGTCGACGCGCTGAAGAAGGACTCCCCCGCTCTGGTCGAGGACCTGGTCCCGGAGCCGGTGGGGCACGGCACGCTGCAACGGATCCTGCACGGTCTGCTCGACGAGGGAGTGCCGGTGCGCGACCTGGGGTCGATTCTGGAGGCCGCCGCCGAGGCGCTGGGCGCGGGGGGCGATCCTCAGATGGTCCTCGAGCACGTCCGCCAGCAGCTCGGCCGGACCATCTGTCGCCTCTACACATCCGATCAGACCCTTGAGGTCGCCACCCTCGATCCCGCGCTGGAGCAGATGCTGGTGGCCTCGCTCAAGGACCTGGAGGGGCGTCGCACGATCGTGCTCGGGCCATCCGACGCCGCCGCGGTGGCCCAGTCGATCTCGACCACCATGGAAGAAGTCATCTCTTCCGGCAAGCAGCCGATCATTTTGACATCGGGTGCACTGCGTGCCGCCCTGCGCCGCATGCTTGCGCCGCTCGTTCCCCACCTGGCGGTGCTCTCCTACCAGGAGGTACCGCCGACCACCGAGGTGAGCTCCATCGGCACCGTGCAAGCAGGCAAGGCGCCGGCGGCAGCGCCGCAATGAGGAGGGCCGATCGACGATGAGGATCTTGACCTTCCGGGGCCGCTCCATGAAGGAGGCGCTCGACCGGGTGCGCCGCGAAGCCGGCGAGGAGGCGGTCATCCTCTCGACGGGAACCTCTCTGGGCGGGGAATGCGAAGTGTCGGTCGCGGTCGAGAAGTCGCTTGCGCCTCGTGCCGAGCGAACGCCTCCTCGGCCCGGCCCGAGGTCCACGCCCGAGCGCGCTGCACGCCCCGGTGGGGCAACGGCGCCCGCGCGCGGCGTCGACGAGGTGCACAAACGCCTCGATATCCTGGAGAGCTTCATCCGCTTCCAGGTGCCCCACGAGTCGCCGATCTTCACCCACCTGCTCGATGTCGGTGTGGAGCAGACTCTGGTGCGGCACATCGCCCAGAGCTGCGCGGCGGTGACGCCGCGCGAGACGGAGGCCTTCGTGCGGCGCCGCGTGCTGGAGCTCCTGGAGCGCGTTGCGCCCTTGAAGGCGAGCGGCGGCGGCAGCGACGTGGTCGCCTTCGTGGGACCGACCGGAGCCGGCAAGACGACCACGATCGCCAAGCTGGCCGCGCGCTTTTCGCTTCAGCAGCGGCGCCGTGTCGGACTGATCAGCGAGGACAATCGGCGCATCGCAGCGCTGCAGCAGCTACGCACCTACGCCCGCATCCTCGACCTCCCCTTGTGCACCGTGACCCGGCCCAAGGACGCCGCACCGGCTCTGGCCGAGCTCCGCGATCGCGACATCGTCCTGGTCGACACCAGCGGGCTCGGTGGGCGGGGCGCCGCGGACCTCGATCGGCTCTGCGCTGTCTTCGACGCCCTGGGGGTGCGCGACGTGGTGATGACACTGGCCGCGACCTCGTCGGCATCGGACCTGCGCGCCTGGGCCGAGCGGCTCGCGGTCTTGCGCCCCTCCCGGATCATCGTCACCAAGCTGGACGAGACGGTGCGCCCCGGCATCCTGCTCACCTGCGCCGACCTCGGCCTGCCCTTCAGCCACATCACCACGGGTCCGGCGATTCCCGACGACATCGCCCCCGCCAGACCCGATCGTCTGGCCGCCGCCCTTCTGGGAGACCTGGGCGATGATTGACGCCCGCTCCCCGGCCGGCCGCCCCCACGCCCCCCTGGCCGCGGTGGTCAGCGGCAAGGGCGGCGTCGGCAAGACCTCGTTGGCCGTCAACCTGGCCCTGGCCGCGGCCGGGCGCCGCCGCCGCACGCTGCTCCTGGATGGCGATCTCGGCTTCGCCGACGCCGATGTTCTGCTGGGCATGCTGCCCCCCGCCGCGGAGCACACGCTCTTCGCCACCCCAGACAGCTCCACTTTGCACGCGGCGATCCAGGAAGCACCGCTGGGCCTCGAGCTGCTACCAGGCCCCTGCGCCGATCTGTCGCTGGCGAGACGGCCCGACGCGGGAGCGGCCGATCTGGTCCGCAACATCGAGCTGTTGCGGAAGGACCGCGATCTGCTGGTATGCGACACCGGCGCCGGCCTCGCACCCCCTACCTTGGAAGTGGTGCAGAAAGCTCAGATCGTCCTGCTCGTGGTCACCGGTGAGCCGGCGGCATTCACCGATGCCTACGGCATGCTGAAAGTGATGCGAGATCTGGGCGCCGCCCACGCGGTGCACGTGGTCATCAACCGAGCACGCGACAAATCCGAAGCGCACACCATCGCTGAGCGCCTGCGGCGAGTCGCCAGCGAGTTTCTCGCGCTCTCACCTCCGATGCTCGGCTGGGTACCGGAGGACGCCGCCGTCGCCGAAGCCACGCGCACCCAGAGCGCGTTCATCCTGGAACAACCCAAGTCCCGCGCCAGCAGAGCCGTATTCGAGATCGCCGGTCAAGTCGTCGCTCGAACCCGCCGGCCCGACTCCGAGCCTTCGCCAACGCAGACCCCGACGCAAAGTGTGGCGCCATGAAAAACCAAGAACTCTGGGCCGAGTACCAGGTCGCTCGAACCACCGATGTGCGCAATCGTCTGATCGAATGCTACCTGCCCTTGGTCGGCTATATCGCGTCGAAGACCGCCGCCAGTCTGCCGCCGCACGTCGAAGTGTCAGACCTGGAGAGCGTGGGCATCCTGGGATTGATGAACGCGATCGAGCGTTTCGATCCCGGAAAGGGCATCGCCTTCGAGACCTTCGCCAAGATGCGGGTATACGGCGCCATCATGGATGAGCTCAGATCGCTCGATTGGATCCCGCGCTCCATCCGCCAGAAGACCAAGAAGATCGAAGGCGCGTGCCGGCACCTGGACCAGAAGCTGGGTCGGCCGGCGACCGACGCCGAGGTGGCCGAGCACCTCGCGGTGAGCATCCCCGAATTTCGCAAGATGGTGCGCGAGGTATCGAGCACCACCGTGCTTTCTCTGGAACAGATCTACTCGAACGACAACAGCAGTGGCACCATGACTTTGATGGACGTGCTCGAATCGAGCACTTCGTCCAATCCTCTGGACTCGCTGCAATCGGAAGAGCTCCGCGACGAGCTGGCGCGCACCATCGACCGCCTGCCCGAAAAAGAGAAGCTGATTCTGGCTCTTTACTACTACGAAGAGCTCACCCTCAAAGAGATCGGACGCATCTTGAAGCTCTCGGAATCCCGCATCTCGCAGATCCACACCAAGACCATCCTGAAGCTCAGAGGACGCATGGCGGAGCAACGGGAGAGGAGTGCCAGAGCGCCGACCTAGATCTAGGATCGGGCGCACACGCACCAGCGGAGGGAAGAGATGACTCGACCCATCAGCACACAAAACCTGGTCAATCGCGTAGAGGCAGCGGTGAGAACCGTCGCCGAAGAAAACCAGAAACCGGCCGAGGCGATGCGCGCCGCGTCGGAAGAGGCGGCACGCCAGGCTCAGGCCAGTCGAACTCGCGCACAGGCCGCCGAGAAGAGCGAACGCGCCAGATTGAGCGCCAAGGAAGACGGCAAAGACAAGAAGCGGCGGCGGCGCAATCGAAATCGCAACACCAATCGACAGGAGGAAACCCAGCTCGTGCTCTACGACGAGGAGTCCCAGGCTCACGAAAAGGCGCCCGGCGAGCCCGGCGCGCACGTGGACTTGGAGGCCTGAGGATGAGAGTCTCGGCGATCTGGTCGGTTGCTTTGGCCGTCACGGCGCTGCTGGTGCCCTGCGTGGCGATCTACCGCGTCGGCTTGAGCGAGCTGCTCGACTCCCCGGCGCTCTTCGCCGCCCTGGTTGTCGCCAGCTCGATTCTGCCGGCCGTGGCCGGGGCGACGCTCGGCAGACGCCGGCGCGCGCGCCGCAAGGAGCCCGCCGCGAGCCCGCCGCTTCCAGCCGAGCAGGGCAAGAGGCTCAGTCGCCGCATCGCACAGCGCGAGTCAGAGCTACAGATCGCCTTGGGCATCTACCGAGAGCTGGAAGCGCGCCTGTCCAAGACCGAAGCCCGGCTCCAGGATCTGGAAGACGCAATCAGGCCCCAGGCGGCGCTCGACGAGGAGCTGCGCTCATGAGACGCTGGGCACTGGCGGGTATCACGCTTTCCATCTCCGGCTGCCTCTTCTTCGGCGGATCCGATGCGCTGCGTCCCTTGCGGGTCGATCGAGAGCGCCCGGGCGTGCGCACATTCCTGGTCCAATCCCGCCCCAGCGACGCTTTCGCCAACCTGGCCCTGGAGCTCTCCCGGCAGCTGGCGTCGACCGGCGTTTACGGCGCCCTCGAGATCGTCGAGCGCGCACAGGTGCAGTCGCTTCTTTCCGACCCCTTCACCTGGCGCCAGGAGGGGCGGGTGCTCATCGTTCGACCCGAACCGCTGCGCCTGGACGTCGCTCGGTCGACCCGCATTCCCTATCTCTGGAACCGCGTAGCCCCCACCAGCAGCGCGTCGGCGATCATCACGGTCTTCTCCAGCGATCACGACATGCTGCTCCCAGGGGCCCGGATCACCGGCCGCAGCCGTGGTGGCTGGTCGCACCGCCTGCTCTCCAACGCTCCCCCCAAGCCGCCGCCAGCCCTCGAGCTGCGCCGGCTGGAGGCCGAAGCGATCACCGATCTCGCGCGCCGGATCGGTCTCGAGCTGGGTCGTTTCGAGAGCGAGGCAGGCCAGCAGCTCGCGGCATCTGGAGGACCCTCGTGAGCGATCACCGCAAAGCGGCCGGTTCGCTCGATGGACCGCCCTCGAAGCTGGAATCGCTGCTGCGACTCGAGATCTCCCCCGACGGGCTCTCCTGCGACCTGGTGGTGCTCTCTCACCCGCCGCCGGTCACTCCCTTCGAGCTCCCCGCCCTGGTCGCCTACCTCAAGCAACACAAGCTGCGCAGCGGCATTCAGCCGGCCACGATTCATGCGGCTCTGGAACGTCTGAACACCTTTTCCCGCGGCGAGCAGCCCTTCACCATCGCCGTCGGCTCACTTCCCGAGTTCGGAGCCGAGCTGCTGATCCAACCGGCAGTGAGCCTGGCCGTGCCCGGCCCCAACGATCTCGATCGCTCGCAAGCCTTCGCTTGCGCCGCGGTCGAAGCCTGCGGCTCGGTCGCCGAGGGCGACCTGATAGCCGAAGTCCGAGTCGACGACACTTTGAAGCCGGGACAGAGCGTCACCGGTGAGCCCCTGTTGCCGATCCGCGCCGCGCTCAGTCGCCTGGAGCTCGGAGCAGGCGTCCACCCCACCTTCGACGAGCAACGCTTGCTGATCCACGCCGCGCGCCAAGGAATGGTGCTCCTGCACCCACCGCGCATCGACGTGCTGCCGGTAGAGACCATCCAGGGCCCACTGAGGCTCAACGCAAGCTCGGAGCCGCACCTCGGTCACCTCCTGGTCATCGGCCGCGTATCCGGCACCGCACCGCTCGAGGCCGCCGGCCATCTCTTCGTCACCGGAACGGTCGACGGCGCCAAGCTGCGCGCCGGAGGCAGCATCGTGCTGGGAGGCGGTCTGCTCGGCAAGCACCATGGCAGCGCGGGCTGCGCCGGCAACTTCGCCGCCCGGAGCGCAGAGCAGTGCGAAATCGAGGCTCACGGCAACGTGTTCATTCTGACCAGTGCGTCCCAGTGCCAGATCTCCAGCGGCAGCCGCATCACGCTCGGGGGCACCCTGGCCGGCGGGCGGGCGCGGGCCGGGCTGGAGATCAGCGCCAAGCAGCTCGGATCGGCGCGCGGCATCAACACCAGAGTTTCGCTGGATCCCCATTCGCGGCATCGCTCGCATCGGCGCCAACTGCGCGCGGAGATCAAGCAGGTACAGAAGAAGTGGGAGCAACTCGATCGCGCCAGTGTGCGCTTGCGGCCTCGGGGTCCTCTGCAGCAAGAGAGTGACCGCGAGCCTCCGGAGCTGGCCCAGATCCGCGCCCAGCAGGCGCTGGTCGGAAAGCGCCTGAAGCAGTTGGTCAGCGAACAAGAGCGCATCGAGCGCATGGCCGTCGACGACGCCCGCTCCGGCGCGGTCGTCGCCAAAGAGGTGCTGCACACGGGTGTTGCCATCCGCATCACCGACGCATTCCTGGAAACCGTCTCCAGCCAGGGCGCCACCCGTGCACGCCTCGCCGAAGACGGGTTGACGATTCAGCTCGAAGATCTGGGGGATAAGAGCCAATGAACAAGGCGACGGCGGCCAGGGCGATCGATATGTTGAGCCACAGAGTCGCCTCGATGCTCGATGACCTTCCCGAGGGAAGTCTGTTCACCATCCACGACTTCCGCGCCATGGTCATGACTCTGGCGGAGCCGTGCCCCGATGCCGATCCGGTGCTGGAGGTGCGCGCCAAGCGTCTCATGTTGGCCATCTTTCGCGCTTTGAACGAGAAGGCGCGACTCAACTACGAGCAGCTCTTGCAGGTAGTCGATCGAGAAATCCCCTTCCACGGCGTGACGCTCTTCCAAGAGCAGCGCGACAGCGCCACGCTTTCGGTGGTCTATCGCAACGGTCCGGTGGTCGATCTTCTCGATCGTTTCGAGTTCGGCGCCGGCATGGGCTTCAGCTCCTGGGTCGCCGGTCACGAGGAGCAGGTTCTGCTCACCAACATCCACCCCAACCCCGAGCATTCGAAGTCCTACGTACGCAGCTTCATCTCCATCGCGCTGCCCCATGGCGACAAAGTCATCGGCGTTCTGAATCTGTCTCACACAGTGCGCGATGCCTTCGACGACAACGATCTCTTGCTGCTGGCAACCGTGGCGCGACCCCTGGCATCGATTCTGGTGCGGATGCGCAGTCAACGATCCCTCACCGGCGCCCTCTCTCCGGACGATCTGACCGGCCTGCTCTCGGAGCGCGGCATCGTTCGCAGAGTGCGCGAGGAGTTCCACCACGCTCGACGCAGGAGCACCTCACTGACCGTCGCTTTGCTCGAGGTGTTGGAGCTCGACGCGATTCGCGAATCGGTAGGCGTCGCGGAAGCCGATCGGGCGCTGGCCGAGGTCGGCCGCGTGATCCGCCGCCATCTGCTCGATCAGCAGGCGGCGGGGCGCCGTCACGTCAACGAGTTCGTGCTGGTGCTCCCCGGTTCGTCGCTGGCCTCCGCCCGAGAGATCCTGGAGCAGTGCGCGCATTGCATCGCGCGGATTCCCGTCGACCGCGGTCCCAGTCTGCGCGCCGCCGGGGGCACGGCCGAGCTGCGCAAAGAGGACGAATCGGCCCTGGCGCTGATCGAGAGGGCGGCCGACGCCGCCCGTCTGGCGCGCGCCCACGCCCTGGTGGTGTCGGTGTGACTCGCGGGCGGCAAAGTCTGCCGCCCCCCCCGGTATATTCTGCCGCAAAAGCCCCCGCCACGTAGCGCCCACTAGGGCGCAAGTGCGAGCCACACCTAAAGTTACGCAGAGATAGGCCATGGCACGACTGTTGCGGGGTTCGCCCTCAGCGCAGAGGAGACGAAATGGTCAAAGGACTACGCCACGCCGCGTTGGCCGTGCTGCCGCGGCTCAATCAGCAGGCCGTGATCTCCAACAACCTGGCGAACCTGAACAGCTCCGGCTTCAAGAAGGACCGCCTCTTCGTGGAGATCTTGCGCCACCAGGGCGAATCCAACGCACTGGACGATCAGGGGCTGGCGCTCAGCGAGCGCATGGTGACCGATTTCAGCCAGGGAGCCCTGGAGGGGACCGGCGCGCCTCTCGACCTGGCGCTCTCCGGATCCGGCTTCTTCGCGGTGCAGACCGCCGATGGAGAGGCACTCACCCGCGGCGGCTCCTTCCACCTCGCCCCCGACGGCAAGCTGGTCACCGCACGCGGGGAACCCTTGCTGGGAGCGGGTGGACCGATCTCGATCCCGCGCGGCGCATCCTCTCTGAGCATCGGCGCCGACGGCACCATATCGACCGGCGGCAGGCCGATCGACCGCCTCCGGCTGCTGGACGTCGCCGATCCGACCCGCCTGCAGAAGATCGAGGCGGGCCTCTTTCTCCCGGCCGACACCGCCACCCTCGACGCTCGGGACACCCAGGTGCGACAGGGTTTCCTGGAGAGCTCGAACGCCAACGCGATCGAAGAGATGACCAAGATGATGACGCTGTTTCGCGAGTACGAAGCGGCGCAACGCGCCATGAAGATCCAGGGCGACACGGTCAAGACCGCGATCACCCGAGTCGGACGCGCCCAGTGAGTCAACCAGAGGGACCGCGATGCTGAACGCAATGCACACAGCCGCCACCGGAATGTCGTCCCAGCAGCGACAGATCGACACCATCGCCAACAACCTGGCCAACGTCAATACCACGGCGTTCAAACGTTCCACTCTGGAGTTCCAGGACCTGATCTATCAGAAGCTCCAGGAAGCCGGAGCCAGCCTCTATCGCGGAGTCGAGGTGCCGGTCCAGCTCCAGGTCGGGCACGGCACCGCGATCGTCGCCTCCAATCGGCAGTTCGCCCAGGGCGACCTGGTGGAGACATCGAACCCGCTCGACGTGGTCATCGAAGGAGACGGATTCCTGCAGGTCCGCATGCCGGACGGAGAAGTCGCCTATACGCGAGACGGAAGTCTGAAGCTCTCCGCCGACGGCACGATCGTCACCTCCTCCGGTTTCCGGGTGGAGCCCGAAATCGTGGTTCCCGACGACGCCACATCGATCGTGATCTCCGCCGACGGCGTGGTGCAGGCCTTCCTTCACGGTGAGGATCTGCCGGTGAATCTCGGCGAGTTGGTGCTGGCCCGCTTCATCAATCCCAACGGTCTGGCGGCGCAGGGGCGGAATCTGTTCCGGCGCACGCCGGCATCGGGCGATGCGTTGCTCGCTTCGCCCGGCACCCAGGGCATCGGCACCTTGCGCCAGGGCTTCGTCGAGTCGTCGAACGTGGAGGTGGTCACCGAGATGGTGAACATGATCCTGGCGCAGCGCGCCTACGAGATCTCCTCGAAGGCGATTCAGACCTCCGACGAGATGCTGCAACTCGCCAACAACCTGAGGTAGATCGGTGTTTCGACTTCTGATCCCGATCCTGCTGCTGGCCCTTCCGAGCGCATGGAGCTCGGCCCAGGCGCTGGTATCGGGGGAGAAGATCGCCGCTCTGGCTCGCGACCACGTCGATTCGCTGGCCGCCTCGAGTGGCCTCGACGATCGCCAGGTCGAGGCGACCTCGATTCCGGCCGATCGCACCTGCGGGGAGGCCGACCTGCGGATCACCGGCCCGAGGGCGCCGCTGGCCCCGGGCGTGCACATGGTCACGCTGCGGACCGCCGGCGCCGGCCGGGGGAGCCGAGCGGTGGCCACCGTCGCGGTCCGCCTGAGGGCCTACGCCCCCGCCTGCCGCGCCCGGCGGTCGATCGCCCGGGGAGAGGAGATCGGCCCCGACGACGTCGAGCTGCGGCGCACCGAGCTCGCGCCGAAGCTGCTCGCCCGGATGCCGGAGGGCCAGCGCGCCCGGCGCCCAATCGCCCGCGGCGCCGCGCTGCGCAGCAGCGACCTGGAGCCGATCCCCCAGATCCGCTCCGGAGACCGCGTCGAAGCCACGCTCGAGCGCGGCGGACTGCGCCTGGTGCTCGCGGGGCGGGCCCTCGAAGACGCGGCGATCGGCGAGACCTTCCGAATCCACGACCCGCGGATGCGCCGGGCGCTGCGGGCTCGCGCCCTGGCCCCCGGCCGAGCCGAACTGGAGCCCTGATGAACATCCTGAAGCGCACCCTAATCGCCGCATCAGCCCTGGTCCTGGCGGGCGCCGCGGCGCATGGAAGCGGCTCCCTCTTCTCGGACCAGCGCGCCTTCCAGATCAACGACATCATCACCATCCGCGTAACAGAGTCGGCCAGCGCCGACCAGTCCTCCATCACCGCCAGCAACAAGTCGGCCTCCTTCGCCACCAGCGGCGGACCGGGCACCGGGCCGCTCTCGGCGATTCCGCTCTTCGGAGTCTCGGGCAGCGCCGACAACAGCTTCGACGGCGAGGGCAGCACCAGCCGCTCGGGCAAACTGACCGCCAACATCACCGCCCGGGTGAGGGAGGTGACGCCGAACGGCAACCTGGTGATTCAGGGCAGCCGCGTCGTGATCATCAACCAGGCGGAAGAGGTGATGGAGATCGAAGGAATCGTGCGTCCCAAGGACATCTCGGCCGACAACTCCGTGCTCTCCACCTACCTGGCCGATGCCCGGATTTCCTACCGCGGAACCGGCGCGCTGGACACCAGCTCCAGACAAGGCCTGATCTCGCGCTTCCTGGGATGGATCTTCTGATGCGCCCCCACGCCACCCTCATCGTCGCGATCGCCCTCCTGGCGTCGCACGCCGCGCAGGCAGCGGTGCGCATCAAAGACGTCGCCTCGGTGCACGAAACCGGCCGGGTGCAGCTGGTCGGCTACGGCCTGGTGGCCGGTCTCTCCGGCACCGGCGACGGCTCGACCACCCAGTTCACGGCGCAGTCGCTCTCCAACATGCTCGAGAAGATGGGGGTCAACGTCGACTCGGATCGGGTGCGGGTGCGCAACGTCGCCGCCGTGGTGGTGACCGCCGAGGTTCCGGCCCGATCGCGACCGGGCTATCGCGCCGACGTCACCGTCTCCGCGCTCGGCGATGCCCGCTCTCTGCGCGGCGGCACGCTGGTGCTGACCCAGCTCCTGGGCCCCGATGGCACGGTCGTGGCCGGCGCCCAGGGACCGGTCACGGTGGGCGGATTCAACGTCGACACCGGCAACCAGGGCAGCCTGCGCAAGAACGTCGCCACCGTCGGCCGGGTGGTATCCGGCGCCGCGATCAGCCGTACTCCGCTGCCCGATGGCGGGCCGCCCAAGGCGATCGCCATCGATCTGCACCAGCCCGACTACAGCTCGTCGCGCGAGCTGGCCGCCGCGATCAACGCCGCCCTGGGCGCGGAACGAGCGAATCCGCAGGACGCCGGGCGCGTGGAGATCCCGCTCGACGCCGAGGACGCCGATCCCGCCGCCGTGGTCCGCCTGGTGGCGCAGATCGAGACCCTCACCTTCGAGGACGACCGGCCGGCGCGGGTGGTGGTCGACGAGCGCACCGGCACCGTGGTGGTCGGAGAGCACGTGCAGCTCGCCGCCTCGGCGGTGAGCCACGGCAGCCTGTCGATCGAGATCCGCAACCAAACCCTGGTCTCCCAACCGGGTCCCTTCTCGTCCGGCCAGACGGTGGTCGTCGACCAGGTCGACGCCGCGGTCCAGGAGGAGCGGCAGACCGTGATCGAGGTCACCGAGACGGTCACCGTGAGCGACGTGGTGCAGGCGCTGAACGACCTCGGGGCCTCGACCCGCGACCTGATCCACATTCTGCAGGCGCTGCACCGGGCCGGCGCCCTGCGGGCCGAGCTGGTGGTGATGTGATGGCTTCGATCGGCGGAAGCGGCTCGGAACCGATCGCTCTGCGGCAAGCCGAGCGCTCCGGCCCCGGCGGCGGAGCGCCGAACGAACCGGCCCAGATGCGCCGCATCTACCAGGCCGCCATCGAGTTCGAATCGCTGCTGGTGCAGAAGATGCTGAGCTCGATGCGCGGCGCATCGGAGTCGCTGGCCGGCACCGAGCGCTCCCATGCCGAAATCTCGCTCTACCGCGAGATCGCCGACGCCCAGCTGGCCCAGGGAATCGCCGCCAACAATCGCAGCGGGTTGGCCGCGCAGCTCTTCCGCCAGCTCACCGGCGCCCCGCCCAGCGCCGAGCTGATCGCATCGAGCCGCCGAGCCACGCCGCACCTGCCGGGCTCGACCGCCGCCCCCCCACCGCGCCTCCTCCCCACTCCCTCCGCCGGCCCGGCATCGCCGCCCAGCCGCCACCAACTGCAGTCGATCGTCGCCTCCGCCGCGGCCCGCCACGGCCTGCCCCCGGGCCTCGCCGAGGCGGTGGTGGCCCGCGAATCGGACTGGGACTCGACCGCCGTGTCGCCGCGCGGAGCGATCGGTCTGATGCAGCTCATGCCCGGCACCGTCGCCGAGCTCGGCATCGGCGATCCTCGCGACCCTCGAGAGAACGCCGAAGGCGGCACCCGCTACCTCGCCTCGATGCTGCGCCGCTTCGACGACGACGTGCCCCTGGCACTGGCGGCCTACAACGCCGGTCCCGGCGCCGTCGAGCGGCACGGCGGCATCCCGCCCTTCCCGGAGACTGTCGACTACGTGCAAAGGGTTCTTCGTTCATGGACTTACGAGCCCGGACTCAACTCCAGCGCGAATCAGACGATGTTGAGATAGAGGAAGATCCATGTCCGCAAGTCCCCTCGCAGAAGAGTTCGCCGACGTGCTCGAGTCCGCGATCGACGGCCATCGCGAGCTGCTCCGGGTCAGTCGTCAGGAGCAGCAGGCGATCGTGCACGGCGAGGCGCAGCGCGTGGAGGAACTGATGTGGCGCAAGCAACAGCTCTCCGGCAGCCTGGCCGAGCTCCAGCCCCGCCAGCAGGAGATGCTGCGCAGCGCCGCCGGCGCCGTCGGGCTCGATCCCGCCGAGGTCACGCTTACCCGGCTCTTGCGCGCCATGCCGCGCTCGGCGGCGCGCACCCGGCTGCGCGACCAGCGCGACGAGCTGCGGCTGCTCGCCTCGACCCTGGAGCGAACCCAGCGCATCACCACGCGCCTGCTCCTGCGCGCCATCCAGTTCGCCGATGCCACCATGCAGGCCCTCAAGGCGCACGACCAGGAGAACCCGATCTACGCCCCCGCCGGCCACGTGGAACGTAGTCGGGGCGAGCGCACTCTCATGGACCGCATGGCCTGATGGGGATCTGAGATGTCGCTCTTCTCCACCATTCGTTCGAGCGCCACTGGCCTCTACACCACCCAGACGCGCATCGACCTGGTGTCGACCAACATCGCGCGCGCGAACGATCCCAGCTACTCGCGCCAGCGCGGCCTGACCGCGAGCATCGGCTTCCGCGACATCGGCGCCGGCACCCTCGGCATGGGGATCGAGATCTCCGAGATCCTGCGCTCGCGCGACGCCTTCCTCGACGGCCGTTACCGCGACGACCAGGCCAGCGCCGGCCAGTTCGGCCACATGACCGGCACCCTACAACAGCTCGAGGCGCTCTTCGACGAGGTCTCGGGCACCGGTCTGGGCTCGGCGCTGAGCGAGTTCTGGGACGGTTGGAACGAGCTCGCCAACACCCCCACCGATCCCACCGCCCGCGTCAGCCTGGTCGGCAAGGCGCAGCAGCTCGCCCGCTCCTTCAACGACCTGCAGAGCGAGACCTCCGACCTGCGCGCCCAGATCGATTCCGAGATCGGCTACACCGTGGGCACCATCAACAGCCTCACGGCGCAGATCGCCGCGCTCAACGCCGACATCGTGGCGGTCTCCAAGGGCGGTGACATCGATGCCAACGATCTTCTCGACCAGCGTGATGCGCTCGTCGACGAGCTCGCCCAGCTCACCGAGATCGACATCGCCCAGGGCCCCGAGGGCCTCCGGGTCTCGTCGAATGGCCTGGCCTTGGTCGAGGGCGCCGCGGCGCACCGCATCGAGCTCGAGACCGAGGTCTCCGGCGACGCCTCGGCGCTGCGCGTCGTCTACTCGGAGGACGGAACCGAGTTCAAGCCTCGGGCGGGGAGCCTGGCCGCGATGCTGGAGGAGCGCGACGAGGTCATTCCCGAGATCCTCGCCGGCCTCGACGAGGTGGCCGAGACCCTGATCGAGCAGGTCAACGCGATCCACCGCGAGGGCTACTCCGCCGACGGCCTCTACACCGGGCTCGACTTCTTCACCGGCGATTCGGCGCGCACCATCGCCGTCGACGTGTCGATCGCCGCCGATCCGCAGCGCATCGCCAGCTCCGAATCGGGCCTGCCGGGCGACAACGAAATCGCCCTGCGCCTGGCGGAGCTGCGTGATCGGCCGGTGCACGAGGGCGCCACCATCGGCGAATCGTACAACAGCCTGGTGCTCGCCATCGGCCTCGCCAGCCAGGAGGCGGAGTTCTCTTCCACCATGGCCCAGACCCTCTCCACGCAGTCCTTGCTGCAGCGCGAGCAGGTGAAGGGCGTCAATCTCGACGAGGAGATGGTCGAGCTGATCAGCCTGCAGAACGCCTACCAGGCGTCGGCGACGGTGGTCAGCACGGTCGACGAGCTCATCCAGACCACCCTGTCGATGGTCGGTTGACGCGGGGAAAGCGATGCGGGTCACCAATCTCTCGTTGAAGCACCAGATCGCACACCAGATCCAGATCGGCCAACGGCGCATGATCGAGGCCCAGCAGCAGGTCACCGACGGGCGCCGCGTGCGTTCGCTCTCCGACGATCCGGTGGGGCTCTCGCGCTCACTCGATCTGCGCGAGCGGATGAGCGGCTTCGAGCAGTACATGTCGAACGCGGGGTACGGCACCTCGATGCTCTCGCTCGCCTCCACGGCCCTGGCGGAGACCGAGCAGCTCCTGGTGCGCGCCCGCGACGTGGCGATCGACGCCGCCAACAGCTCCACCACCGAGGCCGAGGCGATCGCGTTGGTCGAAGAGCTCGACAGCATCAGCTCCCAGGTCACCACGCTGATGAACTCGAAGTACAACGACCGCTACGTCTTCGGCGGCCGCGACAGCGACACCGCGCCCTTCGTGGAAGGAACCGATGGCCAGGTGTTCTGGCGGGGCGACAGCGAAGCGATCTACATCGCCAGCGGGCCCGAGGGGATGCGCACCCAGATCAACATCGACGGCCAGCAGGCGATGGCCGGTCGCACCGCGATGATCAGCCGTGGCGATGCCGATCTCGATCCGATTCTCGACCTGACCACCCCCCTCTCCGATCTCCACCACGGAGCCGGCGTGGAGATGGGGCGCTTCGAGATCCACGACCGCGAGGGAAAGAGCCAGATCCTCGACCTGGTGCCGGCCGGAGTCGAGAACATCGGCGACGTGATCCAGGCCATCAACGAGCTGCAGGATGTCGACGTGCAGGCCGCGCTGAGTGCCGACGGACGCGGCATCACCCTCACCGACGTCAGCGCCAATCCCGACCCGGAGCTCGGCCTGATGGTGCTGGAGGTCGACGAGGGCACCACCGCCCAGGATCTCGGCATCTGGGAGATCGCCGGGCGCACCGACGGGGTGTTGGTGGGGCGCGATCTCGACCCCAAGCTCACCGAGGAGAACGAGGTCGAGCTGCTGAACGGCGGCGAAGGATACGACCGCGGCGAGATCTACATCGCCAACGGCGACAACGAGGCCTACGTCGATCTGACCGGCACCGAGACCGTGGCCGACATCCTCGATCGGATCGAAGCCAGCGGCGTCGGCGTGGAAGCCGAGATCAACGAGCAAGGCACCGGAATCGAGATCCACTCCCTGGTCCACGGCACCACGCTGCACGTCGCCGATCTGGGCAACGGTCGCACCGCGTCCGACCTGGGGATCGTCGGAACCGAGGAGGAGCGCGACGTCTTCGCCCTGCTCCACGATCTCCGCGAGGCGGTGCAGAGCCTCGACCAGGATGCCGCCAACTCGCTCGTCGACGGTCTCAGCGAGGCGGTCGACTCGATCATCCACGCGCGGGCCGGCGCGGGAGCCCGGCTGCAGGAGCTCCAGCTGAGCGAGAACCGCATGCTGAGCATGAGCATGGACATGGAGCTGGCGATCTCGGAGATCGAGGATGTCGATTTCGCCGCGGCGATCGTCGAGCTATCCTCCAGTCAGTCGATCTACGAAGCCGCGCTGGCCACCACCTCGTCGGTCCTGAATCTCAGTCTGATGGACTATATCTAGCGCGAAGGGGAGCCGATCCGCCATGACCCTCATCACCCGACTCTTCGGCGAGCTGGATTGGAAGGACGAGGATGTGCTAACGCTCCCGGCCGGACTGCTCGGCTTCGAGGGCGCGACACGCTTCCTCTTGATCGACGACGAGGGGATCGCTCCTTTTCGCTGGTTGCAGAGCCTCGACCAGGGCGAGCTGGCCTTCGCGGTGATCGATCCGCTGCTCTTCCGCAGCGACTACCGGGTGCCGGTCGCGCCCGAGCTGCTGACCGGGATCGGCTTCCAGCCGGGACACGACGTGCTGGTGCTGGCGATCGCCATGCTGAGCCGCGATCCGCGCCACATCACCGCCAATCTGGCCGGCCCGATCGTGGTCGACGCACAGACCATGACCGGAGTCCAGACGGTGCTCGACACCCGGCGATTCGAGGCGCGCGCCGTGGTCTACGACGACCTGCTGGCCGCGGCGCAGACCGAGCCCCCGCCCGAAGGGCCGAAAGAGGTGCTACTGGTCAGGGCTTGAGGGGCCCACCAGCCGCCCCAGCAGCACCGAGAGGTGCATCCGATCGGCCTCCGAGATCGCGTCGATCGGCGTCAACAACGCCGTCGAGAGGGCGCGCTCGCAGTCGCAGCTTCGCTCGAGATCGACACCACGCACCGCCTCGCGGATCACCGCCCGAGCCGCCTGCGCGTTCTGCTGCAGGATTTCGATCACGGCCTCGGTGGTGACGTCGTCCTCGCCCTCGTGCCAGCAGTCGTAGTCGGTGACCAGGGCCAGGGTGGCGTAGCAGATCTCGGCCTCGCGGGACAGCTTCGCCTCCTGCAGATTGGTCATGCCGATCACCGCCGCGCCGTGGATGGTGTTGCGATAGGTGAGCGACTCGGCGCGAGTGGAGAAGGCCGGCCCCTCCATGCAGACATAGGTGCCGCCTTCGTGGACCCTGACCCCCTGTCCGGTCGCCGAGCGTTGCAGCAGCTCGCGGAGCCCCTGACAGAGCGGATCGGCGAAGGCGACATGGGCCACGACGCCGTCGCCGTAGAAGCTCGAGCAGCGCCCGCGGGTACGGTCGAAGAACTGGTCCGGCACGACCATGTGCAGGGGGGCGATCTCCTCCCTCAGACTGCCGACGGCGCTGGCCGAGATCAGGCGCCGCACGCCCAGCTTCTTGAAGGCGAAGATGTTGGCGCGAAAAGGCAGGTGCGAAGGATCGAGGCGGTGGTGGCGGCCGTGGCGGGCCAGAAAGGCGACCTCGCGGCCCTCGATCTCGCCGATGCGGAACAGATCGGAGGGATCGCCGTAGGGCGTGTCGATCTTCAGCTCCCGGACATTCTTCAGCTCGTCCATTCGATACAGGCCCGAGCCGCCGATCACTCCGATTTCTGGCATGGGAATTCCTTATTTCGGGACTTGGTCTCCCGAGTCCGCCTCATCTTCGATCTCCAAGAGCAGCTCCCGCGCCCGCCGTGCCAGCGGATGGCCGCCCTCGAGCAGCTCGAGCGCGCGCCGCAGCTCGGCGCGGGCGCGCGAGGGGTCGTGCAGCGTCGGCTCGCGCAGCAGGCGGTAGCCGCTCCAGAAGAGACGTTCCGCCTCGGGATCGGCCGCCGCGGAGGCGGCCGGCCGGCCGATGCTGATGGTCGCACGCAGCACCCGCGGCGCGCCACCCGGTGCCCGCACCTCGACGCGCAGATGGTCCACCGAGCCGGCCGCCCGCGCGGGAGCGAGATAACGGCCGCGCAGCCCATCGGCGCTCAAGCTGCCGCGCTCGGCGCTCCAGGAGCAGTCCAGGGCTCGTTCCTCCCCGGGGCGGCGCTCGATGATCAGGGTCAGCGCCTCGCCGGGCAGCAGGTGCATCCGATCCGAGGCGCCCCAGGCCACGCGTGGCGGATCGGTGTCGATCTCGGGCCTTGCTCCGGGTGGGCGGCGCGGCGGAGAACGCGACTCGATCGGCGGCGCGCGCGGGGGCGGCTCGATCAGCGCCGAAGGGAGCGCCGCCACGGGCGCCTCCTCGCGCCCGAGGCGCCGCAGAGTGCGGTGCAGGAGCTCGGTGGTAGCCGACTCGCCGGGCGCCAGGCCGTGGGCGAGGACCAGGTGGTCGATCGCCCGCTGCGCCTGGCCCAGGGCCAGTGCATCCTCTGCCTGGCGCCGGGCCGATGCGGCGTCGACGCGTTGGACCAGGCGCCGGCGCACCCGGCCGAGCGAGTCGGGAAACTCGCTCCCAGGCGCCGGCAGGGCCCGCCGGGCACGCTCCACGTCCCCCGCGTCGAGCGCCAGGCTCGCCTCGCGCAGGGCTCGCGCCGGATCCGGCTCGCGCCGCGCCTGGCCGCGCACCAGCACGACGCCCAGGCAGAACGCCGCCAACAGGAGCAGCACCCAGGACGGCCAGGCTCGCCCCGCGAACCAGCTCGACGAGGACTGATCGGCGGCCCGGAAGCGGAACTGAAACGAGCCGATGTCGATCTTGTCGCCCGTCAGCAGCGGCGCATCGGCGATCGTCCTCCCTCCAACCCGCGTCCCTCCCTCGCTCTGCAAATCACGGATATGCACCGAGGAATCGCCGGCGCGGTAGAACTCCGCGTGGCGCTCGGAGAGCTCCGCATCGTCCACCGGCACCCAGCAGCCGGGATCGCGCCCGACCGTGGCGCCATGGTGGAGCGAGAAGACCCGCACCGTCTTGCCGCCCATGATCAGCTCCAGCTGCCCGAGCGCATCGCGCGTGGTGCGGGCCACCGCCGGACGGGTCCCCGGGAGCTCGAGCTCGAGGGTGTAGAGCCCCACGTGCGCCAGCTGACCGGGACGCAGCAGCAGGTCGCCGGCCACCGGCCGGCCGTCCAGGAGCAGCTTGCACTCGCGATCGAGGGGCGTGAGCAGGGCGCCCTGCCCGTGCCGCCTGAGCTCCGCGTGGCGGGGCCGAACCCCGCGCGCCTCCAGGCGGATGTCGGCGTCCGGCCCGCTTCCCACCAGGAGGGCTCGCACCCCCAGCGCGTGCCGCGCCAGCGGGGCCGTCCCCAGCGAGACCACCAGCGTCAGCGCCGTCCGCTCTGAGTGGCCGGATCGATCCATGGCTCGGCCGCGCGCTACTCTTCGCCCGCCGGACGGCTCTTGAGCTGCATCGCCTTGGCCCACTGGTAGCGGGCATCGAAAGGCTCGGGGATCGACTCGAGCACGACCTGGGCGTGGTAGAGGGCTCGCTCCAGGTCGCCCGCCGCGAAGGCGACCTCGGCGGAGCTGCGATGAAAGCGGAAGCGCTCGCAGAACTCCTCTTCCGCCTTGAGGATCCGCTCCAGCGCCAGGTACAGCAAGGGCGGCCGGGGATCGAGTCCGGCCGCCTCCTCGGCGGCGGCGCGCCAGACCATGATCGCCTCGTAGAGGTTGCCCCAGGCGAGATCGCGCTCCTCGTAGAGCCGATCGCCGCTCTCGATCAGCGTCGCGGCCACGCGCAGATCGACCGGTCCCACGGCCGGGCTCAGTGTGGCCAAATCGGGCACGAAGGATGCGCAGGGAGGAGCCGTCTCCAGCGCGGCGCTCGGTGCCGGTGGCGGCAGGTCGGCGTCGGAGACCGGCGATCCACGATGCAGGATCCCGGCCGCGGCGAGCAGCGCCAGCGCCGCCGCGTAGACCCACAACTGCCCCCCGAGTCTTCTCATCGGTCGGACCATCTGCTCATCCTCGTCGTTGATTGCCCGCTCTCCAGCGAGCCTCGGTCGCTCATTCGTCGTCGGCCAGCTCGAGCCTCACGCCCACGCGAATCTCCGTCCGCCGCGCCGCGCCGGCGGCCAGCTCCAGTGCGTGCCGCGCCTTCCATCCTCCCCAGGCCGCTCTCCACGGAGGCAGAGCGGGGCGCACCCGCACCACGCGCAGCCGTGCATCCAGAAACACGACGTCGATCGGAAAGGTCATGAAGCAGGTGTGCACCGAGTTGCAGGGAGTGATCCAGAGTCCTTGGTCGGGCTCCAGGGCGCCGCGGCCGATCAAGCCGACCAGCCTGGAGCGCAGACTACACGCCCGCCGCACCCTGAGCGCGGTGACCCGTCCGTCGCGGCGCAAGGAATGGGTCGCGGTCACGATCTAGAGCCCGGTTCCGAGCGAGCGCAGCACCTCCGGCACGTAGGGCCCGACCAGTATCAGGAAAACACAGGGCACGAGAAAGAGCACGGTCGGCAAGCTGATCAACACGGCCGCCCTGCCGGCGCGCTGCTCCGCCCTCTCGAAGCGCCGGGCGCGCACCTGCTCGGCCTGGATGCGCAGGGTCTGGCCAAGGGACACGCCGTAGCGATCGGCCTGGATGATCGCGGCCGCCAGTGCGCGGATCTCGGGCAGATCGAGGCGCCCGGAGAGACTGCGCAGCGCGGCGCGGCGCGCGGCACCGAGGCGGATCTCCAGCAGCACGATCCGCATCTCCTCGGTCAGCGCCGAGGGAGTCGCCCGGTCGATGATGCGGGCCACGGCCGAGGTGAAGTCGAGCCCCGATTCCACCGAGAGCACCAGGAGATCCATGAAGCCGGGCAGCAGCCGGACGATCTCGCGACCGCGCCGCTCGGCGCGCCCGCGCACCCAGAGCCCGGGCAGGGCTCCGGTCAAGAGCCCGAGCAGGACCGCGGTGAAAGCACCGGCACCCAGCGCCATGGCGGCCGCGCCGATCGCCAGGCCGAGCGTGCCGGAGAGCGCCAGGAACTCCACGAAGCCGATCTCCAGCGCGCGACCGCTGCGCACCACCAGCCTCCGGTAACCGGCCCTCAAGTCGGCGATCGTCCCACGGCCGAAAGGGTCGTCGTGCCAGCGCCGCGGGGCCTTTCCGCCCACGATTCCCAGGGCGCGGGCGATCTGCCGGCGCCGCTCCGCCTGCAGCCGCAGCAAGTAGGAGCCGAAGAGGATGGCTTGGTGGGCCAGCAGGGCGATCGATACGCCGAGCACCAGGAGCAGTAGGAAGCGCATCTCGCTCAGGCCTCCAGGCTCGTCAGCCAGCGAATCGCGACGAAGGCCAGCAGGTAGAATCCAGCCACGATCGCCAGCATGGTCAAGCCGAGCGGCGTGGAGTAGTGGGCGAGCGCCCGCTCGGAATCGGCCACCATGGTCCAGAGCAGCAGCAAGGGCGGCACCACCGCCACCAGCCCCCCCTGCAGCCGGCCGGCGCTGGTCATCGACACCAACTTGCGCTCGGCACGGTTGCGCTCGCGGATCTGGCGCGAGATGTTCTGGAATATCTCGCCGAGATCGCCGCCGGTCTGTTGGGCCACCCAGATCGCGGTCACCACCAGGTCGAGATCCTCCGAGCTCATGCGCCGCGCCAGCGCCGCCATAGACTGCTCGATCGGGGCCCCGATGCTGGTTTCGCGCAGCACCAGCCCGAACTCCTCCGAGATCGGCGCCTCCATCTCGTTGACCACCGTGCGCACCGCCTGGTGCAAGTTCAGTCCGACCCGCAGGCAGTTGGAGATCATGGCGATGGCGTCGACCAGCTGGCCCGCGAAGCGCCGCGAGCGCCGCGCCCGGAGCTGGCCGAAGATCATCCGGGGCGCCGCGAGCCCGATCCCCACCATCAGCGCCACACCCGCCAGCCCGGCACCGGCCAGGAGCGCGACCAGGGCCAGCAAGACGGTCGCGAAAAGCGAAACCATCAGCACCTGGTCGGCCTGCAGGTCGGAGTAGAGGTAGTCCAGCTCGCGCGCGGCGCGCCCCAGGAAGGAGCTCCGAAAGCGGAGATAGCGCCGCCTGACGATCCGCAGCCCGGCAAAGGTCGCCGCCGTCGTCGAAGCGCCGATCAGGGCGAGCACCGCGGCGTAGGTCGCGCTCATCGAGGATCCCAGGGGATCTCCAGGCCCTGCTCCTGGAGCTGGTCGATGAGGCGGGGGCGCACGCCGGTGGCGACGAATTCGCCGGAGATCCGTTGGTCGCCGTCGATCCCGGTCTGCCGAAAGCGGAACAGATCGACCAGCTCGAAGCGGCCGGGCGTCTGGTTGGAGACCTGCGAGATCTGGGTGATCTTGCGGCTGCCGTCGGAGAAGCGCTGGGTCTGCGCGACAATCTCGATCGCCGACATGATCTGGTCGCGAATCGCCCGCGAGGGCAGCTCGAGCCCGCTCATCAGCACCATCGTCTCGAGACGGGTCAGGGAGTCGAGCGGAGTGTTGGCGTGGATGGTAGTGAGCGAGCCCTCGTGTCCGGTGTTCATCGCCTGGAGCATGTCGAGCGCCTCGCCGCCGCGGCATTCGCCGACAATGATGCGATCAGGGCGCATGCGCAGCGAGTTGATGACCAGGTCGCGAAAGGTCACCTCCCCTTTCCCCTCCAGGTTGGAGGGACGGGCTTCGAGCGACACCACGTGCTCCTGCGGCAGACTCAGCTCGGCCGCGTCCTCCACGGTGATGATCCGCTCGGCCGGGGGGATGAAGCTGGCCAGGATATTGAGCAGCGTGGTCTTGCCCGACCCGGCGCCGCCGCTGATGATCAGATTGCGCTTGTACTCCACGCAGAGGCGCAGAAAGCGCGCCATCTCCCACGACAGGCTGCCGCGATCGATCAGGTCGGCCACCTCGAAGATCACCCGCGAGAACTTGCGAATCGTCAGGGTCGGTCCATTGATCGCCAGCGGCGGAATGATCGCGTTGACCCGGCTGCCGTCGGGCAGGCGGGCATCGACCATCGGCCGGGCCTCGTTGATCGAGCGGCCGAGCGGCGCCACGATGCGCTGGATCACGTTGACGATCTGCTCGTCGGCGAGGAACTTCTTGTCGGTCGGCAGCAGCCGGCCGTCGCGTTCGACGAAGACCTGGTCGCGCCGGTTGACCATCACCTCGCTGACCTCGGGATCGTTTAGCAGATCCTCGATCGGCCCCAGTCCCAGCGAATCCTCCACCAGCTCCTTGGCCAGGCGATCGCGCTCGACGAACTCGGGGATCTCGCTGTCGAGCTCTCGAATCAGCGTGCGAATGACGCGCTCGGCCTCGGTCCGCAGCGCCGCCTCGTCGAGACGGCGCAGGTCGATCCGCTGGATCAGCCGCCGGTGCAGGCTCACCTTGGTGTCGAAGAAGAGCTCCTCCTCCGCCGCCGTCAGGGCCGATCCGACCCTGCGTCCGGGCTCGGCTTGGACCAGCAGCTCGCATTTGCCCACCCGCACGATATCGCCGGCCTCGATGACGCGCTCGGAAACGCGTCGATCGTTGACGTAGGTGACCCCCTCGGCGGCGCTGTGGACCACCTCCCAGGAGCGGTCGGGGCGCACGCGAATGGCCGCGTGCCGAGCCTCGATGCCGGTGTGCGGCAGGAAGATCTCGCATTGGGCGGCGGAACCGATCACGCAGTGCTCGGAGGCAACGCGATGGGGCTCCACGCGGCCGTCGGGAGTGTGCACGAGGAGCACCAGCGACACCGCGTCTACCACCCTTCCGGCTCGTTCTCCGGCGCCGCCGCCGCCGACTCCCCCCGCGCGCGGCTCTCCCGCTCGCCACGGATCTGTTCCAGCGTGGCGCTGCCCACGGTCGACGTTCCGGCCGTCAAGATGTGCGGGGTCACCAGGATCAAGGTCTCGATCTCATCGACCTCGGTGCGCTCCGATCCGAGCAGCGACCCGATCAGCGGCAGCCCGGCGAGGAACGGAATCGGAAGCGAGCGCCGCGACTCGGACTCGGCTGTCGACAGGAGCCCGGCGATCGCCAGGGTCTCCCCTTCCAACAGCTGCACCGTCGTCGACGCCTCGCGCGACCGGATGCCCGGCGTTCCGAGCACCGAGTTGACGTAGTCGGGCTCCGAAACCTCAGCGCGAATCACCAGGGCGATGGCCCCCGCGGAGACGATGCTGGGCTGGATCTCCAGGATCGTGCCGTACTCCTGGAACTGCACCGAGACCGCCCCCTGGCTGCTCTCCAAGGGATAGGGCAGACGCCCCCCGACCTGGAAACGGGCCTCGCTGCCGCTCTCCGCGACCAGCTGGGGCTTGGCCAGGAGCCGGGCGTCGCCGCGCTCCTCCAGGGCTCGCAGCTCGACCAGGAGCGGCGTGATCCGCGCCATCTTGCCGACCGTGACCGGTGTCGTCAGATCGGCCAGGGTCTCCTCGCCGTAGAGCAGGCCACCGCGCGGCGGGGTGAGCTGGTACTCGAGCCCGCGCGGCTGGTCGGAGAAGTCGACGTCGAACTGCTGGATGGTCTCGAACCACTCGACTCCGAGCTCCTCGACCCCGCTGCGGGTGAGCTCGAAGACCTTCACGTCGAGCTGCACATTGCTGCCGGTGCTCAGGTCCTCGACCAGGTCGATCACGTTGTCGAAGCGCTCGACGACCTTTCGGTAGCGGCTCAGCTCGCTGCGGGTGCGGATCGCCCCCCGCACCGCGATATTCGATCCGACCTCGAGCACCTGGATCCCGAAGATGTCGCCGATCAGGAGCTGCAGATCATCGGCCGCGATCCGCTGCGAAACCACGCGGATGCTCCGGGTCTCGGTGCGGCCGCCCGGGTAGACGATGGTGATGCTGGTGGAGCCTTCGCCGACGCCGGTCAGGATGACCTGGCGATTGCCCGCCAGCGGGCGCACCGCCACCACCGATCGGTCGGCGGCATAGATGCTCTCGAAGCGCGCCAGCTCCAGGGTCTGCTGCTCGTTCAGATCGAGCCGCAAGGGGGGAATCAGAGCTGCGGCCGGCGCCGGCCGCGCGCTCGCCGCCACGGCCAGAAGGAGGCCGGCCAGCCAGCGCAAGACGCTATCGCTCATAGGTCACCGGGGATCGGGGTGGACGGGCCGGTGGCGCATCGCTCGCGGTTCGCTCGGGCAGATCGAAGAGCTCGCCGAGCGTGTGATCGACCGGCTCGGATCGTGGCGAAGCGTCGTCGGGATGCCGCAAGAGCAGCTTCAGGCGCGCGCTCTCGCTGGCGAAGGCCAGTATCTCTCCTTGCTCGGGCGTCACCCGCAAGGTCACCGTGGTGGCCTGGGCGCGCGATCGGGTCTGGGAAGAGAGCAGCGCCAGCCCGGGCAAGCGCTGGTCCGCGAAGCTGGTCCCGGTGCGCTCGCCGACCGCGAGCACCGGCACGTTGACCAACAGCGTACGGGTGCGCAGCGCGCGGGCCGGATCGGCGGAAGGAACCTGAAAGGTGCCGAGCACGTCGACGCGATCGTTCGGACGCAGATGACCCGCCAGTCCAGAGACTGGATCGACCGCGATGGTGATCGCGCGATCGCCTTCCTGGAGGAGCATCGAGAGCCGTGCATCGATCGGCGCACCGCTCACATAGCTGCGCAGGATCGGATTGCCTTTTCTGACCGCCACCCGCAGCGGCAGATCGACCAGCACCACGCGATCCTGCGGCCGGGCCATGTCGCCGGTCACCGCCCGCGCCGGATAGGGCACCACCACCACCGCGTCTTCGGCGATCTGCTCCCCCGCGGCGAGATCCCGCGCCGCCGCCAGGATCTGGATCTCCGGCTCCTCGGCCGACTTGATCTGGGCGCCGAAGTAGCGATTGCCCGCCCAGATGGCGAGCAGCCCCGCGATCAGCGCGATCGCGATCGTGAGCAGGTCGTAGCGTTTCTCAGGGCCGCCTTCGTCGGGCTTGGTCTCCAAGATGCGCCCCTCCTGGCGTTGGGTTGGGGTCGGACTCTACCGCAATCGACCGTCTCACCGTGCCTCCTCGGCCAGCCCCCCCACGGCGGAAGCGCGCACGATGAAGCTCTGCGGGTGAAAGGCGCGGATCCCCGGCAAGGCCTCGATCTCCCGCTCCGCCGTCACCCGCACATGTCCGAAGTCGAGCCGGCCCATGAGCTGCGCGGCACCCTCCTCGTCGCTGCCGCCGGTCAGCTTGCTGCCGATGGTTCGGCGCTCGTCGACCTTCAGCAGATCGGCGTACTCCACCCGCACCCGCATGGCCCCCATCTGGAAGCTCCGATTCCCCGAGAACGCCGCTTCTCCGGTCATGAGCTCGCGCCCGCCGATCGCATGGTAGACGCCGAAGTCGATGAAGCGCGCCGGGTCGACATAGAGCAGGCCCGGCGAGCGCGCGGCCTCGGCGGCGACCTGGTTGGCCACGAGCTGTGCCTCGTGGAGCGCCACACCGAGCATCGCTCCCTGCAGGATCGTGATCAGCAGCAGAATGAGGATCGGCAGGCCGATCGCCAGCTCCACCGCGGCCTGCCCGCCCGTCGCCCGTGCCTTCACCGGCCGTCCCCATCGTCGTCCGCCACCTGGCGCAGACCCACGTCGTCGAAGATCGGCAGCACCATCGCTCCCACGGTCGGCTCGTGGGCCACCGGTGCGGCCGCCGCCAGGAACACCGCATCGATCATCTCGCCCGGCACCAGCGCCGAGCTCCAGCCGCGCTCGCGCGCCAACATGGTCGTCGAAGCCCCCGATCGGGTCCAGGGATCGCGGTCGAAAACGTAGAAGGAAAAGGCGAAGTCGGGAGTCGACTGCAAAGCCTCGATCGCCAGCTCGATGCTGCGCTCCACCAGCGCGGTCTTGGTCCAGCCGAAACGCGCCGCCAGCTCGTCGGCATCGACCGGGCCCAGGGCGCGCACGACCAGCAGATCTTCGAGACCGATCGGCGTGGTCCGCGGTGGATAGCCCAGGAAGCGTTCCAGCTTGGCGACCCCGCGATGGGTGAGCACGTTTTCGGTACCATGGACCCCCGGCGCCACCAAGTAGATCAGCTGCATCACGTCTTCCGCCGCGCCCGGGCTCTCCACCAGCGAGTAGTCGGCCGGTCCGTGGTGCCCGAAAAGCAGCACCGGCGCCTGGGCGGATGCGTAGATCGGCGCGTCGAACTGTCCGAAGATCATGTCGAGAGCGGTGCCGTCGCTGGCCAGGAAGGCCGCGGCCAGGTGCGCCAGCCCCTCTCGCTCGGCGCGATGCACCCCCAACGAGAGCATCGGCTGCGCCTGATCCGACCCCACCGGCACCGCGTGCAGGGCGCCCGAAAGCACGGCGCCGAGCTCGCCGGAGCTCTCGATCGAGGCGAGCCATTCGGCCGCCTCCTCGTAGCCCATCTCGCGCAGATCTTCCGCGCTGAGGGCGTCCATCCCCGCCTGGCGGGCCACCGCCGAGGCCGCCACCACGCCCATCGCCGGATAGAGCAGCGCCACCGAGTCCTGGAGCGCGGCGATCTCGCGCGCCGCCTCCTCCAGAGCCGGATCGAAGGCATCCATCTCCGGAAAGGGCAGCACGTACTCCAGCAGCAGCAGGCTGGAGGCCACGTTGGCGCTGCCGATCACGTTGAGCCCTCGGGCCTGCCAGGTCGCCGCCGCGCGCGCCGCGCCGTCGCAGGTGTTCTGCCCGACCAGGGCGCGCTGCACCAGGCGCGTGACCTCGAAGCCGCCGACCATGAAGAGGGTGGCGATCAGCACCCCGACCAGCAGCACCAGCACCACCTGCCCCCGCTCCTGCCGCCGCGCGCCGAGCACAGTCCTCACGCCGGCTCCACGGGCAGAGTGCAGCGCGCACTGATCAGCATGCGCTGATCGACGCGACCGTCGACGCGGTCGAAGATCTGATCGACCAGCGGGAACTGCAGCAGAAATCGATAACGAACCAGCACCGTGACCGAGGGGACCGGCTCCCCCCCCTCTCCCGACCGCAGCAGATCCTGGTGGTCGACCCGCAGGTTGCGCCGGTCCATGGTGTAGGCGACCCGTTGCAGCAGGTCGTCGAGATGGCGTGCATCCTCCGCCGGCACCAGGTCGGCGGCGGCGGCGCGAATCCGCTTCTCGACGTTGGGCGGGGGCGGCGCCGGGCTGCGCGCCGAGATCGCCGCCAGCTGCACTCGAGGCAGCAGATCCCAGCCGGGCCAGCCCTCATAGTCGGCCGCCACCGAGGCCGCCCTCGCCCCCCGCCACGCCGCGGCGTTCACCAGCTGCTTGGCCTGCAGCACCAGGGCGTACTGCAACAGGCCCAGCACCAGCAGAATGAGCAGAGGCAGCACCACCAGCACCTCGACGACGGTCTGTCCCTCGCGCCGCCTCATGCCAGCCCTCCGCGCAGCAGCACGAAGAGGGTGCCGGCGGCCAGCGCCACGCCGAAGGGGACCTCCGCCCCGGCGTCGGCTCGGGGCGCCAGGTGCACCCGTCCTCCGGCTCGCGCCGCGACCGCCACCGCCTCGAGCAGGGCCCTCACCCGGCGCAGCAGCAGCCCCAGGCGGCGTCGCGCGGCCATGGTGACGAGCGCGCCCACTCCGCCGAAGGCCATGCCCCAGAGCAGCGCGTCGACCACGAAGGGAAAGCCCCCCAGGGCCCCGATCGCCGCCGCCATCTTCACATCCCCCATCCCCAGCGCTCCCGGGACCAGGAGCGCCAGCAGCAGCAGCAGGCCGAACCCGAAGGCCAGGCCCAGCAGAGCACTGGACCATGCTCCCCCCAGGGCATGGAAGGCACAGCCGAAGACGATGCAGGGGTAGGTGAGAGCGTTGGGGATGCGCCGCGATCTCAGATCGGTGAACGCGGCGGCCAGCACGAACGCGACCAGCGCGACCGTCGGCAGAACGTCCGGCGGCACGCCAGAACCTAGCGAAATACGTCGGTGGAGGCCATCGAGTCGGCGGTGCTGCGGAACAGATCCGAGAATGCGATGCCGAGCTCTTGCGTGGAGAAGATCAACGCCACCGCGACCAGGGCGACCAGCATGATGTACTCGATCAGGCTCTGGCCCTGCTCGCGCGGCGTTCGCTCTCGGCTCGGGACTCGCATGATGATGGCTGGAGGGGCGACCTAGGGCTGCAGCACGTTGTCGTTCAGCTCGGTGGTGGCGGAGGTGAAGATCTCGCCCAGCTTGCCACCGAAAGAGGTAACGATTGTGATGAGCGCGATGGCGATGAGGGCGATCAGGAGCGTGTACTCGGCGAGCCCCTGGCCCCGCTGATCGTCGTGAATGCGACGGAGCAGGTTCATCATCTTCGTCTCCCTCGGACTCGGGTCGACGCGGTCCGAGCTGGATCCTCGTTGGCTCGATGGTGGACGCCTCGGAGACGGCCTCACCACCGCTCGCTCGACTGTTGCGCAAGCGGCGTGCCAACCACTGGCGACCTCCGCTCCGCGCCCTTTTCGGACAATTCCGCGGCAATTCGGCGATCGCCCGGCGCTTCCGCCACCCGGCGATGGTCCTTTGGTGCCGATTCTAACACCCCCATGGGGGAAAAACCGCAGGCAAAGCGCTGGCAGCGGCGATTCGATGCGGACGGCGTTGCCCTCGCCGGTGGCAGTGAGCTACTCAAACAAAGGGAATCGACACCCCGATCGCCAGGCGCCGCAAGTACTCGCCCAGCGCCATCTTGAATGCCTGCAGCGAAAGAAACACCGGGATGCTCACCAGCACCAGGACGAGGATGAACTCGGTGATCGACTGGCCGTGCTCAGCAGCGCTCGGAGCGGGGCGTGGATCGCCCTCGTGGACCGAGCGCGACCCGGGATCGACGCCGATCGCGCGCGCGAAACGGGCGATCGCCCGCCGGTGCCGGTCGCTCCAGCCGTAGTCGATTGCTTCCCTGAGGTAGCGGCGCATCAGCTTCTCGTCCCGGCCGCGAAAGGCGGAGTCGTGGGCCAGGATTCGATCCAGGTGCTCCAGACCGAGGTCGCGGGCTGCCCGAAGTCTATCCCCGAGCGCGGCCGCGCACCGGCGGTTTCGGGCCATCCACAACGCGTAGATGAAGGGCAGACCGGTCTTGCGCCTCCACGCCGCGCCGAGATCCCAGCCCTCGGGGAGATCCAACGCCCGGTCCCCGATCACCAGCACGCCGTCGAGTCGGGCATCGGCCGGGCGGCCGTCGGCGGCGATATCGGTGGACGGATCGATCTCCACCAGCTCCGGCACCGGTCCGTCCAGGTCGGCCAAGAGGGCGCGCAGCAGCGCCACCGAGGAGCGGCTCCGGTAGTCGACTCCGATCCGTCGCAGCCGGTGCTCGCCGTCGCGAGGGGGCGTCTCGGTGAGCAGCTTGACCGACCAGACCGGCCCGTCCGAAGAGATCGAGAGGCCCTCGATCGCGCACCAGGAAGGATTGCGCAGTGCCTCGGCCACCGGCACCAGGCCGACATCGATCTCGCCCGCGCGCAGCTGGCGCGCCAGCGCCGCCGGGTGGTCGTAGGAGAGCACGAGCTGCGGTGTCGGGCGCTCTTCCAGCGCCCAGACCAGGGGCCGGGCGTTGAGGAAGGAGACCACGCCGAGACGGATCGGTGCGGCGCCCGCGACCAGTGAGACCGGTGGCAGCGGCGGCGGCCATCGATCGTTCATCGGAGCCCCACGTCCACGATGATCGCCAACGCCAGCGCCACGCTGAGGGCACCGTTGAGCTTGAAGAAGGCCAGATCGACACGGCTCAGATCCTCGGCCGAGACGATGCTGTGCTCGTAGGCCAACATCCCGGCGACCGCGGCGACACCGACCCAGTAAATCCAACCCAGCGACGCCACCATCAAGGGGAGCCCGACCAGGCCCGCGAGCATGCCGAGGTGCAGCCAGCGCGCCAGCTCGAGCGCCGCCGCCGCGCCCAGCGATGCCGGCAGCGAGCGAAGACCGGCGCAGCGGTCGAAGTCGATGTCCTGGCAGGCGTAGATCAGGTCGAATCCGGCCGTCCACAGGATCACGATCGCGCTCAACAAGAGCGGCGTGAGGGCGAAAGACCCGGTCACGGCCAGCCAGGCCCCGGTCGGTGCGATTCCGAGCGCCAGGCCGAGCACGAAATGGCTGGCGGCGGTGAAGCGCTTGGTGAAGGAGTAGCCGAGCACCACCGCCAGTGCGAGGGGTGAGAGCGCCAGGCAGATCGGGTTCAACCATGCCGCCGAGCCGACGAAGAGCGCAACCGAGGCCAGGGTGAAGGCCACGACGTAGCGCCGGCTGACGTGGCCGGCCGCCAGAGCCCGATCCGCGGTGCGTGGGTTGCGGGCGTCGAAGCCGACATCGACCAGGCGATTGAAAGCCAGAGCCGCCGATCTCGCGCCGACCATCGCTCCCAAAATCCCCAGCAGCACGCCGGCGGCGGGCATCCCGTCGGCGGCCAGCACCGCGGAGAGCAGCGCGAAGGGCAGCGCGAAGACGGTGTGCGAGAACTTGATCATCTCGAGCGTGACGCGGGTCTGCCGCAGCAGCGATCCGGAGCTCATCGGCAACCGGCCTCGGCACCCAAGCGCGCCTCCGCAGCGCGCGGCTCTGGGCGCCGCCGCGCCAGCCACGCGGTCGCGATGCCGCCCGAGAGCTCCTCACGCGCCAGCTCGTCCAGGCCGCAGGAGCGCAGCAGCTCGCCGAAGGAATCGCGGGTCACGAAGCGGGCCACCGAATCCGGCAGGTAGCGGTAGGCCTCCGAGGCGCCCGAGATCGCCCCCCCCAGACGCGGCAATACCTGTCGGAAATAGAAGGCGAAGATCGTACGCAACGACCCGCCCGCGGGACCGAAGAACTCCAGGACCAGCAGATGACCACCAGGCCGCAGCACCCGGGCCATCTCGCGCAGTCCCGCCTCGGGCGGCGTGATATTGCGAATCCCGAACGCGACCGCCACGCCATCGAACGATTCCGCGCGCAGCGGCAGCATCCGGGCGTCGGCCCGTGTGATCCCGGCGCGGACCCCCGCGCGGCGCAGCTTTGGGCCCGCCAGATCGAGCATCGGCCCCGAGAAATCGGCCGCCACGATGCGCGCCTCACCTCCTTGCGCGCGATCGATCGCGATCGCCAGATCGGCGGTGCCGGCGCACAGATCGAGCACCTTTCCACAGGGAGGCAGCAGAGCGGCCGCGCGGCGCCGCCAGGATCGATCGAAGGTGGCGGAGAGCACGCGGTTCAGCAGGTCGTAGCGCCCTGAGATGGCGTCGAACATGCGCCGCACGGCGGCGTTGGGATCGCCCGAGCTGGTGGATGTGGGGGCCATTGCGTCCAGATCACGGCACGCTTCGCGGAGCCGGGTGCGCCGCGACCGCGGGAATTCGGCAGACTATCACCGATCGGGGGGTGGCGGGTCGGCGGGCGCTGTGATTGGGTCCGGGATTGGGGTTGGGATTGTCCCCGGAACGAGGGCCCCATGTTGAATCCTCAGCGCGGCACCCGGCGCGTGGTCGTGGCCGGGGACTTCTGCCGTCAAGACGCTTGTTGCGGCTGTGACTCGCCCGCAGCTCGCGACTCTGGGCGGCGCGGGCACGCGCTCGATTTCGCTCTCTCAGCGCGGCCCGAAAAGCGGCGGCTCGGTCGAGACCGCATCCGGCCCGACCCGCGCCGGCGACTGATCGGGCGGCTCCAGGTGGTGGGTGGCGAAATCCCCCGCCCACCCCCCTACCAATCGTGCGGCCGCTCCGCGAGCAAGGGGAACCGGTCGCGAGTCGTGAGCAACCAGCGGTCGAGCTGCACCCGCGGCTGGACGCGCAGGGTCAGCTCGTAGGTGCCC
>CAZBBK010000035.1:0-60282 GCA_964490075.1 uncultured Gemmatimonadota bacterium | reverse complement strand
AGGTCGCGCTCGACATCCGCAAGCTGCGCGATGGATTGGGGGTCGCGAAGAAGGACCCTTGAGCCGGCGGGATTCGAGCCCCTGCCTCAACACCCCCCCTCCTTCTTCCGCGCCCGCTTCACCTTCACCGGCTTGATCTCGACCGGAGCGGCGGGGGCGGTGCCGGTGAAGTGGGCGTGCAGCGCGGAGCGCAGGGCGTGATGGGACAGCGCAGCGGGGGTGGCTCTGGTCGGCGTGGCGGGCTCGGTGAGCACCCGCGCCTGGAATTCGTTGAAGCCGCCCAGCAGTGTCGCCGCCTTGCCGGCGTAGCTCTGGGCACTGGCGGGAAGGCGTTCCAGGTCGGCCGCGCCGTAGAGCACCAGGGTGCGGGTGGGGGGCAGATCGGCCAGGAAGTGGGCCTCGGGGTCGTCGTCGGGGAGGGTCATGGCACCGGGGATTCGCTCCTCGAGCGGTGCGGCGGGGGTGCGCAAGTCGACCAGGTAGTAGTCGCTCGGATCGTGCACCAGGCCGCGCGCCAGATCCAGCAGCGGATAGGCCATTCAAACCGGGTTTTCGTCCTTCGCCAGGTCCGAGATCGAGCTCATCGCGCCCCCTCCACCTCTTCACCAGAGCCTTTGGGAGCCCGCCGGAACCCACCGAGCAGCTCATCTGTGGCTCTCCGGCAGCTCATCGGATCGATAGCGCTTGCTTGTGAGCCGGTCTGCTCCCGAGAGTCGCCAGGCAGGGCAAGCTCCGCCCCTTGCGCGGTTTGAGCGCCATGCCATGCGTATTTCCGAGGACGAGGACGGTCGCGCGAGTCGTGAGACGATCGGCTGGCTGGCGTCAGGCGAAGTCGAGCTCGAGCTCATCGAGCGGTCGCGCTGGTTCGATCGGGGGCGCACGGGTCGGCAGGCCGACCGAGCTCAGAATGCGCAGATGAGCTTGAGCCGGCCACCCGCGCAATCCGGGCAGGCCAGGGCGTCGATCCCGAGCACACCGTGGTAGACGAGCAGCCCCAGAGACTCGAGGAGTTGCCCGAAAACGGCGGTTGGGAGCGCTATTCGTGGCTCGAGTTGCTTCTCTCGCGCGCGGGCCCGGTCAGGATCCACGACGCACTCGATTGGCAAGGTCCTGGCGCCCCCTCCTCTTCGCCTCTCGTCTACGGGCCTTCTTCGCCTCGTCGATCTGGATCTTCTCCTCGATCGAGAGCACGATGTCGGGACGCTCCTCGCCGAATCGCTCGAGGTAGAGCTGCTCGATGTACTCGCGCAGCGGGACCTTCCACGGTTCCTGGTCGCGGTTGTCGCTCTTGCCCAGCTTCCGGGGGTTCATCCCCAGCTCGCGCGCCATCTGGAGGTGGGCGTGGGAGAGCCGATGACGCTTGCCTGCGTCGATCCACGCCTGCATCTTCTGGTTTGGTCGCTTCTTCGTCGGCATCCCTGCCTCCAAGGAGGCACTCCATCAGCGCCGCGTGCGCTTCTTCCTCTCTTGCGCTTGGTCTTGCCTCGATTCGCCACACCGACACCGCGCGGACGATCCTCGGAGCCCGTCTTCTGCCCGGCGTCCTGTGTCGCTGGTGGCGTCGTCGACGTCGTCGCCGTACTCGTCGGATCCTCGAGGTCGAGCGACAGCTGCCGCGGCTTCTCGACGACCTCGGTCTCGGAGCCGTCCTGGTGGATCACCTGCCCCACGATTCGATCGGTCACCTCGGAGAGGTAGCTTCGGAGGGTTTCCGAGATCTCTCGGAACTCCGGCCACGCTGTATCGGTAGGGCCGGATGCCGTAGCGCCTCAGGAGGGCGACGAAGACCTTGCGGGACCACATGTCCGCCATGGAGAATCGGTACTCGACCGGCGAATCCTCCGCCTCCTGGCGCCTCAATCGCTCGAGCATGCGGACCCTGGCCCGCTCGGCGGCGACCTTCTCCCCCTCCGTGGTCGCACCGGAGAAGAGCGCCTCGATCAAGCGCAGTTTCTCGATGAGCCTGGCCTCGTCCATCCGATTCCTACCTCCGCCCGCGGCGCTCCTTGGCGGCAGCCTTACCGACGACCCGCTCCAGCGGCTCCCGCAACACCGGAGCGCGTTCTTCTGGCGTCAGGTGCTGGTATGCGCGTCTCGCCTTCTTCGGGGCCCCCGAGATCCGTCCTCCGTCGACTCGCCGCGAGCGTCGAGAGCCTAGCAGCGAACCCGCGTCCCGCCTGGCTGCGCGCTTCCCCGTCGAGATCCCGATCCACTTCGTCTACAACGACGGCTCTCCCCTCGACCACCGTTGGCTCGATGCGTTTGCGTTTCAGCTGCGGTGGCGGGCGGTCGTGCGCGGTGAGGAGGGGCGGTCGGGCCGGGTGCGTGCGGGGGTGTAGATTCTCGGAGTGTGCCCCGGGAATGAGCGGACGATCGTCACGCCGGTGAGGTTCACGAGATCTTGGACGGGCGTCGCTCAGCGCGGGGCAGGAGATCGGGCGCGCAGCACCGCGATCGACTGGGGCGCCGCGTGGAGCCCCAATGGCGGCCCGAACGGGATCGGTTCGCCCACCCTCCCCCTGCCGCCGGCCAGGCCGTCGCTTCGATTCGACGACGCGCGCCGCGCCGCCCGCTTCCCTGCCTGGGCTCGTTCCCCGGGGGCTCGAGACCCGCGCATGCCCGACGCCGGAGCGCCGGTGATACGGTGGGTCCCGTCGACGTCCAGTCCGCCGCGAGCACGTTGCCCTCGACCGATCCCTCGTCACCGCAGGTCTGCATCGCTACAATGCCGAGGGCACGCCCCGTGTCACGACTCCGTCCTCGATCTCCCAGGGGCGCCGGGCAGCGGGCCACGCCAGGACCATGAGCGCAAAGCACCGTAACCCCCGCCACGATGACGGTCGCGAATCGGTCTCGAGCCGTGGAGTCGTGCGGGGACCCTCGTCTTGATGGACAGGCGCGCCGCGATCGTGTGGAGAGTCGCATCCGGGCTCGTTGCGGGAACCCTCGCCTTCCTCTCCATCGCTTCCGTCCGGGTGGAGATCAATCCGTTGGCGTCGTTGGTGCCGGTCCAGCTCTCGGCCGAAGCCTGCTTCATTGCCTTGATCGTGTGGGTCATCGCGCACTGGTTGGTGCTACCCCAGCTCGCGCCCGCCGTCCCCCGACCCGGTCGGAGTCCGGGTCGCGCCGTCCGGATCGCGCTCGTTCTCTTCCTCGTCATCCTCGCCGCCGCAGTCGTCTATCACTTCCGGGTCGTGTTGCAGAGTGGGTTCTTCTGGGACGACCACATGAACCACATCCAACCCGCCAAGATCATGGTCGAGTCGCGATCGCCGCAGACGATCGGCGCATACTTCTTCCAGCACACCGGCCCGCGCATGTTCCGCCAGATCCCAGTCTACATGAGCGCCATCGACTACGCCATCTGGCGGCTGGAGCCCGCGGGCTGGCATTTCACGACTCTCTTCGCCCACGCACTGGCGAGCGTATGCGTCGCCCTCTTCGCGTGGAGCCTGCTTCGAAGCCTGATCTTCGCATGCGGGGCCGGCGCCCTTTTCGCGTCTTTTCCATTCGGCGCGGAACCCGTGACATACGTGGCTCTTCGGGAGGAAACTGCCACCATCCTCTTCTACGCATGTGCACTCATGGCATACGTCCGATTCCGTGGACTTCGAGAGGATGCCGGTAGCCAAGTCGGCGCCACGCGAGGTTGGTACGCCGCCGCGTTCGTCTCCACCTTTCTGGCCCTCTTCAGCAAAGAGATCGCCGTGACATTGCCGGCTATGATCACGCTCTACGATCTCGTGCTGACGACTAGCACCATTCGAAAGCGCGTCATTCGACTCGCGCCATTCTGGGGGCTCCTCCTGTTCAACGCGGGAATGAGACTGTACTGCCTCGGCGAGATCATGGGCGGACTGGTGCCGCTATCGTCGAACGAGGGCGAAACGGCCACGAGCTACACGCTCACCGGCTACTTGATGCCGAGTCGTGAGATGATCCACTCGTTGTTCGTGTCCTATCCCAAGGTCCTCTTTCTCGCACCACTGCACCAAGGTGTGGCAGATGACCGGCTGCGTCTCGGCTTCGCCGCCGCCGCTGCGATCATTATCTTCTGTCTTCTCCTCCGACGTTGGCTCGACCGACGGCTCATTCTCTTCTTCATCGCCGCAATCTTCCTCATCGTGATCCCGGTAATCTCGTACTTCCCTTCCGAGGACAACTTGCGCGAGGCAACGGCCAAACGCTTCTACCTGAGCGGCGTCATCTACGCACCGATGCTGGCCTACGTCCTGGTCGGCGACTTCGCATGGCGTTGGCTGATGCCCTTTCGAATCGTCGTTCTGGCACTCGCGGTGGCCTTCCAGACCCGCTGGGGACACCAATACTCCCAGCCATGGATCGAGACGGGTCGCAATTCACGCGACTACATCGAACGGTTCCAGGCGCTGGAACGCACCCCGCCCCCTGGATCGATGCTCCACGGCACGGTCGACACCAACTACGAGTTCCTGTGGCGAGTTCGCGAGCACTACCAGACCATCAGCGGCGACGCGGACTACTATCGCATGGCGAAGGCCGAGCGCAATTTGATGGTCATGACGCCGGACGGAGAGGCCCCCGTCACACCCCCGGAGGAGTTGTCTCTCGGGGAGTCGGACTTCGTCTATCGGTGGGATGCGGCGGAGCGCCAGCTGACGGACCTGACCGAGCAGCTGGCGGAGGCCCTCGAGGCGCGCATACCGACGGAGCGGTCTGTGCCGGTCACCCTGGAGCCGGGCCGCTGGTCGATCCGGGAGTCGGAGAGCGAGGTCCTGCTGGGCACACCGGGCCCCGACGGGCACGCCTCCACGAGCTGGCGTACCTATCTGCGAGGCCCTGAGCTGGACCCCCAGTCGGGCCACGCGATCTGGACGAGCGACACATTGTGGGTGGAGCTGGCCGCGACTCCGATTCGCGAGGACGGATCCCGTTGTGGGGCGGAGCACCAATGGGTTGGCGAGCTTTGGTGGAACCGGGCGCCCGACTGGGACGCTCCCGTGCCGCGCATCCGATTCGACTTGCTGGCCGACGGCGGGCAGCAAATATATCGGCTGGCGGTGCGCAGCTCCATGGAGTGGGCACTCGCGGGCTCCATCGACAGGCTGAATCTGCTCCTGCGGGGGGTCGAGGAGCCGAGCGGATGCGAGCTGGAGATCATCTTCGGCGGTGTGGAGGGGCGCTAGCGGGCCGTGCTGGGTGACCGATGGGAGCGCTCCGGTCGGGATCGTCCAGGTTCCCGTGGCTGCACGCGAAGCCCTGAGCAGGGATGCGCAGGAGCCGATCTGCGCGATGGAAACCTGTCGGCGGCGCGAGCGCCTCAGTTCCGGCGTAGAGGCCATACTCTCGGTCGCACGTAGCACGGCCGTTCGCTCGTTTCTCGGTATTGGGGCGACTCGATCGAGGATAGGATCAGTCCATGGTCTGCATGACGCGCGGAATCCAGGGCCGCACCGGTCTCCGCCAACCCGGGAGCCACAGAGCCAGCGCCACTGTCCGCCCGAAACCGCTCGCGACGGCTGACACCAGCCCACGGGATCATCGTCGCGCGATCGTGACCCTCGACCGCAGGTCGCTCGGCGAGCCAGACTGCGCGATCGGCGAGGGGCGTACTCCATGGGATGGGGGGGGGCGTTTCGTGTGATGAATCACCCCAGCCCCGGGATTCGAAACCGACGTTTGCAGCTGGTGGCGGTGCTGTTTTCCAGCAGCCTCATTGCGTTCGTTCAGCTTCGTGCGGCCTTCACGGGGGAGGCGGCCATATCGATGGAGGATACACTCTGGATGGAGGCGTTGGTGAGCGACGTCCGTGACTTGTCGTTGGCAGACCAGCTGCGCATGGTCGTGGACTCCGACTACAGGGGCTACGTCGGCGGCCACCGAATCAACGCTTTCATCTGCGCTCTTCTACATCCGCTGGGCCTCCCCCACGCCGCTCTGGCGCGACTGCTGGCAACTCTGACGTCCGTTGCGGTCTTCGTCGTGCTCGTTTGGGTTCTCCGGGACGAGCTCGGTGCTCTGACCGTATTGCTCGTTGGGGTCTTTCACGCCCTGCTACCAGCGCGCAGCATAATCATGGCGCTGTACTTCATGGGCAATCACAGCGAAATGGCCCTCTTCGCGGTCGCCAGCCTGGGCCTGACAATGGGCGCGCTCGAGGCCCAGGTGGCCGGGTCCCGTTGGACGGCGCGCGCCATGATCTGCGCTTCAGGCGTTGTTCTGGGCATTGGGCAGTACTACTGCCAGTCGATGATGGTCTGGATCGCGGTCTGCGCCATCGTGCCCGCGGCCGTGTGGGTGAAGAAGCTGGGTATGGGCGGATTGCTTCGTTTGCTGCCGTGGGCTCTTCTGGGACTCCTGCCTGGGGCGTGCCTGGCTCTCGTCGCGTACTGGCCGGACCAGATGTTCTTTCTCGTCTTCCCCTACGAAATGGACCCGAGAGAGGCCGTATCGGGAGCGTGGGCGGTGGACGGCGGGACGGAGGGGCTTTCCGCGTACTGGGCCGAAACGGTCGGGCCCTTCGTGGCGCCGACGTGGCCAGGGGGCAGGTTCCATCTGGCAGCGGCCACCTCGCCCCTGTGGCTCGCGTTGGCCGCACTGCTGGCGCTGCGGGATCGATCGCTGCGCCTGCGCGCAGCGGTGCTCTCCTTCATCGGCTTCACGGTCCTGCTCTACTCGCTCGTCTGGCGAGCCCAGGCGTTCGGGCCCCGATTCGTGGTCAGCGCGGTCCTCCTGACGCTCACGACGCAAGGGATCGTGTTGGGTGAGCTCATCCCGAGGGCCCTCGAGAGATTCGGGCCAGCGGTTTCGCGCTGGTCGCGGCCGATTCTGGGAGTGCTCGCCCTCGTGTTGTCGCTGAGCCGCGTCCAGGATGCCCGATGGTTGGGTGGTCGAGCAACGTGGTCCCAGGGCTGGTCTCTGGATACCTCGCTCATGGTTCGCCTCGGTCTGCTGGGCATGAGGCATGCGCACCAGGCTCCGTTGAGGTCCGTGGTTTGGCACGTGGATGGAATGGGACTCGACCGAATCCAGGTCGAAGCGCTCGTTCGAGGCATGGGAGTGCCGTTCGATGGCTACCAAGTCGATCCCGTGCTCTCCCTGCCTGGCAATCGAGTCTTGGGGCGCGGCCCGCTGGGTATTGCGGAAGATGCCCTGAACCGGAAGGAACGGAGACTACTGTGTTGTATGCCGCAGGAGCTGGAGTACGTGGCGAGTTCCGAAGCCCACAGCTTCTCGGAGTTGCGTTGGCAGGACGTAGGTCTCTTTTACGAGCTGGGCGTCTTTCTGGGGTTCTCGCTCCTCGCCAGCCTGGAGCCGGAGGAGTGGGGTCCGGTCAACGCGCAACTGGCTGACGTGGCCGACCGGGTGCTGTGTGAGGTCAGTGACTTCATCGAGAGTGACTCCGATCTTGGAGCATTCGATTCCATGCTCTGCGGCGGTGTGTTCCCAGCGATGTCCGAATAGAAGCTGTCCTCGGAACTTCCGGGGTGTCCCGCCCGATGTCGAGCGGGACGGCTTGGTTCCGGCTGCGCTCGTCCCCGGGGGCTCGGCGGAGGATGTGGATGTCCAGCACGCGGGCCTCGTGGCTCGGCGCCTGGGCGAATGCTGCCGAGAAGTGGGCAGACTATTGGAGATGAGTCCGACGACGGAGCTTCGGTACCGGGAGGTGCTGCGGGGGGCGAGGCTTCTCCAGGGCGCGGGGGATGACTGGCGGAATACGGAAGAACTGCGTGCTCCGGACGAGGCGGGCCTGTCCCAGCGGGGCCACCTACGTCGTCCCGAGCGGAGACCTCTCCCGGGGATCGCTCGGCGGCGTGCGGCCCTCCGATACCAGAATCTGGGCAAGAACCGGTGGGTGCTCCGGAATCCTTCGGAAGCCGACTCGGTGGTAGATGGGCATGAAGGAGTGGTATCATTGAGACAACGCGCTCTGCGAAGACAAGAACGGCTGCGCCGGGACGGTCATCCAGAGCGCCATCCGCTGGAACAGGGAGGGCCGCCGGCGGACGTCTGCCTGGGCTCGGTCTGCGCCGACTGCCGGAGGGAGGCGGAGGCCCTCGAGCTCAAAGACCGCGCGCTAGCGGAGAAAGTTGACGAGTAACCGCGGTTCCTCCGCTAGATCCTCTCGAAGGCTATCCCGCGGAGCGTTCGGGGATCCTGATCCCCCGGGACCGTGCTCGATCGACCCGGAACTGGAGATTCTGTGGCGGACGTCATCCTCGTCTATCCCGTCACCGGCTTGGACGTCAGGGGGGTCACGGTGTGGCTGCCTTTGTCGGTCCTCACCGTCGCGTCTACGCTGACCGACGACTACGAGGTGGCGATCGTCGACCAGCGGACCGATCCCCACTGGCGGGAGTCGATCCGCAAGCACTTGACGGGGGACACTCTGTGCGTCGGCATTTCCTCGATGACCGGCACGCAGATCCACTACGGGCTGAGGGCCGCCGCGTGGACCCGGCAGATTGCCCCGGAAGTGCCCATTGTTTGGGGGGGGAACCACCCGACACTCCTTCCCGAGCAGACGGCCCGCCACCCCCTGGTCGACATCGTGGTGATGGGCGAGGGAGAGGCCACCTTCCGGCGCCTGGTGGACGCCTTCAGAGCCCGGCGCGATTGGAGGGCGATCTCCAACATCGCCTTCAAGACGGAAGACTCGGTCACGGTCCAGGGGTCGGGATACGACTTCGTCGATCCCACGACCGCGCCAGAGATCCCGTACGATCTCGTTGACGTCGAGAACTACGTCTCGGGAAACCTGTTCTTCGGGCGCAAGGTGCGGAGTATGCCGTTCATCACATCCTCCGGGTGTCCGTACGCCTGTACCTTCTGCTGCCAGCCGGTCCTGTCCAACAGGAGGTGGCGGCGCATGGATCCCGACATGGTTGCCGAGCGCACGATCGCGTTGAAGGACCGCTACGGCTTGGATGCCATAGAATTCCATGACGAAGAGTTCTTCGTAGACCGGAAGCGCGGCGCCCGGATCGCCGAAAGGATCGGCGGCGCTTTCGACTGGTACGCCCAGACCCGCATGGACGACCTGCTCCATCTCGACCTCCCGATGCTCGAGAGAAACGGTATGCGTTCCCTCCAGCTGGGGCTCGAGAGCGGCTCCAACAGGATCCTCGAGCTGGTCAAGAAACAAGAGACGGTGGAGCAGTACCGCGCCGCCAACGCGGCCCTCGCGAGCACAGGCATCCAGGCGACCTACAACTTCATGATGGGTTTTCCGACGGAGACGGAGGAAGAGCTGAAGTCCACCGTGAATCTTATCCTCGACCTGACGGCCTCCAACCCGAACGCACACGTGGCCGGCTTCTACGTGTTCGTCCCCTATCCCGGGTCGGCCCTGTACGACCTGGCTCTGGAGAACGGTTTCCAGCCACCGGAGAGTCTGGAAGGGTGGAGCCGATTCAACCGGCACAACATCTCGGCGCCGTGGATTCAGGACAAGTCTCACATGGAGTTTCTGATGGTCACCTCGAAGCTGATCGATGGAAGGAGGCTTCTGACCGGGCTCGGAGCGCCCCGGCTCGCAACCGGAGTCCTCCGGTTCTTCAGCCACCGATACCGTTCCCGCTGGGAGGCTCACGCGCTGACGATGACCTGGGACGCGAAGCTCCTGTCTCTGCTCACTCAGCGCTTGCTGAGCGGTGGGGGTTTCTTCCCTGCCAGCATGCCATGACTCCGTCCAGCGTGCCCCGCCTGAGCATCATCGTGCCGGTCAGCCGGGGCCCGGAGTTCATCGGTCCCTTGATCCGGAGCCTCGAAGGGCAGACCGCTCCCGGGCTCTGCGAGCTCATTCTGGTTACAGACAGCCCGGTCCGGTACGCCTCGTCTCTGATCGCGGTCAAGACCCAGGTCTCTACGAGCCCGCACCCGAGCGCCAAGAGGAACGTGGGGGTCGGAGCGGCCGGGTCCACGGAGTACCTCGCCTTCGTCGACGACGACGTTCGCCTCGAGCCGCACTGGGTCGATCGAGTGCTTCATGCGCTCGATGATGGAGCCGATGTCGTCACGGGACCCAGCGACCTCCCCTATTCCGAAGATTTCAGGCAAACGGCTGCCAACGGGATAGTCTGCTCTCCTTTGTTCAGCATGAAGAAGACCCTCGCCAACCCGACCAGGGAGCGAGTTCCCTTCTATGAAGTTTCCCTCTGCAACGTGGCGATGAAACGCCGCGTATGGGAGAGCGTCGGCGGCTTCAACGAGGTTGCCTACTACTGGGTGGATGACGCGGAGTTCTTCTATGTCGCCTGGCGGATCGGCTTCGAGCTCTGGAACGACCCGGAAGTTCGGGCGGCCCACTACAAGCGGCCGCTGCTGTGGCCGCTCATGCACCAGTATTTTCGCCAGAGATGGTACGGCGGCCTCTCCACATGGCAGTTCCCGGAGCTCTATCTGCGCCAAGTAGGGGTGGTAGCGGCAGCAGGCCTTCTGGTCATCCTCCTGGTCGCCTGTCTGCTCGGGTTGATCACCTCCGAAGGAACGCGCCTCGTGCTCATCGGCACCCTGTCCGGGATGACCCTGGCGGGCCTGGTGGCCCTCGTCTCGTGGGGCGGCTATTCGGTCTCGCCGTCGAAACGGCCGGGACCCGTGCTCGTCTCCGGTATCTGCCTTGCATTGTGCGTGGGGGCCACGATGCTCGGCTTCTGGAGCGGGCTGATCCTGGGGCCCTTTTACCGTCTGGGGAAACCGACCGCCCACAGATACAGACGCTTCCGCTACCGGGACCGTGGTGGCACCTTCGTGGGGAAGGAGATCGTCCAGCCCCGTTGGGCCGTGCTGCGTCAGATCGTGCCCATCCGACTTTGGCCCCGCCGGTTCCCGCAGTGGCTCATCTACTTCGTCACGGCTCGATGCAATGCACGATGCCCGATGTGCTTCTATCTCGACGAGATCAACGACGCAAGACAGTCCGGCGAGCTTTCGTCGGAGGAGGTCCGGCGGATCGCCGCGTCGATCCCTCCCATTACCTATCTCTCCCTTTCGGGCGGCGAACCTTTCCTGAGGGACGACGTTGGCGATCTGGTCCAGGCGTTCATCGACGGGGGCGATCCCGTCTATGTTTCCATCCCCACGAACGGCTCCTTCCCGGACCGCGTCGAGCGCACCTTCGAGGTCCTCTCCAGGCGCAATCCCTCGACCAACTTCGACCTTCATCTGTCGCTCGACGGACCACCAGAGGTGCACGACGGGATACGCGGTTCCCGGGCCACCTACGCACGTGTGATGGAGACCCACCAGGCCGTGCTGCCTCTCGCGAGGCGGCGGGACAATCTGAGCATCAAGTTCGTCGTGACCTGTTCGTCGGAGAACGTCGACCAACTGGAGGGTTTCCTCGAGCACCTGGTCCGCGACGTGGAATGCGACCGGGTCAGCCTCAACCCCCTGCACGGCAACTTCAAGGACAAGAACATGGCGGTCGACCCGGAACGCTATCTCGCTCTCGCCCGCGAAATCTACCGGCTGACCGACCAGAGGGGCTACAGGGGGGTCCGGTACCGGCTATTCAATGCCATCAAGCGCGCCATGGACGGCAAACTCGAGATGATCCAAAAGGGTGGAGACCTGGGGAGCATCTGTGGCGCGGGCCAGAAGATCGCGGTGATCGGTCCCTACGGGGAGGTGCTCCCCTGTGAGCCTCTGCAGGAATCGGTCGGCAACCTGCGGGAGCAGGGCTATGACCTGAGGCAGGTGCTCGCGGGCGAAGCGATGTCGTCATTCGCGGAGAAGCACCTCGGGACCGACAAGTGCCACTGCAACTGGGGCTGCGCCATCGGCAACGCCCTGGTTCAGGACCCCGGGTTCTATCCTGGCGTCGGCCGGGAGTTGCTGAGGGGCTTCCTGCAAGGCGCGTCGTAACCGCGAACGGAAAGTCCAAGAGGTCTTGGCGAGCAGCTGGGCGGTGAGTTCCTCGTGCGGATAGGCCATTCAAACCGGGTTTTCGTCCTTCGCCAAGTCCGAGATCGAGCTCATCGCACCCCCTCCACCTCTTCACCAGAGCCTTTGGGAGCCCGCCGGAACCCACAGCACCACCGCCCCTGCGAATCGGACCCTCTGGAATGGGCAGAAGGAAGCGCCGGACGTCCATTGAACGTGGGGCGCAAGAGAGGAACGGCATCATGCTCGTCGTTCCCTTGATTGCGCCCGCGCCACGTTCTTCTTCGAGGGATCGAAGGAGAACCGATGGCGCGGACACTGGATGAAACGAGAGCCGCTGGAGAAGTCCTCCCGGACCATGACGCCTGGCGCGACATTCACGAGCGGCCGAGGGTTGCGAGGATCATCGAAGCCGTGCTCGAGAAACACGGCATGGATCTCGCGATCATCGCTCTCTTCGGTTGCGCGCTTTGGGGGAATGACCCGGAGATGCAGCTTCTGGCAACGGGATGCGTCGGCGCAATCGGCGTTCTCCTCGCCGGCGCCAAGATCCTCGGGAGACCCCCTTGAGGCAAATGCTCGTGACACCGAGAGTCCCACCAAGACCCTGTGACCAGGGGCCAGCCCGAAGGCGTAGGCCATGAGTAGACCGAATCGCAAGGTCAAGAAAGTGCGACTCAATCTAGAGCTCTCCCCCGCGGTGAGAGAGCGTCTCGATGCGCTTCAGATCACGACGGACGCCGATAGTCTGTCCGAAGTCATCAGGCACTCTCTCGCCGTATATGAGAAGCTGTGGGAAGTGGTCGTCAACAACGACAACATGTTGATCGTGCGCGATTCTGAGGGAAGAGAGCGCGAATTTGTTTTTCTTCGGTGATCCATGACTAAAAGAAGCCATCGACCCAAGCGGAAGAACCGACCGAGGAAACGGGGCCGGACCAAGGCGCGCGAGATCCGTTGGCTCCATCTTTCCGATCTGCACCGGGGGGCGCCGGGGGGTGAGGCGCGGTGGCGGAACGCGAAAGCGACGCTGCTCGCGGATATGAAGGCGCAGGCGGAGGAGCACGGCCCGCCAGACCTGATCGTCTTCACCGGGGATCTGGCGTTCAAGGGGATCGAAGCGGAGTACAGGCTGGTCGACGAGACCTTGGAAGAGGTGAAGGAGGCGGTTGGGGGCGATCCGGTGGTGGTTCCGGTGCCCGGGAATCACGATCTCGAGCGGCCCCGGCCGAAGTCGATGGCCGTGAAGACCTTTCGGGACTATCACGGCGATGACGACGTGCGGCAGGGCTTCATTGGCGCCGAGATCGACTATCTCGAACCGCTCGAGCGTGCGTTCGAGGCGTACGCGCAATGGTGGGAACAGATCAAGCGCGACTGGGACAACCGAGAGCTCGACTTCGAGCTGGGACGCCTGCCCGGCGACTTTGTCGCATCGATCGATGCCCCCGCCGGCTTCAAGCTCGGAGTCTGCGGACTCAACTCCACCTGGCTTCAGCTCACCGACGATGAGAACAGTCCTGGTGGACGTGGCTACGATCGTCTTCTGGCGGTCGAATCGGAGCAATTCGGCGACATCGTTCTCAGCGATTGGGCCGGAGAGCACGATGCCGCGATCCTACTCATGCACCATCCGCCGCGGTGGCTCACCGACCGGCACGAGAATCTCTTCGAGAGCGACATCTACCCGCCGAGCCGCTTCGTCGCCTGCCTCTTCGGCCATCGGCACAAGACGCGGACTCAGCGTATCGTCGCCCCCTCGGGCCGGGAGCGTCGCTACCTTCAGGGCACGTCGCTTTGTGGTCTCGAGCGGTACGCTACGAGCAATGAGCGGCGCGAGTTCGGCTATTCGTGGGGCCGGATATCGAGGGACGCCGACGGAGCTCTGACCTTGGAAAGCTCCCCCCGAGAGGCGAAGTACGGAGCCGACGGCGAGCTGGTCTGCGGTGAGAGCACTCGCGAGGAGCCCCTGTCTTGCGCGATTCGTCGGGTGAGCGGCGACGCTCCGCCGCCGGGAGTCGTCCTCCCAGAATCGACCGCGCTGCACGAGTGGGAGGACAAATACCTCGGCGCACGAATCGCCCTCTGGGCGACCGGCCCGGCCGACACTCCCCTAGCGGCGCGCGCCGGCGACAAGTCCCTGCAGCGCGACAAGCAGTACATCTCTCTGCGCGCCGATTCGGCCTGGTGCTGGCTCGACGAGAAGGGTGGGTTGGTGGTGCGTGATCCCGCCGAAGGCGAGTCCGCGCCGAAAGAGGCCGCGCTCGAAGAGATGGCTCGGCGCGGCGGCAAAGAGGAGGGCGCGGCGGAGAAGCGCGGTGCGCCCTATCTGGAGCAGGTGCTTTCGCACGCCCGAGCCCGCCGGCTGGTGATCGTCGGCGAAGCGGGATCGGGCAAATCCGTTCTCTTGCAGCACGTGGCCTACGTGCTGGCGCGCGCCCGCCGGGCCGAGAGCCCGCCCGAGCACCAGCTCGACCTCGATGCCTTCGCGGGCAACTCATCGCTACCGATCCCGATTCTGATCCGCGCCAGAGCGATCAGCGACGAGATGAACGGGGCCCGCGATCCCGGCATGGACACACTGGTCCACGCGATCGAGAAGGAGATCCGTGAGGCCACGGGAGAGAGCTTCGACGAAGCCGACTTGAGCGAAGGGGTGCGCAACGGCCGTTACTTGCTGCTGGTCGATGCTCTCGACGAGGTGCCCGACGAGCAGCGCCGTGGCCAGGTCGTCCAGATCCTCCGCGGGGCGGCGGAGAGCGGAGCGGTGGATGGTGACACAGCGGCCCGCTTGATTCTGACGACCCGCCCGACCGCGCAGACCGGCTCGGTCGGTTTCGGTGGGAGCTTGCGCCGGCTCGACATCGCCCGCCTGGATCAGGAAGCGGCCGCCGCGTTGACCCGCCGTTGGTGTATCGCCAACGGCATCGGCACCGAGCGAGAGTCGCGGTTCCTCACCGCCGTGTCGTCTCTCAGAGAGAAAGCAGCCGGACTGATCATCTGGGAGAATCCTCTGCTCTTGGTCGCCTCGCTGCTCGTCTACTTCAACGAAGGGGAGCGGCTGCCCGACTCGCTGGCCGAGCTCTACGGTCAGATCGTCGAGATCCTCTGCGCGGCGAAACCCCGCGAGGGCCTTCCCGCGAGCAAGAAGCGTGAGATTCTCGAGCAGGTGTTCGCAAGCGCGCAGACGGCGGGAGGGACCGAGTGGCCGGTGCACGATGCGCGCGAGCTGCTCGTCGAAAAGAAACATGCCGCCGATCACACCGAGGCAGGGATTCTGCTTGATCAGCTCGCCGACGACACCGGGCTCATCCGTTTCGAGAAGCGGAACAAAGAGGAGCACTCCTATCCGGTACTGATGCCGTGGCACCGCAGCTTCCAGGAGTACCTGGCCGCCAGCGTGCTCCGTCAGAGCGCCGATTCGGTGAGCAACGAGACCGATCGTCTCGTCGTGTCACCAAGAGGCGGGCAGCAAGCGTACGTCGACGATCCCGCATGGGACCGCGTGCTGGGCTTTCTGGTCGGTGTGTACGGCTCACAGGCGAAAGCTCAGGCCTATCTTTCCCGACTGCGCGAGCACGCGCTCGGCATCGGTGACGTGCAGCGCCACCCAACGCCCGGTCGCCTGCCGACCCTGATCGCAACCGGCCTCGCCGAGTACCGCCAGCACTTCGAGAACCACGAGCTGCTCGATCGTTTCCCCGCGGAGCTTCTGGCCGAGTTCCGCGCCACCGGTCGCGATTGGTCAGTGTCGGACCGCATTCGCGCGCTCGACGCCTTGGGGCGGCTCGGGGACCCCCGCTTCGACGAAGATCCCTGGGTGGAGCTCGAGGGGGAGTTCATGATGGGTGGGGACTCGGACGCGTTCCGGAGTGCTCCCGCGCATCGGGTGAGGCTGCCGCCCTTCCGAATGCTGTGGCGTCCGGTGACGGTGATGGACTTCGCGCCCTTCGTGGATGGGGGTGGCTACTCGTGCGACGAATGGTGGGGCGACGCCACGCCGGAGATCCAGAAGACCCGCGAGTGGACGGAGCCGCGCGATTGGACGAAGCAGAAGCTCAACCCCTCGCGGCCGGTCTGGGGCGTCTCGTGGTGGGAGGCCAAGGCATTCTGCCGCTGGGCGAGCGCGAAGAGGATCTGGGGCATGCCGGATGGGTGGCAGATCGATCTGCCCTCTGAAACCGAATGGGAGTTCGCGGCGCGGGGGGCCGAGGGATCGCTCTTTCCGTGGGGGAATGAGGAGCCGGAGCAAGGAGATCGGGCCCAGGCGAACCACAGCGAAGAGATCGGCCACGTCACGCCCGTCGGGGCTTTTCCCGGCGGTAGGCGTGGACGCCTGGTGGACCTCGCTGGCAACGTCTGGGAATGGTGCGATGACGCGTGGCGCGAACTAGAAGACCGATCTTGGCAGGATGCCGACGAGTGCTCCCACGCCGGACCGCCGGGCGCTGCCCGCGTGCTTCGCGGGGGCTCCTGGGTCAGCGTTCCCAGGGCCCTGCGCTGCGCCGGCCGGTACGGGGGCGATCCCGGGCGCCGGAGCGGCGACATCGGCTTCCGCGTCGTGTGCCGTGTTCCCCGCCAGCACGTGTCTTCTTGACGTCTTGGCTGTTGTCCTTTGGTCTTCTCTTGTTCCCCTCTTGACAATCGATCGATCACGAAGACCATATTTGGCACTATCCTGCTAGAGCCTTGACGATCGGCAGCAAAAACGACACATTTGGCCACTCGCGACCACGTCCTGCAACCACAACGCCGCATTTTGACACTCACCGATGACACACCGCCATCTTCCGTCACTCCGTTGACACCGATCGATATGCCCATGCAGCTCTCCCTCGCCCAGGCCGCGCAACTGCTCGGCAAAAGCCCCCGCCAGGTGCGCTACCTGATCCGCACGCGGCGACTGGCCGCCAAGAAGGAGGGCGGCCGTTGGATCATCGAGCGCGACGATCTACCGCTCACGGCGGCCCAGCGCCGCGCACTCGAGCGCAAGCGCAACGAGCTTGCCGATGTCGTCGAGACGGCGCTCGGCCCCCGTCTCGAGACCGGCAAGCGCCGTTACAGCGTTCGCGAGATGGCCGCCTTTCAGAAGGGGCGCGAGGCATACAGAGCGTGCAGGGACGCGCTCGGCGCCGATCACTGCTCGACGTCGGCTCTCGAGAGCTCCCTGGTGTCGGTCAGCCGAGGCTGCCACCGTTTCCTCGATGGACAGAAAGTAGACGCCTACCGCGACGCTCGCGAAGAAGCAGCCCGGGCGGTCGCGCTCGCTCTGCTCTCCGAAGACGAGAAGGCCGATGCCGTCGCCGACTTGATCGAGCACGAGCTGCTGCCGGCTGTCGCGGGCCTGATCCGTCGAAGCGAAGGGCGAAAACGCCGGTGAAAGAGGCACCGCTCTTCGTGCAGACCTACGCCGCCGCTCGCTGGATGCTCGATACCATCCCGGCTTCGAGCCCCATCGGCGACAGGATTCATCGTGGCGCCCTCGACCTGCTCGATCACATCGTGCTCGCCCTCAAGAACTTCGATCGGGAACAACGGGTCGAAGAGGCCGACGAGTGCAACGCTTTGCTCCGGGTCCACGTTCGCCTGGCCCACGACCTGGGGCTGCTCGATGAGAGACGGATGCTCTACATCGTGGGCGAGCTCGACGAGATCGGCCGGCAGCTCGGCGGATGGTTGCGCCGCCTCTCAGCTCCTGCGCGGTGATAGAGTTGCCGCGGGCCACCGATGAAAAGGCGCTGCCCGCGTGCTTCGCGGGGGCTCCTGGATCAACGATCCCAGGAACCTGCGCTGCGCCAACCGGAACAGGAACGATCCCGGGAACCGGAACGACAACATCGGCTTCCGCGTCGTGTGCCGTGTTCCCCGCCAACACGCCCCGCCGAGCCGTGGCTCGGACACGTGCAGGTGGCCCGGCGGATTCGTCCGCGCTCAGCCCGCCCCCGCCAGTAGCCGGGATCCGCCCCGGCGACCGCCGGGGCGGGCGCTCCTCTTCGCCGTGAAGTCGTTTCGTGTCTGGGATGAGATCGTCGATCCCGCGAATGTGTGGCGAGCCTGGCGGGAGTTCGCGTCCGGCAAGCAGAGACGGCCGCGCGTGGCGGAGCTCGCGATCGATGCACCGAGCCATGTGCTGCGCCTGGCGAACGAGCTGGCATTCGGCGATTACCGTCCAGGGAGCTACCGACTCATCAAGATCAGGGACCCGAAGCGGCGCGTGGTGGCGGCGGCGCCGGTTCGAGATCGGATCGTGCACCACGCTCTGCATCGCGTGCTCGCGCCCCGCCTGAACCGGAGCTTCAGTGACCAGAGCTACGCCTGCCTCGAGGGGCGCGGCAGCCACCGGGCCGTGCTGCGGTTCCGTGGAGAGCTGCGCCGCTACCGATGGGTGTTGTCGCTCGACATCCGGCGCTATTTCTACTCGGTCGACCGGGCGATCCTGCGAGCATTGCTCTTCCGCAGGCTCCCGGAACCGAAGCTGCGTGGCCTTCTCGGCCGGATCATCGCGAGCGGCGCGGGGCTCTACGATCGCGCCGATGTCGTCGATTGGCTCGGCTGGGATCAGCCGAACCCCACCGGCCGCGGGCTGCCGATCGGCAATCTGACCAGCCAGTGGTGGGGCAACCTCTATCTCGATGGTCTCGATCACTACGCTCAGCGCGTGCTGCGTGTGCCGTCCTATCAACGCTACATGGACGACTTCACGCTCTTCGCCAATGGCCGGAGCGACCTGCTCGGGTTACGCGATCGGATCGCCAATTGGTTGCGCGAGCAGCGAAGTCTCGAGCTCAAAGACCCCGGCGCGCGGCCGCGGCGATGCAGTGGCTCACATCTCTACCTCGGCTACCGCGTCTCGCCCGGCGGCATCGAGCCCGGGCCTCGAATGCGGGCGCGAGCCCCAGCCCTGATCGCTCGGCGCGCAGGTGAACCCGAGAAGCTCCGTGCTTCGCTGGCGGCCCTGCGGGCGTGCTGGGAGTTCGGTTGACACTCCTGTCGCCAAGGTGACAAATCTGTCGTGCCGTGTCGACGCGGCCCGAATTTCGCCGGCGCTTCGCGCCGGACAATTGCCAAGAAGCAACAAGTCAAGAAGACACGCGCTGGCGGGGAACACGGCACACGACGCGGAAGCCGATGACGTCGAGCCGGTACCCGGGAGCGCTCCTGAGCCGGCCGGCGCAGCGCAGGTTCCTGGGAACGTCGATCCAGGAGCCCCCGCGAAGCACGCCGGCAGCGCCCGAGGCCGGTCCTGTTGGATCGACCTGAGGCTCGGCCGAATACGCGCCATACCGATCCGCGCACCATTCCCAGACGTTGCCCGCCTGGTCCTGTGCACCGAAGGGGCCGGCCCCCAGTGGACGCTCGCCGACCGCGTCTGGTGCACCTCGACCGAAGATGGCCCGTTCCACGCTCGGCGGTGGACTGCTTCCCCAAGGGTACTTCCGTCCATCTTCGCCTCGAGCCGCCCATTCCCACTCCGCCTCCGTCGGCAGCTCGATCGGACCATGACCGGAGGGCAGCTCGGCGCTCAGCCATTCACAGAAACGTCGGGCATTCTCCCAACTGACCCCCGTCACCGGTTGGCGGTCCTTTCCGAAGCGCTCCCGCCGAAAGCTCTCCGGCTCCGGTTGATCGGTCGAGTCGACGAAGCGCCGGTATTCCGCGTTCGTCACCGGATACTGCCCCAGCCAAAAGCCTCGCGAGATCTCGACCCGGTGGCGCGGTTCTTCAACGGAGGCCGCCTCGGGATCGTAGCCCTCTTCACCCTCGGTGCACGACGATCCCATCCATAGCTCCCCCGCCCGCACCCAGACGAAGCTCATGCCGGACGTGGGTTCCCGCCACAGCTCTCCTCCAGCGCGCTCCTCTTCCGGCGACACCGCCGGCTCTTCCGAGATCCCCGTAAGCTGAGCCGCGAGCGCTGCCACCTCACGATCCGGGTGGTTCATCAGGGGCTTCGCGGCGGCGGCGATCCCTGGTCGATCTCGCCCCACGAAGAGCCTCAAGAGAGCCGCGAGCGCTCCGGGGCTCAGGCGTATGCCTTCCGGCCGACCTCGCCCCTCCAGAATCTCGCTCTCTCGTGCCAGCACTTCAACGAAAGGCGAATCTTCGATCGCGCGGGCCTCGTCCAGGCAACGACCGAGTATCTCCCGGTGGGCCTCGATCGCTCCCGCGAGGGCCGCGCGCATGAAGGGCACGAAGATGCCGTCGAGCGACATCGAGAGCAGAATCGGCTCGCGCCAGCGATCTTGGCCCAGGCGCTCGGCGAGCCCCGCGGCGTCGCCACGGGTGCGCGCGTCGCAGGCCGCCAGGTACTCCTGGAAGGTCAGATGCAAGAACTGATAGCGCTCGAAATCCGGGCTCACGAGCACCCCGATCTCGCGGGCGATGCGATCCAGGAATTCGCTTGGCTCCATCCCCTCCAAACCGCGAGGACGACCCTCCAGGGGTGGAGCGATCAGCTCCAAGAGCCTCGCTCTCGAGATCTCTTTCGATGTGTCCGCCCGGTCCAGCGATTCCTGCATCGCCCACGCCAGGGGCTGCAACACTCTACTGGCGGATCGGTAGGGAAGCCCGCGCCCACTTTGGTGCTGCTCCCCCCAGGTTTCGATCAGCAGCCCCAGGCTTTCGTCGTAAAGCTCCGCACGGGAGTCGGGTAGCCCCTCGCGCGCATGGTGTACGAGACAGATCGTCGAGAGCAGAAGTGGGTTGCGTGTCATCTTCCAGAGCGACGAATGCAGGGGGCGCTCGGGGTCGTTCATCGCCTCCAACAAGCGTTCCGCTTTTTCGGTGGCACGCGACAGCGCGGCGTCGGGCGATTCCTCGGGGCCTCGCTGTGCGCTCACCACCGCGGAGAACCACTGGCGCACATAATCCGCGGCGTCGTCGCGTCCGAAACGCAGCACTTCGAAGGGGAAGAAACGGCCTCCGAGTCGACCGGCAGGCTTACGCCAGGACGCGTAGCGACAGGTTGCCACGAAACGCGAATTCTCCCAGCGCAGAGCTTCGTCGCAGAGCCAATCGGCCACTTCGATCCGAGTCGCTTCGTCGCGCACCTCGTCGAGTCCGTCGAGCAGGAAGAGCAAAGCGCGAGAGGAATCAGCCAATAGCGCGCGGCCGGCCCCCTCATGCCCATTCAGCTTCGCTTCCTGCTCGGCGAGATCGACGAGACTGCTTGCACCCAATCCGTCGGCGCGGAGGCGCGAGAAGCGCAGCAACACCGGCGTCAGCCCTTCGGGAAGCCCGACCGCTGCCGAGCCTTGTCGGCTCACTTTGCAGAAGATGTGCTGTAAGAGTGTTGTCTTGCCACTGCCGGGGTCCCCAACGATCGACAGGCCGCGCAGAGGCTGCCCTTCGGCGATCTGCTTCTCGAGATGACAAAATGCGCCATCGACGCCAACGTCCGCCCGCTGACTCACGAGCTCGTCTTCGCTCCAGCTTTCTCGATTCACCGAGCCGTGCGGTGTCCTCAGCGCCTCCATCGACGAGATCGCGAGCGGCACGTAGATCTTCTCGATGTCGAGAATGAACTTCTTGTGATCCCGATAGCCCACGATCGGGATCTCGCGGTGGACACGCAGGCAGTGGGCCCGCCAGCGGGAGACGAGGGCGGGCTGCCCCTCGAGCCTTCCAGCGGTTTCAGCGGTCGTCGCGGTGCGCTCGGCGAGCTGCTCGACCAGATCGTCCAGCGAGCTGAACTCCACTCCGAGATTGGCCACGTCGAGGATGCTCCGGGACTCGTCGCTGCGCATGACATGCAGCTCGATGCCGCGACCGTATGCGAAACCCGCGACCACCGACGCGCAGGCGTTCTCTTCACCGTCGCGAATGCTGCCCTGCGGCGGCGTGGTGATGACCCAGACCACGCGGCGGACGCCGGCGAGCTTCCGCGTCAGGTCGCGGATCGACCAGCTCCGCAGCTCCAGTAGATTCCAGTCGCCGAAAACATCGGCCAGGTGCTCACGGACCGCGCTGCCGTCGCCCGCCCTGGGGCAGAGCAGGATCGTCGCGTCACCGGGGGGCGGATCGGCGGGCGCCTGGATCCACGGCCGCTCGTCGGTGCCTCGATCGACGATGATCTTCCTGAGCTTCTCGATTTCGCCGCCCGGGCATACGAGGTGACCGCTGAAGGGCGCGAGCTCCAGCCAGCTCGGCAGGTCCAGTCCCGCGTGAGCAATCGCCGCGGGTTTGCGCCGCCCCAGCGCGAGGCCGAGCTCGAAGCCCATGTTTGCATTGGGCCGATCCACCAGGGCCAACACACGATCGGCGCGCTCGATCGCCGGCTCCAGCGTGTCTTCGAGCACGGCACCGTGATAGGCCGATCCACCGACCCCCAGCACCTCGATCGTGAATTCCGGGGGAGGGCTTTTCTGCAGTCTCTCGAAGCTGTGCCGAATGCTGGGAATCTCCGAGTCCCACGCGATGAAGATGCGGGTCTTGTCCGATTCCGCCCTCATATCAGCGCTCTCGCCGGGGGCACGGCCGGTGCTGCTCACAACCCCGCATCCCCACCACAAATCGCCGCCAGAGCCGCGGCGTACCCCTCCAGCTCCCGCCGCAGCTCGGCGAGCGTCGTCCGGAACTCCTCTCGGCGCGGCCAGGCACGTTCGTGGTCTCTTCTTCCTACGCCCGGATCTCGCTCTGCCTCCCACTCATCGAGCAGAGGATGCCAGTGGGCGAGGAAGGGGCGCAGGCCGCGATTGAGCACGGCGATCGCGATGCCGCCGACCGATTCTCGTCCGGAGCCGACATCCGGCCCGGCGCTCTTGAGGATCTCACGCGTCGTTGCGAACAAAGTGTGTAGCGAGGAGAGGGCTTCGCGGTCCAGCCCCTGATCGTTCCCCAGCGGCTGGATCGCGACGCGGGTCACGAGCTCGACGTAGAGCGACCAGGCCGCACGACGCTCGGCCGGATCCGCCTCCCATTCGGCGCGGCCGATTCCGAAGGGCAGGCTGACCGACACCTTCTTCAGCTTCGCCGGGTCCGTTTTTGCCATGGTCGCTTCCTTTCGCGAGGAGCATAGCGCGCCATTCTCTTCGAGGGAGGGCTTGGCCGCCGTGGGTTGCGCCGCGCGGCGTCGGGTCGGGGGCGCTGAGTGGCGGGGCGGGCTGGCTAGCGCGTCCCGCCCACAACCGCCCCCACCAGCGACCGCAGATCGCCCACCACCAGATCGGGAGTCGCCCGAGCGGGAGGCGCGACCCCGGTGCCCGCGCAGCGGCTCGGGCGGTCGATTCGGACCGTGGTCCAACCCAGCTCTTTGGCCGGCGTGTGGTCGTGGTAGAGGCTCTGCGCCACGTGCAGGATCTGCTCCCGCGCGATGCCCAGCCGCTCCAGGGTGCGCTCGAAGTTGCGCCGGCTCGGCTTGTAGGCACCGACCTGCTCGGCGCTGACGAGGGCGGTGAAGGAGACCCCGAGCCGCGCTTCGGTCCGGGCGAAGAGCGCGTCGTCGATGTTCGAGATCACCACCAGTTCGAAGCGCGACGCGAGGGCCCGCAGCGCCTCGACCGTGTCGTCGAAGGGCGGCCAGTCGCCGACCGAGAGCGGCAGCGCATCGAGCTCGGGTTCGGAAGGCTGGAAGCCGAGATCGTGGCCGATTCCGGCGACCACGCGACGCAGCACTTCTGAGTAGGGCAGGAAGGGACCGGCCTCGATGCGCGCTTCGTGCTGGGCGTAGAGCTGCAGCAATCTGCTCTCGTCGATCTGAGCACCGTGCCGCTCGAGCATCGGCCGCAACGCGTCGAGAATTCCGCTTTCCCAGTCGATCAGGGTGCCGTAACAGTCGAAGCTGATGTGCGTGAAGCGGGTGAAGTCCATGGGATCGGAACTCATCCACCGCACAGTGCCAGCGTTTATCATGGATGGCAAGGAGGCACGCATCGAGAATCGAGGTACGAAGATGCGACTCAGGAAGAAGCTCACGATCTGGTCGGCTCTGGCGGTCGCCGCCAGCGCTGCCCAGGCCCGCACCCTCGACGTCCCCTGGGAGTACCCCGCGATCCAGCAGGCGATCGAAGCGGCGCGCGACGGCGACGTGGTGCTGGTCATGCCCGGCACCTACTTCGAGACCCTGAATTTCCTTGGCAAGGCGATCCTGGTCACCAGCGCCGTGCCGGAGGACTCGAACATCGTCGCGGCGACGGTGGTGGATGCCTCGGGCGTCGATTGCGGCGAGCTGTATCTTCGATGGGAGTCCGGCGGACGAAGACGGCGCGGGAATTTGCTGCTACAGAACATCACTTGCCCTGACCGGTTGCACCATCGTCCGAAATAAAGCCGGTGACGTTGGCGGCGGCGTCGACTGCCTCGGCGGCGAGCCGGTCATAAGGGGCTGCACTATCGTCGCCAATATCGCCCACGCGGGGGGCGGCCTCTGGTGCGATCTCGGTGCAACACCGACCGCAACCGACTGCATCATCTGGGGCAACGCACCCCAGGCCATCGATCTGGATTCCGGCACACCGCTCGTGACCTACTCCGACCTGCTGGGGGGGTGGCCCGGCGACGGCAATATCGATGCCGACGTGCAGGGAGGGTGTTCCGGGGAAGGGAACATCGACGCCGATCCTCGTTTCTGCGATGTCGTTTGCCGAGACTACTCCGACCTGTCCATCGCCGCCGACTCGCCCTGTCTCGGCAGTGGCCTCGGCGGCGCCGACATGGGTTCCTGGACCGTTGCCTGCGACGTGCCCCAGCAAGCCATTCCCACAGTGCTCCGCGTCCCGCGGGACTACCCGACGATTCGCCGCGCCCTGGACGCTGCGTGCCAGCGAGATACTGTCGAGATAGAGCCGGGCACCTACTACGAACCGGGCATCGAGATCCCCGCGGCCGACATCGTGATCCGGAGCCTGGACCCCGCCGATTCGGCCATCGTGGCGACGACCGTCATCGATGGAATGGGATTGGAAGTGGTGCGATTCGCCCCCACACCGCCTGAAATCCGGCCGGCGCTCCTCAGTGTCACCGTACAGGGAGGAGGAACCGGAATCACCTGTTCGGCATCGGCGCCCCTGATCGAGAATTGCCAGATCGTGGCCAACCTGGGAGAGAGAGGCGGCGGCATATTCTGCAACTACTCTTCTCCCCGTATCGCCAACTGCCGAATCGCCGGCAACCAGGCAAGCTACGGAAGCGGCGGCCTCTATTGCATCTCATCATCGCCGACGATGCATGCCTGCTCGATCACGAGCAACGCGGTCGACCGAGACGGTGGCGGCGTCTTCTGCTACTTCGACTCCCGGCCGGTGCTCACCAACTGTATCGTGGCGCGCAATCGAGCGCGTGACTTCGGCGGTGGGCTGCGTTGCGAGCACTGCTCGCCAGAGCTCGTGAACTGCACGATCGCCGACAACTCGGCCGGCCGCACCGGCGGCGTGTCGTGCGGACAAAGCGCCGCACCAGTGCTCACCAACTGCATCGTATGGTGGAACACGCCGCAGCAGATCAGGGGCGGAGAGCCGATCGTGAGCTACTGCGACGTGGCCTACGGTTGTGACGGCTTCGAGAACATCTCCGCCCATCCCCGCTTCGCCGAGCGCCGCGGCTTCGAGTATCTGCTCGCTCCGGGTTCTCCCTGCATCGATGCGGGCAAACCCCTGTTGCGCGACACCATCCACGACTGGTGGCCCCGCTGGCCACAGTTCTTTCGCAACGGCGCACGCTCCGACATGGGCGCCTACGGCGGGCCGGGGAACAGCGCCTGGCTTTCCGGCGATTAGCGCCTCAACCCCGATCGTTGCCGGTCAAGCGCAGGAACAAGGCCTCGAGCGACGGCTCCCCGCGCTCTCCGATCAGCTCGCCCGGCGACCCGTCGGCCAGGAGCTTGCCGTGGTGCAGGATTCCGACCCGCGTGCAGACCCGCTCCACCACGTCGAGAATATGGGAGCTGTAGATGATCGCCGTGCCGGCCTCGGCCAGCTCTACCAGCAGGTCCTTGAGGATGCGGGCCGCCTGGGGATCGAGGCCGCTGAGCGGCTCGTCCAGCAGCAACACTCTGGGGTGATGCAGCAACGACTGGATCAGCACGATCTTCTGCTTGGTCCCCTTGGATGCCTCGGAGAGACGGCCGTGGCGAGTGTCTCTGGTGAGCTCGAAGCGGCTCGTCCAGGCGGCGATCCGGTCATCGGCCAGGGTGCCCTCCATGTGCCGCAGGTCGGCGACCATGCGCAGGTATTCGTCGGCGGTGAGCGCCTCGAAAAGTGGCGCGTCCTCGGGCGCGTAGCCGAGGATGCGGCGCGCCTCCAGCGGCCTGGCCTCGACGTCGACGCCGGTGATTCGCACCGCTCCCGAGCTGGGGCGCAGCATGCCGGCGCACATGCGCAGCGTCGTGGTCTTGCCGGCGCCGTTGGGACCGAGCAGGCCGTAGATCTCGCCCGCCTCGACCCGTAGCGACAGGTCGTCGACCGCCTTGCGCTCGGCGAATCGGCGCGTCAGTCCTTCGATCCGGATCATGGCTGCTCGGCTTCTCGCAGATCGTCGCCCAGGCGCCGGGCGCGCTTCGCCAGTGCCGCCGGTGGGTCGTTGTCGAGGCAGCGCGCGAGCGCGGAGCGGGCGGCGGCGTCCCGGCCCAGGGCGTTCAGGGCGAGGGCACGCTGAAAGTGTACCCAGGGATCGGCGGCCGACTCCGCCAGCAGGTCGAGAGCCCGCAGCGCCTCCGAGGGGCTGTGGCCGGCGAAGAGATGGACCCATTCGCGGAGCGCGCGAGCGTGGTCGGGGCGCTGTTCGAGGGCCGCCGCGACCAGCTCGCGGGCGACGCTCGAATCGCCCGCCTTGCGCCGGCACTCGGCCTCGGCGACCAGCAGGTCGGTGCGCATCCCCTGCCGGAGGCGGGCGGCGGCGAAAGCCTCTGCGGCCTCGGCCCAGCGCCGCAGCGCCCGCAAGATACGGCCGCGTTCGTCGTGCAGCTCGACCGCGAGCTCAGCCGGTGCCTCGGCGAGCAGCCGCAAGGCAGATTCGGCGGCACCGGCGCGGCGGCGGGCGGCGGCGGCCTGGCGCCAGTCGAGGGCCGTCGCACCGGGGGCCCGGGCGGCGCGCTCCCACCAGGAGGCGGCTTCATCGCCGTCGAAAAGTGTCGCGACCTGGCGCAGCCAGAGGGCGTCACGGCCGGCGGCCAGGCTATCGATGCGCGCCGCGATTTCGGGGGCGCGGGGGAAGCGAGGGGCGAGGGCCGCGAATACGGAGCTGTCGGGGAAGGCGCGCAGCACGGGAGCGGAGAGCAGGGGCGCGGCGTCGGGGCGGCTCGCCGGATCTCCGAGCGCGACCTGCGCGAGAGCACGCGGCCGGCCGCTCAACGGCAGGCGCAGGCCGGCGTTCGGAGGCGGGGCCTGGTGGCGGCGCCCCGCGGCCTCCCACCAGCCCTGGTCCCAGCGCCCTCCGCGGCGCAGCGCCACCACGGCGTCGACGCGCTCCCCGCGGTAGAGCACCTCGAGCGCCGCCGGGCGATCGGCGCGCACCGTCGCGCGCACCCCGCCGCGGCCGTCGTCGGCGACGAAATCGCGCCCCTCTTCGAAACCCAGCGGTCGCAGCGCGTAGCGCCCTCCGCACAGGCGCAGGTCGAGCTCGACCCAGCGCGACTCCTCGCCGAAGGCGGAGGTGCCCGAAAGGTCGCGGCTCCAGGTGATCAGCAAGAGCCCGGCATCGGCGGCGAGGGGATGGCGGGTGATCGAGAAGCGGTCCTCGAGGGTGTAGAGCGGCGCGGGCGGCAGATCAGGGCCGAGCGGGCGCCATCTGGGGGGCGGCGGATCGGCAGCCGAGGGCCGGCGCGGCGCGGCGCCGGGCAGCCGCGAGACCACGATTCGGGAATCGGTCGGGGCGCCGTCGGAGACCAGGCGGACACGATGCGGGCCACGGTCGAGGGCGCCGCTCCACCAGGCCCGGCCGAGGGCCCCGTCGAGATGGGTGCCCCGCAGCCGGTCTCCGGCCAGGGCCGGCGGCTCGAGCCCCGGAGCCGAGAGGGGAATGCCGTCGAGCTCCACCCACAGATCGTCGTCGGCCAGCTCCGGGCCGGGCCCCGGCACCCCCACGAAGCGGCAGCGGGCGCTGATCTCCAGGAGCACCGTGGCCGGAACATCGAGCGAGAACTCGACCAGGTCGGCGCCGGTGGCGACCAGCGCGACGGCGCCGGAGGGCGGCGCCGCCAGGGAGGATTCCGGGGACGCCGCGGCCGAAGGGCCCGGGGGATGGGCGACGATCGGCGAGGAGAAGGCGCGTTCGCCGTCGGTCTGTCGCGCCACCACCTGGTAGGAGGTGGTGGTCCGCGGGCTGTCGGCCGCCTCGATCACGCCGGGCCATCCGGGTCGGCGACTGCGCATCCAGGGCTCGCCGTCGCGCAGGATGGTCAGCTCGGCCAGCTCGCCCGGCCCCGCCGCCAGTGCCCGCAGGTGCAGCGTCGCGGCGCCGAAGAGCGCGCCGCCGCCGCCCTCCCCGTCGACCCCGACCGCCGGACCTCGAGCCGCCAGCTCGAGCAGGATGCGGGCGCCGGTGGTGCCGTAGACCCGCCGCTCGCGCAGCGCCCGCAGCAGCTCGTCGCGCCTGAGCTCCGGGGCGCGCAGCGCCGCCAGGCCGAGGTTGCCGGGCTGGGCCGAGTGGATATCGCCCGACGCGATGACCCCGAGCGCCGGGTCGAGAGCCAGGGCGGCCAGGTAGCCGCGGCCCGGCACCGCCATCGCCAGGCGCGGGGTGGCGCAGCGCTGGAGCGCGGGGGTGCGCGGGGTGATCGGGTTGCGGGTGGTGTCGGACCAGGCCCAGCCGTGGATCGAGTAGACCTCGCAGACCGGCTCGGCCGCGGGGCTGTGCAGCGTCCAGTCGACCGACCGGAAGCCGCTGGCCGGGTGGTGGGGGACGAGAACCGCGCCGGTCTCTCCCGCCCAGGCCTGCAGCTCGCGCACGTGATCGCCCCAGGGGTCGCCGCGGCGCGGAATCGGAACATGGCGCCGCGGCAGGTAGACGTTGCGGTCGCCGAAGCGGCTGGACCACTCGTAGGCGGGGATGGCGCTGAACTCGGGCAGCGCCTCCATCGAGTCGGCCAGGGCGCAGACCCGGTCCCACTCGGCGTCGTCCAGCAGGTGGTCGTGGTCGGTGAGGGCGGCGGCGTCGAGCAGGGCATGGTCGCGGGCATATTCGTAGAAGCGCCGGGGCGAGCCGAAGCCGTCGGAAAGGGCGCTGTGGCCGTGCAGATCGGTCCACCAGACGCGCTCGGCGGCGGGATTGGGGGTGACCTTCAGCACCGCCCTCGCCGGGGTCGCGCGGTGCTCGGGATCGGATGCCTGGATGCGGTAGTATCCGGCGCGCCTCGGGGCGACGATGCTGCCGCGAAAGAGCGGGCCCACCCCTTCGAGGCGGGCGCGGCGGCCGTCGAGCTCGAGCTCCACGGCGCTCAGCCCGGCGGCGCGCACGCGCACCGGCAGCGCCGCTCCGGGGGCGACCGTCGTGAGGGCGGCGAGGGCGATCGCCGGCAGCACCTCGACCGTCGCGGAGCCCGCCCACGCCGCGGCACCGGGGAGCGGCGTGCAGCTCAGACCGACCGCCTGCGGACCGGGCCGGGACGGAGTCAGAACGAAACGCGGCACGATCCGCAGGGTGTCGCGGCGAGAGAGTGCGGGACCCTTGTGGACGACGCGCAGGCGCAAGGCCTTCTCCCCGGCGCGGGATTCTATCCGCGGCGCGGGGTCGGCCGGCGCCGTGCCGATCCACAGGTCGACCTGGTCGGGTCCGAGCGGCGGCGGCGGTGCGTCGGGGTCGAGACCGGTCAGCGCCCAGGGCAGGTCGATGTCGATCGCTCCGCCGCTGCCGAGGGTGTCGAGGCTCAGCACGAAGGAGCTGGTTCGAGCCAGGTTCCGCACCCGCAGCGTGTCGGGCTCGATCGCGAAGCGGAGCGCAGGCGCGCCGCCGGCCTCGGTGGATGCGGCGCTCGCGAGCGCCGGGATCGAGAGCAGCAGCGCAACCACCAGCCGGGCACGCGAGCCAGGGTTCAATAATGAGGGATAGAGCATGACCGTGAGAAGCAGGTGCAAGGGGATCGACACGCGGGACGCGCCGATTATCGTCGAATCGGAGCGCCGGTGCTGCTTCGAGTTGTCCGCGTGGCGGAGCGTTTTCGCGACCGTAGGTGCAGCGGGGATCCTCTGTGGATGCGGACCCGCCGAGCGACCCGAGGAGCTGCAGTCGCGGCTGAATGTCGCCGTGTCCGCCTTCGAGCGCGGCGACTCGACCGCCGTGGAGCAGGCCCGGGCGATCGCCGAGCTGGCCCCCGCCTCCGCCGCCGGGTCGACTCTGCTGGGCCTCGCGACGGCCGCGCTGGGCGAGGTCGCCGCGGCGCTGCCGCATCACCAGGAAGCGGTCCGGCGCGCTCCGGGCGACCCCAAGGCCCGCTTTCTACTGGCGCAGGCCGCCCTGGCCGCGGGGCAGTGGGACCAGGCTCTGGCCGCCTACGCTCGCGTGCTCGAGATGCGGCCGAACGACCTGCACGTACACCATCTGCTGGCCGAGAACCTGCGCTACCGCGGCGATCCCGCAGCGGCGGTCGCCCACCTGCGCGCCATCGTCGCCGCCGATCCCGCCAACCTGAGCGCCCTGCTCGACCTCGGCGAGACCCTGGTGGAGCTGGGGCGCGTCGACCAGGGGCGGGCGATCTACGCCGCGGCCGCCGCGGTCAATCCCGATCTCTCGGCCGAGGCGCGCTCGTGGATGGAGCGGGGGGCCGCGCTCGACGCCGGACCCGAGCTGCTGCGCTGCTACCGTTTCGCCGCCAATCTGCAGCGCCGCGGCGAGACCTTCCGAGGTTCGCGCGCACGTCTGGAGCGCTCCGATCTGATCGGACCGATGGAGCGCGTCGAGCCGCCCGCCACTCCCGCGCCGGACCAGCCCGGGCCCTGGCTGGGCGAGCCGGTCGTACTGCTGGCCGCACCTGATGGCGCCCCGGATGGGATCGCGGCCGACGCGGTTCTGCTCTCGATGGGCGATGCCGATCTGCTGGTGCTGGCCACGGGCGGCGCCCTGTGGGGACTGGATCCCGACGACGCGGATCATCCCCGGCCCCTGGGCGGACCCTCCGGCGCGGTGGCGCTGGCCGGGGGGGACTTCACGCTCGACGGCCTGCCCGATCTGGCCGTGGCCGACCGCGAGGGGCGGCTCTGGATCCGCGCCGGCACCGACCGGCCCCTGGAGCTCGCCGCCGCGGAGGCCCCCGTGGCCACCGCCCTGGCACCCCTGCGGGCCCTGATCGCTCTCGACTACGACCTCGACGGCGACCTGGACCTGGTCGCCGATCGCCATCCGCGGCCGATCGCGCTGCTGCGCAACAACGGCGAGGGCAGCTTCAGCGAGCTGGCCGAGCAGAGCGGATTGAGGGACCGGCCGAGCCCCGAGTCGATCCTGGTCCAGGACGTCGATTTCGACGGCGACGCCGACCTGCTCTTGATCGCGCCCCAGGCACCGGGGATCGCTCGCTACGTGGGCGAGGGGCGCTTTCGGGTCGAGCCGGGGCCGCCGGCGGGGGCGGTCGCCGCCGCCCTGGTCGACCTCTGCGCCGACCCAAGGCGCGACCTGGCGCTGCTGGACGGCGGCGGTGTGCTGCGGGTCGTCGACCCCGCCGGTTCGGCTCCGCTCGCCGAGATCGACCTGGGAATCGGCGCCGGCGAAGAGCCTGGCCCCGGCGGCGCGGAGGGGAGCTGGAGGATGCTGCCCTGGGACGCCGACCGCGACGGCTTCGCCGACCTCCTGGTGGCGTCGCCCTCCGGCCGGACCCTCGTGGTCAGCCGGTCGGACTCCACCTCGCTGAGGGTGCGTCCGGCGCGCCCGCTCGGTGGCGGCGACGTGCTGGCGCTCTGGTTCCGCGCCGGCCGGCCCTGGATCGTGACCCTGGATCGACGCGGCGGCGCCCGCGCCTTCCCCGGCCTTGGCGCCGGGATCGCCCAGGCGGTGCGGCTACAGGGCATCAAGGACAACACCAGCGCGATCGGCTCCCGCACCGAGCTGCGTGCCGGGCGCCTCTTCGCGTCGGATCGGGTCGACCCCGCCCCCGGATCGGGCGCCCGCCGCGCCCCGCGCCTGCACTTCGAGCTCGGCTCCCGAGCCGCCGTCGATCGCATCAAGGTGCACTGGCCCAACGGCGTGTGGCAGGACCGGCAGCGGCCGCCGCGCCGGACCGAGATCGAGCAGGATCCCGCGCTGCTCGGGTCCTGTCCCTTCCTCTATGCCTGGACCGGGGAGCGCTTCGATTTCGTGACCGACATCCTCGGCAACGCACCCCTCGGCCTGGCCCTGGCCCCGGGCGTCTACTTCCCCTTCAACCCGCGCGAGCACGTCGCCCTCGATCGTCTCGAGCCGCGCGAGGGTTTTCTCGATCTGCGCCTCACCGAGGAGCTGCGCGAGACGATCTACATCGACCGTGTCGAGCTGGTCGCGGTCGACCTGCCGGGCGGGGCACGCGCGCTCTCGGCCAACGCCTTGCGTCCGCCCCCCTTCCCGGCCGAGCCGCTGGCGCTGATCGGGCCGACCTTCCCGGTCGCGGCCGCCATCGACGAGCGCGGCCGCGATCAGAGCGAGCGCTTGCGGGCCCGCGACGACCGCTTTACCGGCACCGACCTGGCCCATCATGCGGCCTACCAGGGCCTCGCCGATCGCACCCACTGGCTCGAGCTGGATCTCGGCCCGATCGCCGCCACCGGGCGCGTGGCGCTCGTTCTGCACGGCGGCTACTGGTGGAGCGAGGCCGGCAACTATGCCGCCTCCCAAGCCCGCGGCGTCGCCGTCCCGCCCCGTCTCGAGGTGCCCGACGGCCGCGGCGGCTGGCGCACCGCCAAGGCTCCCTTCGGGTTCCCGGGAGGGCGACCGAAGACCGTGGTGCACGAGATCGGCGACCTGCTCGACCGCGCCGACCCGCGCCTGCGGATCGTGACCAACTTCCGCCTGCACTGGGATCAGATCGCCGTCGATACCACCGCCGTGCCGCCTCGACCTCGCACCACTCGCCTAGATCCCCATCGAGCGACACTTCGCTACCGCGGCTACTCGGCTGCGCTGCACGAGGGGGCGCCGGTTCCCTATGCCTTCGACTACGCCGATTCGACGTGGCGCCGCCCCTACCCGCGCATGACTGGCGCCTATACCCGCTTCGGCGACGTGCGCCCGCTGCTGCTGGCGGCCGACGATCGGCTGGTGGTGATGGGGCACGGCGAGGAGATTGCGCTGCGCTTCGACGCCAGCGATCTGCCGCCCCTGGAGCCGGGCTTCCACCGCAGCTTCCTCTTCTACTCGGTCGGCTGGGACAAGGACGGCGATCCGAAGACCGCCCACCGCGGAAGCGTCGCTCCTTTGCCCTTCCTGGCGATGAGCTCCTATCCCTTCGCCGAGGGCGAGGCGTGGCCCGCGAGCGATTCGCTGCTGAGCTACGTTCGAGCCTGGAACACCAGAATTGTGTCGGATCCTTGGGGGCTCTGACGGCGAGTGACTCAGCCCACCTCATTCACCAACTCGCTACTGCAACGATGCATGTCCGCAGAGTCCGCCGAGCAGCGCGAGATCCATGCTGCGCTCGCGAGGCTCGGACCCGCCGAAGAGGATCGCGTCGCCCGTGTCCTCCGCTTGCACCGCCCAGCGTCCTCCGAAGTAGAAGTCGCCCTGGTCGCGGTAGACGCCGATCGCCGCGCTCGGATTGAAGGGAGAGAGGCTGTGGCTGGCATCGATCCACAGGACCGGTGCCCGGGACCGATGGGCCCGACCCGCGTGATGGTGAGCAACATGGGCGCGGGAGGCGTGGAGCGCGTATCCTGATCGACCGCCCGCGTGAAGCGCGGTGGGCTGGAGATCGAGCCGGGAGTCTGTCCAGGAGAGGCAATGCACGACGAGGAAGGCGCGCGCGGCGCGGCGCGCGAGGTGGCGCCGACAACCCCCGACGGGGACTCGTGGTGGCAGCTCAGCAGCGACTACCGGGTGCGATTGTTGCGGCCCTGGGTCCCCGAGGCGGCGGGCGACGCCGTGGCGCGAACCCTGAGCAGCGGTTGGCTCGGCGAGGGGCCGCGGGTCGAGGAGCTCGAGAGCCGCCTGGCGTCGGTTATGAAGGTGCCCTCGGTGGTGGCCCTCAACTCCGGAACCAGTGCCTTGGAGCTCGCCTATCACCTGGCCGGCCTGGGACCGGGAGACGAGGTGATCTCCACGCCCATGACCTGCGCCGCCACCAATATCGCCTTGCTGCGCCGCGGCGTGGAGATCTGCTGGGCCGATGTCGATCCGCGCACCGGCAACCTCGATCCGCAGCACTTGCGGGACTGTCTCAGCTCGCGAACGCGGGCCGTGGTGGCGGTTCACTGGGGTGGGCTGCCGTGTGCGATGGACGCGATCATGGACTTTGCCCGCGAGCATGAGCTGGTGGTCATCGAGGACGCCGCGCACGCGCTCGGCAGCGAATACGAGGGGCGGCCGATCGGCGGGCATGGCGACTTCGTCTGCTTCAGCTTCCAGGCGGTGAAGACCTTGACCACGGGAGATGGCGGAGCGCTGGTCTGTCGTGATCCAGAGATGGACCTGTCGGCGCGCCGGCTGCGCTGGCACGGCATCGATCGGCGCGCCCGCGATCCGAGAGATCCCTTGCGCTTCGACATTGCCGAGGCCGGCTACAAGTTCCAGATGAACGACATCGCGGCGACGCTCGGCCTGGCCGGATTGGACTCCCTCGACGAGAATCTGGCGCGCAGGCGAGACAACGCACGCTTCTACGACCAGGCGCTGGCCGCGCTGCCGCACCTGGAGCCCTGTCCGGTCGTCGCCGGCGCGAGCAGCGCCTACTGGCTCTACACGATCCTGCTCGACGACCGCGACCGGTGGATCGAGCGCCTGCGCCAAGGCGACGTCGAGGCGAGTCGGGTGCATGACCGCAACGACCGCTTCGCTCTCTTCTCCGGTGCCCGGCGCGGGAGCGAGCTGCGCGGGCTGCGGGCGTTCGCGGAGCGGATGCTCTGCATCCCGTTGGGCCCCTGGCTGCGACCGGAGGACCGGGAGCTGGTGGCCGAGCTGCTCGCGCCGATGGGTTGTTAGGGTCGGCGAAGAAGTAACTCCCCGGGTTTGCGCCCAGATGTGCCGGAGACGCGGTGCAGATGGGATGCAAACACGGGAGTTATTTCTTCGCCGACCCTTGGGCTCCGGAGCCGAGCTCCAGGCGGCGCCAGGCGACCCGCCACTCGCCGCATGTGTCGCTCTGCCAGACGAAGTGGGCGCTCAGGGGGTCGGCGAGGGCGATCGATGCGGCCGTGGCCCGCCCGCCGCCCGAGATCGTCGAGTCGGGCGACCAGCTCGCGCCGCCGTCCAGCGACCAGCGGGCCGTCAACCCGCTTGCGCTCTCCCATGCGACCAGCAGCGTTCCGCCACGCGCGGCCACGGCCGGGCGCCAGGCTCGGGCCACAAAGACCTCGAAGGGACCGAAGCTTCCCGTGGTCTCGTCGAAGGTCGACCGCACGATTCGCCAACCCTCCCCATCCAGCCACTCGGAACAGAGCAGGCGCGGGGGCTGGTCCGCGACGGAGAACAGTTGGGGATGGGCATAGTGGCGCCCCTCGGGTGTGAATCTGCGGGAGTCGAGGTGGATGCCCAGGGAATCGGCGTCGTGCAGTCCCATGCGCAGGAAGGATGAGGTCGGCGTGCGCTCGTTGACGATCCACAGCGCCCGTGCCGGGTCGAGAGGCAGGCGATCGATCCCCTGGGGCACCACGCGCCGCTCGTCCATGCGCAGGCCTTCGATGCGGGTGATCTCCCACTCCCGCTCGGCTCCGGCGCGCAGGCGGATGGCACCCTTGCCCTCGGTGAGCTGGTAGAGATCGATTTCGGCGCCCGCGCGGCGCAGCTTTGGCCGGCCCTCGAAGAAGGAGACGTCGCCCACGAACTGGTCCGGCGCCGCGGTGCCCCAGGTTCCGATGGCCATCCGCCAGCGCCAGGCGTCGGGCATGTTGGGGTGGGATCGGGCCAGCACCCAGGTCGCCACCTGCGGCGGGCCGCTCTCGGCCGGCAACAGGATGGGGCGATCGACCTCTTCCCAGGTGTCGTCGGAGAGCAGCGGGGTCGGCTCGCTCCAGGTGGTGCCGCCATCGGCGGAGCTGCGTCCGACCAGGCGCGTCGATGGGCGCGAGGGGTCCGGTTGGGGTTCACGCCAGGCGATGAAGAGCCGCTCGCCTTCGGCCCAGAGGTCGGGGTCGCGGGCGATCGGCGCGGAGCCGGAGAGGACGGTGGAGGGCTCCTCCGGGGCGGTCGAGGGATGGGGCGGCCGGGGGGCGGTGGCGGTGCCGTCCGGGAGCAGGGCGCGGATCGGGCGCCCGATCGCGTAGGGGGCGGGCGCGTCGAGGAGGGCGGCGATGGTCGGGGCGATGTCGCGGGCCGCGACCGGCTGGGCGATCACTTGACCGCGCGGCACCCCGCCGCCCACGGCCAGCAGTCCGACGCGGCGGCAGCGCTCGCAGCCGTCGAACTTGGGGCGATCGGGGGCGTGGTCGTCGATGCTGCGCCCGTGGTTGGTGGCCAGGATCAGGGTGGTTCGGTCGCGGTACGACTCGTGGCTCTGGATCGCGCGCCACACCCGCAGCACCAGGTCGTCGATCCAGCGGATCGCTTCGTGGTACTCGCGCTCGGCATCGCGCCCGTACTGCGCGAGCCGATCGGCGTCCTTGAGCGATGCGGCGAGCAGCACGGGTTGGTAGCGATCGAGGATCTCCAGGAGCTGCTCGATGGCCTGGGTGTCGGTGCGCAGATTGGTGATTCGCGCCGGCCAGTAGCGCGGGCCGAACTCCGGGTGCAGGCCGCCGTTGTTGCCGATGGCGTTCTGATGGCAGGTGAAGAGATGCCAGGCGGCCGAGCGCGGCAGATCGTGCGCGGCGCGCAGATACTCGAAGACGGTCGGCACGTCGGGACGGGCGGCGGTGGCGTGCAGATTGGCGCGCACGCCGGTGAAGAGACAGTGGGTTCCGGCGCTCTCGCCGGTGCGCCCGCCGTTCAGGCAGTCCGTGACCACCGTTCCTTCCTCTGCCAGCACGCTCCAGAGCTGGGGCAGCAGGTCGCCCCGGGTGAACTCCGGGAACTGGATGCCGCCGAGCTCGAGGAAAACGACTCGGCGTCCGGTCCAGCTCGCCGCCCGCGGGTCGGCGGCGATCCCCACGCCCGCGGTGTCGAGCTGCGCGGCGCCCACGTGCCCCTGGTAGCGTCCCTGGTCGTCGTAGAGCAGATCGTGGCGTTTCGAGATGCGGGTCCAGCGGTCGTAGATCGAGGTGACCTGGCGCAGGGCCAGGCGGACGCGGTAGCGGCCGTAGGGGGTCGCGGCGGCCGCGGCGATCAGCAGGATGAAGAGGATCAGGGCCAGGAAGCGGAGCCTGGGTATTGCGCGCATGGGGTTCTTCCCGTGGGGGGGGGTGGCGGAGGCCACGATATCACCACGCCGCGGGGCTGTTGTCATCGAGGCGACCCGCGCACTTCCTCGGCGCCCGGAGGGTGACGGACCACCCTCGTCACCTGCCCCATCCCACCCTATGATGGCAGGAGAGCGGGGCTGCCTCCGCCCTTGACGCCTTCCGGGTTTCGGTGGTAAACCATTGAGAAACCGGGCGTTGCGCAACGTCAGGAGGATCGCTTGGCAGTCGCTTCCAATCCACTCGCCGGCAAGGACCGGATCCGCGTGCTCTTCCTGCGTCCGCCGCGGCATTTCTGGCCGATTCTGAACGAGTCCGACAACTTCCTGCTGCCTCTGGGTTACCCGGCGCTCGCCGCTTGGCTGCGGGTGCACCTGCCCGGGGTCGAGCTCGAGCTCTACGACTGCTGCGCGACGCGCACCGGCTGGGCGTCGCTGCGCAGCGTGATCGAAGAGCGCAAGCCCGACGTGCTCTGCGTGGGCGAGAAGACGATCTACTACAAGGAGGGGCTGAAGGCCTTCGAGCTGGCCAAGTCGATCGACCCCAACATGGTCACCATCGGCGGCGGGCACATGTACTCCAACCTCCCCGAGTGGACCATGGAGCAGTGCTCGGCCCTCGACTTCATCGGTCTCTTCGAAGGCGAGATCACGCTCACCGAGCTGCTCGAGACCCTGCGCGAGGACGGCGACGTCTCGGCTGTAAAGGGGATCTGTTATCGCGACGGCGAGCGCATCGTGGTGACGCCCGCGCGGCCGACGATCGAGGATCTCGATACCCTGCCCATTCCCGCCTACGATCTCTCGAACCTGCACCTCTACGCCCCCTTCGGCAACCTGTGGCCACGGGCGGTGACGATTCAGCGTTCGCGGGGCTGTATCGACGAGTGCAGCTTCTGCTCCTGGTGGGTTCAGGAGGGATCGCACGAGCTCAAAGACGGCAAGTTCGTCCACACCAAGTTCTACCGGACCAAGAGCGTGGAGCGCACCATCGAAGAGGTGGAGCTGCTCTACGAGAAGTACGGAATCCGTTACCTGTTTTGGGTCGACGCGACCTGGAACGTCGACGAGCGCTGGCTGGCGGAGTTCTGTGAAGAGATCATCCGCCGCGACTACAAACTCGGCTGGTGGGCCTTCACGCGCGCCGATGGGTTGGTGCGCCAGCACGAAAAAGGTGTCTTGAAGCTGATGGCCCGCGCCGGTCTGCGCCATGTGCTGCTGGGGGCGGAGCGCTCCGAGACCATCGACTTCGACTACCTGAAGAAGACCAACTACTCGCACGACATCGTCAAGCAGGCGTTCAACGTGCTGCGCGACCATTATCCGGAGGTTTTCCGGCAGGGCACCTTCATCACCGGGCTCAGGCGCGACACCGCGGAGTCGATTCGGGCGCTGCTGAGCTATGCCCACGAATGTGACGTCGACTTCGCCGCCTTTCACCCGATCACGCCCTTCCCCGGCACGCCGATGTGGGCCGAAGCGCGCACCGAGGGCTGGATCGAAGAGCAGGACTACGAGAACTACGACATGTTCTACCCGGTCATGGCGACCGAGCACCTGTCGCGCGAGGAGATCTCCCGGCACACTCAGTGGTGCCAGCAGAACTTCGTTTCGAAACGGCCGCTGCGCTACTTCTCCAGAATGTTGTCCCCACACCCGATCCGCCGCCGCCTGCACCGTTGGTTCACCTATGCCATCGGACGGGTGGTGCTGCGCGATCTGGCGATGTCGATGCGCGGTCAGAAGCAGTTCGAGGGATTCGCGGCGGCCAACAAGCTCTGGAAGCCCGGCTGGTACAACGCCTGATGAGAGCGGGTATCGCCGCCGCACTGGTTTGCGCGCTCTGGCTGCTGCCGGCGATCCGTTGCGGCGCGGTACTGAACGACGACGGCGTGCTCTGGGGCGCGGCCACGCGCATTTTGGCCGGGCAGGTGCCGAGCCGCGACTTCCCGGTGATCTACCCGCCCGGTGAGTTCTACCTGGTGGCCGGAGCGTTGGCGATCGGCAAGGGGAGCTGGATCGCCTACCGCGGACTGTGGCTGGCGCTACGCTGCCTGGCCGCCGCCCTGGCGTGGAGCGTGGCGCGGCGTTTCGTCTCGCCGGCCTTGGCTGTGCTCGGCATCGGCCCCCTGATCTTGGTGCCCGGGCACTGGCACAAATCGTCGCTGGCGCTGGTGCCGCTGGCGGTTCTCTGGGCCGGGCTGCGCTGGATCGAGCGACCGACGACGCGGCGGCTGGTGGCACTTGCCGCGATCATCGGCTCCGGCTGCCTGCTGCGTCATGACATCGGCGGGCTGGCGGCGCTGGCGGCGGTGGGGGTCGTGGCGGTGGCGCCGGCGACGCTCTGGGTCCGCGCCGGGCGCGTCGGCCTGGTGGCGCTGGTCTCGCTCGCGCTCTTCGGGGCGGTGCACGCCCTCATCGGCGTGTCTCCGATGCGCTTTCTGGAGATTCCGCTGGCAATGACCTCGGCTCCGCCGGAGCTGCGGGCGGCGACGCCCTACCCCGCTCTGGCGGGTGTCGCGACGAGTATCGCCGCGGGCCGGTTTGGCGCCGCGCTGGAACGTTCCTTCTACTACTGGCCATTCGCCGTCGCGGGAATACTGTTGCTGTGGGCGCTGCTGCGTCGCTCCCTGGCGCACGCGCTGCTGGCACTGATCGCGCTGGCCATGCTGCAGGTCGTGTGGTGGTACTCCAACTTCGGCCACCTGGTGCAGGCGCTGCCGCTGGCTCTGCTGGCGACGATCGTGACCGCGGGGCGGGGCTTCGCCGCGGGTGGGGCGAAGCGACTCGCCGGCTTCGCCGCAATGGCGGCGGTCGCCGGCTACCTGGTCTTTCAACTGGGCGTCTGCGACGATCTGGCGACCGGCGCCACGACCCTCCATCTGACCCGCATGACCGCTCCGGTCGAGACCGCTGTGGGAGAGGTGCGCGCGACACCCGGCCGGGCGCGCCAGATCGGTGCGGTTCTGGAGTCGATCGACACGGCGACCGAAGACGGCGACGCGGTCTTCGTGTTCCCGATGGCGGCCCTCTACTACCCCTTCTCGGACCGCCGCAATCCCACCCCTTTTGACTTCCTCGGGCACCAGGGCTACTCCGCGATCCTCCCCGATCCCCAGGCCGAGCAAGAGCTGGCGCGGCGGATCGTCGCGTCGGGCGCGCCGCTGGTGTTGCTGGATGAGCCGATCTCGATGCTCGACGAGCGGCGCGCGCCTGAGCAGAGGATGACCCACTATGCCGAGGGTCTGTTGGTGGCGCTGAGCGAGAGCTACACGCTCCGAGAGGTGATCGGAACGACACTCATCCTCGGGCGGCGGATGCGCAGTTGAAATGCCGGCCGAAGGTGTTGTTCTGCTCCTGAATCCGCCGGGCGAGAAGGCGTGGATTCGCGACTGCTACTGCTCCACCGAAGCGAAGCGAGCCTACTATCCCCACCCCCTCGATCTGCTGCTGCAGAGCGGGATCCTCGCCGAGCACTTCGATGTGCGCGTGGTCGATGCTACGGCCGAAAACCTCGACGCCGACCAGGTGTTGCGGCGAACCCGCGACATTCGGCCCAATGTCGTGCTCTTCTTGTCGGGAAGTCGGTCGCGAGCGGAGGAGCTTCCGCTGCTGGAGCGAATCGCCGCAGAGACCGGGGCGCTGATGGTCGGATCGGGCGACTACCTGCGCTTCGACGGCGAGCGGGCATTCACGTCGATTCCCTGGCTGGACTGCGTCATGCGCGACTTCGTGACTCGCGACCTGTTGCAGTTCTTGCTGGAGCCGCAGGCCCCACCCCCGCCCAATATCGTCGTTCGCAGGCCGGACGGCTCGCTGGAGGCGGGACCGAAGGATCGCGGGGATCGCTTCGGCTATCCGCCGCCGCGCCATGACCTTTTTCCACTCCAGCGTTATCGACTGCCCTTCCGTGGACGCCGCCCATTCGCGTCGCTCTTGAGCTCCTACGGATGCGTGGCGTCGTGCACCTTCTGTCACGCCACGCGGCTGGGGGCGAAGCTCAGAGATCTGGACAACCTCCGTGCCGAGCTGCACCAGCTGAGCCGCGGTCTGGGAATGCACCGGGTCTTCGTGCGGGATGCCACCTTCGGACTCGATCGCGCGCACGCGTCGGGCGTCTGCGACGCATTTCGCGAGATCGACGCATCTTTCGTATGGAACTGCTGGGCGCGTCTCGATTCGGTCGACGAGGTGTTGCTGGAAGAGATGCGCGACGCCGGCTGCTCTCTGATCCAGTTCGGCATCGAGATGGGCGACGACGCCATGGCGCGCCACGGCAAGCGCCACGCCGCCGAGCGTACGGAAACGCTGTTGCGGCGGTGCCGCGCGCTTGGAATCGAGACGCTCGGACACTTCATGCTCGCTCTGCCGCAGGGCGACCCGAGCGACGATTCCGAGACCATCCGGTTGGCGCGAGCGCTGCCGCTCGACTATGCCTCCTTCAATCTCTTCGAGCATCGACTCGGAACCAAGCTCGGCGATTCCGTGCTGCGCGCGCAAGGCGAATCCGCGATGCCGGCGGCCGACCCGCGCGCGGGCTGGCGGGTGCGCCGCCGGGCCCTGGCCTCGTTCTACCTGCGCCCTTCGTTGCTGGCCCGCCACCTGGTCTCGGCCCTGCGCCGCCCCCGAGAGCTGATCGACCTGGCGGCCGGCGCCGGAGAGCTCTTGGGGGCGCTGCGCGCGCCACGCTCGCATCCCTGAGGGACCGCCGAGTTGTCAGCCGCCGCCGGGGCGAGACTGCCATAATGGCAGCACGGCACCGGGCATGCTGAGCGAAACCCGTTGAAAACAAATGGCTAATGCGATGGTACGGGGCTTGCAAATGCCCCTCGCAATGAACGACTGCCAGGCGATCGGCCATCGATCGACACACCCTGGCATGGGGTTCCGTGCGCACCGATTGCAACCAAGATCGGCGCCGGACCCCTGCGAGACGAGCACAAAACGCCGCCGAGCGAGCGGCGGGAGGATCGACAGAAATGGCCATCAAGCCCTTGGGCGATCGCATCCTGGTGATGCCCAACAAGGAGAGCGAGACCAAGAAGGGGAGCCTCTACATCCCCGATACCGCCAAGGAACGCCCGCAAGAGGGCACGGTGGTTGCGATCGGCAGCGGACGTCGCGCCGACTCCGGTGAGATCATCCCCATGGAGATCAAGGACGGCGACAAAGTCCTCTACGGCAAGTACTCGGGGACCGAGATCAAGGTCGAGAACGACGAGACGGCGCTGATTCTTCGCGAGTCGGACGTGCTCGCGGTTCTGGAGTAACGCAGCCCACCCACCGCCGAGTCAACGCCGGCGGCATGGCCGAGCGAGAGCTCGGCCCGGACCCAGCCATCGCGCCGAGAGCGGCGTCGATGAGCAACACCAGGAATACCAACATGGCAAAGCAGATAGAGTTTCAGATCTCGGCCCGGGACAAGCTGATGACCGGCGTCGACAAGCTCGCGCGCGCGGTCGCCGTCACGCTCGGCCCCAAGGGTCGCAACGTAATTCTCGACAAGTCCTTCGGCTCCCCGGTGAGCACCAAGGACGGCGTCACCGTGGCCAAAGAGGTCGATCTTCCCGACCCCCTCGAGAACATCGGTGCGCGCATGGTGCGCGAGGTCGCGACCAAGACTTCCGATAACGCCGGCGACGGCACCACCACCGCCACCATTCTCGCTCAGGCGATCTTCCGCGAAGGCCTGAAGAACGTGACCGCCGGCGCCAACCCGATGGCGCTCAAGCGCGGCATCGAGACCGCGGTCAAAGAGGTGGTCACGGCGGTCGCCGATCTCTCGACCCCGACGGTCGGCCAGAAAGAGATCGCCCAGGTCGGCGCCATCTCCGCCAACAGCGACACGGTGATCGGTGATCTGATCGCCGAGGCGATGGAGAAGGTCGGCAAGGACGGCGTGATCACGGTCGAAGAGGCCAAGTCGATGGAGACCACTCTGGATCTCGTCGAGGGCATGCAGTTCGATCGCGGCTACCTCTCGCCTTACTTCGTGACCGATCCCGAGGCGATGGAGGCGGTGCTCGAAGACGCGATGATCCTGATCCACGACAAGAAGATCAGCAACATGCGCGACCTCCTGCCGGTGCTCGAAAAGGTGGCCCAGTCCGGTCGTCCGATGCTGATCATCGCCGAGGATATCGAGGGCGAGGCGCTGGCGACTCTGGTCGTCAACAAGATCCGCGGCACCCTGAACATCGCCGCCGTCAAGGCCCCGGGCTTCGGCGATCGGCGCAAGGCGATGCTCGAAGACATCGCGATCCTGACCGGGGGCACGGTGATCTCTGAAGAGGTCGGCCTGAAGCTGGAGGCCGCGACGGTCGCCGATCTCGGCACCGCCAAGCGCATCACCATCGACAAGGACAACACCACCGTCGTCGAGGGTGCCGGCAAGACCGACGACATCAAGGGGCGCATCGGCCAGATTCGCTCCCAGATCGATGCCGCCACCTCCGACTACGATCGCGAAAAGCTGCAGGAGCGGCTGGCGAAGCTGGCCGGCGGAGTCGCCGTGATCAAGGTGGGCGCCCCCACCGAGTCCGAGATGAAGGAGAAGAAGGCGCGCGTCGAGGACGCGGTCCACGCCACGCGTGCCGCGGTCGAAGAGGGCATCGTTCCCGGCGGCGGCGTGGCTCTGCTGCGCGCCGAGCCGGTGGCCCGCAAGGCGCTGGAAAGCTTGACCGACGACGAGGCGACCGGGGCGGCGATTCTGCTGCGCGCCATCGAAGAGCCGGCTCGCTGCATCGCCGAAAACGCCGGTGAAGTCGGTCCGCTGGTGGTCGCGGGCATCCGCGATCGCGAGGGCAACGAGGGCTTCAACGCCACCACCAACCAGTTCGAGAACCTGGTCGAGGCCGGCGTGATCGATCCGGCCCAGGTGACCCGCACGGCGCTGCAGAATGCCGCATCGATCGCGGCGCTGATGCTGACCACCGAAGCGGTGGTGACCGAGATTCCCGAGAAGAAGGAAGAGATGAACCCCGCCGCCGCCGCCGGCATGGGCGGCATGGGTGGCATGGGCGGCATGGGCGGCTTCTAGTCCCCTCCGCGGTCCCTTTTCTCTGCCGAAGGCCCCGGGAACCTGGTTTCCGGGGCCTTTTGCGTCGCCGGTGGGTGCGCGCGCGGTCCTCAGCGACCCGAGAGGGAGGCGCGCCGCAAGGAGTCGGCGGTGGCGGCCGCACGCACCGCCTCGCCGGATCGGTCGAGCTCTGCCAGGATCTGCCAGAGCTCATCCCAGCAGAGCAGGCAGCCCGGATCGATCTCGGTGGCACGCCGGGCCGCTTCGGCCGCCAGCTCGGCGATGCCGATGCGACGCAGAATCCGCGCCCGTTCCAGTTCGGCATCTAGCATCACCTCGGCTGCGTCGGCCACCTTGCGGTAATAGACATCGGCCCGGTGCGGTCGCAGCTCCGCCTTCGCCAGCTCGGCCTGCATCAAGACCAGGCCAAGATCTTCGGGCCGCGCCGCGCGCCCGGCATGGAGCGCACGTCGCGCGGAATCGGGCGCGGCGCGCCGGATCCAGGCCCGAGCGAGGCGACGATAGAGATCGGGCTCATCGCCGCAGCGCTGCGCGGCGTCGCTCAGAGTCGCCAGCTCCGCCTCTTCGTCGCCCAGGACGCGCATCGTGATCGAGACCGACTCGAAGATCTCCCAGCGATCGCCGGCCGCCGCCAAAGCCCGCCCCGCCGCGGCGCGCGCCTGGTCCTCGTCCCCGATTTCGGCCAGGGCACGGGCCCTCAGGCTCCACAGATCTGGCTCCCATGGCGTGTTGCATTCCGCGGAAGCCCGCAGGGCCTCCAGCTCCCCGAGAGCCGCCGCGGCCGATCCGACCTTCAACAGAGAGCGCACCCGCTCCAGCACCGCCTGATCGGAGCTCCTGTCGTCGAGCAGCCGCAGCGCCTCACCGATCTCCCCTTCCTCGCGCAGCGCCCGTGCGTAGCGCAGCGTGATCGCGGCGGAGCCGGGCTGGCGCTGGAGGGCGTCGCCGAGTCTGCTCGCCCCCGAGCCACCCAGTGCTCGCTCGATTTCGGCCAGGCGCAACCAGGGGCGCGGGTCACCGGGAAGGGCGGCCGCCAGGGCGACCAGACCGCGGTGCGCTCTCTCGATCTGTCCGATCTCGATCAGTGCCGAAATCGCCCGCAGGCGCCGCGTCGGCCTTCCTCTCGCCTCGGTCAACGCCGCGTCGGCCCATTGCGCCGCGAGCTCGGACGCGCCGCGGGCGGCGTAGTGCTCGGCCAGCGCCGCCAGCAGGTCGACCGGCTGCCCGGCACCCGCTTCGAGTGTCGCGCCGAGCTCCGCCGTCGCTGCATCGTGGCGTCCAGCGTCGGCCAGCAGCGCGGCGAGAGCGATCGCCGCGGCGCCATCGGCGCGATCGCTCAGCAGAATCGCGGAGAGCTCGGCACGGGCGCGGTCGTGGTGGCCCAGGGCTCGATCCAGCTCGGCGAGGCCGCGGCCGATCTCGGCGTTGGGATCGAGTCCGCGCACCAGCTCCACGAGGCTGTCCGCCCGCGCCCGGCAGCCTGCTTCGAGCGCCAGCTCCGCAAGGGCGAGCCACGCCCGTGCTCGGGTCCCTTCGCTCGCGGCGGCCTGTTCCAGCAGGCGTCGGGCCGCTTCGCCCTCGCCCGCGACCCGCGCTGCTCCGGCGACCGCCAACGCCAGCGCCGGTTCCTCCGTCCAGCCGGGGCGCCCCAACAGCTCGGCTCCGATCGCCGCCGCGTCGGCCGCCCGCCCCGCGGCCACCAGGACCTGCACTGCGACCACCCCCAGCCCGCGGTCGGTCGAGTTCAGCTCCAGGCCGCGCAGCACGGGGTCGACCGCCGCCTCGGGGCGGCCGTCGAGCAGCGCGGCTTCGCCCAACACGCGTGCCGCGGCTGCGCTCCGAAGTCCTCCCGACCAGGCTCGAAGCAGCTGCTCCAGAGCCGCCTCGCGGTCGCCGTAGCGGAGCGCCTCGAAGCCGCGGATGAAGGCCATGTCGGCCGCCGCCGCCGGCGAAGGCCCGGCTTCGGCCGGCTGACCGCCGAGTCCCAGCACGGCGCACACCAGGGTCGGCCACCAGGATCGGATGCCCCCGCGGCGCAAGGCGAAGTCCGCCATGACGCGCGCTGCCTGGTTGTTGTCCACGGATTTAAGCCCAGAATGGTGTATCACGCTCGACAATCGGTGGATTGCCTGACGTGCGGCAGCATAGCGACCGATGACATTCTGTGAGCGCCTATCTCAACGGCGGCCACCCCCCGGGGGGGCACGGAACCACCATTCCGGTCCGTGACCGATGCGGCGCAGGGAATCGTCCGGCCCATGGACACCACTCGATGACCCACCTGCTCAACGACCTGCTCGCCCGATTGCCTCAGGGGCGGCCCTACGTCTTTCTAGACGCAGTGCTCGATTACCAGCTGGATCGCACCAGCCACGCGGTCGCCAACTTCACCGGCAGCGATCCGCGCCTGGTGCAGCTCGCATCGGGGCAGCGCGTGCTGCCGATGGGCGCGGTCGTCGAGGCGGCGCTGCAGGGGCTGCTGCTCGGCCGCGCGCTCGCCCTCGATCGCCGCCATGCCTTCGTGGTCAAGCACTTGCGGGCGAAGTGCAGAGGCGTGCCGCGGGCCGGTGAGCGGATCGATCTGTTCGGGCATAGCGTACGTATGAGCCCCGAGTGGGGGATCTGCGACTCGCGCGTGGTCGGCGCCGAGCGCACCCTGCTGGAGCTGCGCGTCACCTGGATCATGTTCGATCTCGAGAACACCGAGGTGTTCCCCAGCGAGCTCATCCTGCCCCCGGTCGACGAAGACCCCTGGGCTCCGCGCCATGTCACCCACGACTTCCACGACATCCGGCGCCGCCTCGGTCTGAGCGCCGAGCGCGACCTCTCGCTCGACATGGTGCGCGGCTGGCAGCGGGGCAGCAGCCTGCTCGCCGGCAAACGCATTTCGGCCGGAATCGGGGCGCTCGCCGGTCACTTCCCGGAGCGGGCCATCTACCCCGGTACCTTGCAGATCGAAGCCGCCTGGCAGGGGGTTTGCCTGCTGCTCGAGCTCCCGCTCCACTATCCCTCGGCCGACGCCGGCTTGAAAGTCGATCTGCGGCTGTCGGCACCGGTGGTCCCGGGCGACACGATGACCTACGACGTGCAGCTGCCGACTTCCGATCAGGCGCAGGTGCTGTGCCGGAACGCGGCCGGCGCCGAGGTCGGCCAGGTCCACTTCCGCGGCATCGAAGGAATCGTCCGCGCCCACCAGGCGCCGCGCGGCCGGGCGGAGGAAGAGGGTGCTCAGCCGGCCGGCAACGGGCACCCGATCGGCTACCCTCGGTGCGACCCGACCCCAGCCGAATCCCAGTGACCCGGCGCCCTCGCGCGACGGAGTTTGGTGAGCGATGCAGGCACGCGCCTTCCTGCGACTGGCGCGGTTCCAGACCGCGCCGCTGACCGCCCTGGCGCCGGTGATGGGGGCGAGTCTGTCGGCCGGTTTCTCCCCCGGTCGCGACACGGCGCTCTTCTGCGCCGGGCTCTGCTGCCACGTCTTCGGCTTCGTCCACAACGAGCTCTGCGATCGCGACGTCGATCGGCTGGCCCCCGACCTGGCCGCCAAGCCGCTGGTGGCGGGCAGCGTCTCGCCCCAGGCCGCGGCCTGGACCTGCGGGGCGGCGTGGGCCCTGGCGCTCGCGTTGATGGCGGCGCTCTCGCTCGCGGCGGCGGCGATCACCATGGCCGCGGTCGCCGCGGCCTTCCTCTACAACCGCTGCTCGAAGCGCGTCGCCTTCGCCGACTGGTCGGTGGCGATCACCATGGGCCTGCTGGTGCTGGCGGGCGGCGCGGCCGCCGGTGCCCTCGCCCCCCTGGCCTGGATCGTGGCCGGACTCCTGACCGTGCAGCTGCTGGTGCAAAACACCCTGGCTCACCTCAAAGACCTGGAGCAGGACCAGGCCGCGGGGGGCACCAACGCCGCGCTCCGGCTCGGGGTCTGCCGGGTGGGGGACTGCGTTCTGACCACGGCGAGCTTCCGCGGCTACGTCGTGGCGCTCCGGGCTCTGCACCTGGTGGCGGCGGCGGTGGGCGTCTGGCTGCTGCCTTCCGGGCGAATCGTGCCCGCCGCGTTGGCCCTGGCGCTCACCCAAGCCGCGGCGCTGCACGCCTTCCACGGCCTGGTCCAGGCACCGCCGGCAGACCGCGGCGCCTTCCTGCAGCTCTTCTTCCGCCACGAGATGCCCACCCTGCTGGCGGTCACCGTGCTGCTGGTGGGCGCGCTCGGATGGGGGGCGCTGCTGCCTTATGTCGTGCTGCCCCTGGCCTGGGCGCGGGTCTCGCTGCGGCTCTTGCACCACGGCGAGATGCCCGCGCTCTGACGAGCCAGAAGGGTCCGTGCTACTTCTCGACCCGCACGATCTCCACCTTCTCCATCACCACCGGATCGTTCGGCAGGTCGCGGGCGCTGCGCGGCACGTTGGCGATCTTGGTCACCATCTCCATGCCGTCGACCACCTGTCCGAAGATCGTGTGGCGCCCGGTCAGGTGCGGAGTCGGCGCCTCGGTGATGAAGAACTGGCTGCCGTTGGTGCCGGGCCCGGAGTTGGCCATCGCCAGAAGACCCGGGCGGTCGAACTTCAGGCTCTCGTGGAACTCGTCTTCGAACTGGTAGCCCGGTCCCCCGAATCCTTTGCCGAGCGGGTCTCCACCCTGAATCATGAAACGCGGAATTACCCGGTGGAAGATCAGACCGTCGTAGAAGCGCTTGTCCTTCATCGTCTTGCCGGTGCCGGGGTGGGTCCATTCCTTGGTGCCCTCGGCCAGCTCCACGAAGTTCGCCACGGTCTTGGGCGCCTTCTTCGGAAAGAGCGCGCAGACGATGCGCCCCTGGTTGGTGTGGAACACCGCGTAGAGACCCGCCTTGGTGCGCCATGCATCGGCGCTCTCGTCGGCGGCGCCTCCCTCCGCGGCGCCGGAGCCGGTGCTCGCGATCATCGAAAAGAAGACTACGCCGGCCTCGAAGAGCCTGGTCTTGATCATCGGTCTACACTCCTCGCACGCGGCGCTCGCCGCGTCGGAAAGACTGTCGATGGCGATAGAAAGAGGGCAGAATAACAGCCTCTTGGAGGCGAGGAGTCGAAGTCTTGACGATCGTGCGACATCGAGAGGATCCGAGTCTGGTCTGGTCGTTTGGCGAGCTCACGATCCGGCCTTGCGAGCCCGAAGATCTTCCCGGGATCGCGGAGCTGGCCGCCGCGGCATTCGCGGACTACCGATCCGCGCCCGCAGAGCAGTGGGCGGCCGAGTGGGACTGGAAGTTCGCCGGTGCCCACCTGGGCGACCGGTGCGCGAGTGTCGCGGTCGACCCGCAAGGACGGGTGGTCGGGCACTACGGCAGCCTGCTCAGACGTTTTCAGCTGGGCAAGCAGGTGTCGCTGGCGGGCGTCCCCGTCGACAACGTGGTGCGCGAGGACTACCGCGGCGGGCGCCTGCAGCTGCGCCTTTATCAGCACCAGCAGGATTGGGCGGCGATGGAGGAGGTCCCCTGGGGGATCGGCGCCCCCACAGCGGCGGCCTACAAGATCGGCAAGCGGCTGCTGGGCTACCGGGACCTGGCGTCGATGAAGATCCTGCGGGCCGATCTCTCTTCGCGCAGCCGCCGCCTGCGCACCCGGCTGCGCCGGCGCAGGGTCGGTTGGGTTCATCCCCGGCGGGCGCGGGTGCGGGAGCTGCCGGCTTTCGACGAGCGTTTCGAGGAGCTCTGGGAGCGGGAGAGGGAGCATTACCAGTGCGTGGAGGAGCGCACTCTGGCCTGGCTACGCTGGCGCTTCGACGACGCCCCCGGGCGCCGCTACACCATCCTGGTCTTGGAGCAGGACGACCGCCTGCTGCGCTATGCCCTGATCAAGCACCCCGATCCGGGGGACGGCACCTGGCAGATTGTCGATCTCTTCGGCTCCTGCGACCCCGACGATCTGCTCGGCATGGCGTTGGGCATGGTGCACTGGGCCGATGGTTCGGCGCCGTGGTTGGAGATCTCGCTGGCGGCGACCGAGGCGCACTACGCTGCCCTGCTGCAGGCCGGTTTCTACTGGGAAGGCCGCGAGCAGCCCCTGGTCTACTGGATCTTCGACGAGCGCAAGGTGCGCCGGCGCTTGCTGGAGGAACCCGCCAACTGGTACGTCACCGAGGCCTTTCACGACACGAAGTAGAATCAACTCTGTATGTTCCTGGGGCGCGCGCTGTCCCGCGTGCGCCGCTCACCTCCAGTCGGCGGATCAGACATGAGCCATCGTAGAACCGGCCTGCGGATCTGGATCGTCCTCTCCACCACCGGTGCCGCCCTGGCCGGGCCGGTACCACCGATCCACGTTCCCGCCGACTATCCCGAGCTGCAACCGGCGATCGAAGCCGCCGGCGACGGGCAGCGGATCATCGTATCCCCCGGCACCTACGCGGGGCCGGTCGACTTCCTCGGCAAGAACATCTTCTTGCAGTCGCTCGATCCCTGGAGCGATCAGACCGTCAATCAGACGGTGATCGACGGCACCGGATCCGGATCGACCGTGACCATCTCGTCGAGCGACACCACTCTCATCGGCGGCGTGCTCTTCGGCTTGACCATCACCGGAGGGCTGGCGGAGGTGGGCGGGGGCGTGCACGTGGAACGCGCTGCTCCGCAGATCTGGCGCTGCGTCATCAAGGGCAATGCGGTGCAGTCCTTCGGTGGATTTGGCGCCGGCGTGGCCTGCGTGGACCAATCGCGGGCCGAGCTCCACTACTGCCTCCTGAGCTGGAACTCGGCCCCTGAGGGGGGGCTCGGGGGGGCGCTCTACTTCGACTCCGGCTCGACCGCGCGGCTCCACGGATGCGCCCTCATCGACAACGCGGCGACCTACGGCGGGGCGATCTACGGTCTGGGCGATGGCAGCGGCACGCCCGACAGCACGCATATCTGGTTCGATGCTTGCCGCATCCGTCGCAACGTGGCGGAGATCGACGGCGGAGGAATCTACATCGACGACGCCGCTCCACTCTTCACCGAGTGCCGGATCGACAGCAACAGCGCCAACGCCGGCGGCGGGGCCTTTCTGCTCGGGATCACCCCGGCCCGCTTCGAACGTTCGACGCTGACCGCCAACACCGCCGCCGCCAGCTTCGGCGGCGGCGCCTACCTGCTCTTCGCCGACACCGCCCAGGCCCGCTTCGTCGACTGCGTCATCGACGGAAATGTGGCCGAGACCCAAGGCGGCGGCATCTACGCCCTGTCCTCGTCGCCGATCCTGGTGCGCTCGTCGATCAGCTTCAACCGGCTCGCCGACGACTGGGACACCAAGGGCGGCGGCCTCTACTGCTCGATCTCGCGGCCGGTGATCGACGGCTGTGCGCTCCAGTTCAACGAAGCCATCGGCAACTTTGGCGGCAGCGGAGGGGCGCTCTTCACGCTCAATGCCAACCCGGTGCTCAACAACTGCCTGGTCAACGGCAACTTCTCGCGCACCGCGGGCGCCGCCATCACCTTCCACTCCACGCAGCCGGGCCAGATGCTCTGGGACGCGCCGACCGTCCGCCACTGCACCATCCGCGGCAACGTCACCGACAACATCCACTCCGGCGCCCTCACCATCATCGGGGCGCCGAGCCCCTTCATCGAAAACTGCATTCTCTGGGGCAACGGACCGGCCCAGATCGACACCCTGGGCGGCCAACCGGAGCTGGTCTACAGCTGCGTCTACGGCGGTTGGGAAGGAGAGGGGAATTTCGACGCGTGGCCGCATCTGATCGATTTCGGAGAGTACAGGTCGGTTCTGCACCCGCTCTCGCCTTGCGTCGACGCCGGAACGGGCGATCCTGACGGCATCGCCTGGTCCGAAGTCGACAGCATCTACGCCACCTACAACAGCTCCGCCCCCGACCTCGGCGCCTACGGGGGTCCGGGCGGACTGCTGTGGCACGCGGTCGGCGACTCGGGCTGCACCGGCTCTCCCTGACTCGAGAGATCGATCGAGATGACTGATCAGCGCTCCGCCGGGCACGCCATCGCCCGCGCCCTCGCCGCCGAAGAGGTCTCGCACGTCTTCACGCTCTGCGGCGGCCACATCATGGACATCTACGAGGGCTGCCTGGCGACCGGAATTCGGGTGGTCGACGTGCGTCACGAGCAGACCGCCGCCTTCGCCGCCGAAGGCTGGGCGCGGGTCACTCGACGGCCCGGCGTGGCTCTGCTGACCGCCGGCCCCGGCGTCGCCAACGCGATCACCGCCATGGCCAACGCGCAACGCTCGAGCACGCCGCTGGTGGTGATCGGCGGCCAGGCGCCGCACGCGCTGCGCGACCGCGGGGCGCTGCAGGAGAGCGACCACCTGGCGATGGTCGCCCCGGTGACCAAGTGGGCGCGGCGGCTGCCGGAGAGCGCGCGCGCCGAGGAGTACGTGGCTGCCGCCTTTCGCGAGGCGCTGGCCGGGGTTCCCGGGCCGGTGTTTCTCGAGGTGCCGCTCGACCTGATGATGACGCCGAGCGAGCCGAGCGAGGCGCCGGTCGCCGGGCGGTCGGCGCGGCGGCCGAGGGCCGGGGTCGATCCGGTCAAGGTCGAGGAGGCGGCGGCGTTGCTGGCGCGGGCGCGGCGCCCGCTGCTGGTCGCGGGATCGCAGGTGTTCTGGTGTGATGCGGCCGCCGAGCTGCGCACACTCTGCGAGCGGCTCAATCTGCCCGCCTATCTGAACGGCCAGGGCCGCGGATGCCTGCCCCCCGACCACCCCTCGTACCTCACCGGCGGGCGCGGCCGAGCGCTCGCGGAAGCCGACCTGGCGCTGGTGATCGGCACGCCCCTCGACTTCCGCATCGGCTACGGCGCGGCGCCCGCCTGGCCGGACCATCTGAAGCTGATCCGGGTCGATCTCGATGCGCGCGAGATCGACCGCAACCGCCCCGCCGACGCCGGCATCGTCGGCGACGTGGGGCTCGCTCTCGCGGGGCTGGCCGCCGCTCTGCCCGACAATGCCGCGCGGCTGGCCGACGACGACCCGTGGCTGGTCCGGGTCCGATCCGCCGATGCGGCCCGGCGCGAGAAGCTGCGGCAGCTCGCGGTTGGCGCCGACTTCCCGATCCACCCGCTGCGGGTCGGCGCCGAGCTCGCCGCCGCCCTGCCGGCCGATGCCTTCGTGATCGGGGACGGCGGCGATTTCGTCGCTTCGGTGGCCAGCATGATCCGTCCCGGCGCGGCCGGGCGCTGGCTCGACGCCGGCCCTCTCGGCACCCTGGGCGTCGGCCCGGGCTACGCCATGGCGGCCCGCCTCGCGCATCCCGATGCGCCGGTGGTGCTGGTCTGGGGCGACGGCTCGGTCGGCTTCAACGGCTTCGAGATCGAGGCTTGCGCGCGTCAAGGCATCCCCTTCCTCGCGGTGGTCGGCAACGACGCTGCCTGGACCCAGATTCGCCGCGGCCAGGTGCAGATGTATGGCGAGGAGCGCGCCGTCGCCACCGCCCTGGGGGCGACCGACTACGCCGCGGTGGCGCGTGCGCTGGGCGGCGCCGGCGAGACGATCGAGCCGGGCGAGAAGCTGGCTCCGGCGATCCGGCGGGGGTTGGACTCCGCCCTTCCCTATGTCATCAACGTGCCGATCGGCGAGAACGAGCTGCGCGCCGCCTCGCTCTCGGTCTGAGTCCACCCCGCGCATCATGCCCCCATCGAGTCGACCCAAACGGATCCTGCACCTGATCCACGGCGCCCACTGGAGCGGCGGCGAGCAGTCGCTTTACCTGCTGCTCCAGTACCTCGACCGCACCCGCTTCGAGCCGACCCTGGTCTGCCTGGCGGATGGGCTGCTGCGGACGCGGGTGGAAGCGCTCGGCATCCCGGTCGAGGTGGTGCCGATGAAGGGCAAGGCGGACCTGGGCGTGGCGCTCGCCGTGGCGCGTATCGCCGACCGGGTCCGGCCCGACCTGATGGTGACCCAGACCGCGCGCACCAACCTGGTCGGGCGCGTGGCCCGGCTGCTCTGTGGGGTGCCGATCCTGACCATCGTGCAGGCGCCGATCTCGCGCGATACCAACGCCGAGGCGCCGAGCCGCGTGAACGCCACGGTGGAGCGCTTGACCTCGTTCCTCACCACGCGCTACGTGGCGGTGAGCCGGGCGGCGGCCGACGACCTGCGACAACTCGGCGTGCGCGGCGCCAAGATCGGCGTCATCTACAACAGCTTCGATCCGGTGTTGCTGGAGCGGGCTCCTTACCCCCGGGTGCTGCGCGCCGAGCTGGGGATCGCCGAAGATGCGCCGCTGATCGGGATGGTGGCCAGCTTCCGGCCGCGCAAGGGGGCGGAATACCTGATCGACGCCATGGCGCACGTGGTCGAGAAGGCGCCGGAGGCGCTGCTGGTGCTGGTGGGGCATGGGGACTGGGTTGGGGACGGGGACTACTTGGAGGTGCTGCGGAGGCGGGCGCGGGAGCGCGGTGTGGAAGAGCGGGTGCGCACCCTCGGCTTCCGATCCGACATTCCCGAGGTACTCTCCTCGCTGAGCATCAAGGTGCTGCCTTCGCTTTTCGGCGAGGGCTCGAGCCTGGTGCTGATGGAGGCGATGGCGCTGGGGGTGCCGGTGATCGCCGCCGACACCGAAGGCAACAACGAGGTGGTCGAGCACGAGCGCAGCGGCTTGCTGGTGCCGGCGCGCGCCGGCCGACCTCTGGCCGATGCCATCCTGCGGCTCTTGCACGACCCCGAGCAGGCGGCGCGCCTCGCCGCGGCGGGGCGCGAGCGGGCCCGCGAGATGTTCGCGGCCGACGCCATGGCGCGGCGCTATGCCGAGGAGTACCAGGCCCTGCTGGGCGACGGAGGAGAGGACCGATGAGAAGATACCGGCTGCCGCTGCAGAGCCGCGATCGAGCCGAGCTGCGCCGTGCCGGGCAGAAGCTCGCCGCCAGCGTGATCGTCGGCAAGGCCGGCCTGAGCGAAGAGGTGGTCCGGTCGGCCGACGAGTGCCTGGCCGCCAACGCCTTGATCAAGGTGCGGCTGGCGCGGGAGTGTCCGGTGACGCGTCCCCAGGTCGTCGAGGAGCTTGCCGCTCGGACCGAGTCGGAGTGTCCTGGGCAGATCGGGCGGACTTTGTTGCTTTATCGGCCGCCGCTGGAGCGCGACCCTTCCTGAGGTGTGGGGACGGCGGATCTCGCGGGTGTGCGTCGCCGGGCCCGCTGAAGTACGAGTCGGGGGAGTCCATCCCCGCGACCATGCTCTCCGACGGCACTCTCGCCTACCTGGCACTCGTGGCGTCGTTGCGCCTGGAGACGAACGCGACCTTGCTCGCTTTCGACGAGCCGGAGACCCACCTTCACCCAGAGCTACAGGCGCGAGTGATGACGCTTCTGGAGAGCGCTTCCGTGTCGGTTCCGGTGGTGGTGGCCACGCACTCGGATGTGTTGCTGGATGTTCTGGATAGCCCGGAGAAGGCAGCTGTGGTCCTGGATGTCGAGGAAGACCGCAGCTCAACGCTGCGGCGACTGGATGCCACGAGCTTGCAGCGCTGGTTGAAGGACTACCGAGGTATTGGGAATCTGCGCGCCGCCGACTACCTGCCGCATGTTCTTGGTCCACGCAACGACTCGGATGACGCGAATTGAGCCGAGTTCGCGCGACGATCCTGTATGAGAGCTCCAGAGATCGGGGCACCAAGGAGTTTCGCCCACACGAACTGGTCTGCGCCCTGGTTGCCGATGGCTCGGGTCGAGACATTTGGGAGATCCGCAAGGTCCTGCTCGGCAACCCTCGCAAAGGTGCGACGAAAGTCGTTGCCACCATCCGGCAGGATCTGGACAACTTGAACGCCAACGGTGCGTTGGCGGTCGCCGTCCTGGATTCCGACCGGGCGGCGCAGCAGTTGGGACTCCCGCGAGGATCGTGCAGGCGGGTGATCTTGGACCGTCGTCGAGAGGATCTCGGCGAAGCAGACCTGCTCGAGCGGGCAATCGATCAGAAAGAGCATCTTGCTCGAGACCGGGTTTTCGGTAGAGCCGCCCAGGGAGCGAGTGGCGCCGAACGGGCCGAGGTGATGAATGCGGTTCCGTCGCTGGGGCGACTGGTTCGAGTGTTGATCGACTGGTTGTGAGGAGCGCCGCTGACGCCCTCGGTGTTGCCCTGCTTTACAAGCGGAGCGAGCCCTGCCCCCGCGGGCGGGCCGCGTGAGCCGCGGCCGCCGAGCTGGCGTTTCCTCGCGAACGCCCGATCGAAGGGAGGTGGCCATCAATCTCGTCATCCTCTGGCATATGCACCAACCCCACTACCGGCATCCCGGGAGCGGAGTTACGGAGCTGCCCTGGGTGCGTCTGCACGCCGCCAAGGACTACGTCGACATGCCTCTGGTGTCGGCCGCGGTGGACGGGGTGGCGGTGAATTTCAACCTGGTGCCCTCGCTGCTGGAACAGATCGAGGACTACGTGGAGGGGCGGACGGTCGATCTCTTCGAGCAGTGGTCGCTGCGCGCCGATTCGCTCAGCGCCGACGAGGCCGAGAAGGTCCTGCGCCACTTCTTCAGCGCCCACGGGCCGACCATGATCCGGCGCTCAGCGCGCTACTACGAGCTGTTGCACCAGCGCGGCGACGACCGCCTGCCTCTGGCCGATGCCGCAAGACGGTTCTCGGTGAACGACTTCGTCGATCTGGCGGTCCATTTCAACCTGGCCTGGATCGATCCGATGCTGCGCCGCGGCACCGTCGCCGCCGAGCTGCTGGAGAAGGACCGCGACTTCGACATGGCCGACGTGCGGGCGGTGCTCGATCTGCATCGCGAGCTGCTCGGACGCGTGGTGCCGACCTATCGCCGGCTCGAGGCGGAGGGGCGGCTGGAGCTCAGCACGACTCCCTTCTACCACCCGATCCTGCCCTTGGTGATCGATCACCGCGCCGCCCGTGAGGCGCTGCCCGAGATCGTTCTCCCCGACCGTCCCTTCGCCCATCCCGAGGATGCCGCGGCGCAGGTGGCCGCCGCGATCGAGCTCCACACCCGCCTCTTCGGCGCCGCACCGGCCGGGATCTGGCCCGCCGAGGGGTCGCTGAGCGAGGCGGCGATCCGTCTCTTCGGCGAGCATGGCTTCGCCTGGTGCGCGTCGGACGAGGACGTGCTGCGGCATTCGCCCGGAGGAAGTGTCGACCCACGACAGCTATTCTTCTTCGACGACGTGGCAATCGTCTTTCGCGATCACGCCCTCTCCGATCGGATCGGCTTCGTCTACTCGCAGTGGCCCGCGGCCGCCGCGGTCGATGATCTGCTCACCCTGATCCGCCGGCGCGCCGCCGAAAGCTCCGATCCCGAACACTGCGTGATCCCCCTGATCCTCGACGGCGAAAACGCCTGGGAACATTTCCCCGACGACGGCGCCCCTTTCTTGCGCCGGCTCTACGAGTCGCTGGCCGCCGCGCCCGACATCCGCTGCCGCACCATCGGCGAGCTGGTGGCCGAGCGTGACTGCGCCTGCGCCCGGATCGATCGGCTGCGCGCCGGATCGTGGATTCGGGCCGACTTCTCGGTCTGGATCGGCCACCAGGAGGACAACCGCGCCTGGGATCTGCTCGCCGAGGCTCGATCCGCCCTGGTCGCAGCCGAAGCCGACCTGGATTCCGAGGCGCGCGCGGCCGCCTGGCGACAGATTTACATCGCCGAAGGCTCGGACTGGAACTGGTGGTACGGGCCAGATCATCACACGCCCGATCTCGACCTCTTCGACCGTCTCTTTCGCGCTCACTTGCAGAGGGTCTACGAGATCCTCGACCTGCCGGTGCCGCCCGAGCTCTTGCTGCCGATCGCGGAGCGGGTGTCGCGGGGGCCGCGGGTGCGCATGCCCCGCGCCCATCTGCGGCCGATCATCGACGGTGAGATCTCGCACTACTACGAATGGCTCGAGGGGGGCGTCGCAGAGATCGTCTCGGCGCAGGGAGCGATGCACCAGAGCAGCGAAGAGCCGCCCTTCGGCCACCTGCGCTTCGGCTTTGATCCAGCGACACTCTATTTGCTGCTCAGCGGCAACGGCGCAACCATCACCGAGAAGCTGCCGCCGGGGTCGCGCTTGACGATCGAGTTCCTGCGGCCGCTGCGGCGCAGATTGGTGATTCTGTTGGGTTGGGTGGGAGATCCGCTGGTAACAGTTTTCGAAGAGCGAGATGAAGAGGGAGAGGGGGACGGCGACCGGTGGCGAAGGCGTGCCGGCACCGGGATCGAAGTGGCGCTGGCGAGCTGTCTTGAGCTGGGTTGCCCGCTGGAGCTGCTCGGGGCGGGCCCTGGCTCGGCGCTGGAGCTGCGCCTGCTGCTGCACCGCAAGGGCGAGGATGCCCCGCTGCGCTACCCCGAGCACGACGCCATCCGGATCGAGATCCACGAGGGGGATCCGCGGGCGGAGTACTGGATGGTTTGAGGTGGCGAGTCCGCCTCACGGTCGCACGCCCCCCCTCCAGTGGTTCACCTTCAGAGCGATCGCGGTGGGATGCCAGTAGCGCGACCATCCGAACCCGCATCGAGAAGGGAGCCCCCCATGTGCCGTCACCGATTCGCGGCTCGCGGTCTTTCCGTCCGCGCCGCATTGCGCCACATCCTCGTCGCCCTGCCTCTGGCCGTGCCGACGACTGCCTTCGCACAGTCCGAGCAGGGCCAGAGCGAGATCAAGATCACCGGCAGCGCCACCACCATCGACCAGTCGCAAGACGAGGTCTGGGAGGTACTGCCCTACACCCACGCCACTTCCCAGATCAAGCTCACCGAGCTGAGCCTCACCGGCAGCTCCGACCTGCACTTCTACTTCCAGACCTCGAACACCCTCTCCGACCAGGACTGGATGCCGATGGACACGCTCAGCGTGCCCGCCACCGCACCGATGCCGCAGGTCGAGATCGTCGAGCTCTCGCTGGACAGCCCCAATCCGCGGGGGCGTTATCTGCGTTGGCAGGCGGAGTTCTTGGATGCGGCGAGTAGTCAGTATGTGGATCACATCAAGAGCGTGGATCCGAGTAACAAGAAGGTGTGGGTCCTGCACGGCGGATTGGGCACGATGCCCGAGTTTCCTCGCGACGGCCTGAGCCTCTTTCAGTCGCGCGAGGTCGGGGGAGGGCGCTTGGAAGTGGAGACCCTGGTTCCGGGCGCCGCCAGCCGCGCGATCGACATGCTCGGTCAGGCCGAGGGCGGAGACGATGGGCTCAGCGACATGCGTTTCGTGGTGCGCCGTCCGGAAGGCGATCGCCGGAACCGTGAGAGTCGTCTCGGGCTCTTCATGCTGGGGGGGAAGCTGTACCACAACATCGACGAGCTCTGCGCCCAGGATCACGGCAACAATCGGCCCGGCAACTGGCGGCTCGAGATCTACTACGGCGGTGTGCCGCGACCAGGCGTCAACGTGGCAGCCGAGCGCCATTTCTTGAATCTGCTGGCCGTCACCGAGACCGATCAGGAGATCGTGCTGGAAGAGAGCAAAGGGGAGACGATCGACACCCCGAGCTCATTGGGTGTGGTCTTCGCCGACCGCGCTTTCGTGGTGAGCCGAGAACGTGGGCATCTCCTGTGCTATTCCTACGATCCTCGAATCTCGGTCGGCTATCCCCTCACCCATGCTCGTAATCTCGTGGTTGTGCCCCCAAGAGCCCCATGCGTTATTGAACTACGTTCTCGCCGTGCGGCTCCGCTCTTGTTGGCGGGGGCAACGCCACGCTCGAAAACCCGAGCAACCACTACACCTCTTCGTGAGGACCGAGGAAACGTTCACCATTGAAGTGGATAAGATGCTCAGGCGCGTCAGCGACCCAGACCTCAGTCTCCCTGGCGATGTCGGGCAGGTACTCTCGCATTGCTTTCCGGTCCAGAAAGGCGGTCACGAAGACGAGGCCAGCGGTCGATCCCGCGAAAAGATCTTTGAGTTGATTGTGTCGAAGCACGTTGACCGGGCCATGGGAGGTCACCGCTTCGATGAGAATGAGCCAGTTTTGTTCGGCGCGGTGGATGACAACGTCCGGCATCTTGCCGTGTGGATCGATCTCGACGCCGAGGCTTTTCAAATATTGGCTCTTCCCCTGATCGAGTGGGTAGATTAGGCTGATTTCCCATGAGAGACAAA